>NZ_JBJMAU010000001.1:0-872835 GCF_052119505.1 Anaerobacillus sp. MEB173
GAATAGGACTAATCACAATGATTAGTCCTATTTTTTTTTTTCGGGGCCTTAGCTCAGCTACGAGCTAAACGTCCGTTGTATTAACTACGAAATACTTCGTTAAAAGATTTTTGTTTTAGATTGTGATTGGAACTGTTTTACTCCAGAGAAATCCAGTTATGTCTTGGGAGGTGGGGACGCGTGTACCGTCGGTTGCAGATACATAAAGGTTTGTATATTTTGGTATCCACGATACATCAATTTTAGTTGTGAAGCTGCTGGTAACGGAATTGGTAAAAACACGATATTCATTGGATGGACTTTCCACAATGATACGGATTCCATTTGAACCAGGTTTAAAATCGGTTCCAGTGACTAATATCGTACCATTCTCCTTAGTTACTTTGATTCTAGGTGTTCTAGGTGGTAATTCATATCGAGTCCAGCGTTTTCCTTCCTCCCAATACGCTCCTTGTATAGAGTCGTCTAAACCCATCCACCATACATCCATGATGTTTTCCTTTCTCGACACAGCGGTGATACTTCCACATACATTATCAGCGTTACTACTTGGAGCGCCTATTAAATTATATTGCTTCCATTGTGCTCCATCTTCCCAATATGCACCTTGTACCGTGTTATGAACCCCAGTCCACCAAATATCTATAATATTTTCCTTTCTCGACACAGCGGTAATAGTTCCCTCCAACAAGTTAGCACTATTTTTGGGGGCTATTTCATATCGAGTCCAGTATCCTCCTTCAACATAATAAGCTCCTAGTACCTCACCATTTGCCCCCATCCATACTACATCTACGATACCTAGCTTTCTCGACACAGCAGTGATTCCACCTGTGGAAGCAGTACCTGCTGGGGCTATTTCATATTGATTCCAGTGCCCTCCTTCAATATAATAAGTCCCTTGAATCTCTCCGTTCGCCCCCATCCATATTACATCTATTATGTCTGGCATTCTCGACACAACAGTGATCCCACCTATGGAAGCAGTACCTGCTGGGGCTATTTCATATTGAGCCCAGGTTTCTCCTTCTTCATAATAAGCCCCTTGTACCTCTCCATTTACCCCAATCCATACTACATCTATAGTGTTTTTCTTTCTCGATACGGCTGAGATCCCGGTTGTGGAAGCGGTACCTGCTGGGGCTATTTCATAACGAGTCCAGGGTTCTCCTTCAACATAATAAGCCCCTTGTACCTCTCCATTTGCTCCAATCCATACTACATCTATGATATTTTCCTTTCTCGACACAGCTTTGATTTTATCGTTACCAAAGGAAGCACTACCTGCAGGAGCCAATTCATAACGAGTCCAGCGTTCCCCTTCCTCCGAATACGCGCCTTGTATCGATCCGTTTAGTGCAATCCACCATACATCTATGATGCCTGGACTCCTCGACACAGCTGTGAGGCTTGTTAGGTTTTCGCAGCTGCGCAAATAACGGGAGTCACCCGATGAATTCCAATGCTGTTTAAATGGGGTTGCCTTTAGATCAGGGGTAAGGACCATTTGGTAATTCTGGGGTATTTGCCCATGGGTTGGCAACATCAGTTGTTCCGTATTCATCTGAGATGGTATACAAAAATATGGATTACACTGTTGTCCCGAATATTTATTTAATGGCATACCATAGTAAGGCATCATCTATGTTCCTCCTCTGTTATTAAAAGGTAGTCATATAACCATATTTATTGTATGACCTGATTTTCCAAAAGGTGAAATCATTAATTAGTTATAACGAGGGTAATTATCTGCTATTCAACTAGTACTTTAATACAGAAGGTAACAAAGTAAGGTATACATTTGGGGCCACTAAACCAATCATCTCAATATTAGTTGGAAGGAAAGTACACCGACCGGGGTGCCATCTTATCACTCTAATTTTTGACACACATATATATATTGAAAGTACTGTCTAATATAGGAAAGGAAGGTATAAAAAATGGATCAAAGAAATGGAGATAGACAATATGGTTGGCAAGGTGTGTATGGTGGTGAAAACGCCGGTTGGGGCGGTTGGTATCGTAGTTGGAAAGGTGGAAAGGGAGGTCATGGTGCTCGGAAAGGTGGAAAGGGCGGTTATGACGATTGGAAAAGTGGAAAGGGAGGTCATGGTGCTTGGAAAGGTGGAAAGGGTGGTTATCGCGGTTGGTAGTTAGTAAAAACAAAAGCGATCCAAATTATAACTACTGTCCTTTCAGACTTTTTGGAACAATTACTTACGAAAAAGAGTTGTCTATCAGCTCTTTTTCTCATATCCATCCAAAACTCATTGCAAGCACATAAAAAAGCAAGGGCGGTAGATATTTTCACCCTTGCATATTTATTTTTCCTTAATTTACTCATTCATACCAATTTAAAACACTTAACACTACCAATCACTATTCCTTTATCGTTGTAACAATTGCAATTTTACAAGTAAATGATATCCATATATACTGTACGTTTATAGGTTTGCGTATGTTGTTCACCATGAAATATATCAATTTCTTCGACAACTAGCCGTAATGGATATCCTTGATTTTCCTCTGGAATGACTACTTCACCTTCCCATATGACTACACCATTCCCATCTGGGGAGCCCGGATGGATCACTATTTCATCTAAGTTCGGTACGTCCTCCCAACCTAAGGTCTCATCCTCAATCTCAGCAAGCTGATATTGAACTTGGACATTCATCAAACTCGTCGCAGGAGCCGCCGTATTATCTTGTAAGTTTATGATCTTTTTAGAATAGGTTACACCGCTTACCGAGACATTGTAGACGCCAGGATGATTTGGGTTCCGTGTGACAGTTAAGGAACGATCAGGTGCAGTTTGAACGATGTCTGCAAGAACTACGGGTGATATGCGTAAATCAGCAGGCACGATCAACGAATTTGGTTGGAACCGGACAAGGGCTAGTCGGATAAACGGGTAGTAGGCATTACCGGTATCAAGATCTAGGTCACAGTACCACATCTTGCGTTCACGATCCCAATCTACTTCGTAGCAAACTACCTTTACAGGCTGATTAGGAAGTTCAAATAAATGAACATCATAAACCTCTTTATAATTCTTAAAGTCTTCTATGGTCGGCAGTGGGAGTATAGGTGAATCTCGAATGGGATCTTGACCCCAAAAAGTCAAGTAACTGTAAAGAGCTTCTTCTCGATTAGGTACTTTATTTTCAACTAAAACAATACCCAGCATCTCACCGTTTCCGGAAGACCACCATGGGCGGTCAAGATAAAGCCGAACACCTCCCCTTCGTACACTCGTAACTTCTCCATCATCCTCATTCATTTGCTGCCAAGAAAAAGTAGGCAAGACGTATTTAACTAAAGGATTAGAAGGCCTGGCTGTGCTAAGGACGTCTATTTCAATCTCTTGAGTTTCTCGTACAAGGTCCTCATTTGGCATGCTTGGTAAGAAGTACTCACGGAAGCGTGTTGTAGCCCTGACTTTGTAGCGGACACGTCGGTACTTCGTATCCCCAAATCCGTGTTTCTCCACTTTGCTTGCCAAATTCATTTGTTCCTGATTTTCTGGAGTCACAAGTCCTTGTAACAGGTTCCTATATACAGTTTCCGCCTCATAACTGTTGAAGACAAGGCGTGATTCGTATTCCTCTAAATGTAAGGCATTTGGGTTGTCTTTAACGAATACCTCTTTTCCGTGATCTAGCCAAATAGGTAATTCCATCACATGATCACGGAAGGGGACGGGCTCTAATTCTGGTTCAACTTTCGTTATATCATCAACTCTTTCTGTCCATTCAGCAAGAATATCAACTTTGGAAGTGCTTGGGATATGAACATAGATGTTTCCAAAGAGATATGCTTCGGTACTATTCTCCTCACGTGCTCTTATTTGAAGAGTAGGTTGCGAAGGAAAATCGAGTGGTTGTTGAACGGCGTGAACAAGAGTGATTTCTCGAAAAGGGGTGAACAACCAGGTGCGACCATTTAAGATGTCTTTTTCTAGTTCCAACAACTCCTGATCGGTCCAATTGGTTTTATCTTCCTTCACCCACTGTAAAAGTCCCATAGCCTCAAGATTTCCTCCAAACCTTGAGCTAACGCGAATGCCGGAAGCTATACTTGCCTTTGGAAGTTGGATGGTAAGAACTCGGTTTTTTTCGTCCCAAAAAGGTCCAAAAGATCCTTCAACTATACGAATGCGGAACGGTTTAACCTCATACCAAGGATTTGCTTTTAAGTCAATGTAAAACGATTCCCCGGGATCAAGACCGGGTAGTCCGTGAAAAACCACACCAGAGGCCCATGGATCTGGTAAGTAAGGAAGAATCAGCTGCCTCTCAGTGTGAACTGCGTAGCCATCGGTCGATGAAGGATCTGACCCAGTGCGAATAAAGCGCACGGATGGTAACGAAACATCGTTGAATGATCCAGCCTCACGTGTAGCCAAGTAATATACATCCTGTATGACCCTGCGAACCTGATCCGGATGCATGCCGCTTTTCTTAGCATCAAGGGCTGCATCCAGCAGCCCATGCTCCTCAATCATCTGAAGTGAGGCTTTAGGTGGTGCCACATGCCTGTCGTTAAAAGGCTGATAGACAGGGTTGGCCGCAGCATATTCTTCTGTTGATTTGTTATAGTTGCTTCGAATAACCAGCCTTTCCAATGATTCACCTTCCGCATAGGCAGTCGTATCAGGATTATTCAGATTACCACTAGGGCTATACAACTGTCTAGGAACAAGTTCCGGAGGATTAACGGGATCAAAGCGGAGGTACTTAAGGTAACCTATAGGTGATTGATTAAGTAATAACGCTGCTTCAATCTTTTTTGCTTCCTCCAAATTTGGTCCATTGCCTGCTAAATCAACTGTTCGGACACGGAATGTATAATCCTTTCCAAAACGGAGACGAGGTAAGGTTCCATACTCGACCATGAAATCTGTCTCTAGTCCAAGACGCGTCATAGCAGTGTTTTTAACTTGCTGTGGCATAGTATCAGGTTCGTCAGGATTTGGCGCACTTGAACTTGCGCTGATACTCTTGCCAGGGCGAGGTGCTGATAAACTCCAACCATCCCAAGTGAAAAGAGACTCGTGAATGTAAAGTTCCTTAACGGGATCATTAGATTCAGGAGAACTTGTGACACTTGGTTGTATAAAGCCCTCGTCAATAATCTCGAAAGACCCTGGAGCGTTAAGTATTTTATATTGGCCAAACCGCCGATGCAGTGAATACCTATTTTCATTTTGATCAATGACATCTAGACGGTACCCGCGTAAAAGATCTTCTGCATACAGGGGGTTATCCGGTTCGGGAGGACCACTGATAAACATCTGGTTCAATTTTGCTGAGCCGTTAAAAATATCATTTAAATGCTGGGCATTCTTGTTACGTACAACCGAGATACCACCGTTACGCATGGGTGAAACTCCGGACTCTTCGTTTGTATCAATGGGTTTGTCGGTCACCTCTTTTCTATTTTGAGCCGCTATACTTGCCGCAAGATTCAAGGTTTTGAGTGCAGCACCATCAACATCAACTTGAACCAATTCAACATCCTCTTTTTTAGGAATCCAAATACCTCCATCTATTTCGTTTGTAGAAGAGTGGGCAGTAAATAGGTTTAAACCATTTTCCTCCCTATAATGATATGCCGTCCATGGACAATAGTCTTCCGTCCATGAATGGTCTTCCGGCCAGGAAGTCAGATTATCATTTTGGCGAGTAGGGAATTGAGAAGACCAACTAGGAACGATACGCAGTTTAAACTTGCCGGGATCGTTATTTGTTTTCGGTATAGAATCAGCTGGTATATAAAGGTCTATTATCAGTCCTAAGCGTCGTAAAATCTCTGGAAAATCACCTAAGGCTGAGAGCATTTGATGGAAGTCGATTTCTTCCTCAAAGTGAGCTTTGGCTTCAGGACCATCAGGTAGCGGAGTTGGTTGAGTCCAGGCTGGGCGATAGTGAAAAAGCATGGTACGGTAATAAGCATCTTGAACATCATTATCACGGGGGTAGCCTGGATATGGGACTCCGGGACCTGGTGGACCAGTTGGAGCTGTTGGACCTGTTGGACCTGGTGGACCAGTTGGACCTGTTGGACCTGTTGGAGCTGTTGGACCTGGTGGTTCTTGAGTAAAAGGAAATGGCGGTATAATCGCATCTCCTGTTGTTCCTGAATCACGACGCCTACGAGCTTCGACTTTGGCTTCTTCAAGAGACTTGTTTAACAGAAGGCTTAAGCCTTTTTCAGTATTTACCTTATCGTAAAAGAGATCTTGGAGTTCGACCAGTTCATAGATTAATCGATAGATACTTACACATTCTTCATTCGAATCATCCCTTGGAGGGATCATACAAGGTAAGTCATTACGTGCTTCTTTAACAAGGTTTTGATAAAAATTCTTTAGATGATCCAACACGTTTTTAACTGGATAACTTACGATAGGCCGGTTGGAATAGTCATCAAATTCGTACGTGTGAACGGGAATATCTGACTTAAAAAGTGAACTCCAAAGCGGTTGAATGGGAGGTGGTGAAACCCTGTATGCTGGTACCACCTTCTTCTGTGTTCCGTCAGCCACCTCAATTGAAAATGTCGCTCGGTCTGGCTGCATACGATATGCCCAGTTGAGAAAATCAGGAAATGAAGCCAATGTTACCCCTTCATTCGAATCATTCGAACGTAATCGTGGGTTTACGAAAACAGAAAGTCTTAAATTTCGGTTATTTCCATCCATCGTCATTCCATTGGGGAGAGCAATCCAAAGAAGACTTTGAGTCGTAGCCATAAAAAACTCCTTTATCATTTATTTTAATAGATTGAATGTAGTTTACAGATTAATTACTTCTACGCAAATGCCATGCAATATTTTTCCCATTCATAGGGATAGCCACCTTCATATTCAGGGCCCATTATTTGAGCAAAAGTAGGATCCCCTTTTGGTCCTGCGAAACTCCGTTCAACAGTGAGGTTGATGCTCTTACTAAAAAATGCGATCTTAACGCCAACCGTTAAAGTGGCTTGCCCCCAGACTTCTACATTCGTATTTTCCTTCTTACGGATAGTTAGACCTAGGTAGAACTCAACAGTAACCGAAACCAGACCTAGAACACTCACATTGCCGCCACAGCGCAGGTAGCCAGTAAGCTTTACTTCATCCCCGGCCATACCGAAGTATATGCCTGCCATCACATAAACACCGCCACTGGCCACTCCTAGATTTATGCTTATATTCCCACCAAATTCAATGGATGCCTCAATTCCTTCTATTCCTTTAGCACTGAGTGCAAGACTAAAGAAACCTCCTCCTGCAAAGCCCATTACCGAGACATTGAATGGCTTTTGGCGCTCCGAAATGGAAAATTTTACACCAGCAGGCTGATCGACAAAGGGTAGAGACAGAGCTGCACTAAGATCGATATTCTCAAAGCTGAAAATACCAACACCGAAAGACGGGATACCCAGTGTGAAACCTGATGTAACGCCAGTTGCTGACACATCTATGAAAGGTGGGTCGGAAAAGGCATTAGGCGGTATGATGTTTTTTATTGTTTCTACAAATTCAAGCGGCCCCTGGAATATCAGGTCGAGGCCTTCTGCACTGACATCCATTTTCTTACCGTTCTCAGCTGTAAACCTTAACTCAGAAAATTTAAGCAACATGGCACCGACAAATTCCAAAGCAAACTCTTGTAGCTTGCCTAGTACCATGTAGGTAGGAGGGCTACCGTCGGGCGCAGTTACCATTTGTACATTTATGCTTAGTTGAGCATCGTTCCGAAATCCTGTAACCTCTTTTTGTGTTATGAAACGAAAGAATGCGTTCTTATCATCAGGCCAGTTTTTAATACTGGGCTTCCACAAATAACGTGTTTCTATGGCATCATTTGGCAGTAGTCGTTTCGTTAGCATAGGGGCTACTAGCTTAAAATTTGGATCATCGACTTTCTTTATTAATTCGTCGGGTGTTAAAGTTGATTCTATCTCCTTTATTTTTAATGGATCAAAGCTTACTTCTTCTAGAATATCCTTAAGTGTAATACCTCCCAGGAATTTGGCATTATCTAACATGCTTGCTGGGTTGAACTTGCCTAATTTTATATCGTCTGGGTTAGCGACAGGGCCGAGCGCTCTTGACAATCCCTCAATCGATGTTTTGGGTGTGATTAGGCCGCCGGCTTTCTCTGTAGGTAAGGAAAGGTCTAGTTTAGCAAGCTTCGCAAAAACTTCACCTTTATTCAATGTTGCATCAAACCCATGATCTAAGTACGTTTTTTCAAATTCAATAGATTTTTTATCTAATTTCCGACCTGTTACCTGTTCAGCAGCAGGAATGTTCACTTCCGCTGACTCCACTTGCGGAAGAAACCCAGGTTGAAAGTATGGCAACTTCAAGTCACTTAACACTTCTTTTTTTTCACCTATAACAGGTTGTGCCATAAATTTCACTGTTGCTGTTTCGAGTGTAGTCTTACCCTTACTGTCAGCGTCAGTATTAGTAAAGGCAATAGGCTGGTGGTTTAAAGGGACATTTCGTAAATTTGTGTAGCTATTATAGATATCTACTATTTCTTGCCAATTTGGCGGTTTCTCATTGAATGGAACGCACAGTAGAGGCCGTTCAAACGAAACAATGTTCCCATCCCAATCTTCTGCGACCATTTTGAAGCGAAATGGTTCGTCTTTCTCTTTATTCTTCTCGGTAGGCCAGAAAGGCGTAGCGGGGCCTAAGTTCTTAGGCCAAGGATATTTTTCACTAGGAACCAGCTTGGGAGTTGTCCGTGTGGTGATTTTTATCCACTTAAATGGCATTTCTCGACGGCCGTGCTTGTAAACAGGTTCTAGTGTTTCGTAATTTTTCATAGGCTCTCGGACTTCGAGGTATTTATATTGTCGAAGAACTGCTTGTGCACCGTTCTGCCCGTTTGGAATACCGTTAAATTGTCGTTCTGTGATGGTAACTATAGATACCAGATGCCCTGTATCACAAAGAAAGGCCTTCTCTACAGTTTTAACAAATTGGTCTCTGCCCTGGGTCATAATGTGCTGCCATTGCTCTAGGGATAAACCACCTTTATAACCAATTGGGTAATTCCATGCAGCCTCAAAGTTAGCCCAAGCTCCTGCAGAAGAAAGCATCAGTCGTCGTATATTGATAGGACTTGGTTGGTATTCCGAGAAAGCTGTTGTCAACCGTACAATCTGATTAAGGTTCTCCTGGGTTAGGGTTTTATTTTCAATTGGAATATGGCGATTTGACGTAGTAATAAGATGCGTTTTGCCGCCTTCACGTACTAAGTTTTCGTTTTCTTTCTTCTTTTCTCCAAGTTGTGTATGCCATAACACAAATCGACCATCTTGACCCTGTGATCGAATGATATTATACCAAACGCCTGATTCGTCAGGAGAAAGATAGAGACCC
This sequence comes from Anaerobacillus sp. MEB173, assembly GCF_052119505.1. Taxonomy (NCBI): domain Bacteria; kingdom Bacillati; phylum Bacillota; class Bacilli; order Caryophanales; family Bacillaceae; genus Anaerobacillus; species Anaerobacillus sp. MEB173. The sequence goes on from NZ_JBJMAU010000001.1 coordinate 9,392, forward strand.
GTCGGGATTTCCAGTGCAGTCTTTCCCTCAAAAATCTTCGGGTTAGGTAGGGAATCTGGCATTGGGAGATCTGGTAGTTTTGGCAACACGGGTTTGTAATCCTTCCAGTTTAACAAAGTTTCCAGTGTGAACGGCCATTTGTCTTCATAGTCAGGAAGCTCGAACACTAGGCGGCTTGGTCCGGAAAGCATGGCTTTGATTGGAGTATTTATATTTACATTTTCTGGGAATACCTCTTCTACAATATGCTGTGCGGGAAAGTGAACGATTAAGACTGCCGGTTCACCTGCATTACTCCTGGCAAGGTGTAGAGGAGATCCTTCAGTGTGTATGTTGACTAGTTCAAACCTCAGGACTAGAAAGTCTTCTTTCCGTAAAACTCGGATAAAAAGATTATCATTAGACACAAATTTCTCTCCCTTCTTTAGTAAAAAAAGGATTGGCATGTCATCATAGCAGGTGGCTTAATTAAAATGCAAGATTCATAAACAAAAATATGCATTGAGGAAATGTGATAGACCATAAATTTCCAAATTGTAGGACCGTCTAAATTGTAGAATTTTACCCATATGCCTCTATGTAATCCACTCCAAATGATAAACGCATTGTGTTATTTTATAATTTTGTTTTAATAATAAATTTTTCAGTATCGAAAAGGATTTTAAAATGACATCGGAGAGGGAAATAAGCGAACTAGCTGGACTTAATAAAATTCACTGATATAGACGAATTGAATAAAATAAGAGGGAACAAATGAAAGGGGGAGATAAAGATGGATAGCTATCTTTACAAACGTACTTATGTAACATTAACAGATGGCTCTGACTTTTGGTACTATCCGACTTTGATTCAAAGTTCTTCAGTTGCAGGATACCGTTGGGATGGGCTCCGTTGGGTGGAAAACAGAATTGACTTAAGAAGAATCCGTTGGTTTAATTGTTTGGAACGAACGGAGGAATAGGGGGAATAGAATCTTAAGTAAACCAAACCAAACATTTAATTTCTCAATATATTTCTGTCTTTGTATTAGCGTTCATGTTTATTTTTGAAATAACGGCAGTTGTATCATCTTCATTCAAAACCTATATAACAAAATGGCCACATAACCAAAGCAAAACTAATAAAGGATCCATAAATTGGTTTTCCTTAAGAAAGGGAGTAATAAAATTAATGGAACGAAGAAGGAGAAATTTCTCGATGAATCATATGGCCACAAAAGAATCTGCTAGGTACTATTATCCTCCTAACTACCCGCATTCAAAAACTTCTCAATACTCAGCAATGCCGTTCAATCCTTACAACCTGTATGGATTCCAGCAGAATACATCCTATTATGGTCCGTATAATCCGAAAAATCGACAAACCGCGGGGGCTGTAGCTACAGGTATTTTAACCGGAATCGCTAATGCTAAATCAGCCGTAGACACTGCAGCAAATATCATTAAGCAATTAAATCAAACACGATCAGTGATACTTGAAATTAATAATAATACCGATCTTACGTTTAGAAAGCAATATGAAAAACACCAGGAAGGTGGTTGGGCACTCACTCCTACAGGGCAAATCCCACCTCATCATGCTCTGGTATTCGGTGCTCAAAGTCCTTCTTGGAGTATAACTGAAGGTACAGTAGGCCAAATCATTTATGCGGCACCCGGGGTCGTTATAAGTGTTTGGTGGAGCAATCCAGTTTTTTATCCTAACAATTGTGATTTGCAGATCCTCGGTCCAGATGCAGATAAGTACTGGATTAATAAAGAATGTGGTAAAGGGAATGTCGGGGCACATATGCGATATGAGATCTATCCTCGCTAGAAAAGAGTTAAAAAGGAAGGTACCTAAAATCATTTATTTTGGATAACCCTCCTTTTTTTTTCTCCAATTTACCCTTTTGAATAGATAGATAAGTTGAAAAAATTGGTTCCGAATTAGAGTAAGGGGCCAACTTATTTTATTGGATGAAGGTGTTCGATTGGGTAGGGGGTTTTACTGGGTTCCAGGATCGAAATTTAACCCGACCAAAGGAACTATTAAACAAATGTCATTTACAGTTAGAAGTTGAAACATGGTGCAGATAAGGTAATACATAAGAGAATTTCCGATATATGTATAAGTATGTGAGCAGAAGTTTTTATAGCTTTAGCGAGTAGAATCAATAATGTAATTTCCGTGTCCTTACCAGAAAGAATATAAATCCAAAAAGATTCACCGATTCCAGCGCACTGATACATCGTAGCACTCTATTCAGACTTGGTGCTTGAACCTGATTGGTTTGTTTAAAGCAGTTTTAAAGCCAAACGCCATTGAGCAGTTCGGAAAATTTTGCTTTGAGCTCTGCTCCTAACTCGGCTTCCGTGTTTATTGAGAGAGATAGGATTCTGATGACACAATAATATTCATCTCCCGAGTGAAGTCCTCTTACGAAATTATCACCGAAAGTAGTTTTGAATTCCTATAAACTTGTTGCGGGATTAATGGACTATTATATTGTTTAGTTATCATTCCAAAAGTTAAACAGAAAAATCATAGAAATTTTCATATGAATAGTATAGTGGGCATAATTTAGATTGTCGTTATGAAAAAACTTTCAAATAATAAAAGTAAGTGTAATGCAGTTCTCCTATAAAGGAAATCAATGCGTTTTGAAGAGACCACCAATCAGTTTACCACAAGTATTGACCTAAGATTCAACAGTTGATTGAGAGGAGTACGAGATTAGCTAACAGAATCATAAATGGAAAATGTTTGGAAGGATAAAAAACGTGCTATGAATTTTGCGTTTTAAGCACAGGACTGATAATCAAATAGCCCTGTATTGCTTACCTTTGCACGAGTAGCGATTTGAAAGCATACAAGGAATTGATTGGAGGAATACAGAATGAGAAACATTACTACCGCACTGATATATGTTGATGACTTCGAAGCTAAGATGGGGACGAATGTCGCTTGGAATCTCGACATTAAATTGACCCTGCAGCGGATTCGCACGCTGATCCGAAATCCCGAACTAATTGAGCAACGCGCCCTTAACGCCTGTGGACCGGCGGTGTTCTTCCGTATTTGGTTTGCTCGTGATCCATTTGCAGCTGCGATGTTTGCATGCCAGATGCTCCGCGATGGGTCGGCAAATATTGGTAGCCTGAGGGTTGTCGCGGGTGCCAGGCTACGTAGTAAGGACTATGCGCGCATGAGATCGATCACCGACTCCGCCCACCCGAACGCTACACCGGAGCATGCTGACTGGATGCTCTTAAGTTCGCTACGCGATTCCGAGAACATCTTTGGATATGCAGGCGAGCCCTATACAACTATGGATGCCGTGAGTGGCCTTACACTGCCCAGTACGCTCAGCAATTGGCTCAACGCGACCGGCCTATATAGCAGTGTATCGAACGAGACGAATTTTGTATATGCCCCCAATCAACAACAACTTCTAAACATGATTCCGACCTCCAACGTCGACATAGTCTTGCTCGTAAGTAGCACATTTGATGATGGTCTACAGCCTTTCTTCATGCCCCCGCAGGGCATCCTTCCGGGGCCCGGTGGGGCTCATATCCCTAACCACTATATCCTTGTTACGGCGCCCTTCATCAAGTCAAACGATTCGCTTTGGTTACGGATGGAAGTGTGGTCCTGGGGGAGGAGGATTAGCGGCTGGGTGGGATACACCCAGTTCTTTACAAAGTATTTTGGGCCAATCATCGCAACAGCACGCTAAACGTTAACAGCTTATGTTCAGACAGCCAATGAACCATTTTATATAGATCTAGCATTATGGGTAGTTACCCATTTATACAAAGACAATCATTCAAAAAGGATAGGGCTAAATATAATATTTGGAAAAATAGTTAAGATAAGGAGTGTATGATTTTGTATTATCGCCAACACCCGATAACACGCTCTAGTTATACTCAGCAACAGTATTTAATGGATTCCATGACAGGGGAAAAGTTTGATTATGAACTCATCTCTCCATATCAAGCTCAATTTAGAAATACACCTAACTACTTGTACAATCCCTCTCAAACAATGTATCCTTCTTTTCCGCTAAACCAAGAATCTAGCAATAGTAGGGAAATCGGAACTGAATTTCTTGGGCTAGTTCAAAACGGTAGATTTAGGATTATTTGGCCCCGTTCTGTTTCCGGCATTATTAAACTAACAAAGGATCCGATCTATATAGGACGGCCTATAGAAGAGCTAAGTCTGGAAAATCAAGAAGGAAAGGTTATGTTGGTGGGGGGTGACTATCGAGGAGAATGGATTTACCGAGTTAAAATCATTGAGGAAGCGGGACCAATTCTTGCAATTGTAACAAAGGAGTTATTCAAAGTATCAGATGAATACCTAAATGGTTAACCAGTCTATTTGGTTGTTAAGATACAGCGGCTGTTATTACATGCTGTTTGGGCAAAATTGATCGTCGATTAAGATGTATGTAATAAAAAAGATGCCCCCGTCATGATCCGAAAGCACTTAAAAAAAGTCCAAAATATAATTTAGGCAGTATAAAGTTCATTGAATCAGGAACTTTATACTGCCTTTTTACTTTATAATTAATCCTATTTAAGTTGAAATTTCAATCTAGTCTTCATTCGAAGATTAACAGCCTAGGGTGTGGGAATGAGCAATACTGCGTGATTTTGGATATAGGGGGTGGAACCACGACCACAAATCCACCCTTTGTCGTTTACAGAACGCGCATCAGTTAGAATCCATCCACCTGACAGGCCATGGCCTCCTGGTGCAGCCCCACAAGATGTTGTGTGAATATCCAAAAGACCCATTGTAGGGCTATAAATTGCGCCATGATCTTCTAATTGATTGGTGTCAGGATTAAGAACATTGGTTGTCAAAGCTATGGTGCCGTTCGGTGAGATGTCCCATGCCCCTGCATTTTGGGAGGGACCCATTGGGATTAATTCCATGGCCCCACCCGGACGCACAATAAATCCAGTACGAGGGCGTCTTGGGGCGGACATAACATCGCCAACTCCAACTATTGTACCGCTGTTATTAATGGCTGTAGCTTGCGCTTTTAGGTCTGTGAACGTGGGCACTGGTCGTATGGGAAGGACAGAGGTAAGAGTTCCCAAGTCTCGTGTAATTTTACGTGTATTAGCATCCCATACAACAGCATGCTCCTCAATATTCCCAAAAGTGTTTCGGAACTGGGCACTGCCGACGATTATGTTTTGATCATTTATCCCAAATGCTTCACTTTCTAGGTTTGGGTCTAGAGCATCTAGAGGTATTGGTGAATTGGATGGATTATTCCCATTCCAAAAAACAGCCCTGCGGAAAGTACTGCCTATTGGCTGGGTACTACTCCACCCTACAATTATACGTGATTCATTAATTGCATTTGCCCGACCTGGTCCAAATAGGGATAGAGGCGCCAATTGATAGCCAGAACACCCTCCACTGCTGCAGTCAAGCCAGAGGAACGGTATTTCAATGCCTCCTGGATATACACCACTACTCCCAACAATATCACCTCTGTTGTTTATACCAAATGCTTGTGCAGTTATCCCGATAGGAGGAGGAAGATTAAATACATTTCCTCCTGGGGTCTGGGGTATATATAAGAAAGCATTTAACCCTGCCCCCCATCCACAAACCCAGCCATTTTGATTTATGTCTGTGGCGAGCCCGGCCGAAGAGGGAGTGAGGTCGACGACAGTATACTTTACACATGTTGGCATTATTAATTCACTCCTATCTTTACACATTCTTATAGTTTCTCTATCCCAAGATCTTGCAAGGTAAAGTGCTAAAGATAAACGTAATTGTTTTCCATGAGTATCAACCTCTATGAACTAGATAATAGAAATGCGGTAGAATTGAAGATGGATGTAAATACGAAAAGGAACCTCCTTATTAAGAGTACTGATAGTATATTTGTCTATATTCGCTTTAGTTGATTGTCTGTTAAGAAATGTTTATTTTGGCTAATGAGGATTCTTTGAATAATGACACTGGAAAGTTGATACACGAGGGAAAAATAATGGATTATGGGAAAAGAGCTGGCAAACATCGCTTTTTCGTAGTTGATCGTTCCAATTAAGTGTGAATGGATGGATCTACTAACGAAAGACTAAATTATATTATTTGGTTGCCAGCCCAATAGGTTGTATTATAAACCAAAATCAACTTCATTGGGTTGAATGAGGGTTATTGATATCACAATTATGATTTCTATGTCATTCTTAAAAGAATCTTCGTATTCCTATATTGTAAGAGAATTTCGACTGTAGATTAGGAATTGAGGCATCTCCGAAGGTGTTTTCTACGCGGACATCAACATCACCTGAAAAAGGAGACACGGGTACGAGAACTTCCATTCGTCTTTGGCTTACACTGACAACGGGTGCAGGAAAACTTCCGAAGTACACCTTTGACGAAGCATCGAATCCCCAACCTTCAATTACTACCTTACCAAATGTACTAATCGCTGCAACTGCATTATTAGGTACCACTGATGTGATTGCCGGGGTAATGGCTAGATCTACCTTTAGCGCATCCAATACGTTTAAAATAGGCATAGCAATTCCTCTGCTACCTAATCTATTTCCTAAATCACTAAATGGAATTTCATACAAGAGACCTTCGACCTCATCGTTCTCGTTTAAGATTACAGATCCTGAATCTCCACCACCAGCAAATGCCTTGCCAGGGACTGAGCTAATTACCTCAAATCCTGAAACAATTGGTTGTAAAGCACCGAAAATTAACCTTACCATGTAACCATCCGTATACAACGTGCGTCCACCGCGTTTTTTTACCTTTTTAGGGAGGGACTGTGGGAGTGGGGTATTCCATAGGTGGACTCCCTTAACAGGCCCAATATCGACAATCTCATTCAGTAGTGTGTGATTCGGGGAGGTAACCTCAATGACGGCACAATCGAGCATATAAGGAGAACCATGAAACTTAACATCAGCAACCTTTCCAATAACAACTGCCCCTGGGTGCCCCTCCGGTGGTTGAAATATACTCCTTCCAATGGCGTTGACATCTGGCTCATTATAATCATATTTAACCACATGTGCACAAGTAAGGAGAAGTTTTTTTTGGGGGGGAGTCCGGCTCCGTACTATCGCTCCAAGTGTTCCTGGGAATTCTGATATATTGCCGGTTCTACTTATCGGGTTTATACTAATTCCACCTCGCAAAGGGTTATATGGAGCAAAATCAGAAATAGATACGGGTTGGTATTCCACAACGTCAGTTATAAAACCGGAATATTCGGATGGAATTATTTCAGCAGACGGAACCTCATTGGGAGGCAGCTTTTTGGGAACATAGACGAATAACGCCAACTGATTTGTAAACCGTCCTCCAATCTCCTTAAGTCCGATGCCAACGATGTACTTTTTTGGAGTAATTGAGTCGATCCGCTTTCGCAGTGAAAAGCAAGCATCAATCGCCTCTTGAGGTACTCTTATTTCTTTTTCTAATTGCATAAAGGCCATCTCCATGCCCCTTTCTTTTGCTCCTTTATGTCATAAGCAAAAACATCTAAATACACTTATTTATTTAGTAAAATGGATATAATTCATATACCATAATTAATCTATGCTAACTATTTTTTTATATGAAAATTTGAATATCTTCTTTTCATTAACTTGGCAATTCCTTTTCAGTTGGAAACGAACTCGGAAAGAGATTTATATTAAACTAAAAATCTCGCATTTTAAACAATGTTAGTCACCTGGTTATTTTGTGGGATCTCAAATGCTTATATTTATTTAAAATCAGGTAGTATAACCATCTCTACTTTCGTACATGCCATACATAATCTTCCAAATGATTTAGTTTTTACAACATTAACAACTTCTCGTTATTCCAACTATCTGAGATCTTTACATCATTTTGTAAAGGGATTTATGGAATCATTTTATTTATCGTTATTATTGTCTTAACTTATAATCTTTTATGGTAAGAAATGATAATAACACCAGCTGATAATCTGAAAGTATTTTGGAATAAACAAGCTAGTAGAGAAAAAGGATTTGGAGAAAATGCCTTTATCAATACCCTTTAAAATAAGATAAAATCATTCAAATGAAAATAATTTCACTAATTAGTTTTCGTAATTAAACTAAAGGTGGAATAGTTGAAGATCCGGTTGCCATAATAGGCAACTTTTTGTTATTCAACCTTACGCATCCTTATAATAAGAAATTTATCGTTTCCTAATACGCAGTAGGCCATTACTGCGCAACCATACTGTTAATAGCCTAACATCATAGGGACGATTGCATTCAAAGTGATCGTCTTTTTCTTATTTGACTAAATACTGTGCAATAAATATCTTCTTTATTTAGGTGGTTTTGTGAAAAAATGAACTTAAACGAGCAGTTTTATGGAGGGGGAACTTTTAGTCAGAAATAAAACACCTCCTATTAACAAGAGGTGCAATTGGTTAATTATTTGTCTTTTGCAAGGTTTTTTCTATTTGGAGAAAGTGGAGGCTCCTCTAACCACTTATACTGCGTCATTAAATTGAACCATTCTTTTGTCACCATCAAGTTTTTCAATATAATCTTCTCATATGTTACGGCAAGATCAGTTCGCATTGCAGTAGCAAGTCCAGTTCCATGATAGGCTTGTGCGGTTTGTAGTAGGAAACCAATATGATACAACATTAACTTATCTGAAAAAGGAGAATCCTGAGAAGTTGTGACTTCTGTTTCCCAAGACATTGGTACAGGCAAATTATCTTTCTTTAATATAGAACTAAGTGCTTGAATTTGGTTATCCGAGGTCTTTTGCGATGATTCCAAAAATTTTCTTACTTCTTTAGATTGGGCAACTTGGCTAAATGCAATAGAAAGAGTTTTCTCCAATATCTTCTTTTTCAAATTAAACGAAAGACTGATAATTTCAGTCGCAGCTAAAGGTCGTTTGTCCCCAAAGTAGCCATCTAAAAATTGTTGACCTGAAATAAATTCAGTAGTTGCTTCAGGATAAAAGTAAGGGTCTCTTTGAAAATGCCCCTTTTCTAACAGTAATTCTACCGTTTGATGATACATTCTTTTTCCGTCATTATCGCACGAATCATAAAAATTTCTCAAATCCTTTCTTACAGAGGCACTAAGTGATGTTATGTGTCCCAATAAACCATGTAACGTCATAACGTGTAAATAGTGTAAACAAAAAATGTCCGAAAACAATCTTTTTGTCCCTTTATTAAGGTCTGAATCAGTAAATCCAATTGGTATAGGAAATCCCTCATTTTCAATAAACGTGGCTATCTGATTTTTCTGTTTTGCAAATGTACTTATCGCATCCTCAAAAAGTGTTCTTATTTTTTCGTCTTCTATAATGGATAACATATACTTGTTTATAATATTAACAGCTGTACCATTAACATATTCTGCCCACAAAGTCCCTATCTCAGCAGATGTGAGCTTTAAATCCTCTATATCCATAAAATCACCTCATAAAGTATATTTTACTAATTAGGATAGAAATATAATCTTTTTAAAATATAGAGGAAATGTAAAGTTTAAATTCTTGAGAATTATTTATATAAGTATGAAAGTGTATTAACTAAAAAAGGCAAGCAAAATACTTGACTTGCCTTTTTCGTAAATAATGTACACAAGGTAATACTTGATGAATATTCAATAATTTAATTTAGAGATTGCATCCTTAACATCGTATTTAATCTGAATATGATATTGCTAAAGAAGAATGCTACTCTAACTCCCGCAGTAATTACGCCTGAGAATAAACTAAAAAGAATATCCAAAGTATATCCCTCCACATTGAGTTTAGTGTTAAAAAATAACACTAGATTTAGTATCTAACTGGTAAGGGAATTTATCCAGTGAAATTAATTTTTTCAATCGGTCCAGGTTGTGGAGCAGCTCTTATATTACGTAGTAGACAACTACTGCGCAACAATTATTTTCAATTTTTAGGTCACTTTGTGAAAAAAATGTACCTAAACGAAACATTTAACACAATAAGCTATATATATTTACATAAGGAATTGAGTTAATACTTACATAGGAATAAAAATACCAAATATGGTAAAAATTAACCTTAACTTAAAAAAGTTGAGGATAAATTATGAATAACTATAACCCAATAAACAAGGAACGGCGGTTTAAAGCATACGTAAGTCCGATTGGTACTACACAATTACATCTTCGAAACCCATATATTATTGCTTGGTGGTCAGCAGCATTTCCTGGTTTTGGACATCTCCTATTATCGAAATATCTAAGGGGCTATGCGCTTTTTCTGTGGGAGATCCTCGTTAATAATATGGCTAACTTAAATCATGCGATGGTCTATTCTTTCACTGGGAATATTGATATGGCAAAGGACGTTCTTGAACCAAGGTGGTTACTTTTGTACATACCAGTCTATATCTTTGCAATATGGGATAGTTATCGAACTTCCGTTGATATGAATAAAGTATTCATATTAGCAGAACGTGAGAATGCTGACTTTAATTCGTACACAATTGGTGCTTTTGAAATCAATTATTTAGATAAAAGGAGACCATTGATGGCAGTGGTATGGTCCCTTTTCACACCTGGATTGGGGCAACTATACATTCATCGAGTTCTAACAGCCATTTTTACAATGGCATTTATGATTGTTTTTGTGTACTTCTCTAATATTCTTATTGCAGTCCATTACCTTTTTATAGGAGAAGTTGCACAAGCAACACAAGTAATTGATCCGCAATGGTTCTTGTTTATGCCTTCTCACTTTGGATTTGCTGTGTACGATTCGTATGTTAATACAGTTGAAAATAATAAATTATATGAAAGTGAACAGCGGAAATTTTTAAAAAAGCATTATCAACAGCACCGTGTAAATTTTCCAGTATCAGCAGATGGGGTGAAATAAATTGCAAATCTTTTCTACCTTTGAGCACTCATCGTATCTTGAGTTAGCTATTACCTCATTAGAAAAAATAGGCGTAAAAAAAGAGCATATACTTGCGGTTCCCCTCATCAATCGAGTAGAAGAGAGAAGGCTATTTGATACGCTTCATCGAGCAGATGGGATTAGCTTATTTGATAAAGGAGCAGCAATTGCTACTGCCTTTGCTGTTATTGGTGCAAGTGTTGGTTTTGTATTGGAGTGGGGTCCTATTTATTGGGGCTTAATCGGTGCTACGAGTGGATTTATTGTTGGGTTTATCATCGATTACATCATTTTTAAAGTTGTTCATAAAAGGAAAAGAGAAGTGAAAGGTAAAAAGTCAGAAGTTGTTTTAGTGGTAGAGTGCCCTAGTGAACTTGTGGAGAAAGTAGAAGAGGTGTTATGGGAACACCTAGCATTAGGAATTGCTAAAGTTGAAGGATAATATTCAGTATAGCTGAGTATCGATTATTTGTGTGTCTTTTAAAACCACCAGAAGTATTACCATAATATAAACTACATAAAATGAGCATCCTAACATATAGAGGAGGGTGCCCGGTTATGAAAAGTTATATAGTAGATAAGTTTATTTTACTAAGTTTGCTTGTTTTAGGGTTTTGCTTGTTACCATTTGTTCTCAGGAAGCCTCCAATAAAAGACTGGCTACTGGTTTTTCTTTGGAATGCTGTTACTAATGGAATAATTGATAAGATAGTTGTTTCTTACAAAACAGTTAAGTATCCCGTTCGACTACTACCCAAAATATTTAAAACAAATATTTTGTTTGATTTTTTATTATATCCTATTATGACCATTATTTATAACCAACTAACTGAAAAAGACAAACCATTTTTTTTATTTATTAAATTATTTATTTTTACAATCCCGATGATTTTGATTGAACTTTTGGCAGAACGAAAAACGGGTTTAATAAAATTTAAGAGGGGATGGAAATGGTACCATTCTTTTATCAGTCTTAATATTAAATCTTTATTAACTAGGCTTTGGATTGGATGGGTAAGAAAAATAGAAGAATCACAGAAAGTTTAATACTAGTTAGAGGCTAACTTTAACAAAAGGATGCAAATGTGAAGAAGAACAACTAATAAAAAATTCATATGTTGTACAGTACAAGGATACTATTCAATAGAAAAAGATATTTCTCAAGTTGCGTGATTGCGGAAGACTAAAGCCTAATTCCTCTATAAAATGACGGAGGATTAGGCTTTTTCATGGAAAAAAATCGTTGACGTTCTCCAATTGGTAAACATGCTGACAGCAAGTGGTAAATTTCGTGGCAACTGCTGGTAAAAAAACATGGCAGAGATGGTACATTCTTGTGGCTGTAATCAATCTACCATTAAGAGACAATTATTCAGATAGCATATCAGCAAAACTTCAACTAAAAATATGCAAAAGAGATAAACCAATCATGTTGTAAAATCTTATTTTGGAATTGGAAAGTAGTCTGACTCTAAGACATTACCCTAGGCAATGTTCCCACGGATTAGTTTTGATAAGAAATACTGGTACATTTCCGTAGGGGTTGAAATCGAAATTGAGCAAGTCGAACTTATAAACAGCACGATAGGAATTGATTTAGGAAAAAAAGAACTCGCTGTTTGTTCTACTAGTCAAACAATCAAAAATATTAATAAAACGAAAAAAGTAAGAAAGACTGAAAAACGCTTACGTCGGTTACAACGTAGTGTTTCTCGAAAATATGAAATGTATAAGGAGGGAAACCGTTTCGTCAAAACGAGTAACATTATAAAACTCGAAAAGAAAGTACAAGGGAAGATTAGCGGTCTAGTCACTAGAAAAAAGACACTGTTAATGTGTAGGGTTCGTTGTACCTGAATTTACGCTTGTGGACTGTCACAACAAACCAGAGTAGCTTCGGCAAAATCGGACAGGTGGAAGCAAGAAGTAAACAAGGCGTATAGATTTTTATAAGGTTTTGGCAACGGTGATAGGTTGATGAAAGGGTTTGCCTATGAAACATACGATGGACTAGGATTAGCAGAGTTAGTGAAGAAAAAAGAAGTTTCCCCAAGGGAACTTGTAGAGGGTGTCATCGAAAGAATCGAAGCGCTCAACCCAGAGATAAATGCTGTCATTCACAAGATGTATGACCAGGCAAGAGAGGCTTCGGTTCGTGAGATGACTGGACGGTTTGCAGGTGTACCGATGCTGTTAAAGGACATCACTCAAGAGATGAAAGGCATTCCAATCACATCAGGATCAAAAGCACTGCAGAATTATCGACCGAAAGAGGATTCCGAGTATGTTAGGCGTTTAAAAAAAGCGGGACTGATCTTCCTCGGGAAAACGAATGTTCCGGAGTTTGGTTTAATGGCCATCACTGAACCAACTCATTATGGTCCGAGTAGAAATCCATGGAACATTTCTTATACACCCGGTGGCTCAAGCGGTGGGTCAGGAGCGGCTGTTGCTGCGGGGATTGTACCGATAGCTGGAGCTAGTGATGGCGGCGGATCGATTCGGATTCCTGCGGCTTACTGTGGGTTATTTGGGATGAAACCAACGAGAGGGCGTTCCCCGGTAGGTCCAAGGTACGGACGACTTTGGCAGGGCGCGGCGGTAGAGCATGTGCTCACTCGCTCTGTTCGAGACAGTGCTGCGATTCTTGAAGAGCTAAAGGGATTTGAAAAAAGTGCTGCCTTTTCGGTTGCTCCATATGAAAAGAGTTATCTTGAAACAATCAATACGCCGAATGAACGTACTGTACGGATTGCCTTTTCATTAACATCACCGATCGGAACAGAAGTAGATCCCGAATGCAAAGAAGCGGTGCTGAAAACTGTCAACTACTTAGAAACGATGGGTCACCATGTCGAAGAGGTAGATGCCCCAGTCGACGGAAAAAAGATCGCCAACAGCTATTTGACAATGTACTTTGGTGAAGTCGCTGCTACGTTGTCAGGGCTTGAAGAAGTGTTAGGACGGAAGGTAAGCTATAAGGATGTCGAGCCAACTTCATGGCTGCTTGGGTTATTAGGCAAAGCGACTACAGCTGAGGAATTTGTGTTAAGTCTACGGGCATGGGATGAGGCGGCTTACGCGATGGAAACGTTTCATGAGACATATACGTATTATATCACCCCAACAACCGCCTTCCCTCCTGCAAAAATTGCTGACCATGATCCAAAGCCGATGGAGAAGCTATTAATGAATGTTAGTAACAGGCTAGGATCTGGAGTGTTGTTAAAAAGACTGGGGATTGTTGAGCAGCTTGCAGAAGATAGCTTGAAACGAGTGCCGTTTACGCAGTTGGCCAATCTGACAGGCCAGCCAGCGATGTCATTGCCACTTCATATGACCGCTGATGGATTGCCTGTTGGGGTGCAATTTATGGCCGCTCAGGGACGCGAGGATTTACTGTTTACTATCGCTGCACAGATGGAGAAAACTGAATTATGGCAGGAGTTGACAAAGAATCCTACGTTTACAAAAGTGTAAACAATTAGAAAATTAGTAATTTTCATATAATCGACACCGATAAACCCGTTTTTTCAAAGCATTGAGAAAATAAACATTGGAGGGCTTCCGTTTTTGCAAGGAACAACGTCGATGGTTGAACAGCTTGTCGAGCGGTTAGTTGAAAAGAGTCCAGAGGAATTGCAAGCAGAAGGAATCTTGCCGCGCGGGGCGTTGGAGGAATGGCAGTCGTCACTTGAGGAGAAAGTGCTTGTCGGGATGGTGCCGTACTGGGATTAAGAGTTATCGGATTAAGAATTTGATGATGAGTGTGGAAGAGGGGCAGTTATGGATTAATAATGGACAGGTGAGGAAGAGTGTTGATGTTGGGTTGCTAAAGCGGCAGCCGTCGGTGGTGTTTAAGGAATTGGCGGGGATGGTGGAGTAGAATAGTAAGGAGCACAGGCTGAGGGGATCGGTCTGTGTTTTTTGAGTGTAAATTGTGTGAATTTTAAGAAATATAGTTGTTTTAGGAATATACGTTCGTTAAAATGATATTAAATTAATTAGATCACATGAATTCTTAATCAAACTTATTTTGTGGAAGTTGAGTTTTTCCGGTTAACAAAACTGATATGTACACAAAGTGTAGTAAGCAAATAAAAAATAACTTATAATAATCTAATAGGTAGGTGATCGGAATGGAAGATAGAATTATTGAAATTTTATCAGAACTACAAAAGGGTATGACAGAGCTACAAAAGGATATGACAGAGCTACAGCAGGATATGACTGGAGTAAAAAAAGACATGACTGGGCTGCAAAAGGATATGACTGAAGTTAGACAGGATATGTCTGAAGTAAAACAGGATTTGTCTGAAGTAAAACAGGATATAACAGAAGTAAAACATGAAATGACTGGAGTAAAAAGTGATGTTCAAGAAATTAAAGGAACGGTAAACAGGATTGAAACTTCCCAAACTGAAGATGTAGTAGGAATGTTGAAGGCTACCAAAAAGAAAACAGATTTTGAAGTGGATTATCTGAATAATAAACTAACTGAAATGGACAAGCGATTGTTTAGCCTAGAGAAAAGGGTTGAAAATTAATCATTTAAAGTACTGGCAAATAAGCTTGCTGTACGTTAATTATCGAAAGGGAATAGGTACGAAAAAGGTGCTATTTGAAGTTAATAGAGTTTTAAATAGATATGAATATATAATTTTTAAGGCTTCCTGTCACTAGGAAGTCTTTTTCTATTTTTATTAAAAACCTTATTATCAAAATCCTACTATGGAAAAAGCTCGTGTCTTAATGTGATGGTAGTACCTGAAACTTGTAAACGAAGCGATGATAAAAACCGTCTAGCATAGGATAACTCAGCTCTTATCTAACTTTATACCGTCGTTCAATTGTTTGTAATTTATACGAAATATTAATTACAAATTTAAAACTTATAGTAATATTCGTAAAAAAAGATAAATAGATATAAGTAAATGTATGTTGTCATACAACCTAACTGCTTCTGTATCAATACAGAGAAATTAAATATGGATGAGATTAAGGGGAGATAGAAGTGATACATGAAATTCACAAAATTACAAAACCAGATCGAATCGTAAATATTATTGTTGAACAAATTATTGATTTTATAAAATCCGGGAAAATTCAAAAGGGTGAGAAATTACCTAGTGAAAAGGAGCTTGCAGAAGCATTTGGTGTAGGTAGATCCTCCATCAGGGAAGCATTTCAAGCGCTTGAATTAAGTGGCTATGTTGTAACAAAAAAGGGTGTGGGGAGATTTTTAATAAAAGACTATATCGATGAGGATTCATCTAATTTGCACAAATGGGTGGAAGCAGTGCCATATTTGCAACTAGTGGACGCAAGACTTCATCTTGAAGTCCTTATGATTAAACTTGCAGTAGAACGGTCTTCAGAAGAAATAATTAAGGAAATGGAAGAAACCATTGAAAAAATGAGTCGAGAGGTGGATAACATTGATTCGTTCCAAAAAATAGAATTTCATTTCCACCAAATTATTTATGAAGCGTGTGAAAATGAGGTATTAACAGAATTAATGAGCACGATAACGGAAAGGATCTTTAAAGAATCTGATAAACTGAGGAAATCTTACGTAAGAAATGCTGAGAGTGCTATTGTGGATGCAAAAGAAATTATGGCAGCCTTTATTGCAAATGATGCAGATCAAGCGATGAAAATTATGCAAAGGCATATTGAACAAATCCGTATTACATGTGAGGATGAACTATTAGAAGAAAGATAGTTTGTAAATCCAATATAAGAGTAAGCATAAATGTCATACAGCATTTTATTTACAGGGAAATATCTGAATATTTGGAATGTTAGTTTAGCAAATGTGTTTTTTTTTACGATTCTCTTGTCAGACAACAAACATCATGGAAAGGGGATGAAATATGGTCTAAGGTATTTCGTCAAAATGTAATGGGGGAACTAAAACTATATAAAGGGGTGTCAATTCTTATGAAGAAAAAGGGTAAGGTTCTGAATTGGAAATTTTCACTTGGAATTGTAATGGGGATATTGGTGTTGTTTTTAGTGGCTTGTTCAAATGATTCCAATCAAGAAGGACAACAAAATTCTCAAGAAGTATTTAAGTGGAGATTAGCAACCCATCAAATGCCTGGGACTGCTAGATATGAAGGGACAATAGTTCCATTTGTCGAGTCAGTAAAAGAAGCTTCAAACGGAAGACTAATTATTGAACCATATGGAGCTGGTACTTTATTTCCAGTAAACGAAACCTTTGACTCTGTTAACAATGGTGTTGTTGAAATGGGAGCGATTTTTAGTGGGTTTTGGGCAGGGAAAGATCCTGTGTTTGCGTTAGCAGGTGGTATCCCTGGTGACCCAATCCAGAACTTTAGTGAACATTTTTATAGAGATAAAAAATTGGCACCAATTCTCGAAAAAGCATATGAAAAGCATGGTGTGAAATATTTAGGTTCCTTTGATTATGGTCCGGATGAAATCCTTATGACAAATTCCCCAATTCGATCAGTAGAAGATTTCAAGGGGTTAAATATTAGAGCGGCAGGCCTTGCAACAAGCTACTACGACAAGCTAGGTGCAGCGGCCGTATCTGTAGCGGCACCTGAGATTTATACTGCACTTCAATTAGGAACAGTAGACGGTGCTGAATATAATGACTTTCTCGTAAATTCGGAAATGGGAATGCATGAAGTAACGAAATATGTGATAGAACCAGCAATGCATGTTGGACCGGTTAATGATAAAGAATTAATTGTTAACCCTAGTGCGTGGAATAAGTTACCGGCAGATTTACAAGCTATTGTTCTTACTGCTATGGATCAGGCCAGATTTAATTCTGCCATCGCATATGATGTAGACAATAGTCGTGCAAAACAAGTTTGGCTGGATGAAGGTGTTGAAATGATTCAATTACCAGAAGCAGAGGTTGATAAATTAAGAGAAGTTGCATTTGACTTACTTAATGAATACAGGGATGAAAGTGCAGACACTGCAGATTATCTAGATGCTTATGCAGAAGTATTGTTTGAACTTGGTTATGTTGATGAAGCAAGTCGGCTAGGATACTCAAACTAATTAAACTTTGAAACTAGGTAAACTGGAGATTCACTATTTCGATAGAAGTGGTGAATCTCTCCATCATTCAGAGTAAGCAGGATTAATTTTATCTGTGCCATTAATAATTATTGCAACTAAACTATGATACGAAATTTGGTGAAATCGTATGGCTAAATTGTTAAGTCTAATTAACAAAGTATCAGAGTACTCGGGCAAAATTGTTTCCTTTTTAATTATTCCTCAAATACTCGTTGTTGTATATACCGTTGTGATGAGGTACGTATTTAAAATGCCTCCAAATTGGGGGTTTGAAGTTTCTCTATTTTTATACGGAATCCTAATCATGATGGGAGGAGCTTACTGTTTAAAAGTGAGGGCACATGTTTCAGTGGATATACTACCAAAACTGCTGTCACCTTTTGGGGCAAAAATCCTTCACATTCTATCATCACTCATCATTATTTTTGTTTGTATTATCATGGTCTGGAATGGTTATAAAGCGGCATGGCAGTCGACATTAATCTTGGAAACTTCGATTCATCAAAGTGCATTTAATCCTCAAATTTGGTGGTTTAGATGGTTTATTCCCCTTTCAGCTGCATTGGTTTTACTACAAGCCTTAGGAGAGATTATCTCAACATTTTCTAATAAGCCAGGGGAGGAATTGGAAAGATGATAGAATATTTGCCCATATTAATGTTCGTAGCTTTATTTTTATTCCTATTTATTGGCGTTCCGATTGCTTTTTCCCTTTGTTTTGTAAGTATCGCCTTCGCTTGGGGACTGTGGGGATTTAATAGTACTAGTTTACTAACTAGTGCAGCATGGGGAACGATGAATAATTTTACGTTGATTGCCATTCCTTTGTTTATCTTTATGGCAGTCATCTTGGAAAAAACGAATATTGTATCTGAGTTATTTGAATCGGTCTATAAGTTGTCTGGTGGATTAAAAGGTGGATTGGCCATTGCAACAATACTTGTTGGATCCATTATTGGTGCTGTATCAGGGGTAGTTGCAGCTGGGGTAATCGGCTTAGCATTTATTGCTCTGCCACAGATGCTTAAATATAAATATGATCGGAAATTAAGTCTAGGAGTTGTGATGGCAGGTGGCACACTTGGCCAAATTATCCCTCCGAGCTTAAATATGGTTATTTATGGAGCGATTACTGGTGTTTCAGTTGGTAGTCTGTTCGCTGCAGGGTTAAACGTTGGAATCGTCTTAGCGGGTTTGTTTTGTGTCTACATTTTAATCAATGCTTACTTGAATAAATCAAAATTTCCATCCCTCCCAAAAGAACAGAGGGTTTCCACTATTGAAAAGATTAAATCTCTTAAAAGCTTAATCTTTCCACTTATATTAATCGTACTTGTTCTAGGAACCATTCTTACTGGTGCAGCTACACCAACAGAGGGTGCAGGCGTAGGTGCCTTAGGTGCCCTGTTACTAGGTATCGTTACACGAAGATTATCATTTACTGCTTTAAAGGCATCGTTTATTGAAACTTTAAAAATATCTAGTATGGTTGGTTGGATATTGGTCGGTGCAAGTGCCTTTGGTTCAGTGTTTGCTGGTATTGGAGGAAATGCACTTGTTGCTAATATCGCCCAGTCTTTACCCGGGGGTAAATGGGGAGTTTTAATCCTTTGTATATTGTTTATTTTGTTTTTAGGAATGTTCTTGGAAACTGCTGCATTGATCATGTTAGCAGCACCGATTGTTTCTCCTTTGTTGGTTCAATATGGCTTTGATCCGTTATGGTGGGCCATAATCTTTATGACATTGTTACAGATGGCTTTCTTAACTCCTCCATTTGGTTTTGCTATTTTCTATTTGAAGGGGGCAGTTTCTGACGATATTTCCATTCAAGAGATTTATAGAGCCACGTTTCCATTTTTAGTATTACAGCTTATCTGTGTCATCTTGATCATATTATTCCCTGCTCTATTTCTTTGGTTACCAAATCTTCTATGATTTTAAACAATCATTCTAGTAACAATAGAGTATTTAAAATGCTAAAGAGTAGGTTGATGAGGAAGGAGCGAGACAATTTGTCTCGATTAGTGTCCTATATTCTTTTAACAATTGTCATGTTTATTTGGGGGTTGAATGTAGTTGCTGTTAAGTTCTTAGTAGAACATTTCCCTCCTATAGCGATGCAAGGTTTCCGCCTTTTGATAGCCGGCGTTGTGGCAATGACCTTTTTATATTTCTTTAAAGAGTTAAGAAAAATGTCCAAAAAAGAATGGATCTACATGACACTCGCAGGCGTGTTAGGACAATTTTGTCATCAAGGTTTATTGGCCATTGGTTTAATGAAAACAACGGCATCGAATGGTGCCTTAATATTAGGACTTATTCCATTAACAACGACGATTTTGGCCATTATATTTTTGAATGATCGAATCACTTGGCTGCGAACCATTGGTATTGTCGTTGGATTTACAGGTGTTGGGATCGTAGTTTTACAAAATAATGGTGAAGTAGGTGCGGTTTCCAGTGGAGACCTCATCGTTTTTCTGGCAATGATCGTTCAAGCAGCAAGTTTTATCTTAATTAAAAAAATGTCAACAACGTTATCTCCCAAGCAGATGACAGCTAGTATGTTATTGGTTGGTGCGCTGTTGTTACTTGTGACAAGTGCTTTATTTGAACCGCAGAGTTTTGAACGAATGGCAAGTGGCACAGCGATGATATGGAGTATTCTTCTACTTTCGGCTGTCATTGCAACTGGTTTGTGTCACATCATCTACAATGTTGCCATTCAACAAATAGGAGCGGGGCAAACAGCCATTTTCAATAATTTTGTCCCTTTTTTTGCATTAATAGGAGCTTTCATATTTTTAGGGGAGACTATTTTACTCTCCCAAATTTTTGGCTTTATTCTCATTGTTGGAGGAGTCTTTTTAGGGATAGGATATGTTGATGTTAAAAAAGCAAAAGTGACTAGTAATGAAGAGTAAGAGATTGTTAACCATTTTTACAATATAAAAATTATATAACTGGAAGGGGAATTACAAATGGCAAGGTTTGAGGGAGTTTATGTAGCGCTTGTAACACCTTTTACAGAAACTTATGAGGTTGATTATAAACGTTTACATGAACTGTGTAATTGGCTAGTAGAAAATGGTGTGCATGGACTTGTACCATCTGGATCTCTTGGGGAATATGCTACATTCACAAGAGAAGAAAGAGCTAAAATAATCGATACGGTTGTGGAAGCGGCTGCAGGGCGTGTTCCAGTTATGGTAGGAACTGCCGCACCGTCAACAAAACAGGCTGTGGAGTGGGTTGAATACTCGAAAGATGCAGGGGCAGAAGGAGTAATGGCCTTACCTCCCATTAACTATAACCCACTTGAGAATGAAGTCATTGCACATTATGAAGCATTAAATCGTGTTGGATTACCAATCATCGCCTACAATAACCCGCGTGATTATCCAACAGACTTAACCCCTGATTTACTTAGTAAACTATCAAAGTTTAAAAATATTGTTGGTGTTAAGGAGTTTACAGGAGACATTCGCCGGGTTCATGATATCTTAGATCAAACAAATTTAGAAGTGATGATCGGTGTTGATGATTTAGCACTAGAGGGGCCATTAATGGGAGCGACCGGTTGGATTTCGGGAGTACCTAATGCATTACCCAAAGAAGGCGTAGAACTTTTTAATCTGGGGAGAGAAGGGAAAGTAAAAGAAGCGATGGAGATGTATCGAAATTTACTACCATTGATGCATTATGATGCGAATCCTCAGCTCGTACAATCTATTAAATATATGATGGAGTTGGCAGGACAACCGGCAGGTCCTACGAGACCACCTCGCTTACCATTGAGTGATAACTACTATGCAAAAATCAAAAAGGATTACGAACGAGCAGTTGGAGCAAATTCTTAGTCAATAGATATTGGATGAGGAAGTATAAAATGGTATACTTCCTTTTCCTTTGAATCCATATCTAAATCATAAATGAGGTGAAGTACATGGAATCTATGAATTGGATTGGTGGAGAATGGATCAAGTCACAAGCAAAGAGTAAAGTTGTATACAATCCTTCTAATCTAAAAGAAGAAGTAGGTATTGTAAATTTTTCTGATCGAAGTCATGTTTATGCGGCAGAAAAAGCAGCAAGGCAAGGGTATAAGGTGTGGTCTAAAATGACTGCTCCTGCCAGAGGAAATATTTTAAATGATATGGCAGATAAGTTGGCCAAAAATACAGAAAACTTAGCAACATTAGCCAGTAGGGAAATGGGTAAGCCGATTATGGAGATGAAAGGGGAAGTAACAAGGGCTGTTAATCTTCTCCGGTATTATGCTGCGGAAGGGGTTCGATCAGACGGTGATATTGTTCCAGCATCAGATGTAAATGTATTGCAGTATTCGAAGCGTGTACCTCTAGGAGTTGTTGGAATTATTACTCCATGGAATTTTCCTGTAGCTATTCCTATCTGGAAAATTGCTCCGGCTCTTATTTGTGGAAATACAGTAATTTGGAAACCAGCTGATATAGCTTCTCTAACAGCAACTAAGATGATGGAAATATTTCAGTCAGTGGACCTGCCTGATGGAGTTCTCAATCTTGTAGTAGGGAAAGGGAGTGAAATTGGAAATACTTTATTAGAAGAAATTACGTTGAACGGTGTCAGTTTTACAGGTTCGACCACAATTGGACAACAAGTAGCTTCTATATGTGCAAGAAGAAATATTAAATACCAAACGGAAATGGGAGGTAAGAACGCTGCCATTGTACTAAAGGATGCAGAACTTGATAAAATAATCCCGATGATCGTAAGTGGAGCATTTCGATCTGCAGGGCAGAAGTGTACGGCCACTAGTCGCATCATCGTTGAGAAAGACATTTATTCAGAGTTTATTAAGGGTATGAAGGATGTAATCAAACATGATGTTACGTTGTCTAATGCCCTTGATCCTGAATCCTATCTTGGCCCTGTAGCTTCTAAAGAGCAATTTGATACAGTTAATTCTTACATTAATCTTGCCCGGAAAGAATCTCAAATTCTGGTGGAAGGGACTAGAAAAAATGATGGGATTGAGGGTTACTACGTAAATCCAATTGTAACAACGGGCGTTAGTCCACAACACCCATTGGTGCAGGAAGAAGTTTTTGGACCGGTTGCTGTTGTGTTAGAAGCAAAGGATTTTGATGAGTCCATTCAATTAGCGAATGAAACGATTTATGGATTAAGTGCTTCTGTTTTTACAAGTAATCTCTCTAAAGCCCATCGGTTTCTTGACGAGGTAGAGGCAGGGATGGTTCGAGTCAATCAAGAAACAGCTGGAGTAGAGTATCAAGCGCCATTCGGAGGAATGAAATTTTCTAGTTCTCATACCCGTGAACAAGGGCAGTCTGCACTCGATTTTTATTCTCAATTGAAAACGTGTGCTATAAAACATACATTATAAATCAATCTGAAGGGGGATGTCTCATAAGTGACAGCTCTCCTCGAACGTTTACAAAATGTAGGGGTTACAGGATCAACTTCTATATTTTGCGGTCGAGGTGACTGTTACTTTGCTTTTGAGACATCCCCCTTCAAAGTTTAGATGAAGAGCTATTGGCTCACGGAGCACTACTGAAGCAAGTCCACGTTGAAGTAGCACATAATATGAAAGCTTTAAGTATCCAGTTAAAAGGAGGTTGCTTATTTCGAAATACTGAAAATTTCTAAAAATATGACTTGCAATAATACGTTATATAACGTATTATAAGAACAAGGTTGAAACAATACGTTATATAACGTATTATGTTCTTATAGATTAAAAAATATATATGATAAGAAGTGATATCTAGTGAATATTGATAAGAATAGTTTACAACCGATGTATGAACAAATTTCTCTATACATAGAAGGAGAAATTAATTCCGGATCTTTAGGGGGTGGTGAAAAAATCCCAACTGAAGTGAATTTAATGGAAATGTTTGATGTTAGTAGAATTACTGTTCGAAAAGCAATTAAAGCTCTAATTGACAAAGGATTAGTTGAAAAAAAACAAGGCAAAGGAACTTTTGTAAAGCAAAGGCAGTTCTATCATCAATTAGAAAATTTTAAAGGTCTTTATGAAACCCTACTTGAAGGAGGAGTAAATCCAGAGACCGATTTAATATCGTTTAGTGAAATTAAAGCAACGCAAAATATTGCTCTTGCTTTGAACTTAGTAAAAGGGAAAGAAATTAAGCAGGTTCTTCGAGTGTATTACATTAAATCAGTACCTGTTGCTTTAGCTCAAATCAACTTGCACCCAAAATATTCAGAATCTATAACGAAAGAAGATGCTGAGAAACATCCTATTTTAGAACTAATTGCAAATAATACTGATAGTAAAATAGGTAAAGCACATTTGGAAATTTTTGCTGAAACCGCTACTGAACTTACTCAAAAATATCTCAATGTATCTAGCAAGGATGCGGTACTTGGAGCAGAACGGATTTTGTATACAACTGAAGATGAACCAATTGAACATTCATTACTATGGTTTCGTTCTGATTCATATCGCTTCTCCGTAGATCTTCAAGGAAATCCAATGAATCAACGTTCTGAAGTCAATGAATTTATGTTTAAACCAAATCAGGATGTAAAGAATGACAAAGCTGAATAATAACACTGTTTAGGGTCTTAGGAGGCTGATTGTGAAAAAAGTAGATGTAAATACTATTACTGAAGAGGTAGCAAGACTTTGTTGGGAGGCTTGCTACAACTTACCAAAAGATGTTGTGAAAGCGTTTAAAAAAGCTGAAGATTCTGAGGTTTCACCGATTGGGAAAAGTATTATTAGTGAGTTAATTGTGAATGCAGAATTAGCATCAGCAGAACAAGTATCTTATTGTCAAGATACCGGGATAACAGTTGTATATCTTGAAGTAGGTCAAGATGTTCATATTATTGGAGGTAATCTTGAAGATGCTATTCAGGAAGGTGTTAGGAAAGGATATAAGGATGGCTATTTACGTAAGTCGATAGTTAAAGATCCATTGATACGAATTAATACAGAGGATAATACACCTGCAGTTATTCATACAAAAATTGTTGCAGGGGATGAAATGAAAATTACTTTATTACCAAAGGGGGGTGGGGGTGAAAACTTAAGTGCAATGAAATTTATATTGCCAGGTGAAGGTATAGATGGTGTAAAAAAATTTGTACTTGAAACAATCGAAACAGCTGGCGGCAAAGCTTGTCCTCCTTTTATTGTTGGTGTTGGTATTGGTGGAAGTTTTGAAAAGGTAACAGCTATATCAAAAGAAGCTATTTTAAGAGATATTGGTTCATATCACCCAAAAGAGCACATAGCCCAACTTGAAAAGGACTTATTAGAAGAGATTAATCAAACAGGCATAGGTCCCCAAGGGTTAGGAGGAATCAATACAGCTTTATGGGTAGCGGTTGAAACATATGCCTGTCATATTTCGATTATCCCTGTGGCTGTTAACATCCAATGTCATGCCGCGCGAAAGAAAATTGCAATAATTTAAAAGGTGATGAAATGAAAACTATTAAACTAACAACACCACTAAATAAAGATGATTTAAAAGAATTAACAATTGGAGATAAAGTGTTTCTAACCGGAACAATTTTTATGGCAAGGGATGCAGCACATAAGAGATTTGCAGATTTATTAAAAAACAATAAAGAATTGCCAGTAAATATAGAACGTGAATTGATCTTCTATGCCGGACCGTGTCCAGCTAAACCAGGCCAAATAATTGGTTCCGTGGCGCCAACGAGTTCATACCGAATGGATCCGTTTCTTGAAAGTATGTTCCAACATGGAATAGCAGGGACAATAGGTAAGGGGCCACGCAGTGAATTCGTAAAGGATTTATGTAAACAATATAACAAGGTTTGTTTTTCAGCTGTTGGAGGTTTATCAGTTATTATCAGTAAATGTATTAAGCAACAGAAAATAATTGCCTATGAAGATTTAGGAACAGAGGCAATTCGCCAATTAGAAGTGGAGGATTTACCAATCATCGTTACTAATGATACTAAAGGTAATGATTTATATGAATTAGAAAAACAAAAATATAAAAATAGAGTATAGCTAATTTCTTTCATAACGAGGATTAGTCTACTATTAATTCTTAGTAAACGCATATGTTAAGTAAGTTTATTAGGGGTGAATTTAAAATTAAAATTTGATATTGGAGTGGTATTGATGGGAAATCATATGTTGAGTTCTGATTTGTTCTGTGACCAATTTTCTACTGAGGAGATGAGAAAAGTCTTTTCTGATGAGAATATGGTTCAAAAGTGGATTGATGTAGAAGTAGCGTTGGCTCTTGCTGAGGCTGAATGTGGTGTTATTCCTGTGGAAGCTGCTAAAGAAATTGCAAACAAGGGAAAAGCTGAGCTTTTTAATTTTTCAAATATAAAGGAAGGTATTGATCATACTTGGCATCCGATTGTGCCTTTTATTAGAGAATTTAAAACTCTATGTATAGATGATATGGGTGAATATATTCACTGGGGTGTAACTACACAAGACGTAATGGATACGGGTGTAGTGTTACAAATCAAGGAAGGACTTCAAATTGTTGAGAAAGATTTAAAAAGACTTGAAAATATACTTTGCTATTTAGCAGAGAAATACAAAGACACAGTAATGGCAGGTCGAACGCACGGTCAACACGCACTTCCGATTACATTTGGTTATAAAGTAGCTGTTTGGGCTAGCGAAGTGAATCGTCATTTAGAAAGACTAGAGAAGTTAAAACCGCGTGTATTAACAGGTAATGTCTCAGGGGCAGTTGGAACCCTTGCATCATTAGGGGATATTGGATTAGAAGTTCAAAAAACATTAATGCAAAAGCTTGACCTTAATGTTCCAGAGATTGCTTGGCATGTTTCAAGAGACCGATTAGCAGATGTTACGACATTCTTAGGGATGGTAGGAGCTACATTTGGAAAGATTGCAAATGAAATCATTCAATTACAAAAGACAGAAATTGCCGAGTTGGCTGAACCTTTTCAATTAGGAAAAGTTGGTAGTAGTACAATGCCTCAAAAAAGAAACCCAATGGCATGTGAAGCAGTTATGGCGATCAGTCAATTACTAAGACATAAATCCTCACTTGGTATTGAGTCAATGTTTCAAGAGCATGAAAGAGATATGGGGCCTTGGCAGGCAGAATGGGCATTTATACCAGAAATGTTCCAACTATCATCAGGTCTTCTTTATCACATGAGTTGGATTTTAGAAAAACTTCATGTAAACCCTGATGCTATGTTGGAAAATTTAAATAAGTCGAAGCAGTTAATCATGTCAGAGGCAGTCATGATGCATACGGCTAAAACGATTGGACGTCAAGAAGCTCACGATCTGGTTTACGAAATTGCTATGGAAGCATATGAAAAAGACACAACACTCTCTGAAATTTTGAAAGCAAATCCAAGAATTAAAGGGATTATGAGTGATGAAGAAATTGATGAGATGTTAAATCCAATAAATTATGTGGGTCTATCTCAAAAATTTACAAATCAAGTCATTATGAAGATAAACAAGGGAAATAAAGTTACAACATAAATAAATTTTATAAAGGGAGGATTAATTATGAAACTGAATATAAAAATAAGTGCCTTATTAGTATTGTGTTTAAGTCTATTTGTTTTAGCAGCTTGTGGGGGGCAAAGTAGTGGTGGTACATCAACGGATGAAAACTCAGAAAATTCCGAAGTTGTTGAAAGTGACCGTCCTTCAACAGTAATTATTGGTACTGCTTCACAGGGGGGAACCTACTTCATCTTCGGTGGAGGACTAGCAGGTATACTCGAGAGTGAATTAGATGTAACAGCAAATGTTGAGGTTACAGGTGGTCCAATTCATAATATTCAATTAACGAATTCGAAACAACAGGATATTGGTATGATAACGCTTGGACCAGGATACGAAGCGATAAATGGAGAAGGCGAATGGACAGGTGGAGAAAAGTTTAATGACTTTAGAATTATCTTTCCTATGTATACAACTCCTTTCCAATGGTGGGCACTTGAAAGTAGTGGAATTACTTCACTAGAGCAGACTGCAGGGCATCGTATTGGAGTTGGTCCGGCAGGAGGTACAGGTGGGACTTACATTCCTATTATTCAAGAATTTTTAGGTGTTGATGTTACACCAGTACATGCTGGATTAAGTGACTTAGTAAGTCAGCAAATGGATGGTCAACTTGATATTATTGGTACGGCAGCTGGAATACCGATTTCTGCAGCATCTGAGGTTGAAGCGCAAAGAAAGATTAACTTATTTGGTATTGATGGTGAGTTAAGAGATAAGGTTCTTGAAGAGTATCCTTACTTTGAACCATATACTATTCCAGCAGGGACATATAATCAGTTAGATGAAGATATTGAGACTATTGCAATGTTTAATTTTGGAATTACTCATAAAGAAATGAATGCCGATTTTGTCTATGATTTGGTAAAAGCATACCATGAAAATATTGATAAATTAAAAGTATCCCATGCTGCTGCAGAGGAAGCGGTACCAGAAGCTATTTTACTTAATACCTCTGTTCCGATGCATATTGGTGCAATTCGTTATTATGAAGAAATTGGTATTGATTTACCAGATGCTGTTTATCCACCTGAATTTAAATAACAAGTATGAAAGATAAAAACATAATTTTAAGAGGGGGCAAACTATGGCTGAGTCAAAAGAAGAGATAAAATCCTTAGTAAGTGATGATAAAGCTAAGGAATTAGAGGAAGCAATTGAAGGCCCTTCTAATAATAGAAATCTGACCGGAATTATTGGAATACTTTTCTCGGTAATTGCTATATCTGGTGCTATGTTTCACTTCTACATTCTGAATTTCAATCCAATAGATCCATGGGTTTTTAGAAGTGTACACCTTGCTTTAGGAGCTATTCTTGGCTTTCTATTGTTCAAGGGAAGAAGTAATCAATCGGATAAGGTAGCGATTGTTGATTGGTTGTTTATAGCTGCGACTATTTTTGTAACTTTCTATATAATAAGTAATGTTTCAGCATTATTGTTCCGTTTTGGTGTAATGCCTCAGCCACTTGATGTAGTAGTAGCTGTTTTGGGTTTACTTGTTGTATTAGAGTTGACTCGAAGAACAAGTGGATGGACTTTACCAATACTAGCTGGAGTGTTTGTCTTATATGTATTCATTGGTCCATGGTTACCTGGAATATTAAATCATAATGGATATAGTTTTGGAAGGTTTGTGACATATATCTTCAGTTTGGAAGGTGTATTTGGGGTCACACTGGATGTGTCGTCTAAGTATATTGTTCTCTTTATCATCTTTGGAGCATTTTTGCAAATGTCCGGTGTAGGGAAATACTTTATTGATTTTTCATTTGCTCTTGCTGGCGGGATGAGAGGTGGCCCTGCAAAAGTATCGGTTATCTCAAGTGGTTTAATGGGAATGATGAGTGGTACTTCTGCCGGTAATGCGGTAGCAACTGGTTCATTGACAATTCCATTAATGAAAAAAGTAGGATATAAAGGTCAATTTGCTGCAGCAACTGAAGCAGCTGCATCTGCCGGTGGTCAAATTATGATACCAATAATGGGTGCAGGGGCTTTTATTATGGCAGAGGTAACAGGTATTCCATATTCTCAAATCATAATTGCAGCTGCAATACCAGCTATACTCTTTTTTATCTCAGTATATTTGATGGTAGATTTTCAGGCTGCTAAAGAAGGAATGAAGGGAATACCACGTAAAGAATTGCCATCATTAAAAGGAATACTTA
Organism: Anaerobacillus sp. MEB173; assembly: GCF_052119505.1. Taxonomy (NCBI): domain Bacteria; kingdom Bacillati; phylum Bacillota; class Bacilli; order Caryophanales; family Bacillaceae; genus Anaerobacillus; species Anaerobacillus sp. MEB173. Next base: position 39,068 of record NZ_JBJMAU010000001.1, read on the forward strand.
AGCAAGCGTATTTATTTATCCCTATAGTTTTGCTTATAACTCTTTTGGTAATGGGGTATTCAATTATTCGATCAGGGACTATCGCCATCATTGCATGTTTTATGGTAAGTCTTATTCATCCAAGTACTCGGATGGGCTTAAAGAAAGTTATATCAGCATTAGAACTTGGAATGAAAAATGTTATCCAGTTGTTGGCTGTATGTGCTTGTGCGGGTATCATTGTTGGTGTTATTGCATTAACAGGTGTAGGGTTACGTTTTAGTACAATGATCTTAGGTGTTGCAGATTCGAATCAATTTTTAGCGTTATTATTTGCAATGTTTATATCTATCCTACTTGGAATGGGTATGCCAACAACTGCTGCATATGCCGTAGCAGCATCAGTTGTTGCACCAGGATTAATACAGTTAGGGATAGAGCCACTCTTTGCTCATATGTTTGTATTTTACTATGCAGTTATGTCAGCGATAACCCCTCCAGTAGCTATTGCAGCATATGCAGCAGCAGGAGTAGCGGGTACTGACCCAATGAAAACTGGGATAACTGCTTTTAGATTAGGAATTACGGCATTTATAGTACCATTTATGTTCATTTACAGTCCAGAAATTATGATGGTTGGTACTGCTATGAACATTATATTAGCTACAATTACTGCTATAATTGGTATCTATTTATTAGCAGCCGCTGTTCAAGGTTGGTTTGCAGGAAGAGAATCAACGGTAATTGTCCGTATCTTATTAATAGTTTCATCTCTTTTCCTTATTTATTCTAGCTTACTTACAGATATTGTTGCAGTAGCCATTGTATTTATGGCAATTGCGCTATCAAGATTGAGGAAGAAAAACGAGTACTTAAGGGATAAACAAGAAGAAGCAATATAGGAAAATAAACAAAGGATGGATGACTAAATTGTCATTCATCCTTTGTTCCTTGGTGGGGATGGTTGAATAGGGTTAGTTTAGAAGCACAGGCTGTGGGGAATCGGTCTGTGTTTTTTTATGTAAATTGTGTGAATATTTAAAAATCATCTACATTTAGGAACGTACGTTTGCTATAATTAGTATACTGATTTGATGCTAAAGTTTTACGCGTTTATTGTAGGTTTTTTAAGCCGATGATTTGTGAGTTTAGTTATGTAATGAAGTTGGTTAGCTGTTGATTTTGCCTTGTTAATTAATGGTATAATATAGGAAGGAATGGTGAATTCCAATGCGGTCAAAATTATTAAAACGTGTACCACTGAATCGGTTGATGGATTTAAAAATTGATTATGCTTTCAAACAACTTTTTGGAACGGAAAAAAACAAAGAGATTACGGTTGTTTTTCTAAATGCTGTGCTACAACGCAGTGGTCGAGAAAGTATTAAAGACATTTCCTTCATGAACACAGAAGCAGGCGGTGAGTACGAGGAAGATAAACGATCAAGACTCGATATTTTAGCTGTAACCAACAATAATGAAAAAGTCAACATTGAGATTCAATTTACCAACAAATATGATATGATAAAACGTTCGATTTATTATTGGTCAGGGATCTACCGTTCACAAATGAAGCAAAAAATGAGCTATCATGAGTTACAGCCAGTTATAGCGATTAATATTATGAATTTTAATCTCTTTCTTAATACAGATCAGTTCCACACATCCTATCATTTGTGTGAGGATAACGGCCATTTTAAATTAACTGATGTGATGGAATTTCACTTTTTAGAGATGCCAAAGCTTATAAATGATTGGAAGCAAGAAAAGTTAGATCCTTGGAATGATACACTAGCTAGATGGATGTTGTTGTTGGGAATCGTGGATCACCGCAGTAAAAAGGTGTACGAAGATATTTATAAGGAACTGGAGGAAATCGCGATGAAAGATGAAAATTTAAAAAAGGCCTTTCAAGGTTGGGATTTACTCAGTGCCACTCAAGAAGAAGTTTTAGCATACGAAGCACGGTTGAAGCAAGTGCTTGATGAAGAATCTGCCAAGCGTGAAGCGGAATTGCGTGAAAAAGAAGCAAAAGAAAAGGCACTAAAAGACGGACATGCGCAAGGACATGCGCTAGGACGTGAAGAAGGACGTGAAGAAGGGCGTGAAGAAGGTAAACAAATAGGGTTATTAGAAGGGATAGAAAAAGGAAAGTTAGAAATGGCTAGAAACTTATTACTAGAAGGAGTTCAGCTTGAACTAATCGTACGCGTATCAGGGCTATCAAAGGAAGAGGTCGAGAAGCTTAGGACCGAACTTAACAACTAACTAATGAACCTATAGCATAGACGATAATTAGTAAAATAAATTGACACTGTTAATTAACTGTTGATTCGATACTTTTCAGTGATTCTATGAAAAAACTCCTTTGTAGAAGGTTTTTGTAGAACAACACAAGGCCAACAATTTCTACAATAGGAGTTTTTTCAGTTAAGTGTGGCAACTTAAGAAGCGATTATAACAATAGATCATAATAAATACATGAGTGACGTGTTACTTATACCCGTTCACAAAATACCTGATTATTTCTAAATCGTCTTCGGTTAACTGGCGTTGAAAATACGAGGACATCTCTGTTGCAATTTCCTCCAGCTCCCCTTTATGTTTCTCCGTTAATATAGCACTTGTTTTCAATAATGAAAAAAAGGAAGCAAATTCATCCTTTGTCAATGGTGCTGGATGATGAGACAGGAAGTAGATTTCCGCATCATAATTTTCGATCTTATCCAAAAGCTTACACATCTTTTCAATGGTATAGTGCCATTTTTCTGCGTACATATTTGCATATAGGCAATCACCAAGAAATAGCGTTTTTTCCTCTTGTATATAGATGAGATTCGAATCGGATGAATGATCTCCACCAACCTGTTCAATGAAACAGGTCACTCCACCAATATTCAGTTTTATTTTCGTTTCAAAAATGATAGTGGGATCTGGTATGGTCAGCTCTCGTTTACTTCCAAGTTCTAGTATAATCGCGTTTGCACAGAACGGAATTTCAATCCCTGCTTTTACACGTTCATCCAAATCCTTGTCCTCCCATGAAAATCTTTGTAGTTCATTTATTTTTTCATAGGTCATGAAATTGGAGATAGAAGGCATGTTCATCTCAGACAAGCCAAATACATGATCCCAATGCCAATGTGTAAGAGCAAGAATATCTCCGGTGACATGATAGGAAGCTAATTGTTCTTTGAACTGTTTAGCGTGATTAGTAGAATTCCCGGCATCAATCAACAGTGTTTGATTATCCCCTACAATTGCAGCTAATATCGGACGATCTGTTTTTTGATATGGAGGGAGGTAGAAGAGACGATTGGAAAGCTTTTGTAACGTTTGCATGTATTTAAACCCCTTCAAAAATGTATGTATCGTTCATTATTTCCTTTTTATATAGATGACAAAACAAATAGTTATCAAAGAAGAATGTTAATTAATTCAGTAAATAAATAAAAAGTCATAAAATACAGCTTCGTGTTCAGAAGGTTGTATTTTATGACTTTTTTATTAATGATTTAATTCTTATTCATTTAGTATTGCGGTACTAATGGTAAGGTTGGTAAATTCGCTTTAAAAAAGTGAGTTACGTTTTCTGCTTCATTCCAGTCAGCAATGTTAAAGGCTCGTTTAATATGTTCAGGTTGCATAGCATCATCTATACATAGCAGTGTTGAACGTCCTGTTTGCATGCATACAACGAGAGGCTTTCCAAAAAATTGAGATGTGTAGATGATCCCAAAGTCATAACGTGCTTGTTCAGTAGCAAAACCAATAAATTTAACGTTAACATTTTCCATTACTTCATATAAATGTTCGTGCATAGTAAATTCCTCCTCTAATAAAATTTAGTTTCTTAGATTTACGAAAAAATTCTTATTGAGTTTATTAGTTAAAATCGGTCTGTTCAATTTGTTAGAATGGTTATTTATTTAAAATCTATCTTACTTTTAGTATATAGTGGAAACATTACTTGTGGGCATTAGTAATGTGAACATTCATTATCAAACTTGTGAAAACTTTATGATAAATCTAGTCTTTGACTGACTCCTGGGGTGTAAAGATTCCATAATAGGACTAGGGGGTGACCATAGGCGCGGAATAATCTTGTAAATAATCCATTCTAAACAATAAGAGTTCAAAAAATGTTCAATGTTTTCGCTAAGGAGACCGACTATTTTCGGTTATACTATAAGTAGAAAGAGATATAAAAAAATAAAAGTTAACACATTAGGAGGCTCAACCATCTACGTTGGTTCCGTTATTGAAGTGATAACTAAATAACGACTTAACCATAACAAGCATATTGTCATTAACAGGTCTAACCTGAAAATTCTAACGACAATTAGTGCGGATCTAAAAAAATCCATGGATGAATGAGCAAATCCAAAGTCTACACCAATCAATTCTTTCGTGATGTATGGAAGTGATTTCGAGTAAGTGATACCACCAGTAGCTGAAAGGAATTTCTAAAACCTACGGAACGAACAAACATCACCAGCGGAGCTTTACAAATCAGTTAATAATCACACTGATTGATGAAAGCACAGTAGTAAAAGGGTGATGTTAGAGGGTTGGGTCTCCTAAGGTGTTAACGGGTAAAAACTCTAGCTAATAATAGCTAGGGTTTTTTGATGTGCTGCTTTGATACATTAGTAGTATGAATAGGTGTCGGGCCCTCACATTATATAGGTGGGCTTTTTACGGTTGGATGATACGATTATTTCCTTTTTGCCATGGTAATATAAACCTAACGGAATAGAAACGAAAGCAGGTGGATTTATGAAAGTAAGGGATAAAACGATTGAAGAACTGCTTGATCTTGAAGAGGAGCTCCAAGCGGAAAAAGAAGAAGCTGAGAAGGATGGATTGTCTGCGAAATTAATTCAAGTATATAAAGAGCTCTATCGAAAAATTTACCGTGACAAGGATAGTGAATATGCTCCAAGTCTCGAAAAAATTAAAAAACAACTGATTTTTTACCTTGTGCAATATGGGACATACTTAAAAACTGTGTATCAGAAAGATGATAATACCGCTGAAAGCAGTTTGAAAGAGGCGCTGAGGTACGAGAAGAATCTTCCTATTGTCTATTATCGTTTAGGTTTTCTACTTTACAAAAAGAAGCAGTATCCATCTTCACTTCATTATTTTCAACATGCCCTTTTGTATCAACAGAAAGCACCAATCAATAAATACAGAATAACTGACCAGCAAATATATAACAGCCATTTATATTTGGCGAACTGTGGTCTTTTTATTGCGAAAGATGCAAAGGAAGTGCTGGAAAAAATGAACCTTACTGTCGAGCGAGAAGTTGTTACAAACTATGAAATATCCCCATTATATCAGATGATTAATGAAAATAACCTGAGTTTAGAAAGCAGTGCTTATCGGATCATTTCCAGTGATGGCAGCCGGTACTGTAGCAGGGAACAATGTATTGATATGGTGGACCTTGAGAATACAATTATCCTTGATTTGACGAATCGTGAGAATATGCTCATTTTTAATGGAACAGAGAAGAGTTTATCAAAGGATCAAGTCGAAATGCTTCGGTTATACATCATGAAAAGTAACGAGTCTAACCCGTTAATAAAGAATGATTTCTTTGATTTGTTTTCAAGAAGGGATGATACAGCGGAGATTAAGACTAATACCTATACAAAGAGAGTTAATAGGCTAACTGAAAAATTAACTTCTGTCGGTATAGCAGAGGTTGTTTTAGTAAATAAGAGTTGGCTTGTTGAAAATAACAGGACGATTACTGGTTATTATTACAATCATCAATATCCGTATGTCATTATGTATCGTAGTGATGAAACCTTTATATTACCTGAATGACAGGGGTGTCATCGCCATTTTGAGATAATGTGTTTATCAACAAAAGGGAGATGATACGATGAAAACCTGGAATCAAATGTTTGTGAGACATGGCTGGCTAATTGTTGAAATAGAAAAAGGTGTTTTTGATTGTAAAAATGAAACTGATGTAAATCTTGAATTTCTTTTTCAAAGTCTAGAGAAGGTAAATATTCGCTATACCCTTGAAAGAGGAGTTCTCACTCTTCTAGGCTCACCCATTTCAGAAGAACAGTGGCTTGACGCAATTGATGTTGCTCATCGAGGACGAGGAGAAGGCTTATGGTTCAATCCTACTTACGAACAGCCAAAAGTTCGTGAACTGGATACGTATATTAGTGGTTTGATTCGCCAGATGAACAGGCTGGGATTTTCGACATTGGGATCTTGTGACGGTCACGGAAGAAGGCCGGCACATGTCATGGTTTCAAAGGAAAGTAATATCGAAGTTCTTATGGAGTTGCTTATCGCGCTTGGATGTAAACGTATTTTTAAGAGGGACCACCGAAATAACTATCACCTATCCATTCACCTTGAGTGTCATGAACTTCTTGAACTTGCCGAAAAAATGAGTCAAGTTGACGAAAGTTGGCTCGAGAAAGGCTATGATTTTATAAAACAGCAATTTTTTAATGCCTCACTCGAAAAGTTATTAAGCATACCAGGTGAGAGTGGCAACGAAAACTTGATAAGGAAGTTTGTGATCGAAAAATTATCACCTTATGTTGACTATCTAACAGTCGATCATGCCGGAAATATTTTAGCTGAAAAAACATATAAAGGTGGAAACGGACCCGTTATTTTGTTAAATGCTCATCTCGATACTGCATTTGAACTGGACTCAGACAGAGAGATTATCAAAAACAGAAACAATTGGTCTAGCAGTAAGGGCATACTCGGAGCGGATGACCGGGCTGGAATTGCGGTTCTGCTTCATATTCCAGAACACCTTTGTGATCATTCTTCTTTCAGCGGGAAAGTGAAGTTTATTTTCACGGTTGAGGAAGAGTGCGGGTTAGTTGGTGCAAGACAGGTGAATGAATATTTTCTTTGGGGTACAGATGCGTCCATCGTCGTTGCCCGCCGTGGCAAAGGCGACATTGTTACCTCATGTGGGGGCTATATTCCGTTTTGTCATCATCATTACGGTGTTTTTTTCGAGAAAGTGGCAATAAGTGAAGGTTTAAATGGATGGGCAACGACTAATGGCGGCAGCAGTGATACGAGAATTTGGGCTGAACATGGTATACAGAGTGTGAATCTTTCTGCTGGTTACATGAATGAACATACAGACCAGGAGTGTCTTGATGTAGAAGCTTGTTACAACACTGCTAAATTGGTAGAGGGAGTCTTTCGGAACGGTAAGCAATTAAGAGCAGTTATACGCGAGATAAATCGTGAGCAACAGGCTGAGAGAATTTTCACTACTGCCCTTTAACGAGTGAAGTTAAAAATGGAGGGTTTCGATGATGAATTGTTATGGAATGGCAATAGGTTTATCAAAAGCTATCATTTATGGATAGCTTTTTTTATGCTGTTTACCGAATAGCAATTTGTTCTATGATAATATGAATGTATAAATACGAAAGTCGATGGATCAGTGAAATTAAAGGTTTCTAGCTAAGGAATAAGACTATTAGTTTTAAACAAGTTAGAAGGCTTAAGTATAAGGAGGTATTCGTGTGATTCAAGTGAAAAATACACCAAATTTAGCAGGTGTAACGATCAGTGGGGATTTTTATGATTTGGAGATACTTTATGATTCACTTCATACTATAGTAGGTGAAGAATGGGAGTGGAAAGGTTATGAGAGTGCTCGATTAAGGGTACTTGGTGTTTGTTATGATATTCGGCATGCTTTAATGGGACATCGTGATGTAGAGTTTGTTGAAAATGGACTTGATCAGGATAAGATGAGGTTTTTATCGATTGCAGCAAATGATAAAAATGTTTACCTTGCATGCAATGTATTATGGCCAGAAATCCTTTTTGTCACAATGGCTTTAAATGATTTTGTTAGGCTGTATGCAAAAAAACAGGCTAAAAATAATTATAATAGCTATACTGATTATCGAACTGTTTGGGATACATCAATTTCAGCAGTTCGAATCTTTCAGGCTGCAATTGCAAGCTGTATTAAAGAGACGTTACCGGAAACATCAGTTAACCGGGTATTAAAATTAATGAACCATGACTATACTTGGTCCGACGATTATGCAACACAGTACATTGATGAATTAAATTGTAAATTCATTGAAATGAATCGGGAAAAAAGGGAAAAAAACATCTCAGTTACAGCCAAACGAATAGCAGAAAAAGGACGGGAGTATCAAGCGATAGAGAACGCTGTTTTAGAAGCAGCCAGAAAATATAATTGCCATATGACAGAATTACGTTCAACGGTTGAATATCCTGAATACATAGAGTGGTAAAGAGGCTCGAAATCAAAGGAATGATAGTTTCTTTTAGTGCAAGAAATAACAGGTTGGGAGAGATTAAACGATGGCTAGGGCGAGTGTTAAGGAAAAGGTAGAGGAAAAGAAAGCAGAATTATTAAAATTAACACTAGAATTTAGTAAGAAATATTTAAATCAAGAATACATTGATGTGATTCAAAAGTTAATAAATAAAATGGCAAGGAAAAGAGAGGTGCCTTTTCTGACAGGCCGTATTGAAATTTGGGCTGCTGCAGTCATCCATGCTTTAGGAACAATCAATTTTTTATATGATAAATCGAGTCAACCATATATCTCAGCAACAGACATTTATGACTATTTTGGCACGAAACAAAGCACTACCTCACAAAAATCAAAGAAAATTAGGGACATGTTTAATATGGGCTATTTTGACCAAAATTTCTCCATACAGTCTGTTAATCAGCAAAGCCCTTATAATAATCTATCTATCGTAAACGGGTTAATTGTTCCTCAAGATTAAAGGTGAGGTGCGGGCCGTAGCTAGCATACATAAGAGCCGCGGTGTCCGGGTAGCTTATATTCATTTCCCCGCGGCCACCAGAGTCCCTATTTCGTCTAAAGAGACAAGTTTTCAACCTTTCGCGGACAAGAGAGCACTTAATTACTATTTTCTGCGCAATAATCATGGTAATTTTGGTCAATAGGGTCCGTCATGTCCGCTTAGGTTGTCGATTAGGCACTATTACCCCACATAAGAGCCGTGGTGTCCGCATAAACTTTTGTTCATTTCTCCGTTGTCACACCAGAGCCCTTATCTATTTTATCTTAATGAATAGCATATACTTTAACCCTATTATTACGTTAAATCTACTTAAAACACAAAAATATTGCAATAGTATATATTGATAATACAAACTTTTGCGATGATTATGAAAAAAATATAAGCGAGGGGAATTATTGTATTGTAAATGTTATTGCTGTAAACTTTTAAATCGTTAAAGGATTTCAGTACAATGATCAAATATTTTTTCTGCTATATTAACTTTCTAATACGGTTTGATAATCTGAGAGTAAAAGTAATACTTTTCTTCCTTTATTATTCTATTTACTAGTTTTAATGCTTGATTTCTATCATTTTTTTTTGTAAAATTAACTGAAAATTATTAAATATTAAAATAATTAATTTTTTATCGCTGTTTACTATATCTAAATAGTGATAAATAAAAAATAAAAAATACATAAAAAGGGGGAATCAAGATGAATAAGTTTGTCAAAAGCCTTTTTACCATGATTGCTATTTTAACAGTTTTATTTATTACAGCTTGTGGTGGAGAGACGACAAATCAAGAAACAGATGATCAAACTGATGGTAATGATTCGACTGTTTCGGATGAAGTAAGTGTAAAGGTTGGTGTTATTTCTTATTTAACAGGTGCAGGAGCAAGTTATGGTGAAGCGATTACAAGTGGTTTAAAGCTAGCTCAAAAGGAAATAAGTGAGCAAGGAAATGTAAATTTGGAGTTAGTCATTGAAGATTCGGCTGGTCAGCAAGAACAAGCTCTTTCTTCAGCACAAAAGTTAATGAACTCGCAAAATGTTTCAGTCATTATTGGGCCAACGTTAAGTACTGAAATGAATGTTGTTGGTCCAGAAGCAGATTTAAATGGAGTACCAATCATAGGAACATCGACTACTGCAGCAGGGATTCCGCAAATTGGTGAGTATGTATTTAGAAACTCTATCCCTGAGTCATTAGCCATTCCAGCATCTGTGCAAGCAGCCGTAGATGCTTACGATGTAAAGAAAGTAGCTATTATTTACGGGAATGATGACGTATTTACGAAATCAGGATACGATACAATGCACGAAGTTGCTGAGCAGATGGGTCTGGAAATTTTAACGGTTGAAACGTTCCAAAAAGGTCAATCTGATTACAATGCGCAACTTACAAAAATTAAAGGAACAAACCCAGATTTAATTCTGGCTTCAGCTCTTTATAATGAAGGTGCTGTTATTATGAACCAGGCAAGAAAAATGGGGATTGATGTTCCATTTGTAGGAGGAAACGGATTTAATTCTCCAGAGGTGATTTCGATTGCAGGAGAAGCTGCGGATGGTCTAATTGTAGCAACCCCATGGTTTACTGCAAATGAAGATGAAAAAGTGCAAAACTTTGTAGAGAAGTTTACTGCTGAGTATGGTAAAGAGCCAGATCAATTTGCAGCGCAAGCTTATGATGCTCTTTATGTTCTGGCAGAAGCAATTGAGAGAGCCGGAAGCGATGATCGAGATGCAATTCGTGATGCTTTAGCAGAAACGAGTGGTTTTGAAGGAATATTAGGTGAGATGTCATTTGATAGTGATGGGGACGTTGTTATGGATCCTATCGTACTAACGATTAAAGACGGTAAATTTCAGTTATTCCAATAATCAAGATCATTTGAGAGAGTGAAAGAATCACTCTCTCAATCTTTTCCATCAACATGAAAGAGGTGAGACACAGTTGCTTTTAGAACAGTTAATTAACGGACTAACGCTAGGAAGTATTTATGCAATTATTGCGCTAGGCTACACATTAGTATTTGGTGTTTTAGGTATCATAAATATGGCTCATGGCGAAATTTTTATGTTTGGTGCATTTATGGGTGTTGTAGTTACATACACGTTACAATTGCCATTAGCACTTGCGTTTCTGGTCGCCATTATTATCACTGCAGGCTTGGGACTATTATTAGAAACTGTTGCATTAAGACCATTAAGGGGTAAAAAAGGGGTTTCCCACCTTGCCCCATTAATTAGCACAATTGGTGTTTCGATCTTTTTAGAAAATCTTGCCCATCATTTGTTTGGGGCAGGGAATAAACCATTTCGTACAACGTTCTCTGAGCTAAGCATTCAAATCGGCTCATTAACCATTTATGTTGTCCAGATTGTTATCTTTGTTATCGCTGTCGTATTGATGGTAGGTCTTTCATTCTGGCTTATGAAAACCAAGGCTGGAAAAGGTCTTCGTGCATGTGCTGAAAATTTAGAAGTAGCAAGTCTATTAGGTGTTGATACGAAAAAAATGATTACCATGACTGTCATTATTGCATCAGTGATGGGGGGAATTGCAGGTATATTAGTAGGAATGGCGTTTAATTCTGTTGCTCCTCAAATGGGGCTTGCTATGGGATTAAAAGGTTTAGCCATTATTATTTTAGGTGGTATGGGCAACGTAAGAGGTGCTGTTGTCGGAGGGTTGATCCTAGGCGTTGCTGAAACAACTGTTGTTGCATTTGGTGAGTCAGGATACCGTGATGCGATTGCGTTTGTTGCAATTATAGTTATTTTACTCGTTAGACCACAAGGAATCTTTGGTAGTGTGGCACCAGAGGCAAGGCGGTGATGATAGATGTTCGCAGAATTAATTAATCCATATTATTTGCAAGTATTATCCTTTATTCTGATCAATATTATTCTAGGGGTTAGTATTTATATTACATTGTCTACTGGACAGTTATCTTTGGGACATGCTGGATTTATGAGTATTGGTGCATATACGTCCGCATTATTGACGATCAATTTTGGTGTTCCTTTAGTTATCGGTATTTTATGTGGGGCACTTTTAGCAGGATTTGTCGGTATTTTAATTGGAATCCCTACTTTGCGGCTCCAAGGTGTTTATTTAGCCATCGCTACACTTGGCTTTGGGGAAGTTATTCGTGTTTTATTTGTGAACTGGGAAGGACTTACTCGAGGTGCTGTAGGGATATCATCCATTCCCCATGTCGGAAGGGAAATGTTAAAATCGCTGGAAGGCATAGGGTTTGAGGCAAGTATGCTAGGGATGAAAAATAACCAATTTATTAGTTTAAGTGTGTTTCTTCTATTATTAATGATTACAGTCGTTACGATTGCCTTTTTTATTAGGCAGCATAACTCAAGAGTAGGCCGTGCCTTCGCTGCGATCAAAATGGATGAAAGAGCGGCTGAAGCAATGGGAGTAAACATTACGTACTATAAAGTGCTGGCTTTTGCTCAAGGCGCAATGCTGGCTGGTTTTGCAGGTGCCTTATTTGCTCATATTACTGCCTATATAAGTCCAGCTGACTTTGATTATCACCGTGCAGTTGAAATACTGATTTTTGCAGTATTTGGAGGAAGCGAGATTATTTGGGGAGCTATATTTGGCGCAACTTTTTTAACTGCTATGCCGGAACTTCTACGTGGAGTAAGTGAATATCGGTATATGATCTACGGTATTATTCTTATTGTTATGATGGCTTTTAGGCCACAGGGTGTTATCGATTATAGAATGATGTATAAGTTGAAAAATTGGCGTAAAAAGAAGAAGAAGGAATCAACAGATAAAGGAAGTGGAAATAGTCATGGTATTGGAAGTTAAAGGTATAACGAAGCATTTTGGTGGAATCCAAGCCTTGACTGACGTGACGTTCCAAGTCGAGAAAGGTGAGGTCTTTGGGTTAATTGGACCAAACGGAGCTGGTAAGACGACGATGTTTAATGTCATTACATCAATGTTCCCCCCTACAGCTGGTGAAGTCAAATTTTCAAATCGAACACTAACGGGTATGAAGCCGCATGATATTACAAAGACAGGGGTTTGCCGAACATTTCAAAATATCCGCTTATTCCCGGAAATGACTGTCCTTGATAATGTAACGGTAGGGCAGCATTGTCGAACGAAATCGGGAGTTTGGGCGGGTGTCTTTAAGACAAAAGCACAAAAGCAAGAAGAGGAAAAAATCCGTTTAAAAGCGATGGAGCTATTACAATTAGTCGGGCTCGATGACTATGAGGACTCTTTCGCAGAGAATTTAGCATATGGTCAACAGCGTCGACTCGAAATTGCCCGTGCACTAGCTAGTGAGCCTACATTATTATTACTTGATGAACCAGCAGCCGGGATGAATGAAAAGGAAACGAATGATTTATTTGAACTGATTCAAAAAATAAAAGAATTAGAGATTACTGTATTATTAATCGAACACGATATGCCCTTAGTAATGAAGGTATGTGATCGAATGGCTGTTCTCAACTTTGGAAAAAAGATTGCGGAAGGGACACCAGAAGAAATCAAAAATAATCAAGAAGTAGTCGAAGCCTACCTCGGCCGAGAGGAGGAAGAAGAACTTGCTTAATGTTAAGAATATAAGTACGTATTACGGGAATATTCAGGCGCTTAAAGATGTCAGTATTGATGTTCCTGAAGGAAGTATTGTAACGATTTTAGGAGCAAATGGTGCTGGAAAAACGACAACGATGAAGACGATTGCGGGGTTATTAAAACCGAAAAGTGGCAGTATTACATTTTTAAATGAAGATTTAACGGGTAAAAGCCCGCATCAACTCGTTGGAAAAGGGATGGCGCTTGTGCCTGAAGGTCGTGATATATTGGCTGGTATGTCTGTATTAGAGAACCTCGAAATGGGCGCATTTCAACGTAAAGATAAGGAAGTAAAAACCGATTTAGAAAAAGTAATGGATCGCTTCCCTATTTTAAGAGAACGAAAATCTCAGTTAGGGGGAACACTTTCGGGAGGACAACAGCAAATGCTTGCTATTGCAAGAGCTCTAATGTCAAGGCCAAAATTACTGCTGTTGGATGAGCCTTCGATGGGGTTAGCTCCACTTGTTGTTCAAGATATTTTTAAAATTGTCACAGAAATCAATAACGAGGGTACGACGGTTTTATTGGTTGAACAAAATGCGAGACAAGCACTGAAAGTAGCTCATCATGCATATGTTCTTGAAACAGGTAAGGTCGTGAAGAGCGGACCGGCAAATGAATTGTTGAATGATTCGAGTATTAAAGAAGCGTACTTAGGAAGCTAATAGGTGTAGAGTACGTGCAGATCATGGTCACTATAAGCCTGCACGTACTTTCTATTAAAATATTATCTAAATGCTTTGGGAACTTACTTTCAAGAAAGATAGAAAGTTTTTGGTTAACATGCTCTTCGATTAATGAGGAGCTTTTTCTTTTCATCTTACATATGAATAAAAGAATTACTTTAAAGGAAGGGATGAAAATATGAAGGTTTCACTATTTGTTACCTGTTTAGTAGATTTGTTTTCGTCGGATGTTGGAGAAGACACTGTAGAGCTTTTGGAGAAGCTTGGATGTGAAATTGAATTTCCGGAAGCACAAACGTGTTGTGGACAACCCGCATACAATAGTGGCTTTCTAAAAGAATCTGTTGAAACAATGAAGCACATGATCCAAACGTTCGAACACTCAGAATATGTTGTATCCCCTTCTGGGTCTTGTATTACGATGTTCAAAGAATATCCGAAAATTTTTAAAGATGATCATGTATGGAGTATAAAGGCAGAGAAACTTGCAAGTAAATCGTATGAATTAACACAATTTATTGTTGACGTTTTAGGAATGAAAGATGTAGGCGCGAAGGTCAATGCGAAAGCAACTTATCATACATCCTGCCACATGACAAGATTGCTTGGTGTGAAGGATGCACCTCTAGAGCTATTAAAAAATGTAAAAGGTTTAGAGGTTCTGCCATTACCTCATAGTCAGGATTGCTGCGGTTTTGGGGGCACTTTCTCAGTTAAGATGGCTGATATTTCAGAGCAAATGGTCGATGAAAAGGTTAAACATGTTGAAGATACTGGAGCTGAATTATTAATAGGGTCAGATTGTGGGTGCTTAATGAATATTGGTGGAAGAATCAATCGACAAGGTAAACAAGTTCAAGTTAAGCATATTGCCAACATTCTAAACCAGTCGTAAAGGAGGCTTTAATAAATGAGTATGAAAATCGGACAGGATCCTTTTCCAAAAAGAGTATCAGATAGTCTGGAAGATACATTTATGCGTGAAGCAGTATCAGCTGCTCAAAGTCGCTTAACAGGGGTCCGCGAAGTAGTGATAGAAGAGCTTGGAAATTGGGAAGAGTGGAGAGAGTTATCTGAATCGATTCGAAAACATACGATTGATCATTTAGATTATTATCTTTATGAGTTAAGTGAAAATGTAAGTAAACATGGAGGGAATGTCTTTTTTGCTCAAACCGCAGAGGAGGCCAATGAGTATATTGCTTCCGTAGTGAGAAAGAATGAGGCAAAAAAAATTGTCAAATCGAAATCGATGGTAACCGAAGAAATCGGATTAAATCACGTACTTGAGGCGGAAGGATGCGAAGTCATTGAAACGGATTTAGGAGAATATATCATTCAATTGGCTGAAGATCCCCCATCTCATTTTTTAGCTCCTGCCCTTCATAAAAATCGTGAACAAGTAAAAGATGTTTTCATCGAAAAAAGAGGGTATACAAAAACGTCCCAACCTGAAGAATTGACATTGTTTGCAAGAGAACAGCTGCGTGACGAATTTTTGTCAGCTGATATTGGAATTACGGGATGTAATTTTGCGATTGCAGAATCAGGGACTGTTTCTCTTGTAACGAATGAAGGAAATGCAGAGATGGTAACAACTTTTCCTAAAACACAAATAACAGTTATGGGAATGGAGAGGCTTGTCCCGACATGGAAAGAATTTGATATCTTGGTCAGTATGCTTGCGAGAAGTGCAGTAGGACAAAAACTTTCAACTTATGTAGCCACATTGACTGGACCTAGGACTGAGAATGAGATAGATGGACCTGAAGAATTTCATTTAGTCATTTTAGACAACGGGCGTTCTAAAATGATTGGAAGTGAGTTTCAAGAAGCACTGCATTGTATACGTTGTTCAGCTTGTTTAAATGTGTGTCCAGTTTATCGTCATATTGGTGGACATGCATACGGTTCAATATATTCAGGTCCGATCGGAGCAGTTATATCTCCAATCCTGGGAGGCTATGACGATTATAAGGAACTTCCATATGCTTCCACATTATGCTCTGCCTGTACAGATGCTTGTCCTGTGAAGATTCCTCTTCATGAGCTCTTGTTAAGGCATCGTCAAAACATTGTTGAAAAAGAAGGGAAAGCTCCAATCCAGGAAAAATTGGCGATGAAAGCATATAAAATGGCAACAACATCTGAATCACTATATAAAATGGGTACAAAAACTGCATCACTAATGTCAAAGCCATTTAGTAAAGATGATAAAATTGAAAATGGACCTTTTCTTTTAAAAGAATGGACAAAAGCAAGGGACTTTCCTGCACCATCAAAGAGCCGGTTTCGAGATTGGTTTAAAAATCGTGATAAAGGAGGAACTTCACATGAAAGTGCAAGGGCAGGTAAAGAACCGAGAAGCTTTTCTTAAGCATATAACTGAAAGGTTAGGAAGGCATGAAAGGTTGGAAAATGTAACAGTTCCAGAATGGGAATTAAAACCTCAATATAAAATACTTAACGATGCCTCACAGGATGAACTTGTGGAATTGTTTAAGGCTGCTGCTAAAAAAGTCAACACGAGCGTACTTGAAACATCAATCGAAATAATACAAGAAACAGTAAAAGAGGCGATTGAATCATTAGGAGAAACATCGATTATTACATGGGATGATCAGCGATTTAAAGATTATAAACTTACTGACATATTAATAGACTATGAGCACCATACATGGAGCCCAAGTTTAGGAAATGAAAATATCAAAATTGCCGAAAGAGCAGGAATTGGTATTACATTTAGCGATTATACACTGGCCGAATCAGCGACGGTTATTTTAACAACAGCCCCTGGCAAAGGCCGGTCAGTCAGCTTACTGCCAAATGCATTTATAGCACTTATACCAAAAAGCACCATTGTACCGCGTTTAACTCAAGTAACAGACAGCATTCACGAAAACTATCAAGAAAATGATCAAATTTCATCTTGCATTAAATTTATTTCTGGCCCAAGTAATAGTGCTGATATTGAATTAAATTTGGTAGTAGGTGTACATGGTCCCGTCAAAGCGATTTATATCATAATAGATGATTGTTAGATAAATAAATGAACACAAATTGAGGTTTGTCAGTTTGTGTTTTTTGTTTGTAAAAAATTAATTTTTTGTTATAAGTAGAATTCATGTTTGTGCTATGTTTCTAGAAGTAAGATCAGTGCTTCTTTTTCATATAGGGATAATGAAAAACTGTGTTTACCGCAGAATCAATGAATCAATACCAATTTTTTGATATAATTACATTAATAAGTTGCGTTGAGATCATAGGTAGGAGTTGTTGTATATCTCAACGAGGCTAGCACATTTTTTATGGTTTTCTTTTTAACAAAAGTTAGTGAATATGAGAAATTTGGAGGAAGTTATGGAAGAACGTGATTGGCTGATCTTAAAAGTTCTTTATGAAAAAAAGAACATAACAAAAACAGCACAAAGTTTATATATCTCACAGCCATCATTAACGAAGAGAATTCAACAAATAGAAAAAGAGTTCGAACTGGCAATTATTAATCGGGGAGCAAAAGGTGTACAATTTACACCCCAGGGGGAATATTTAGTGAAATGTGCAGATGAAATGCTTGCGCGTCTTCGCCAAATTAAAGAAACTGTGAAAAATATGAATCATGAGGTAAGCGGGACTTTACGAATTGGGGTTTCGAATTATATTACAAGACATAAGTTGCCAGGACTTTTAAAACTTTTTCGAGCAGAATTTCCTAAAGTGAAATATAAAGTAGTAACAGGTTGGAGTCGTGATATCTTTAACCTAGTTTATAATCGTGATGTTCATATTGGTATTGTACGAGGGGACTATCAGTGGTCCGATTCCAAGCAGCTTCTCTTTGAAGAAAATATTTGTGTCACCTCGAATGAAGCCATTGAGCTTAAGGATTTACCATTATTGCCGAGAATTCAATATGAGACTGATGCTACATTGAAGGTATTAATCGATAATTGGTGGACGGGGACATATTCTGTACCGCCCTTAATTGAGATGGAAGTGGATAAAGCAGACACGTGCAAAGAAATGGTTCTGAACGGTCTGGGATATGGAATTCTTCCTAGTGTACTGGTTGAAGATCATCCAGAACTTTGTCGTATCAATCTAAAAGATGAAAATGGCGAACCACTCGTCAGAAATACGTGGATGTTCTATCACAATGAATCTCTTGAGATGAAGGTAGTTAAAGAGTTTGTTGAATTTGTTAAAAAATTGGATTTTAAAAATGATATTTAATGAAGTGGGTGTCTCATAAGTGACAGCTCTCCTCGAACGTTTACAAAATATAGAGGTTGCATTATAATTTCTATATTTTGTGGTCGAGTTGACGGTTACTTTGCTTTTGAGACATCCTTTTTGTTTTCGTATATTCTTTTTTTGAATCGTTGTCGATAGATTATTTGTATTTTAATAAAATTTTTATTGTTCCTATAATTAAGTTATGAATGGGGGGACTTATTATATGGATGTTTTTTTTCTTATTTTATTGCATGTTATTTTGCCAGTTTTTTTATTAATAGGAGTCGGTGCGTTTCTCCATCGGAAATTCAATTTTGATATGGGAACATTATCAAAACTGAATAATTATTTACTCTTGCCAGCAGTAGCTTTTGCCAATGTCTATCAAAGTAAAATGGGTGGAGATACACTTTTGCTCATTCTTAACTTTCTCGTGTTACTAAATCTTTGTCTAATGGTTATTAGTGCAGGGATGTCAAAGTTGTTTAAATTTGATAGGGGCTTATCCGCAACCTTTAAAAACAGTGTTGTATTAAGTAACTCTGGGAATTTTGGATTACCTGTAAGTCAACTTGTTTTTGTGAATAATCCATTAGGTTTATCGATTCAAGTTTTTGTCATGATATTTCAAAATCTTCTTACTTACACCTATGGGTTATTTAATTCTGTATCGGTTAGCAGCAGCGGGTTAAAAGCGATGAAAGTTTTCTTAAAAAATCCTGTAATCTATGCTTTTTTGTTCGGGTTGCTTCTTCAAGCTACATCAATAAGCATTCCTGACTATCTCTGGACGCCGATCGAGAGTATATCAAATGCGTTTTTAGCGATAGCGCTTATTACACTTGGTGCCCAAAGTGCGTTTTTAAAACTATACCGGTTTTCTGCTCCATTGTTATTAAGTCTTCTCGGAAGGCTGGTTATATCTCCTTGTATTGCATTTATTGTCATTCTAATTTTAAATCTAGATGGAACAACGGCACAGGCATTGTTTATTGCAAGTTCATTTCCTACGTCGAGAAACAGTTCTCTTCTTGCATTGGAATATGGAAATCATCCTGAATATGCTGCACAAGCCGTATTATTGTCTACTGTATGTAGTATGATTACAGTGACTACTGTTGTCTATCTATCACAGATCATATTTTCGTAATATATGATAAGTCATTCATATTAACGAATACACAGATATTGTATGTTTCAATTATATAATAACGTAAAAAAGCTGATGTAGTAATTCATCAGCTTTTTTTGTTGTTGATCCCTGTTTCTATTTCTTAATACTTTTTTAATAATTTCATAAGCGCAAATTATGTTTTGCCTGTGATAATACAATTAGAAACAAAACATAAGAGGGGGAATATCGATGGAAAAGAAACCAATCGTACAATTGAACTACTCACGACTGAAGTCGTGAGATTCTTTGAATGGTAACACAAGGGAAGCGCATCTTTTTATTGTTACTGGTAATAAGAATGCAAAAGTAATAACTGTAAGTCCTAATGGAGATAATTATCATGAAAGTCATGCAATAAATTTTCTTCTGCTTATGTACTCCAGAAAAGGAATGGTGAAAAACATATGGAGGTTTTAAAAGAAACAGCTATTATTTTAGCGAGAATTATTACGATCTTCCCATTATTTTTATTAATAACCCAGTATATGGGCAAACGTTCCATTGGAGAAATGCCTATTTTCGATTTTCTCATTATTATGACCTTAGCCAATGTGGTAGGTGCTGACATTGCTGATGATCGTCTTTCTTAGTTGACTCATACTGAGCAATGAAAAAAAGCTCTTAATTATTAAGTACTTTTTAATTTGAGTGTAATTGAATACTTTATATAATTTTTTCAAAATTGTTTCTTCTAACAAGAAAATGAGTTATTAAGTAAAGTGTAACTAAAATGGGAAAAGAGTAAAAATAGTTCCACCTAATTGGATGATAAATTTCTATAAAATTAAGAAAAGGCAACACTATAAATGATGCAACAGCAGAGTAAATCGCAGCTTTAAAAAACGGATTCGCTTTTGGCTTAATTTGTAAAAAAATCATAATTGATATCGGCAACATAATTATACTCCAAGGTAAATAGTTAGCCGCAAAAGGAAATATTTCATAGTGATAATGAAATAAACCAAGAGAAGTACCTATTAAGTCAAGGAATGAGGCAACAATTGCAACAAAAAAACCAGAATATAATAATCGATTTGTACTATCTTTCTTTCTGAATTTTATCCAAAAAATAATGGAAATTACTAACAAAATTAAGCCAAACCACCATTGCCAAGAAAACAGAGAATGTTCTAACCATATTTGAAACTTCTCATTCATTAACTGATTTTGCTTTAAAAAGTAATCATCAAAAATTTGATTAGTCATGGGATTCTCCTTTAGAAATGATAATTAATTTTATTTATTTTTAACAATCAGATCCCATTTTATGAAGAAAATTGATGATTAATTACGTTGCGGAGTACAACGATACTATGGGTGATCCTAAAAGCTCCAATTTAACCTCTGAAATATGGATTCCATTAAAATAACTCGTTTGAACAACATAAAGAAACAACAAGTGGATAAGCACTTGTCGCTTCGTCTAGTCAATTTGCTGAACAATTTCAGATAGTACCTTAACATGCTGTTCGTCACGGTTTAAAATATCACTCACTAGTTCAAGGCTCTCACGGTCTAGATCACCTTCGAGCAGCTCTTTCGACTTTTTGATCCCTCGGCTTTCGCCCGCAAGTGCATCCTGTAAAATAGAGTAGGTCTCAGTCGTTGGGCCTTTTAGATTGGCAATAAATTCGGCAATTTTCCCACCAATACTAAGGTTGTCAACAGGAACACCTCCAAGACTTTCTATTCTCATCGCAATCAGTGTTGCATGCTGCTTGTGTTCTTGCTGAAGATTTTGGAGGAGTGTTTTAATATTCTCGTCATCGGTATGCTCAATATAATTTTCATACGCATGAATAGCCATAAGGTTTCCTTCAAGAAAAGTGTTCAATTCTTTGATGATCGGTTCGTTCAATTCTCATCGCTCCATCATTGTTTTTTTATATGCTGTTCTTTTATATAAAAAATTATGTAATGGGCAATGAGGACAATAAAAAAGAGCAGTATTTACGTTGAAACGTTAAATACTGCTCTTTTCTTATATTGTATGTATGGATAGTTTAATTGAAGTTGATTCAGATAAACTTTATGTCTAAAAGATATACCTTAAATTAATTGTGGAAGTCCAGTCCAATATATTGAAAAGAAGAAGAAGCTATGGTAAATTTATATAGATGTACATTATGTAATATGGATTTAAATATATTTTCCCTATTTTAATTATACAATGCAGACAATGATTAGTCAACCTTTTTATCAAACTTTTTTTTAAAAGGAGTGTGTGCGATGAATTCGGAACTTCAGCAGGAGCAGAAACGAGTAGACAGTGTAATGGAGATAATTACGGAGGAAATCAACAGATTGGAAGAAGAAACTTCTAGGCGTAAGAACGAAGTGGTTCAGATCCGCAAACACTTTTGGGATGAAGTTAAGGTGAATACGGATACGTTTGATGATTACCTTGAGACCATTATCGGCTTGCGGCAAGAAGCTCAAGCTCTTTCTGTTAGCCAAACCACTCATAGACATGCTTCAAAACGTTTGTCGACACTGCGCCGAATGGAGGAGGTTCCTTATTTTGGCCGGATCGATTTTGTCGAAGAAGCGGATTTACCAGTGGAAAATTTCTATATTGGAATTTCTTCTCTTAAGGATCGTAGTGGAGAAAATTTCTTAATCTATGACTGGAGAGCTCCGGTCTCAAGTGTCTACTACGATTACCAGCCTGGTCCGGCCAAGTATGAAACACCTGGAGGCACAATTGAAGGCAAATTAGAGAAAAAGTGGCAATATCTTATTCGTGATGGCGTTCTTCAATCGATGTTTGATACGAGTCTCACCATTGGAGACGAGATTCTACAGCAGGTTCTCGGCAAAGGTACCGACAAACAAATGCACAATATTGTAGCGACCATTCAACAGGAGCAAAATCGGATAATTCGTCATGACCGTGGGAGACTGCTGATTGTTCACGGTGCAGCAGGCAGTGGCAAGACATCAGCCGCCCTGCAGCGAATTGCTTATTTGCTCTACAAATATCGAGATCGGCTGAATGCTGATCAAATCATTCTTTTTTCGCCTAATACGATGTTTAGCAGTTACGTGTCCAATGTGCTGCCGGAACTTGGTGAGGAGAATATGCAACAGGTCACATTTCAGGAATACTTGGATCATCGTCTGAGTAAAGAGTTTCAAGTTGAAAATCCTTACGAGCAATTGGAGTATGTTTTAACTGCGGCGAATACTCCTTCTTACAGATCAAGGCTTGAAAGTATCCGTTTTAAAGCATCTACCCGTTTTTTTGAGGCGATCCAATTATATAGACAGTCACTGGAATTATCAGGAATGCAATTTAAGGACATTATCTTCAGAGGGAAGCCAATTGTAACTGCTCAACAAATTAAAGAAAGGTTTTATAGTCAAGACACCTCACTCCGTTTTCATAATAGGCTTGAAAAATTGATGGAATGGCTGCTTAAAGAAATAAAAGAGGTCCAAAAAGTCGAATGGAAAAAGACGTGGGTACAGGAGGAAATCGAGCTGCTTAGCAACGATGAATACCATAAGGCGCATCGCTACTTAGCGGAAAAACGAGGCTTTGAAAGAGAATCGATTGCCGATTATGAGATGGAGCCAAAAGCGCTTGCCAAGTTGATTGTTCTGCAAAAATTGAAGCCGTTGCGAAAACGAGTCCGAGCGTTTCGTTTCATTGATTTTAAGGCGATTTACAACCAGCTTTTTGCTGATCCGCTGCAAATCGAACGATGGATTGATGGGGAAACACCAGCACAGTGGACGGCTATTTGCCAATCGACGCTTGAAATGCTGGATGAAAATAAATTATTTTATGAGGATGCAACCCCATTTTTATTATTGAAAGAACTTATTCAAGGCTTTCAGACGAATAGCTCGATCAAACAGATCGTTGTTGATGAGGCTCAGGATTATTCCCCGTTTCAATTTGAGTTTTTGAGACGTTTGTTTCCGGCAGCAAGGATGACCGTACTTGGCGACTTTAATCAGGCGATATTCGCCCATGCTAGCGAAAGGGTTGATTTCAACACACTAACAAGCCTTTACGGACAAGATGAAACGGAATTAATCAATATCACACGGAGTTACCGCTCTACGAAACCGATCATTGAATTTACTCGAAGACTCGTTCCTAATGGAGATAAGATTGTTCCATTTAATCGCGAAGGTGAGAAGCCCGTGCTGAAACAAGTGACAGATCACGTGGAACTGCACAGCTGCATTGCCGCCAAAGTTGCAGAATTTCGAAGTCTAGGTATGAATAGCATTGCGATCATATGCAAATCCGCCGAGGAAAGTGCACGTGCCTATGAATCCTTAACTGGCATTGATGAAATTAAACTTTTAAAGAGCAGCTCAATTGAATATGAGCAAGGAGTTGTTGTTGTACCGTCGTATTTGTCCAAGGGAATCGAATTCGATGCTGTCATCATTTATGATGCATCAGAGCATGTGTACGGTGATGAGAGTCTGCGCAGAGTTTTTTACACTGCCTGCACGAGAGCAATGCATTATTTGCAGCTATACAGCGTAGGTGAACCGAGCCCATTTTTACGGAACGGCTTGCGCGAAGGTTTTATCCAAGCTTGATTTAATTCGATTCCAAAACGTGCTATTAAGCTTGATGTCTCCTCTTCAATTTTATCTAGCAGCTGATGCTGTTAAAGAGTGATAAATATGTTCAAAACCGTGTGATGCTTCTAGCACCACCCGGTTTTTTTAATTCACAGCCCTTTAACAATAGATGGTAAATCCTGTTAAAAAATGTAATAATCTATTAATTTATTATTTTTTTATTACAGTAAGCCCGTATTTTTTACATTTTAAAGACAATATATGTAACAATTTTAAAGAATAATTAAGATATAACGATTAAATGAAAATTTCCATTTTTATCTAGTAAAATATAATTGTAATAAAAATAAATGAAGGATAGGTGATAGTATGCTTCATACCCAGAACGTTGAACTGTTTCACAGGAATGGTCAAAAGTATGTCATTGCAGGAATCCCTATTGTAAAGAAACAAGATTTTCGCATTCAGTTAAAATTACAAAAACTCATTGATGAAATTGACGGAAAAATTGCACCCGAATCTAAATATTATTTTTAATATAATCCTATGAAAAACCGATAGTAAAGATAGAATTAGCATGAGAGAATACAAAACTCGAGAGGAGTTTCATATTATGGGTTTTTTAAATCAAGTAGTTGAAACGAAAAAGCAAGAATTAATCGAACTTTTAATCTCTGCTGAAGTGTACGAAGTAAATGACCAACACTTATATAAACTTACCTTATCAGAACTGCAAGAAGAATTTAAGAGAGTAAAAAAAGAAAATGAGGAAATCTGATGAGACTTAAACAGCCTAAGTCTGTTGTAACAAAATTTAGGCCTATATATTATAGATAGAATGGATTGGTTAACTGATTAATGATCGGTTAACCAATTTTTAATATAGCTATGATATTATTAACTAATACTTGAATCAAATATTCAGAATAAAGGAGTATTTCGTAATGCTTATATTAGTAGCCTTTGGAGTGTTTTGTGGACTCATTGCAAGTATTCTTGGGGCAGGCAGTTCCATGATGATGGCTCCTTTACTTTTATATGTTTATCCTTTCTTTAAAGGCACTTATTTTTCAATACATACGATCACATCAGCTACGCTTGCTTTAACTTTTTTTTCTACTACAGCTGCTTCGATACGATATCATAATGCTAACTTAATACCGTATCGGTATGCTCTTTTACTTGCTGGTAGTGGTGCTGTTGGCTCATTTATTTCTGGGAGTTACATTTCAACGATGATCGACCACTTATTTATTCTAATTTTATTTGGGGGCATTGCTATTTTGTCTTTCATTTTTAATTTCATTCCAATAAAAGAAGGAGAGAGACGTGTTCCTAAGAAGTTATTTTTTTCGATAGGTGTAGGCATAATCTTTTTCTTAGGGTTAATTACTGGCATTATTGGAATAGGTGGTATGGTTCTTTTTATGCCGTATATGGTCTATGTGTTAGGTTTTTCAATTCGGGAGACAATCGGGACGACAACATTTGTTGGAGCGGTTATTGCCTTTTTTGGAATTCTGGGAAGAACATTTATAAACATGATGGACTGGCAAGTGGCTATAATTATAGCTATTGGTGGAATGGTAGGAGGCTTTATAGGACCTACCTTAATAAAATATTTTCCTGATCGTGTATTACGCTATGGAATGAATGTCATCTTACTAACAATTATCATTACTGTAATAATGGATATATACAAACTTCTTTAAAACATTCGTTTCAGCACAGTGATGGAAGGGTGTCTCTAGCTAGGAAAATACCTACACTGATTAATATTTCACGTACCGATATTTTAGTATATGTGGTAAAATACCTTCTATTAAGAAAAAATGGATAAAAAATTTGGAAAAATAGAAATAAAATGAATTGTGTTGAATTATAGTGTGGAACTAATGGGAAATAAATGTTATTGTATTCATTAATACATAATTGTAAAAAAAGGAGGTGGAGCTGGTGCTAAAATCTAGTCGATAGGCTGAGCAATAGTGGGGAGAGATTCTCACTTTATACCATTTTGCTTGGTTCAGTGATGGCTTTTTATTTTTAAAGATTTTAGTAACCGGGTTCGTTATGAGTAAGGGACAAAATGTTAATATTTTAGACTGCACCATTCGTGATGGAGGGTTAATTAATAATTGGGATTTCAGTGTAGAGTTTGTTCAAGATTTGTATGATGGACTTAGTGCTGCTGGTGTTGAATATATGGAGATTGGTTATAAAAATTCTCCTAAACTTCTTAATGCGACAGAACCTAACCCATGGAGATATCTTGACGATAACTTCCTTAAAGAAATTATTCCTGAGAAAAAGTTTACAAAGCTTTCTGCATTAGTGGATATTGGACGAGTTGATCCAGATGACATATTACCTCGCGAACAAAGTGTATTAGATATGATTCGGGTGGCATGTTACATACGTGAGGTAGATAAAGGATTAGAGCTTGTTGAACTATTTCATGATCTTGGCTATGAAACAACACTTAACATTATGGCTTTATCAAGTGTACCTGAGTACCAGCTTATTGAAGCGTTTGAAATGGTGAAAGAAAGCTCAGTTGATGTTGTATATATTGTAGATTCGTTTGGAAGCCTGGATCCTGCTGACATTGAACATCAAGTGAAAAAGTTCAAAGAAATGATCCCGAATAAACAACTTGGAATTCATACGCATAACAACATGCAGCTAGCATTTGCCAACACATTAACAGCCATTCGAAATGGCGTTACATTCGCTGATTCTTCTGTTTATGGAATGGGGCGTGCGGCTGGTAATTGTAATACAGAGCTTCTTGTTTCGCATATTAAAAAACCAAGCTATGAGTTAAAGCCTGTTCTAGGTGTTATTGAAAAGCATATGGTAGAGATGCGCCAAAAATGGGAGTGGGGCTATATTATTCCTTATATGATCTCGGGTACATTAAATGAGCATCCACGTGTCGCAATGGCTTACCGTGCAAGTGAGGAACGAAACAATTTTGTTGATTTTTATGATAAGGTTACCTCACCTGAGCCACAGTCCTGAGTCAAATAATAGATGATAGACCTGTAGAAAAAAGAGCTTGTGAAAAGTCAGAAATGACTTTTTACAAGCCCTTTTTATTTATAGCTAAAAGAAAGGAGAAATTGATGTGTCATTATAAAGTAGGAGATATTATTACGTTTGAACGGACGTTTACAGTAAGGGATGTTGAATTACTTACAGAGGTTTCACGTGATGAAGGGGATCATCATATCTAGGCTTCGTTACCATAAGTATAATCTTAATGAATTTGCAAAGATTATTTTAATGAGGTTAAAAAACCTAAATATCATAGAAAACACGCTGTGTCCTATTTGCTAGCCCCTTTTTAAAGGAAGATTTTTTAGTAAATAGTGACTACTATAAGGGATGAATTGCGATGACAAAACCTAAAAAGCCTGTTATTTTATTAATCCTTGATACGTTAATGAGTACTCCACTAGAAGAAGCGGTGCAAACCGGATATGCGCCTGCCCTTCAATTTTTAATGGAGAGAGGAAGGTATTATCCTCAGCTAGTGAGTTCTTTTCCAACAATGTCGGTGACAATTGCAAGTACTTTGCTAACCGGTACTTACTCTAATAAACATCATTTACCAGCATTGATTTGGTACCATCAAGATGAAAATCGAGTTGTAAATTACGGAACAGGGATAAAAGAAATTATTGAAACGGGTTTTTCCCAATTTGTAAAAGATATGTATTACGAGTTAAATAACGTTCATTTAAGTAATGAAGTTAAAACCATTCATGAAGAACTTACAGAAAGAGGATTTGAAAGTGCTTCGATTAATGCGTTTGTCTACCGTGGGTTGTATACTCATGATGTCAAGTTGCCAAGAAGCTTACGTGTACTAACAGGTTTTCATGGAAATCTGCCAATTCAAGCACCAATATATTGGTCACTTGGAGCTTTTTCAAAGTTTAGCCCATTTACATTTCCGCGGCAACCATTTTCATGGAACTATAAATCGACTTTTCAAGAGTTGAAATTTTTAATAAAAAAACGAAAGCTTCCGGCTTTTACATTCTGCGTTATTCAAGATCTTGATTTACGTGTCCATGTAAAAGGTCCAATGGATTTAACCGGAATTAGAAAAATTGACCGCCAGTTGCAGAAACTTTTCAATCAATTCAAAAGCTGGGATGAAGCAATAGAAGAGTGTACTTGGATTGTTATGTCTGATAACGGACAAGCTTCTATGGGGAATAATCGGGATCATTATGTTATTGACTTACGAAAGGTTTTGAAAGGATATAAGATAAGTAAAAAAAATATTTCACCACAAAGGAAGAAGCAAATTGTACTCGCTGTTAATCAACGTACAGCGTTTGTATATTGTATTGGTAATCATGTAGTTAAGGATCGGGTTATTGATCAATTAAGGCAGGATAAGCGAATTGATATTATAGCGTGGGAGAATCGCGACCAATTTCATGTTGTTTCAGGAGAAAAGGATGGAGCATTTTCCTTTTGGAAAGGTGGGGTATATACAGATGAGTACGAGCAAACATGGACAATTGCAGGAGATAAAGGTCTATTAGACATTACACTTACCGATAACAAAATTTATTATGGCGACTTTCCTGATGCATTAGCACGGCTTTCTAGCAGTTTAAAGTCTCATAAAGGGAATTATATCGTGATTACCGCAAAACCGGGATACGAGTTTAAAACTAAAGCTTCTCCCATTCATGTCGGCGGTGCCGCACACGGATCCTTGCATAAACAAGAATCGTTAGTCCCAATGATCGTAGCTGGAACGGACCTATTCCCTAAGTACGAGCGTATTGTTGACTTGAAATCTTGGATTGTAAAGCTGATTACTGACTAAGGAAAGAGAGGGAGTTAAAATTTAATTATCAATTAAATGGTAAAAATCGGAATGGTTGCACTAAACAACGTATTACTGCAATGTGGACGTTCTAATTTGAAATAGATTACATATTAAAAATGACAGTGGAATTCCAACCAACTATGAATCCTGCAAATTTTTTTGAATACATTTCTATTACGGGTGTTGTGTTGCCCAATGGTCATAGTAGATAGTTTTAATGTGGATGTTTTTATCCAGCAGGGGAGTGAAGCAATAACGATGAACGGTAGAACTGAGCCAATGGAAGCAATCATTCTTGCTGCAGGTTACTCGAGTAGAGCAAACGCTTTTAAAATGTCTTTACCATTAGGTCAAAAGACAGTACTGGAACATACGGTCTCTAAATTTGAAGGGATCTGTCAAAAGGTGATTATTGTTGGTGGATTTAAAGTGGAAATCATTCAAGCGGCAGTCACGGATATGATTGAGAAAAGTGCCTATTCTTTTGAGCTGAAATATGTCTTTAATGAAAGCTTCGATCAAGGGATGTTCAGCTCGATTCAAACAGGCTGTCGTGAGGTGAATGCCGACAGTTTTTTTATAACACCCGGAGATGTTCCACTTGTCAAGAAGGAAACGATTCAGCTTTTAGCCGCTGAAAAAGGGAACGTGGTGATTCCGAGTTATAGCTATAAAGGAGGGCATCCAATTAAAGTAACAAAGGAAATGAAGAACCGTATCCTCGAAGCCAAAGTCGAATGTAATTTGCGTGCGATCCTCCATCCACATGAAAAGACCTATCTTAATGTAGAAGACCCGGGGGTGGTTATGGATGTTGATACACCGGAAGATTATCGAAGAGCGGTCGAGTATTTCGGGAGAAAACACTAGATATAAGAATAATAGAGAAAAATGAAACATAAAAAATAAGTACTAATAGAAAAAATCGATAGAAGAGGAGCCTTTAAGCTAGCTCTCCTCTAAAGTCGGTTGAAGGGGTGTTGTTGATATGATTCCTAAAGACATAAGCTCCTCTGTTAAGAAAAAGGATCATGATGGCAAAGTATCGGGACAGCTGCCCTATATCAGTGACGTAAAGTTGGAAAATATGGTGTATGGGGTGATGTACCGTTCGCCGATTCCTTATGGGAAAGTGTTGTCGATTACGTTACCAGACTTACTAGATGGCTATTCGGTTATTGGTGCGGAGCAAATTCCTGGACCGAATTTTGTCAAGATTATCGCTGAAGATCAGCCTATTTTTGCGAATGAGTGGGTCAATTATATTGGTGAGCCGATTCTGATGCTTGTCGGCGAAAAGTTAGATGTGCTCTATCGATTGTTAAATGAAATTAAAGTGGAATTTGAAGAACATCAAGCTATTTATACACTTGAGGAAGCCATTCAACAAAAGTCAACCACCGGCGTCATGGCAACATATGAATTTGGTGAACGTTTGGAGGTTATTTCTGCGATCGAGAGGAAGGCTTACCGAGTAGTAGAAGAAGAATACGAAACCGGTTATCAAGAGCATGTCTATTTAGAACCTCAAGGCATGCTGGGTATCTATAAAGAAGATGAAATCCTCGTTCAAGGTTCGATGCAATGTCCTTATTATATTAAAGATGCATTGATGAGTGCGTTGGCATGCGGAGAGGATGATGTGCGAGTCATTCAAAGCCCGACCGGTGGTGGTTTTGGCGGCAAGGAGGAATTTCCTTCGATGATGGCTTGTCACGTGGCGGTTGCTGCCAAAGTGATCAAAAAGCCAGTTTTGCTCTTGTTTGATCGACATGAGGATATGGTCGTCACAACAAAAAGGCATCCAGCAAAATTCAAATATAAAACGGCGCTCGACGAAAGTGGAAATATATTAAGTATGAATGTTGAACTCTTCCTTGATGGGGGAGCGAATGCAGGATTAAGTTCGGTCGTTTTGCAGCGTGCCTTGCTCAACAGCGCTGGTGTGTATAAAATCCCGCATTTTCATGCAAAAGGCTATGTGCTAAAAACAAACACCGTTCCAAACGGCGCCTTCAGAGGCTTCGGTGCTCCGCAAAGCTTTGCCGGTATTGAAAGTCATATGGCGCATATCAGTAATCACGCCAACATCGATCCGCTCGAATATAAACGAAAATATTTAGTGAAGCAAGGAGATCCAACCATTACCAAAGGCCGATTCAGAGACACGATTTTAATGGAGGATATGATCGAAAAGCTACTAACTACAGTGGACTACAAAAAGAAAAAAGAAGAACTTCAGCGGTTTAATCAACAGAATGCGCGGTATAAAAAAGGGATCGGCACCTCGCTATTCCTGCATGGCTGTGGTTTTACTGGCAGTGGTGAAAGAGATCATATTAAGGCAACGGTAAAATTAACAAAATCGGCGGACGATGTAGTTTCGATAAAAATCTCAAACGGGGATATCGGTCAAGGCCTGATCACAACGATGTGTAAAATTGTAGCTAAAGAATTAGACATGCACTATGAAGACATTTTGTTTCTTTATCCTGATACGAAAGTGGTTCCAGATTCCGGGCCAACTGTGGCTTCAAGGTCGACGATGATTGTCGGAAAATTACTCCAGCGCGCAGCTAGTAAACTGAAAGCACAGTGGCAATTAGGAGTGGCACAAGAGGTCGTTGAACATTATGTTCATCAAGAAATGATTCCTTGGGATGAGGAGAAATTTTCAGGTGATGCCTATCCTGCATATTCATGGGGAGTCAATCTGATTGAAGTGGAAGTGGATATCCTAACGGGAAATGTGAAATTAGAAAGAGTGTACGGAAGCTATGATATCGGGAAAGCAATCGATGAACGAATTATCAAAGGACAGATTGATGGCGGCTTGGCTCAAGGGATTGCCTATGGGTATATGGAAAAAATGACTTCAAAATCAGGCAGAATTCAGCAAAGAAGCATCACTGACTATGGTCCTCCGACGGCAATGGATGTTGTAACGATTGAAAGTCAGCTTTTTGATAATCCTTATGCAGGTGGTCCTTACGGGGCAAAGGGTGCAGGTGAACTAACGTTAATCGGTGGTGCTCCGGCACTGCAAGGAGCCATTGAGGATGCCCTTCAAATAACCTTTCACCAAATTCCGGTGACCCCAGAAATCATTATCGAAAGTCTTACGAGAGAGTAGGTGAAGCTTTTGATTAGATTTAGACTCAATGGAAGAATAGTAGAAACCGCTGCAGATCCAACTGTAAGATTACTAGATGTAATAAGAGATGAGTTTGATTTAATTGGTACAAAGGAAGGCTGTGGGGACGGAGAATGCGGAGCTTGCAGTGTTCTCGTTAATGACCTTGTCCAAAACAGCTGCCTGATCCCAATTGGCTCGATTGAAGATGCTGATGTCCTAACAATTGAAGGCTTCAGTAATACAAAACAATATGAAATATTAAATGAGTGCTACTCTGAGGCGGGAGGAGTGCAATGCGGCTTCTGCACACCAGGCATGATCATGGCAAGTGCGGAACTTTTGTCAAAGCATCCACAGGCTTCAGAAATTGAGATACGGGAAGGAATCTCCGGCAATCTTTGCCGTTGTACGGGCTACAATATGATCGTTGATGCCCTTAAGCTCGCTGCAAAAAAAGGTGAAGGCCTATGGTAGATAAAACAACATCCTTTCGCTTTGAGCGTTTAGATCAGACGTTAACACAGTTAAATAACGAAGACTGTATGATCATTGCCGGCGGAACCGATGTGATGGTCCTTCACAAAAATTATCGTGGGCTGCCAGCTCGGATTGGTAAACCGGTTGTTTTTATTGATCACCTTAATGAACTTAAGCAGGTTTATATTCAAGGTCACGACCTTCATATTGGGGCCTGCTGCACCTATAGCGAACTGCTGGAAAACCGGTTCATACCTGATACGTTAAAGAGGGCAATCAAAACGATTGCGGCACCGGCAATTCGAAACAGAGGCACGTTGGGTGGCAACATTTGCAACGCTTCACCGGCAGGAGACACGTTACCGCTTTTATACGTTTATAATGCTCAGCTTTTGCTGCGCTCTGTTAATGGACAGCGTCTAGTGGATATAAGTGAGTTTATTCAGGGGCCAAGAAGAGTTCAACGTTTAGCGAATGAGTTGCTGGTGGAGATTATTTTGCCTGATGTATTAGATGAAGGTTCTCGGATTATTTTTGAAAAAATCGGTAACCGAAATGCTGATGCAATTGCAAAAGTATCGTTTGCCGGCTCGCTTCGGTTAAAAAAAGATCGAATTGTGGAT
The DNA here is from genome assembly GCF_052119505.1 of Anaerobacillus sp. MEB173. Classification (NCBI taxonomy): domain Bacteria; kingdom Bacillati; phylum Bacillota; class Bacilli; order Caryophanales; family Bacillaceae; genus Anaerobacillus; species Anaerobacillus sp. MEB173. The sequence goes on from NZ_JBJMAU010000001.1 coordinate 72,237, forward strand.
GCAAGGTTCGCATTTGGAGCGGTTGGACCGACAATCGTACGTTCCTCAGCGATTGAACAGAAGCTGATTGGAAAATCATTTCCTTTGGATCAAAAGGTTATGGAGGAGATCATTGCGGACTTTGACTCGATCATTAAACCGATCGATGATCAGCGCTCAACAGCAGCCTATCGAAAAACGGTTGCACTGAATCTTTTGCGATACTTTTTAAAATAAAGGATGAGGGTGAATTTATTAGCTTAGTGAATTCACCCTTTACATGATTCGCTCCATAGATGGAAAGGGCAGCTGGACGAAAGGTAATTCCAATAGGGGGAAATGATCATGCTCATAATGGAAAAAGTAGCGTCATTAACAAGACGGAATGAAACCTTTGCACTTGCGATGATTATCGAATCAAGAGGGTCGACTCCCAGTAATGTTGGAAAAATGATTGTTTACCTAGATGGTACGATTGAAGGGACTGTCGGCGGTGGACTGGCTGAATATTATGTAATAGAAGAAAGTGTGGAGGCGATCCAAAAGGGAAAATCAAAAATTGTCGAATACAAATTAAATAAAGATGCTAAGGATGGAATAAAAATGAACTGCGGCGGGACAATCCGTGTATTTATTGAGGTCTATAAATCACGACCTGAGCTCGTCATGGTCGGTGCGGGTCATGTATCCTATGCACTAAGTAAGGTCGCGGATTTTCTGGAATTTCCTTATAAGATCGTCGATGACCGCCCCGGATATTGCACGAGTGAACGTTTTCCTAATGCCTCCAACTTATTTGTTCATGAAGATATTGGCAAAGCAGTGATCGAAGCCGGCCTTAATGAAAAATCATATGTTATGATTGTTACAAAAGATAGTGATGATATTGCCTTAAAAACAGCACTCCATTATCCATGTGCCTATTTCGGAATGATTGCCAGTAAAAGAAAGGTGATTCGCATTTTTAAGAAGTTAATAAGCGAAGGTGTAGCCAAGGAACGACTCGATTTCGTGCATACGCCAATAGGGATTGACATAGGTGCAGAAACAACAGAAGAAATTGCCATCAGTATAATAGGGGAAATCATAAAAGTGAGCAGGAAAGGGCATACTGCTGTGGAACCAAGGGAGGATTCTCTCGTTTCGAGTATTCAGAGTGGCGAGGACGGGTGAAATTGATTTTGTGTAGGTACGACAATAGATAAGAGAGTTAGTTTTCATAATATAGTATTAGCCGGTGAAATTTTACAACGAGTAAAAATTTCACCGGCTTTGATTATTGTTGAATAAAAATATGAACAACTTCTGATAAAAAATGGAAGAAGACGAGTAGCAGAACATTAAATAGTCTAATAAGAAACCTCATCATGATAGGCTTTCTTACGTATCATTTGGATCTTGAATGGGATACTTACGGTCTTTTCTTTGTGGTTTAGATCGCTTCATCATCCAAAGTAAGATCACAACGATAACAAGGAGTAGAGCAATAATTACAGTTGTCCATGGGAATGTCTTAGGAGCAATTTCAACTTCTCCACGTTCTTCCATCTTTTCCTGTGTCTCTTTGACTTGCTCATTTCTAATCGAAACAGTCTGCTCATAGGTTTGAGTTTGTCCATTTACATTAAGAGTAAATGTTACGTTGTAATCATCAGGTTCTAACGTTCCTTCTGACCATCTTATCGGGTAATGAAAGGCTGTCATGGGAGCCATTTTAAATGATGGCATGTCTCCTGTAAGGGAAAATGGTTCATCTTTACTTTTTGTAACTTTATATGTTCCTGAGATATTTGACACGATAACGGGATGTGAGTTACCCATAGGGACCATAATTGCCATTTGTTCAGGAGAGTAATGTGGACTTTCAAAGGTTAATGAAGGTGTTTCTTTATAATCTGTTATATCCACTTGTACTCCAAGGTTTACGGCTCTATATTGGTCGATTAGTAGTTGGGAATCTTCTTCCTTCTTAGTCAATTCTTCTGTGCCCTGAAAAACTCGGAATTCTATACTCCCAAGTAACGTACCATTTATGTCTGGAACATTGACAGAAAACTCAACAACCTCTGAACCCAAAGGACTGAGTGTTAATTCCTTAGGGTTTTTCACAAATTTAGTAAACTGAAACTCATCATTGGTGATTGCTGTTCCTTCTAAAATAGGTTCTGTTTGATATAGAATACCTTGATTTCCACTATAAGCATTTAAACTGCGAATCGTTACGTTCAATTCTTTATCACTGTCGTTGATCACTCTTGCTTGTAACGTGACAGTCTCATTCGGATTACCTTTTAAGTGGTAATAACCTTGATTCCCAATTTGAGATTCAGGAAAAATCGGCTCTACCCGAAATTCAAAATCATTTCCTTCTGCATAAACCAAGAAAGAAGGGAATGATAAAAACATAATGGATAATAGTATCCAATGGATTTCTCGGATTTTCAATCGTACCACTCCTAAAATAAAAAAGTCCTCCTTAGTATTGGAGGACTTTCAAAAAATTAACCATTTATTAAGGAGCAGTGTTTAGAGAAACGGTTGCTTCCGTTTTGTAAGTTTTTGCATATGCATTGGCTGGAATTGTTAGTTCTACACCTAAGTTACCGAACGAAAATGATCCCATACCACCATCAATTTGAGCAGATAAAAGTTTAACTGTACTTCCTGTATCTAAAGCTGTATCTAGAGAAACAGGCGTAATTGTTGAAGTTTCTGATGACGTTGTATCCTTTTGAGCGATAGTTGGTACTGTTTTTACTTTTAGAGTGTTTGTAGCAAGTGCCTTACCATTTGTTACATAAACATTATCTACAGTGTCAAATTCTTTGAATTGTGCTAAAGTCATTGATACGTTCCATCCTGATCCAGTTCCACGAGCATCCGTAATGTCAGCAATTGTCCAGTCTGCAGATGTTGTAATTTGAGTACCGTTAAGTGTTGCAGAAAGTGGTGCAAATGTAACGCCTCCACCAGTTAAATCTCCACCTGTTACAGTAGATGTAGTAGAAGCGAATGATTGTGTGCTGAATGCAGTTGCTGCAATACCGAACGCCATAGTAGTAGCAATTACTTTTTTGAATAAAGTTTTTTTCATTTTGTTTCCTCCCACAGATTGATTGTTTGATTGATTTATAGAAAAGAACTTGTTTTTCTCCATTAAAAAATCCCTCCAAAACAAATTTTGATTTGAATCGGAAGAATATTGAATTTCAACTCGTATTGTGAGTATCATTCTCCATTCTTCAGCGGCCCAGCCACCATAGTGAAATTCACCTTAGGTCTGTAACTTTGCGCCCCAATCTTTAAACTGGTTTGCCTTTAATAAAGAAATGAGAACGATTTTTGACTCTCTGTATCTATGTCGAATTTTGTCGTCCGTCACTCTCTGAAACTAATATTACTCTGTAAATCAAAAAAAGGATATACATCAAATTATTCCAGTGTAACATTCAGAAAAATAGAGTTAAGAAATGGACTCTTTATTTGATGAAGCTACTTTAAAGGTTATACTCGTTGATGATTAGTAAAGATAATTCAACAAGTAACAGGCACTTTTTTGAATCTTTTTCTCTATTCTTATCATAATAAAAAGATAAGATGATTGAGGGAGGAAAGTATGATGGATTCAAAAGTGTATGATTTAATCGGAATTGGAATTGGACCTTTTAATTTAAGTCTTGCAGCATTGCTTGATGATCATTCAGAGGTTCAATCACTCTTCTTTGATCAAAAACCTCAATTTAATTGGCATCCAGGGATGTTAATTGTCGGGACAAGACTTCAAGTTCCATTTATGGCTGATTTAGTAACATTAGCTGATCCAACGAATCAGTATAGCTTTTTAAATTATTTATCCGAAAAAAATCGAATGTATCCGTTTTACTTTTTACAGCGTTTAGATATCCCGAGAAGAGAATATAACGATTATTGCCAATGGGCTGCCGCCAAGTTGTATAATTGTTGTTTTGGTAAAAGAGTAACTGAACTTGAGTACATAGAAGATAAAGAAGTTTTTAGCGTAATAGTCGAAGATATTGAAAAATCTGAGGAAAAAGAATATAGATGCAAGAGCCTCGTGTTGGGTACAGGAAGCACACCGGTTATACCAAAATCATTTCAAGTTGATTCTGAAAAGAATGTTTTTCATACCTCTAAATTTTTACAGTATAAAGAAAGTTGTCGAAATGCGAAATCCATCACAATTATTGGGTCCGGTCAAAGTGCTGCAGAGGTATTCCGTGAATTATTAAAGGAAAGAATGGAGCACCAATACCAATTAACGTGGATTACTCGGTCAAGAAGCTTTTTGTCAATGGAAGAGTCAAAGCTGAGTGTTGAGCAATTTTCTCCTGACTATGTGAATTATTTCTATAAGTTTCCTCAGGAACAAAAAGATAAAATTTTTGCATCACAAGATTTATTATACAAAGGAATTAGTTCACATACGATTACCGATATTTATAATTTACTATATGAACATTCCGTTTCAGGGGAGGACATGAATGTAAAACTTCAGGTTTTAACGGAAGTTAATGGAATAAAAGAAAAGAATGGAAAATGTGAAGTTTTCTGCACACAGTGGCAGCAAAATAAAGATTTTACCCACGAAAGTGAAGTTGTCATTGTGGGTACAGGCTACCGTCCGATTGTTCCGGAATTTATAAAAAAGAACTTAGGGGAATACATGTTTTGGGATGAACAAGGTAGATATGAAGTAGAAAAGGATTATCGTTTACGTTTAAAAATCCCAAATCAGATTTATGTTCACAGCGGAATTTCACATTCTCATGGGGTTGGATCAACAAATTTAGGACTTGCTGTACATCGAAATAAGATTATCATTAATGATTTATTAGGAAAAGAGATTTTTCCGATCTATGATAAATATGTATTTCAAAATTTTGATGCGGATAAATTTTAGAACTATTTACTGCACAGTAAAATTCTCCAATTCTAGGTGATTTTGTGAAAAGGTTTACTTCAGCTAAACATGAACTAATATTCTTAAGAGCAATATAAAAACCATCTTTATTATTAATAATAGTCAGGCTGCCGAGAATGTCTCGGCAGCCTGTTTAATTTAATTTTTAAATAAGGATTAAAATTTAAAGTTACTTTAGAATATAATTGTCAATAGTTACTGTTACCTTAAATTAATAGTAAAGGGGAATGTAAATTGAAGGTTACTAGAATTTTGTTATACGTTTTTGTATTGGTTAATATTGTTGGTTTAATCTATTGGATTATTACTATGTTATAAGACCTTTTTAATTTAAAGTACTATTCACTACTTAAGAATTACTAAAAATTTTTTCTTTATTTGAAGTCATGGAGATAATTTTTTCTTTTTCGTTTCTATTGATGGTCAAAAGAGTATCTAAATTAAAATACTTATCAAGACTTAAGTGATATACATCTGATTTGAAAATAATTAATGAAAATGCATTTGTATAAAGAATAAGACTAATTACATTCATATTTCCAGAAAGGATAAAGTTAATGTGCATAAAGATACAAGCAAGGATAGAAGGTATAGTAAGTAAACCTGATATAAGAAATATCCCAAGTATGATTTGTGCAATTGGAATAACGTAGTTTAAAATCAGCACATGTTCTAAAGCTATATTCTCTATGAAAGTTTTATAAAAGATTGGGACATTGGAATTTTGTAATGAATTTATCAGATAATCATTTAAAAATATACCTGGTTCTTTAAACCATAATTTTTCTGTAATTTTGGTTACTCCTGCCAGTAACCAACCTGTTCCAAAAAGAACACGCATTAAAACAATAAGATACGGAAAAAACTTTACATTTTTTATTACTTTCATTTTAATATTCATCCTCCTAATTTTTTTGCCTAAAGGAATTTATTTTTCCTTAAGGCAAAATTTTGATCAAAAAAATTTACTAAAACTTTTATATTTATTGTCTTAAAGGCATCATATGCCTTAATGGTTAAAAAGTTTCCTTTGTCCATAAAAGTTTACCATGGGAAACAATCCGTTGTAAATAAATATATACAACGGATTGACTTGATGAAATGTGCAACAAATGTATTCATTTTCAGGTGACTTTTTGAAGGAGTGTACTTAAGTTAATGCCCTTTAATTCAATAAGAATGTTTAATTTATTCTATTGTGTAATATTCGAGGTGATAAGTTTGGAGATTAGAAAAGCAACTGAAGAAGATGTATTAGGAATAGCAAGAGTTTATGTTGATGGTTGGAAAACTACTTATCGTGGGTTAGTACCAGAAGATTATTTGGATGGATTATCATATGAAGAAGCCGAACAAAAATGGCTTAACTTTTTAAACGCCGAAAATGAACCCTTTATGTATATTGCGATTAGAGAAGAAGATAATATTATTGGTTTCGTAGCAGGGAAAAGCATTGATGACGAAAATTTTGGTGGAGAATTATACGCCCTTTATCTATTAGAAGAATGTAGAGGATTGGGTGTAGGAAGGCAATTGTTTTCAGCTATTGCCAAGCACTTTAAAGAAATTGGGATTACTTCAATAATGGTGTGGGTAATGGAACAAAATAAATATGGACTTGGTTTCTATGAAAGTATGGGAGGAAAGGAATATTTTCGTAGGAAAAGTGAGTTTGGTGGAATGACCGTTGATGATGTTGCTTATGGATGGAAAGATGTTTCGGTATTATGTATCCAAGAAGAATAAAGCTAATACTTGTTCAACTGCTGGGAGCTTATTTTGAAGAAGAACACAAAGTCTACATAAAAGAGGAGGAAACCTGTTGTAATGACTAGCCATGAATTTTATATGGACTTAGCCTTACAAATGAGCGTGAAATGAAAGGTCAGACAGCCCACAATACTTTAGTTGGTTCTGTCATAGTAAAATGAGAATCGGTTTGTGGGTATCGGTACGCCAGCAATGGTTTGAAGGTACTGGTGAATTTCTAATGGTACATATTTTAGAACTAATATCCATGTTTTTAATATGTTTTCTAATGGTAAACTTAATTTCATATAAGATAAATATCGTCGACATTCCAGATTAATTTTTGATAGTGTATAAGAGAACAAAGATTCATATAGGTAAACTTATGGTTAGCCGAAATATTCTGTTTTGTATTGTTTTTAGTTTTAATAATCATGTAGACAAGGTGGTTTTTCAAATGGAAACTGAAATGATTTATGAAATTCGCCGTCCTAAGAATATGATTCCTGGTAAAAAGTATCCCGCATTGTTTGTTATGCATGGTATTGGAAGCAATGAAAAAAATATGCTTTCACTTGTTAATAGTCTGGAGGATTACTTTTTTATTTTTAGTGTAAGGGGACACTTGACCCAAGGACCTGGATTTGCTTACTTTACAATCCAGGGCTATGGAAAACCACATCGAGAAGTATTCGATACCGGAATCAAAAAGCTTGCTAAATTTATTGATTATGCATCAACAAATTACGAAATAGACCTAGAGAAACTATATTTGCTGGGCTTTAGCCAAGGAGCTATTGTTTCCATGACATTAGCACTCACACATGGAAAGATTAAAGGTGTAGTGGCTCTCAGTGGTTATATTCCTCAATTTGTAAAGGAAGAATACACGATTGATCCAGGCAATCAGTTATCAGTGTTTATCTCACACGGGGAATATGATCAGGTCCTTCCATATGAGTGGGGGGAAGAAAATGTCGATTATTTTACTAAACTTGAGGTTCCAGTGACTTTTAAATCTTATCCGGAAGGGCACACAGTATCTGAAAAAAATCTTCAGGATTTTCAAACTTGGATTTTAAATGATTTACGAAGATAATGAATCTAAAATACAAAAAATAGGGAGGTTTTAATATGCCGATTGTACAGGTATATTTGCTTGAGGGTAGATCAAAAGAATTAAAACATGAATTAATTTCAGAGATTACTGCAGCAGTAAACAGAACACTTGGAAATTCACCTGAAACAATCAGAGTATTATTACATGACGTACCACAAGAAAATTGGGGTATAGCCGGTATGCCAATGAGTTATAAACAAAAAAAGTAAAATACCATAATATATTTTTTCTATATATCTCGAATTAATAATAACTTATTTTGTGATATTATTTTAAAAAATGAAGAACAAAAATATAGATAAAAGACCGACTTTAAATCCAAGTCGGTCTTTCTAGACAAATAAATAGAAGTCTATCACGAAGGAGAAACAGTGGGTTCAACCACAGTCAACGTATTATTTATCGTATTGAGATTCACGGTTGCACCTATAGGAATGGCCGCTTTATAGTAGCCATGCCCAGTTGCAAGGTTGACCATTAGTGGTTTTCCTAAGGGGACTAACATGTACTGAATTAAATCTTCATAAGTAGTACGATAGGAGGCAGGGCAATTGCTGCATTGTCCCATGATAATACCAACACAATCATCTAGTTTTCCTGACATTAATAATTGTGTAAAATGCCGGTAAAGTAATGTAGCGGGAGTATGGGTTTCTTCTAGGAAAAGGATTTTTCCCTTTGTATTAATTTCATAGGGAGTCCCAAGTGTGTTAACTAAGGAAGTTAAATTGCCGCCTATTATAGGACCTGTTACATTTCCCGGTACTAGACTTCTCAGTGGCATATTTGGTAGGTTTTGAATGGTCCTAGAAGAAATTACTGTCGAAGTTGCTTCAAAGAATTGATTGAAATTATATACTTCTGTTTCTGGTCTGAAATTAATCAGCATTAAGCTATGGAACGTAATTAAATCACTATATTGATATAAACTATTTAACAGTACTGTTATGTCACTATAACCTGAAATTATTTTAGGGTTCTTTTTTATGACTTCAAAATCAAGGTGCGGAAGGATTGATTGAACTCCAGTCCCGCCCCGTGTGGGCAGAATCATTTTTACCATCTGATTACTAAACATATTCATTACATCTTCTGCTCTTTTCTGTGGTGATGCAGCTGTAACTCCTTCTGCTGAATAAACGTAACTGCCAAAAACGATATTAAAGCCCGAGTCCTTTAAATATTGCACTCTGGTATTAATCGTATTAGCATCAAGGGGGCTTCCTGGTGTAATTAACCCGATCGTATCTCCCCTTTCCAACTTCATGGGTTTTAGCGCCATAAATTTCTCCTTCCACCATTTGATTCAATTGTATGTTTAGATAGTAATAGGTATTTGATGTTGTTTTGAAATATGTTAAATTCGGGAAAATAGTCAGGCTGTCCAAATATAAAATGCTCTCCCAACATCATTAAGGAATCACTGGGTAATGAAAATAACGAATCCTGCAGGTATCATAAGATTAAATTTACCATTTCTCTTCCTATTTTAATTTAGTGAAGATTTTTCCATTATTTAACTCACACCAATCATCCAATTCGAGATATGTTTCTTTTTTTCCATATTTATCAAAAAAAGCTTCCTTACTTTCGAATACTTCCATTACACCATCTTCTAGTAAAGTCAGCATTCGATAAGTATTTAATTCGAAAACTTTAGAAATCGCTATTAATTCACCTATATGGATAGTGTTAGTAAAATTTTTCATTTTTTTCTCTCCTTTAAAAAACGAGTGAACTTATTAGCATCTCAGGTGGTTGTTTATTATGTTATCACTTTTAGTCAACTTTAAGTCAAGTATTAATAATAATTAAACCAGGTTGTCATTAAGCGTTGAGTCGAGTAGCCAAAAAAGTACAATACTAAACAGATAAAATCATTCCATTTCACATAAGTATTTTATAAGAACAAATAGTATATTAGATCAAATATTTTCCTTCAAGGAGGTTATAGTCAAATGAGTGAAAAAGTATATATTTGCTCGGAAAAACAGTTGAAGGATGAGGGAGTAAAGGTGGTAAAGGGGGGGAAGCACGGAATTGCCGTTATCTATCATGAAAAGAGCATATACGCGGTAGATAACCGTTGTCCGCATCTTGGGTTTCCATTACATATGGGGAGCAGTTGTGATGGAATTCTTACTTGCCATTGGCATCACGCCCGTTTTGATCTAAAAAGTGGGGGAACATTAGATCCATGGGCAGATGATGTACCTACATATCCCGTCGAAGTAAAAGATGGGGAAGTGTGGATCATTCCTGAACCCATAGACAAGCAAACGGTAGTCAAACTGAAAAAGAGACTGAAGGATGGTCTGGAGCAAAACATTCGTCTTGTCATCGCAAAAGCTGTGGTAGGCCTAGTAGAAGCAGAAGTAGATCCCAATGATATTGCAAATACAGGTGTAGAATTTGGTACAAAGCATCGTTGGAATGGCTGGGGATCTGGTCTTACAATCTTAACCGCAATGAGCAATATCCTGCCGTATCTCGATAAAAACGGAAAAATCCTTGCCCTATACCAAGGGTTAGTTCATGTAGCAAGAGATAGTGCAGGGAAGGGAACAAGATTTTTACTAGATCCCTTACCATTAAATATTGAAAATGAACAACCGGAGATTTCCCAATTAGCAAAATGGTATAGAAAAAACATTGAAGTTCGTGATGTCCAAGGAGCAGAGAGGGTCCTGCTCACTGCCATAAAGCTAGGGGCAACGACAGAACAGGTTTCTGACATGATGATGGCGGCAATTACAGATCATTTTTATATGAATATTGGTCACACATTAGATTTTCATAATAAAGCATTTGAAATGACGTCAAAGCTACAAGACGAGAACCGGGAGTATATCCTTACATCTCTCTTACCAGAGTTAAGTGATGCCAGCCGTAGTGAGGAATCCCACAGCTGGCAGGCACCTGTTAATTTAGTTGAACCGCTACAAAAAGCCTTCAGCACACTGGGGAACATAGAAATCAAGGAAGAAGACGGAAAACATTCATCAGGCTTAGTTGATGAGGACAAGGTATTAAAGCAATTATTAAGTGATGATCCTGTTAGTACGGTAGAAATGTTAATGGAAGCATTACAAAAGGGGAAATCCCCTGTTCGTCTTGCTCAATTAGTAACATTAGCTGCGGCGGAAAGGGTAGCCCGTTTCCATGTACAAAACGACTTTAGGGATTGGGATACGGTACTCCATACGTTTACTCACGCTCATGCCGTTCACCAAGCTTTAAGGAGATCAACAACACCAGAACTCACTCGGGCTATTTTTCACGGTGCCATGAGTATATATTTAGATCGTTTTCTTAATATTCCCTCGGCTCGAATACCTGTAGCGGATAAATGCTTACAACAAGGGGGGGATCCTAAGGCATTTCTAGAACTATTAGATAAGCAGCAACAAACGGATGAGGCCGCCAAATGGGTAGTGAACTACTTGGACAATGGGGGAGATTTGAAGGAATTCTTTAACGTCCTCGGTCATGCCCTACTTAGGGAAAATGCCGAGTTCCATACCTTTCAAATGTATGAAGCAGCGATTATGGAGCATCGTCTATGGCAAGAAGAAGAATCCGAAATTGCAATGCGGGCACGGCAAACGATAATCATTGCAGTAAGCCGTTATTTAGCGGCCCACGCACCGACCTCAAGGAATACGTCCCATACAGCTAAAATTGCCATCAGACTTCATCGTGGTGAAAAACTGTTTGAAGAATAATGAACCAGGGATACAAGATTGTAAATGTATTCATTTAAATAAATTTAAATAAACGAGTTATTTTTAAATAAGTATTTTTGGGTAGAGGAGATACAAAAAATGAAAAAGCGAAAAGTCGGAATATTACTGTTTGACTATGTAGATATTTTAGATTTTGCTGGTCCCGCTGAAGTTTTATCATTAACTGCAAATAATAAAGCTGAACAAACATTAACTCTTTATAAAAAGCATTTATTACCAACTAGACCATTTAAAGTATTTACCATTTCAGAAACAGGATTGGAAATGAAAACTCATTCAGGTATAAAAGTACAACCAGATTATAGCATTGATGAAAGTCCTAAGTTGGATATTTTAATAATACCAGGTGGTCCTTTAAGAGCGGTACAATCTATGGCTAAAAATCAAAAGATAATAGAGTGGATTGGTAAGCATAAAAGTATTGAATATATATGTTCTGTTTGTACTGGAGCATACATATTAGGGGAAACTGGATTGTTAAATGGAAAGAAAGCAACTACCCACCATTTAGCGTTGAAATTACTACAAGATAAGTATCCTGAAATTCAAGTTTTATCCGATAGAAAAGTTGTACAAGATGGCAACATCATATCTTCTGGTGGAGTTTCTTCAGGAATAAACATGGCACTATATATTGTTGAACAAATTTTGGGAGAATCTACTGCTGAAAGAACTGCTAAAACTATTGAATTCACAAAATAAAGTTTTCATTAAAGGGATGTGATAGATTAATAAGAACTATCTATTCTGCTAACGAGGAAGAAAAGTTGAATAATTCGAAAAACACCGTCACTTCACAAGCGGTGTTTTTCGTTATTATGAAGGAAATGAAGTTTCACTTTATATGCAATTTTTCCAAGGTTTGGGCGGATGGACAATTTACTAAAACTAACTTCAGGCAATAAATTACTTGTATAGGCTGAAGGGGGTGAGAAAATGGGTAGGCGAATAAAACATACTTCACGTGACGTGGAGTCGTTAGCAAGGCTCATGCTGGCAGAGGCGATCGGTGAGGGAGCCGAAGGGATGGAGTTGGTAGGAACGGTTGTGGCCAATCGGGTCGAAGCAGACTGTGATCCAGACTTCAAAAACTTGCGCAATATCAGACATGCCATCTATCAAACCATTCCGGGAACTGGAATACCTCACTTCGAACCTGTTTTAAATGGATCACTGTATACTCAGCGTCCCAGTGAAGAAGACCTCCAAAGGGCGAGGAATTTGTTGCAAGGTCATAGGAATCCTCGAGCGAGAATGAATTTGTGGTTTTTTAATCCGAGTCCAGGGCAAACATACCGCGATCCTTGTACCGGCACGATGCCAAGATCTCCCATGACTCAGTTCGACTTTGCGTACAAGAATCATTGCTTCTATGTCGCTGTTCCGGGCTACTGCCCAGAGTTTTATAGATGAAATAATAAGGAGACGAACTTCTCATGAATTATGGAAACTCTAGTTATCCGATGAACTATAATGCTGGTTTTTATCCAACTCCCATGATGGGGAGTAATAATGCACAACAACCAAACGGTTTAACTCCCATGATGGGGAGTAATAATGCACAACAACCAAACGGTTTAACTCCCATGATGGGGAGTAATAATGCACAACAACTAAACGGTTTAACTCCCATGATGGGGAGTAATAATGCACAACAACTAAACGGTTTCCCGGCGGGTATGCCTTCTGGACCCGCGTATTCTGTGCCAGTGGTTCCGATGGGGACTGGGCAGCTGCTACCGACAGGCGTAGTGGAAGAATCGTTTATCGAAAATATCCTGCGCTTCAACAAAGGCAAGGTTGGTACATTCTACTTCACTTACCAAGGGAACGACAAATGGAATGCAATGGTTTACCACGGGCGTGTTGAAACGGCTGGCCGTGACCATATCATCATCAGCGACCCTGACAGCGGTAAACGCTACCTGCTCCTGATGGCAAATCTCGACTGGGTAGAATTTGAAGAACAAATTAACTATCCCCACATGGAAATTAATCCGGCTATCCAGGCGTCCATGGATACAACGGAGTGATGTTGTAGAAACATGTAGATTTCATATTAATTTATGTAGGAATATAGAAGTAACAGGGAGTTAAGAGCCTTTTTTACCGATGAAAGGCTCTTTTGTTATTTAAGAATATTAATGAACTGAGCTAATAATTTTGTTTCTTCCAATTTTTTTTGAAAAATATGGTAGTGTAGTATTAATGAAAATACTATCTTAGCTTTTCTCCCATAATCGCCAGTTGGAATCTCGTTCCCCCATTTTTTTCTGTGGTGAAGCGGAGTTTCACGGATGGCTAACGGATGCTTGAAAGGAAAAAATGGAGTTGTAGTTATGCCAGCACCTTCATGCGAACAAAGCAGAAGAGTTGAAGAAACTTTAGTAATTAGTGTGCAAATTAATTGGTATAATTAACTAATAAAATATTTCTCTTGTTTTCTTTGTGAAGGGACAACAAAACGGGGGCGATTTTGGAGCAGGGCAGTTGCTTTTTTCTAATGAAACAGTATTGTTCAATAAGAGGATTAAATAGGTGAGGAGGTATTTAATATTGAAAGAATTTATTGGTACATTTTTGGCTTGTATTGTTATTTGCTGGATTTTTGCATTTTTCTTCCTCGGTCTTATTGTAGAAAATATTTGGGCTTTAATTATTTTTATTTCATTCCTGTTAGCGGTGTTAATCACAATTGTTATAAAACAGGAAACCAGAATTGAAGAATTAGAAAAGAAAGTAGAAAAGTTATTAAATAACAATCTGGATTAAGAAATTTCTTTATTAGTGGCTCATAGGAAAATTTATTCTTAAATAGGAGGGGCCCCGTTTCAGTTGAAGATGTTAACAAAGCAATAAGAGAAATTAAGAATAAAAAATGGAATGAGGGAATCTTATGGAACAATGGCTTGATGTTGAAACACTAATCTGGCTATTTCCAATAATGTTTGTTCTCCATGATTTTGAAGAAATTATTATGATTGAAAAGTGGATTAAAAGGAATTCAAGTGTAATTTATGAGAAAGTGCCTAGAAAAGTTGCAGATCGAGTCATCAAACAATTTTCAATGTCAACGGCACAATTCTCAGTCGCAGTATTGGTTATTTTTGTATTTGTTAGCAGTTCCACTTATATGGCAAGTCAATATATAAGTCATGCTCCATTGGGCAATATCAATTTCTTTACAGTTGTTCTATTAATTTTCTTTCTTCATGCATTTACTCATATTGGTCAGTCTATTTTTCTTCGTTCAATTACTCCAGGTGTAATAACATCAATCGTTATCATATTACCTTATAGTACAATATTGTTTAACTCATTAATTAAAAATCAAGTTATAACTTGGTATACTATATATGTCAGCTTACCTTTTATCCTTTTAATCTTTCCTATCGTATTTTTTGCGCATTGGTTAGGAAAAAAAGTGATATAAAAAATGTACATCCTTATTTTCTACGTTATTCAGGCTTCTTTTTGTGGTACCTGGTACTAAGTTAAATGACAGTCTTACATAATAATGTAAGGCTGTTTTTGTCATTCGTAAAATAATTTATCCCGCATTAATGAGGTATAACCTCCTACTAATGAAATTTTCACACTATTAAATAAGTTTAGAAATTCAGTGAATTTTTTTTGTGAAAAACCTTGACTTTGTAGTTAGGTACTACGTTTATTATAAGTGTAAGGAGAGTGGTCAATATGAGTTTAACGAGAGCCGAAGTTGCAAAACAGGCGAAGATAAATACTGAAACGATTAGATACTATTTAAAAAGAGGCCTTATTTCTGAGCCGCCTCGAACAGAGTCTGGGTATCGGCTATATCCGATTGAAACTGTACAACGAATTGCTTTTATTAAAAGGTCTCAAGAATTAGGATTTACTTTAGAAGAAATAAAGGATTTATTACAAATTTCTGATGAGAGAAGTTGTCATGATGCATTGGAAGTACAACAAATGACGGATAAAAAAATCGAGGAAATTAATAAGAAAATTGAGGATCTGAAAAAGATGAAAGCTGCATTAGAAACACTTTCCACTCAATGTCCAGGTGAGGGTTTTTCAATCCATGAATGTCCGATCATAAAAAGTTTAGCAGGAGAATAAAGGAGTGATTAATGATGAAGATGATCTTTTCAGTCAAAGGGATGACCTGTGCCTCTTGTGTTAATCGCGTTGAAAAAGTCATCAGTAAAATCAATGGTGTCCATTCGGTCAATGTTAATTTAGCTTCAAACCAGGCCCAAGTAGACGTTGATCCAAGCTTAGTTACCTCAAAGCAAATCGTTGAGAGGATTGAAAAGCTTGGTTATGACGCAAAAAATATGGATGAGGCTGAAAAGAAAGAACGTAAATTACTATTTTCGGTAAAAGGAATGACTTGTTCTTCTTGTGTTAATCGCGTCGAGAAAATCATTTCGAAAGTTGCCGGTGTAAGCTCAGTCACGGTTAATCTAGCAGCCAATCAAGCGCAAGTGATGACTCATGATCCAAACCTTGATCCACAAAAAATTATTGAAGCAGTTGAACGATTAGGCTATGACACATCGTTACTAAGTACTGATGATAAAGAGAGTAAAATAGATCATACGGATAATGAACAAGATACGAGAAAATTAAAAAAAGATTTTACGTATAGTGCCGTTGTCACAACGATTGTCTTAATTGGCAGTATACCTCACATGATGGAAGGGTGGGGAACTTGGGTACCTGCTTTCCTTTCAGCTCCATTCTTTCTGTTACTTTTAACAAGTTATGTCCAGTTAGTGCCGGGTTGGAGATTTTATCGTAATAGTTATAAAGTGTTAAAAAATAAATCAGCGGATATGAACGTACTAGTGGCAATGGGGACGACATCGGCTTGGGTATATAGTATAGCAATGACGTTATTTCCAGTCACCTTAACGGAGATGGGCTTTCCGTATCAATTGTACTATGATGTAACAACCGTCATTACAACGCTTATCTTATTAGGCCGTTATTTCGAAGCAAAAGCAAAAGGGAAAACATCGACTGCGATCAAGAAATTAATGAGTCTCCAGGCGAAAACAGCGAGAGTGATTAGAAATGGAAAAGAGCTTGAAATCCCTGTCGATCAAGTAGTCATCAATGACGATATTATCGTTAGACCTGGTGAACGTATCCCGGTAGACGGGATTGTCGTCAAAGGAAAATCTGCCGTTGATGAATCGATGCTAACCGGCGAATCGATTCCTGTGGAAAAAACAGTAGGGAATGAAGTCATCGGTGCTACAATCAATAAATCAGGCAGTTTTACGTTTAGGGCTACTAAAGTTGGAAAAGAGACCGCCTTGGCACAAATTATCCGCATGGTGAATGAAGCCCAAGGGTCAAAGGCACCGATTCAACGTGTGGTCGATCTTATCTCAGCTTATTTCGTCCCAGCAGTGGTTATTATTGCAACACTATCATTTATCGTTTGGTATTTTGTCGGACCAGAACCTTCAACGATTTTTGCATTGACAACATTTATTGCGGTTTTAATTATCGCTTGCCCTTGTGCACTAGGCCTGGCGACTCCAACAGCGATTATGGTCGGAACAGAAAAAGGTGCTGAAAATGGTGTGTTAATTAAAGATGCAACAAGTTTAGAGCTTGCTCATAAAACAAATACGGTTGTATTGGATAAAACCGGAACGATAACAGAGGGGAAACCAAAGCTTACGGATATTTTTTCAACTGGAATCGTCTCAGAAGATGAACTATTAAAAATAGTTGCATCTGTAGAAACTGCTTCAGAACACCCACTTGGTGAAGCGATTGTTCATGCAGCTAAAGAAAAAGGATTACAATTGGATGAAGTGACCACATTCGAAGCAATTGTTGGTTATGGAATTTTGGCAACTGTCGGTGACCATGAGGTCTTAGTCGGAAATATAAAGCTAATGGAGAAATATCGCATAAACGTTGAACAATTAATAGATAAGACAGAGCAATTAGCTGATCAAGGAAAAACACCAATGTATGCCGCGATTAATGGGAAATTTGCAGGTGTGATTGCGGTTGCCGATACGTTAAAAAAGAATACCGTTCAAGCAGTTCAAGCGCTCAAGGCAATGGGTCTTGAGGTTATTATGCTGACTGGTGATCATAAGCGTACGGCCCAAGCGATTGCTAAAGAGGCGGGAATTGATCATTTCATTGCGGAAGTATTACCTGAGCATAAAGCAGAACAGGTTGAAAAGCTGCAGAAAGAAGGGAAAGTGGTGGCAATGGTAGGCGACGGAATTAACGATGCCCCAGCTCTGGCCCAAGCAGATCTTGGAATTGCTTTAGGTACAGGGACAGATGTCGCGATCGAAACAGCAAACATCACCCTCATGCGTGGTGATATCATTGGCGTAGTCACTGCCCTTAAGCTATCAAAAGCAACAATGAGAATGATTTGGCAAAATCTCGGATGGGCTTTCGGCTATAATGTCGTGTTGATCCCAGTAGCTGCCGGGTTACTATTTCCATTATTCGGTATCCTTTTAAATCCAATGTTAGCTGGAGCCGCAATGGCATTTAGTTCAGTATCCGTTATTTTAAATACACTTAGGTTAAGGAAATTTAAAACGGATATTGTATAAAATAGTAACTGGTACCACTTGTCTAACTTAGTAACGAGCCTTTCTAGCAATGGAAAGGCTCTTTTGTAATTAAAGATTTTTAAGAAGTAGAGCTAATTCTTAGGATGAGCTACTTATGATAATATTAAAGTGATTGAGAAAATTTACACTATAATGCAATTTTTTAGAAAAGAGGGTGGAAACATGAAGGCAATTCAAGTTACACAATTTGGTGGACCAGAGAAATTAGTTTATACAGACGTTGAGGATGTAGCAGCAGAAAAGGGAGAGGTATGTGTTCGTTTATATGCGTCAGGTGTCAATCCGAGTGATACGTACACATTAACAGGTACATATGCATTCAGTATTCCTCAGCTGCCATATACCCCAGGCTTAGACGGAGCAGGGATTGTCGAGGCAATTGGAGAAGGAGTCACAAATGTTCGTGTTGGTGATCGTGTATTTGTTGCGTCCACCATGGGGCGGAAAAGTACAGGCACATATGCACAAAAAATAGTATGTGATGCAACTTTGGTTCATCCATTACCAGAGGGTGTATCTTTTGAACAAGGTGCGGCATTAGGAGTACCGGCATTGACCGCCTATCGTGCATTATTTCAGCGTGCCCATTTGAAACCTGGTCAAACGGTATTGGTTCATGGAGCCAGTGGCGGGGTTGGATTACAGGTTGTGCAAATGGCGAAATCACAAGGTGCAAAAGTAATTGGAACAGCAAGTAAGCCAGAAGGCAAGAAAATGGTTCAGCAAGCTGGAGCAGATGTTGTCATTGATCATGTGACAGAAGAAATGATTGAAGATGTACTTGCTTTAACAGATGGCAATGGACCTGATATAATTATTGAGTTTTTGGCAAATATA
The DNA here is from genome assembly GCF_052119505.1 of Anaerobacillus sp. MEB173. Taxonomy (NCBI): domain Bacteria; kingdom Bacillati; phylum Bacillota; class Bacilli; order Caryophanales; family Bacillaceae; genus Anaerobacillus; species Anaerobacillus sp. MEB173. Next base: position 91,221 of record NZ_JBJMAU010000001.1, read on the forward strand.
AATTTAGAAACAGATTTAAAGCTCATTGCCTCATTTGGTAAAATCGTCATTATTGGAAACCGTGGTTCAATCGAAATCAATCCACGTCTTGCCATGCAAAAAGAATGTGATATTTTAGCAACAGCTCTTTGGAACGCATCAAAAGAGGAATATGAACAAAGCATTCATGGTGTAATTGGCATGCTGACAAGTGGTGCACTTCGGCCGATTATTGGAACAACCTTGCCGCTCGAACAAGCGTCGCAAGCCTTTGAACAGGTAACAAAAGGGTCAGGAAATGGTAAACTTGTTTTAGCAATTGATTAATTTTAGTAATGAAAAGGCATCTATCTAGAAAGAATATAAAGGAGAACGTTTCTACAATCGTAGAGACGTTTTTTGCTATAGGGCAGCAGTAGTGGGCCGTTCGTTTATATGCTATAGTTAGTAGGCCTTTGAAATACGAGAATGAATAGAAGAAAAGAGACGTGATTACCCTTGCCTGATTTTTTACAACTTGGTATCCGAAAAGAAATTAACCATTCATTAAAGTCATTAGGAATTGTATCGCCTACTTCAATCCAGGAGAGAACGATACCAACTGTACTTGAGGGAAAGGATGTGATTGCCCAAGCACAAACGGGTACTGGAAAAACATTGGCTTTTGTTCTTCCGATACTTGAAAGAATCGATGTTGGTAAACCGGATGTTCAAGCACTTATTTTGACACCTACACGAGAATTGGCACAGCAAATTTCAAAAGAAATAAAGAAATTAATGGAGAACCTAGACGGTGTCAAAGTGTTAGCAATATACGGCGGTCAGGATGTTACTAGTCAATTAAAAAAGTTAAAAGGTGCGCAACATATCATTGTTGCAACACCCGGCCGGTTATTGGATCATATTCACCGCGAAACAATTGATCTTTCAACTGTTCAAATGTTTGTACTGGATGAGGCTGATCAAATGTTACATATGGGTTTTCTTCCAGAAGTAGAGAACATTATTTATGAAACACTTTCGACTCGGCAAACGATGCTGTTCTCCGCGACAATGCCAGACGAAATCCGATCTCTTGCTAAAAAATATATGGTCAAGCCAGAGATCATTGAAGAAAGAGCCCAAAAAATAACGGTTGAAGAAATTAAACAAATTGCGGTTGAAACAACGGACCGCAGGAAACAGGCAACATTATTGCATTTGATCGATGAACAGCGTCCTTTTCTAGCAATTATTTTCTGTCGCACAAAAGTTCGTGCCAGTAAGCTTAACGAAGTACTGATCACGAATGGGTATAAGTCAGACGAGCTTCATAGTGATGTACCACAATCCAAACGCCAAAAAGCAATGAAACGGTTCCGAGAGGCAAAAACCCAGTTTTTAGTTGCCACGGATGTTGCAGCAAGAGGACTCGATGTAGAAGGTGTGACACACGTTTTTAACTATGATATACCACAAGATGTCGAGAGCTATGTTCACCGGATTGGACGAACAGGACGGGCTGGTGACGACGGTTTTGCCTACACATTCGTTGCTCCTAAGGATCTGGAGTTCTTACACATGATTGAAAAAGGGATTCATCGTACACTGGAAAAACTAGCAATTAGAGGGGTTAGTATTCCTGATCGTGATGATTATGAAAGAGAACGAAATGAGCAAATGAAGAAAACAAAATTTCAAAAAGATAGGGGCAGAAAACATGGAAAAAATCGAAATTGGTGAAGTGTTCACAATTAGTGATGAGAACAATGATGAGCAGGAAATGGAAGTTATAGCAACGATGACATTAAAAGGGACAGAATATGTTGCTGTCGGTTTTCATGAAGACTTGAAGCAAGAGACTGAGGAAGATGTCGATGTTTTCTTTTTGAAGGTAGACGAAGATGGCACATTCTCTGCAATCGAAAGTGACGAAGAATTTGACGAGGTTTCTGCGGAGTTCGATAGGCTAATGGATGAGGAAGAAGAAGCAGATAAAGAGTAAGGTAGCGGGGATGTCATTTATAAGACATCCCCATCCTGTTGCTTTTTTACATCGCGTATTTAAATTTTTATTTTTCTTGTTGACATAGGAAACGAAACCATTATATAATTATCTCGAATTCGAGATGAATTGGAGAAGAGAATCTTGCTCCAATAATCAAACAATGTATAGGATACATGCACTTGCTATTTTCTATTTTTTTAAGTTGTTGTCTCGAATTCGCAATATATTAATTGGTGATATTATCGAAAGAGAGGTGACGTAATGTAATGTATTGCTAATATCATCACTAGTATAGGACATTATTTTTTTGTAAAATATTTCGAGTTAGAGAATACTTAATTAAAAGCATGTAAAAAAATGTTTTGTTTGTTCAAATAATTAGAGAAAAAACAGGAGGAGAGAAGATTATGTTAAACAAAAATGAAATTGGAACTTTTATATTACGCGTTGTGCTAGGGGTCATTTTTTTAGCTCATGGTGCTGCAAAATTCCAAGGCGGGATTGAAAATATAGTAGGATGGTTTGATAGTATTGGTTTACCTGGAGGATTTGCTTATGTCGTAGCCATCGTTGAACTTGTTGGTGGAATTGCGTTGATCCTCGGTTTGGGTACACGGATAGTATCTGGATTATTAGTGTTATTATTGCTTGGTGCGATTTTTAAAGTGCAATTAGCAGTTGGGTTTTTAGGTGGATATGCTTATGATCTTGCGTTACTTGTTATCGCTGTTCACTTAGCAATCAATGGCAGTAAGTTATATTCTCTTGGTCAGCTTTTCTTTAAAGAGAAAGATAACAAAAATTCATTGATAAAGTCAGCTTAATTATCTCGAAATAGAGAATAATTAAGATGAGATAGTTGGATTATTTCGAAACTATTTTATAATTACACAATTGGATAAACTGAAGAAGTAGGTGGATTGGTGTGGGATTCTTTGATAAATTATTTGGAAATAAAAAGGAGATGGATGTTATGTCAAACATTAAAGTAGCAGTAATCTATTACAGCATGGGTGGAACAAACTATCAATTAGCAAAGTGGGCTGAAGAAGGCGCGAAGGAAAATGGTGCAGAGGTGAAGGTGTTAAAAGTACCTGAACTAGCTCCACAATCAGTAATCGATGCTAATGAAGGCTGGAAGGCACATGTTGAAGCAACGAAGGATGTACCTGAAGTCACATTGGATGATCTTGAGTGGGCAGATGCGATTATCTTTAGTGTCCCAACACGTTTTGGTAACATGCCAGCGCAAATGAAACAATTCTTAGATACAACAGGTGGATTATGGTTCAATGGTAAGCTAGTGAATAAAGTAGTTAGTGCCATGACTTCTGCACAAAATGCTCACGGTGGTCAAGAAGCAACGATTCTTTCTCTGTATACAACAATGCATCACTGGGGCGCAATTGTTGCATCACCAGGTTACACAGATCCAGTTCAATTTACTTCAGGTGGTAACCCTTATGGAGTAAGTGTAACAGTCAGTCAAGATGGAAAAATGATTGAAGACGTTCAGGATGCTGTGAAATACCAAGCGAAGCGCACGGTTACAGTAGCTGAATGGGTGAAAAAAGGAAATCAATAAGAAGACTATAGGGGATGTCTCATAATTAACAGCTCACCTCGGACGTTTACAAAATCTAGAGGTTACATCACGAATTTACTTCTGGATTTTGTGATTAAGGTGACTGTTACTTGCTTGAGACATCCCTTTTGATATACACAAAAGGAGTAGATACACAGCCACTTTATGTATAATAAAAACAATTTCAAAAAATTCATATCACTTAATAATTAAGTGATATGAATTGAGTCATTTACTATAGTTATTATTCTCCCCCGCTAGCTGCAGTTGTACCTAGGTTTCCAAGTGCACCAAGAATTCTTTGCAGTACACCAAGTAATCGTTGAACTTGAGCTTCAGTTAGGTCTCCTTGAGAACTTAATCTTACACATGGCAATTCTAATTGAAGTTCAATTCCTAGAAGTACAATATCAATTGGACATGGGATTCCTATACATAAGATCTCATCTCCCATACAACAACTTTCAGGACAAACGTTATTATTATCATTTCCCATCTTAGCTTCCCTCCTTTCCGTTAAGCTAATTCCATTTATATGAAATACGTATTTAATTGCTTGTATACTATCCCAAATGTTAACGAACTTATGAAAAGGGGTAAAAAGGCTTACCTTATGACTATTCCAAGCTAATATAGATTACATATAATGAAATATTGAAAGTCAATTTGAGACAGGAGGTATATGTTTTTGAACGATGATAGTAGACAAATGGTAGATAAAAAGGATTACCTAGAAGTAAATTTAGACGATAAAATGGTAAAACGTATATATACAATTGGTATATTAGTCTCCAAAACAAATAAGAGGTTAAAGAAATCCCTTGATAGTATCTTAGATTTAATGAAGTACTGTAAAAACGATCAGGTTTGCGTTTTCTCCTTAAAAGGTATAAACAGAGAAAAACAAATCATTCATGGCTATGTATATTGCACATATCAAAAAGTCTGGAAACCATCAACATTTAAGGTGCCGGATGCTATCATTAATCGAATTTCACTTACCGATGAATGGGAAACTTTTTTTAAGAAAATGATAGGTTGCAAAATGATAAACAATTTTACTTTTAGTAAATGGGAAATGTATAAATGGCTATCAGGCAACGCAAAGTTAGGTAAGTATTTACCAGTAACAAGATTAATTTGTGATCCTAAAGATATTATTGATTTTTTAGAACAGCACGAAGGAGGTTATATTAAGCCTAATAGGGGAAGTTATGGTAGGGGAATTATTAAAGTGTGGAAGCACGAAAATTACTATAAAGTTGATAGTAGGGAAAATAAGGAGCAAAAAGTTTCTTTAAATATGAATCTTGAAGAGTTAAAGACATATTTTGTGAAATTATGTAAAAAGAGAAATTATATTATTCAACAAGTAATTGATCTATACATCGCTTATCGCCCAATTGATTTTAGATTGATTCTAGTAAAGGATGGGTCAGGGGAGTGGAAGGATGCAGGTTTGATTGCTCGAAAAGGTAAAAAAAACGAGATAGTAAGTAATACAGGTTTAGTGAAAAGTGGAAATACAGCGTTACAAAACTTATTGTTAATGCGCCGACATGAAGCGATTGAATGTAGAAAGAAGATGACTGAAATCTCCTTAGAAGCTGTTAAAGAGATGGAAAAGTATGGAGGGGTAAATGGTAATTTGGGGAATTTGGGAATTGATCTGGGGATTGATAAGAATCGAAATCTATGGATTATTGAAATAAACCACCGAAATCCAAGACATCAAATGGCTGTTGATGCAGGTGATAGCGGAATATATTTTAATGCAATAAAACTAATGATGGATTATGCAAACACCTTAGCTCATGAACCTAAGGATGAACATAATTAAATTTTACTAATTTTATTGAAATGTGAATCCCGTAGGCTATTCGTCTATTTAGGCTGTACAACTTTTTCATATGCTAAGAAGAGGTGTATTGAAAAGGAGGTGCAGTCTTGAATATTAAATGGATTTCAACAAATGAAGTAGACAAGATTTATTTTCCGAAGAAATTCCCAAGCCCGGAGTTAATTTCTGTTGAGACAATTCGTTTTCACTTTGGGTCTTGGAGCAGAGATCTATCTGTGAAATTTACTGAAGATCTTCCTGAGGATACAATAGGGTTTTCCAAAAATATAAAAGATGATGTCTTCATTCCAGACGATCTTTTTTATGAGATTAATATTTTAGACGATCAAGTAAGTCTTGGTCCAGTTATTTTGTATTTAGTTTCAAATCGTCTTATTGTAGAACGATTAGATAAATTAAAAGAACGAATTGAAAATTATATTCCTTTAACTGGCCTGATATTTCTCAGTACGGTGTCAGGAATTAATACTGAAAAACAAACGATTAAAGGGTATTATTTTCAACCGAGAACAACTATGAAGGAAGCAAATTGGAAAGAAGGAACCTTTCGCTACCCAGGGGCAATCTTTAAGAGGGTTCCTGTTCCGGTTGATATAGGTGAACATTTATTTCAAATGACCAATGGACGTATCTTTAACTCTAATCATTTTAATAAATGGAAAATGTGGGAATGGATAGCACCCGACACTTTTATCCGAAACCATCTGCCGTATACTCAAGAATTAAATACACTGAACCAAATCTATCATTTCTTAGATAGGTATCAATCGGTTTATTTAAAACCTAAAAATGGGTCTGGGGGAAAAGGGATCATCCATGTTCATTCTGATGGACAATTATATCAGATAACTGAAAATACTAATAAAATAACAATGGTAGAAAAGTTAGATCAGCATCCTGAAATTAATAGTATTTTCAAGAGTGAAAATCAATATATTATTCAGCAAGGAGTTCCTTTAATCCATGAATCGAGAAATGTAGATTTTCGTATTTACATGCAAAAAGACGAAACACAACAATGGAAGTGTTCAGGTTTGATTGCCAGGTTTGCTAAACCGGGCAGCGTTACTACTAATTTGCAAAATCTTGATTATTTAAGACAAGGCAAAGAGGCTTTAAAGGAGCTTTTTGAATTAGATCAAGATAAGGTAGAACAATTAGAACAAAAGATTGTAAACATTTGTATTCACGCATGTGAGCTGCTTGATCCACATGGTTGTTTTGGGGACATTGCAATTGATTTTATTCTTGATCATCATTTACATGTTTGGATATTGGAAATGAATAAACGGTATGGATATAAGAGTTTTTCTATCATATCTGATTTGGAGCTATATCGAAATATTATACGAAACCCATTTCTTTATGCTCGTGCATTAGCTGGTTTCCCTCATGTTTTAGGAAAGTAAACAAATTAGAAGAATGTAAGAGTTTATGTAATCAAGATAATGAAATTCGTAAAAACAAAAACTGATTATTCATGTTCGCAGGTAGGTACCATTTATCATGATCATCGATAAAGTTTCCTACCTGCGTTTTTTTCAGTTGTAAATCGGTTAAAGTGATATTTTTGTTCAGTGATTGTCTTTGAAAAAAGTTGTTTTTTTGTTTTTAAAATGATAGGTGATTGGGCATGGTATTGAAATTATTAAGAATGGGTTTTCAATACATTTGTCTTTTTTTTGATTTGGTTTGGTTGGACATGCATTTTGGTTAGTTCGAGTCACACACATTCTCGGAAGTTTTCTTAGAACTAGTCTTCTCGGTCGGCGATATACTTGTTTGGTAGAACATACTTTTATTCTCCTCATATAAACTCCTCCATATAATCTTTATATATTACTTTATGAATTCCAAATTATTTTGTATGGGAACATGCTTTATTATGAAAAAGATAATTTTTAAGACAAGTAATACCTATACCTTTTATTCTATTAATACATAAGATATAAGAAGGGGCTGTCTGATTTCAGTAACACATTCTTCATCCGCCCATATACTATAAAAAAATAGGCAGTTCTTTACAATTGACACAAAAGGAGGGGGAAACATTGGCTACTGTTCAAAAAAGTGTAGATTCTTCCAGCTTAGCTGAAATAATTGACAAAATTTTAGATAAAGGTGTTGTTATTGATGTCTTTGCAAGAGTCTCATTAGTCGGAATAGAACTACTTGCCATTGAAGCACGTGTAGTTATTGCAAGTGTAGACACATGGCTGCGTTACGCTGAAGCGGTCGGATTGCTTAAGGAAGAAGAACCCAGTAGTGCCTAAATGTTAATAAAGGGCCAAGGCGATCGTCTGCCTTGGTTTACTATTTGAAAGGGTGTAGTTATGGAAGTTGTTGAGGTTTTAGAGGAAGTTAAAAAGTTCTTCAGCGAACATTTATCACCTATACACAAAATCATATCGATAGAAACAACTGATAATGGCTGGGATGTTTTTGTTGAAGTTATTGAAGAAAGTGATTATATGAAATCTCATGCTAAAGATCAAATCGTTGGCACTTATCATATTCAATTAAATCAAAGTATGAAAATTATAGCCTTTAAACGACAAGGCTTACGTCAGCGGAGCTCGATACCAAAAGACTAGTTCTACTGCGTTCGAAGACGATATCCGAAACATAATGAATAAGATTCGGGGGTGGAGTAGTGAAAAGTAAAGGAGTAGGGATTTATACATTTTGTTCAATACAAACTCAAGTACCTTTAACATTCGGTACAGTTCAATTTGAAAATAAAGAAACAAACATTTATACCATCCATTACAAGGATATTGCTATGGTTGTTGCTCAAGTGCCCCTAAAAATTTATACTCCCAAAAAAGAAAATCTTCTTGCACATCAAACGGTCACTTCCTCAGTTATGAAAGAACATTCGGTAATTCCAATAAATTTTGGAAATGTGTTTAAAACGGACGAAGATGTGAAGGTTTTATTAAAAAAGCTGTACGCACAGTTTAAACAAATTTTTCCACAAATTGAAAATAAAATTGAGGTCGGCTTGAAACTAATAGGTAAAAAAGATTGGCTTAAAAATGAGCTCGAGAAAAATTCAAGTATTTTAAAAGTAAAGCAAGAGATTGAGACGAAATCTAAAGATGCCGCTTTCTATGATCGAATTAAACTAGGCGAGCTGACAAGAGATTCTTTACGATCCCTTGAAGAAAAGATTATACAGGATATCTTTTCACCATTAGCCAAATTAGCGGTAGCATCAAAACAAAATGATCTTGTAAATGAAAGAATGCTTTTAAATGCCGCATTTTTAATTGAATGTGATAAAGAAGCTGAGTTTGATCAGAAGGTTAATGATTGTTTTAAAAAGTGGGGCGATAAGATTGATTTTAAATACTCAGGACCATGGCCTCCATATAACTTTATAAATATTAAAGTAAAAGTGGAGGGATAGAACATGCTGCATAAGCTTTTTACTCTTCCCTTCAGAGCAGTCATAAAAGTCGGAGAAATAATTAAAGAGGAAGTAGATCAGGAGTTATATGATATTGACTTTATTCAGCAACAGCTGATTCAATTACAAATGCTTTTAGAGATGGACGAAATCACAGAGGAAGATTACCAAAAGAGAGAAGAGGATCTACTCGTACGTTACGAAATTGCAAAGGAACGAGAACAGGAATTATGGGATGACTTAGAATAGGAGGACTTTCGATATGTCAACAAGTAATGTGAAGGATGAGCCTATTTATGTTTATGCTTTAGTTCCAACAAAAGAAAAGGATAGTATACCTGTTTTCGAAGAGCAAGGGATAGATGATCAGAATCAAATTTTCATTCAAGAATTTGGCGAATTTACAGCAATTGCTAGTAAATTAAACGCTTATGAATATTCAAAAGAACGTTTGGAGCAATATGCTCAAGATCCAAGTTGGCTCCAAAAAAATGCTACACACCATCATGATATTATCTCAAGAGTTCATACTCACTGTACGGTATTCCCTTTGAAATTTTGTACAATTTACTCTAATCCAGCAGCAATACAGGAAGAATTAAATAAGAAAGAGGAGGATATTTCTCGCTTATTCTCCCTGTTTAAGAATCGAGCAGGCTGGAATATCAAAATCTACTGTCATAAAAAGACGTTAATAAATTATATGAAAAATAATAATAGTACTCTTCAGGAAATGAAACAAAAATTAGATAGTATGTCGCCCGGAAAGCAGTTTCTAATGAGGAAAAAATTTGATTTGCAGCTAGAACAAATCGTTAATGAGGAAATCGAGGTTTTGACGAATAAGATAAAAGAACAATTAATGAGGAATTCAGATTACTATGCATCTAAGAAAATATGGAACAGGCAAATAACCAATAAAACGGAGGATATGGTTAGTAATGGGGTTTATTTAATTACGAATGGCGATGTTCTTCAAAAATTTCAGTTAGATCTTGAACAGATTCAGAGGGATTCAGAAGAGTTCGGTTTTTTAATAGAATGTACGGGACCATGGCCTCCATATGATTTTTTAGACGTGTAGGGTGAGGATAACATATGGATAAATTACGACTAAGTCATAATAAGGACGTTAGTTTACTAGATATTCTGGATGCTGTACTGGAAAAAGGCGTTACAATCAGTGGAGAATTATTAATATCAGTTGCTAATATAGATCTTGTGTATGTAGATTTGCGTTTACTTGTTACTTCAGTTGAATCTATGAATAACCGTAAAGAAATACATGACAGCTAATATGAAAACACATAGTAATCATGGAGGTATCATTATGTTTGACACACCTCATTATCCGAATGAAAAACTCAATTTCAACTCAGAAAACATAGAGCATGGATTGGCGAAACTAGTCTTAACAGTTATTGAATTACTAAGACAGCTTGTTGAGCGGCAAGCATTAAGACGAGTGGAAGGGGGAACTCTTTCAGATCAAGAAATAGAAGAACTTGGCTTCACATTAATGAAACTAGAAGAGAAGATGGAGGAAATAAAATCTGCCTTTAACTTAGAGGGAGAAGATCTCAATATCGATCTAGGGCCACTTGGGAATTTGCTTTAATTAAGGGGGAACAACAATGTCCATCCAACATGCTTCTGAATCAAGTAACATCTTAGAAATTCTAGAAAAGATTTTAGATAAAGGAGTTGTGATCGCCGGTGATATTAAAATATCGTTGGCGGATGTAGAACTACTTACGATTAAAATTCGATTAATTGTTGCCTCTGTGGATAAAGCAAAAGAGATAGGTTTAGATTGGTGGGAAAGTGATCCATATTTATCAACGAAAGCGAAATCACTGGAGGCGGAAAATCGTCTTCTTAAAGAAGAAGTAGAAAAACTGAAGGTGGGTGATCGGAATGAGGGACCTATTAAAGATGATTAAATCTGATTTAAAATATATAGTAGATGATCTTTTACAGCATGGTAAATCTATATCTGCTGGAGAGATCAAAGATGAAAGGAATGGATTTCATAGTCAGTACATGATTAAAGCGAAAATTGGATTAGATGAGGATAGCCAAAAAACAGATTAAGCCTTCTTTTAGGAAGGTTTTTTTATATTTAAATATTAGCCCTTTCGTTATGACCGTTCCTTACATAGTTTATATAGTGCAATTACTCGTATTTTTAGTTGCTATAATTTACAAGGAGGTTTTTACGATGAATAAAAAAGTGACAGTTTATTCCAAGGACGGTTGTTATTATTGTGTAATGGTAAAAAAATATTTAGATAAGCATGGTATTGATTATAATGTGATTGATGTAAGCAAACATCTTGAAGAGAAGGAAAAAATGATAGAAGCAACAGGGAATAAAGGAGTACCGCAATTAAAGATAGGTGAAGAATGGGTCGTCGGATTTAACGCAAGAAAGATATGGGAGAAACTTGATGGATAAAAAGATAATTATAACAAGGAAGGGATTATTTAAAATATCGTATAGTATAGTTTTATGGCATTATGGTTTTTACATGTAAAAAAGCTGAAAATATACAAGAAATGATTAACAACTTGCATGGTTTCAGCTTTTTATAATTTTTGGACATTAAACAAAATCGCCCGATTGTAGAAACTTCTGGAATTTTTATTTTCCAAGAAACGACTAAACTCGAAAGCCTACATTATTAGATTCTTGTTCTGAGTCCCAAATTCGTTTTTTATTATTTTTGTTGTCTGATTGTAGTTCAGAACATAATAAATCTATGTTAACTTTTCGATCATAGTGCCATTGTAAAGCAATAGAGGTATATAGTTCATTTAGTTGAGCAAAGGAGAACCCTTTTGTTTCCCTAACTACTTTTTCTATATTTTCTGATGAAATGAATTGATCAATTTCTTTTTTCAGTAAATACCTATAACGTAAATCTTCTGTCGGTAGTTTTATTTCATAGGCTCTATCAAATCGACCGGCACGATTAATAAGTGCGGGGTCAATTTTTTCTGGATAGTTAGTAGTGCCTATTAGAAATATTCCTTCTTTTGAAGTTGCGCCATCTAGCGTATTTAAAAAGACAGAGCGCACATCTTCTGGCATTGAGTCAATATCTTCAATGACTAATACCATCGGAGCCATTTTAGCTACTGTTGAAAACACTTCATGAATAGAATAGCTTGATGTAAATTCTGTGATTTGCCAATAAGCTACCGGATCCATAATACTATTTGCAATAGATTTAACGAGTGTTGTTTTTCCATTACCAGGTTTCCCGTATAGAAGAATTCCTCTTTTATAAGGGATATTATATGTTTTAAAAAAACTTCCACTTTTGGAGAAAAATTCATCAATAGACCGATAAATTTCCTTTTTTAAATTTTCTTCTAAGAAAACTTCATCCCTAGTTACCATTGTAGTGATTTTTTCTTTTTTGCTGTCAACACCATCTTCAGTATCGGTAAATACAGTAACGTGATTTCTAATATACTCTCTCTTTCGGACCAAGATATAATCAAGGAATTCAACCATACAGTTATTATCTTTTGCTAGAATAAAATCATGGTTCATTTCGCTGTGACTTTGGAATATAGGTGTTCGTACTAATGCTACGTTATAATTTGGATAGTAATAAAGGCTATTAGTTATTCTAGGCTTAATGAGTAACTCTAGTTTTTCTTGGGTGTGATTAGACGAGATCGTAGAAGTTTCTATTCCATCAAATATATATGAAATTAAATTTACTTCATTTTTGTTACTCTGAAGATCTTCCTCTAATATTTCCCAGATTTCATTTGTTGTTTCTTCATCTGCATACATCTTAAATTCAAAGCCAAACTCTTGAAACAATTTCTTTTTAATACTATTGATAACAAAACCATACTCATAGTAGTTTGGAAGTGTGTTAGGATCAATTTCATGAAACTTAATAATATGACTTACTTTTTCCATCTTGTATCCTTTCTACAACAGGTTATTATATTTTTTAACTACATTTTACATCAAAATAGTTTCGTTAGAATAGCTGTAAAAATATCCATGAAGACCACGCTCTGACCATTAAGTAGAATGATTCTATCTGTCACACTAGTTGATTTTAAGGGCGCAATTTGTTGTATCAATGATTTAAATCACTCTTCACGCTTCCCATCACACAGCTGTTTAAAGTTACAGCTGTTGCATCTGTAGGAGAAGGTTTCTTCATACTCGTCTTCTGCTAATGGTTTATTTATTGAAGGCTGTGCTAAAAATCTGCGCATTGCTTCTGTACTATCGGAAATTAAATTTCTGGCTTCAATGAGATCATCTTCGCATAATGTATAGTCTTTTGTTTCCCCAGATTGTAGGTATTCGTTTCTAATGATGATATTATCGAGCGTTATTTTGTACTTATCAATTAAATATAATACGTATAATGCAAGCTGGTCACGATCAGTTTTATTTTGTTTTCCTGTTTTCCAGTCAACGATTATCCATTTGTCAGATTCTCTTTCACGATACAAAAAATCGAGAACAACATATACTTTAACACCATCGAAATAAACTGTTTTAAGTTCCTCTGCTTCGATTACATGAATGTTTTCGTCTGTAATGATTGTGTTATAGCTTTTAGATGATAGTAAGTTTTTAATGCAAACATCAATTTTTTGTTTAATGTTTTCAACGTCACTTTGTTCAAGTTTATTATAATAGTAAATTTCATGTAACATCTGAAACTTCTTCGGTTTCATCATCCAATCATCTACATGCTTTTTTGAATGAATAAAAGCTAGATTAAGTCGATCTTTAACCTGTTGTATTAATTCCTGCTCAGATGCTAACGTTTCACCAGCTAAATAAGCTTTTAATTGTGAGTGGATAATATCATGAATCACCTCCCCTAGAGCAATTGGGAGATTCTTTATATTTTTCAGACGATATGCTAGTTTATTTTCTTCAGCAGCCTGGAATAACCAGCCGTTATGTGAGAGGTAATAATGATAGTAGTATTTTTTCTTGCATTCCATAAAAGTCCGGTGTCTTGAATTAGACCAAGAAAACTCGGGATATTGTCGTATTTCAAACATCATAACACCTCATTATTTTGCGACCTATATTAATAGATGCGTAGTCTAGTAGAATTCTTGTCGGTTTTAACTTTAAAGTAGACAAGCTAATTAATCAAGGATTGGAGAAAAATTAAAAATTCTTGTCATATTAGTTTGGTTTTCACCCGTATAAGGCTTTATGTAACCTTTCAAAGGTTGTCTTCATAATATAAAAGTAGAAAGCAGTTTAAATATGGAGCAATAGGAGGGTAAAAATTGGATCTAGAACGGGACTTAATTTTACTGGCTGCGGTTTGCTATCAAGCCAATATGAGAATTCACCGTGGTGGAAAATATAGACGTCCTAAAGGTTTTCAAGAAGTGATTTCATTAGACAGCATTGCTTATCCATTAGCAGGGTTTATTATTGAATCTTCTAGTGAGATTATTGTAGCTTTTAGAGGAACTGAAGAACCAATTGATGTGCTTGCTGATTTGGATTGGGTTCAGGTTCCATTCCCATTTGTTTCAGATAGTGGCAGGACGGATCGTGGGTTTACGAGAGACTATCAAAGCGTTCGTAAAGATGTTATTAAAACATTGAAAAATTTACATCCAGATAAGAGGTTATATATTACAGGCCACAGCTTAGGAGGTGCCGTTGCAACACTGGCCGCGTTAGATATCGCATCAAATACACATTATACACAACCTCTTGTTTACACATATGCATCACCTAGAGTGGGGAATCCTAGATTTGTTGATGTTTACAATCAAACAATTGATCATAGTATTAGAGTAGTAAATACAAATGACATCGTTCCTCATTTTCCACCTCCTACGATACCATTTCTGAACATCTCCTACCGTCATGTAGACAAAAGATATCCAATTCAATTTCAAACATTTAGTATCCGCCGAAATCATGCAATTGAAAATTACTTTGATAGGATCTGTGACATGTTTAAAAAAGTATGTATCGAAGTATGTCACAAAAACCAAAAACTATGTCCACATTCAAAGAATTGTAAATAAATCATTTCAGAAAACCTATAATTTTATATGATCATAATGTAAGCCGATACTCTGTTAAAAGTATCGGCTAATTATATTTTACAAGAAAAAGTTCTGCTATGTAACGTTTGCTTGATTTCCTTTTTTAATTATCCTAAATTATAAAGTTTTCCGCGCATTTTTTTATAAACAGAGTGTATAAATTTGTCAACAACGGACAAAAAAACCTGAATTTAATAGAAGTATTTACTAGATTTAATCGTTTCGTGAAAGGAGGTGAGACGATGAACTTCAAAAAGTTCGTATGTATCGGTCTGCTAGGTCTATTTACGGTAACTATGCCTTCGTTTGCATTTGCTGAAAAAGAGAATGCTCATCCTTCTAATAGTCGCGTAACCCCTCTTCACGGATTAGAAGTTAAAACGATGAATGGGACTCCTGAACATGTTGAACAAGTTAAGGGACAACTACGTGATAAACCTGAACAAGTAACTGAAAATAATAGGAAGGTTGTTGAGAATTCTGTTCCAACTGAAAAAGGTAAACAAACACAATCGAAAACTGTTGATTTACCAGAACATGTAAATGAGAAAGCAGAGGATGCTTTTAATAAAGCAGTTGATACAAAACAAGAATTGGGTAAGAACAAAGAGAAAACTCTACCTGATACTCGTAACAATAAAGCGGAAGAAAAACCTAAGGGTGTTAAATCAGATGAGGAATCCTCTGGTGATACAGAAAAAAGGGGTTCAAAGGGTAACGGAAACCAAGTAACAAAAGACAATTATTCAATACATCAAGAAAAAGCGGTTCACCAACAAAACCAAAACATATCTTCCACTGAAGAGAGTGTCTCGATTGAAACAGTTGAGGACACAAATGGTAAGCAGAATAATGCTAATAAGGAACAAGCACCATACCCGAAGAAGCTGTATCCTGAACCACATAGTTTTATTCAGTTGCAAAATACACATAATGTTTCAACTAGCTCATCAAAAGACAAGGGACACTCTCAGAGTATGAATGGATTCTTTGCAGGGGTTATTGACATAACAGGACTTACATTTAAAGAGTCTTTTGTTCTGCGGCAATATGTTTATCGTAGTCAATGGACTAATGCGCCTCCATCACCGCCACCTAAAAATGCTTCTTCAAATTTAAATTAAGGTACTTATTAACAAAACTAATTTAAAACATGAAGGAGCAAAAAAAATGAAAAAATTAAATGTACTTAATGGGAAAATGGTAGTGAAATCTTTAGTATTAGCGGGTGTACTTTCAGTTGGCGTCTTTGCTGGAGGTTATATCGGAGAAGCAGCTGGAAATGGAGAAAACAACGGTAAAGCGAAATCAGAGCAAAAGGTTGAAGTACAGGTGGAAGTAGAGCACAAAAATGCAAAAGCTAATGCTAAAAAGCCGATTGAAGTAAATGCTGAATTAAAAACTGAAGTAAAAGCTAAAGTAAATCCTTCTGCAGAAAATAAGGCGAAGTCAATGGCGAGTGAAAAAGCGAGTGAGCAGGCGAAAGCCAATGCAGCAGCACACTCAGCGGTACACGCTAGCTTAGATACAGAGACAACAGAGGAAATTGAAACTGAAACTGAAGCAAAAGCTAAAGTAAATCCTTCTGCGGAAAATAAGGCGAAGTCAATGGCAAGCGAAAAAGCGAGTGAGCAGGCGAAAGCTAATGCAGCAGCACACTCAGCGGTACACGCTAGCTTAGAAACAGAAGAGAACGCGGAAGCTGAAGCTGAAGTAACTCAAGAAACTGAGGAAACAGTAGTTGAAGCAGATGCAATAGATGAAGTTATTGTAGATGTTGAAGCAATAGCGGACGCAGCAGTAGAAACTGATGAAACAGTCGAAACAGTAAAAGATACAACAGTTGAAGGCGAAGTAACAGCTGAAGAAAATGCAGCAGAAGAAGCAAAAGTAAATCCATCTGTAGAAAATAAGCTTAATTCAAAGGCAAGTGTAAAAGCGAATGAAACTGCTAAACTAAATGCAGCGGCTCACTCAGCAGTTTCCGCTCGTTTAGATGTAGAAACAGAAGATGATAATGCTGATATTCTAGGTGAAGCAGACGTTGATGTAGAAGCTAAACTTGAGGAATTATCTGAAACTGTTGAATAACACCTTTAAGCTAAAATATTTTATAGAAATTAGAAATGAACAAAAAGGTTCTCATTTAATTGAGAGCCTTTTTGTATGCAGGGATTTTTCCAATCGATCAATTTTACTTTGAATATATCACGACTAGTAAAAGCTATACTTTCGTTTGCTTTCTTGCCGATTTATGTTTTCACCTTACTTATTTTATTATCTGCTCCAATTATGACTTTTCAGGACATTCTAGCAGTGTATCAACATGAAGCACCGAAAATGTATTGCAAAGGATCTTTACTTTTAATTTGGAGGAAAAAATGATTATAGAATTATTTACTAATCTATGTTTGTCGATGGTGATGTTTGTTTGTCTTGTTTGTTTTGCAACCGAGATTAAACAGGAATTTTCGAATAATTTTTCTTGAATATAGAAAAATAGAGGAAGAAAAGAGGTGGATCATGAAAGAAAAAAAAGAACCGCAATTTAGAAGTGGTAAGTTTGTAGACGATGATCTGAAAGGATATTATGGAATGGACCCAGAAATCAGTCTTCAATCTGTTAATTTTGCAACGACTGAAAATCAGTACTTAAATGAGCATTATCAAGAGGATACCAAAGAAAATCAATAAAATGGTATGTTCAACTAAGAGAGTTGTCCAAAAGTAATAGTCCACTTTTGGACAACCATTTTTTTACGATGTGTTTTATAATCCTGGTCGATATGAAGTTTTAGGGATATTATCGTATTCTGCAGGATCAAGCTGTTCAACAGAACCGTCTGTTACACCATTAATAATACCGTATAGGCCTGTTTCCACTGCCTTTACAAGTTGTCCTTTTTTCTTCTGACCTAAACTATGTGACTGACCTCTAACTTCAAATAGAACTGTCCCACTGCCATTTAGGCCAAAGCTTCCTAACGCCGTTCCAGGAAGATCAAGATTTTGTGAATATAAAGAAATATTAGTAAATGGTGAACTATCTCCTAAAGATTGCAGGGCGTTATACGCTGCTAAATTTAATTGTTTAGAAAAGTCGAAATTATAGGTATCAGCGTATTCAGCATATTTTGCTCCTTCAGGTGTATTCGGTTCTGGAACAAAATCAGCTGACAGTGACATTGTTACTAAATCACTTGTACCCTCGACATAATATTGTCCTTGATGGTGTAGATCAACGAATACATCTACTTTTCCAAACTCCTCAACTAGTGACTTGTATACATCTCTAACTGTTTGAGCTTCAGGAGTGATGTACCAGCCAGGTTGATCAGATGCACCAGGAAAATCTGCCGCTTGTGGTACATAGTCTAAATCAGGATTAAAGTCACGATTTACGTCAAATCCAGGTTGTCCAGTGTAATTTCTATCTTGTCTCATGCCGGAAGCATAATAGTTCCATGCAGGACCTGAAGCTTCAGCAAGTTGAGGGAATGCTTCTACAACTTCCTGCCATGACATATCATTTCCACGACGGTCTAATTCAGAAGCATCGGGATTCATTTTAGGTAAAACGACCAGTGTAATTTCATCGCGAATTTTCTTTGCTTCAGGAGAATTGCTTGAACCTAAATGTTGAAGAATGTTTAGCAAAGCCTCAGTACCTGTTTTTTCATTCCCGTGAATTTCACTTTCAATGAGAACGACTTTTTCGCCTGTTCCAACTCTGGCTTGGTAAATATCTCTACCTTGATTCGATTGCCCAACCACGTCAACTGTTACTCTTCCTTGACTATTTTTCTCAATTTGTTCAAGTCTATCCACCATTTGAGCATAGTCTGTAAATCCAACTACTGAATAAACTTGATTTTCATTTGTTAAATTCCCGTTAGAAGAGTTTGTTGCGAGAGCTGGTGTTACTAAACTAGCACAAAGAGCAAGTGTACTTAAACCAACGATTATTTTTTTGCCTTTCATTTCCCATTCACTCCTTTCGGTATTCGAAATAATTATAATATTTAAAAAATTTAAATCAAATAGTTCGAATATTGCATTTTGTTTTCTCAGAATAATAGAGATACCTTAATTTGGTAATTTTCACCTAATGAAAATAATTCTATTTCCCCATTAAAATTTCTAAATTAGTAGAATTATGAAAAGCAAAAATATCAAATTTTTATTTTATTCTAAGATATTATTTTAGGAGAGAATACCTTTCTAACAGGAAATAAGTATATAGAAGATAAACCATTTTGTGAGAATATTATATACATTGCCAAAAAGAAATCCGAGACCTTTGTAATGTTCTATTATTACAAAGGTCATTTGAAGTCTTTGCTTATGGTAGATAAGGCCTTTTTTCTCAATCTTATAATGTACCATTAAGCAATTATTGTGCCAAAACAAAAAGAGGATGTAGACTAATTGTGTCATTATTTACTAGGTTGGGTATACACCCAACCATTACCTGTAGAAATGTTATAAGAAGTACAATATAATAGAGAGAAACTTAATAAAAAATTCACCGGGCCTACTAGTAGAAGTGGCTCTTTTTCATATATTTATAGTCAGAAATGGTCAAAGTAAAAAGGAGGAGAGAAATATGATTTGTGAAAACTGTCAAACAACGCAAGCGAGTTATAAGTTAAAAATATCATTTAATCAGAGTCAAAGCCAAATGAGTTTGTGTGAAGAATGCTATGATATTGCAATAGAAAAATTAGAAAACGGTTCCATGCAATTTGATAACCAATTGTTCAATCAATTGGACACAGATGGCAGCCAATCTGAGCAAAATGTCAAGGTAAACCAGCTCATGAATCGTGAAACAAACGGCTTTCTTGATCAACATGGACGGAATTTGACGAATGAAGCTAAAGAAGGGCGAATTGATAGTGTAATCGGTAGAGATAAAGAAATTGAACGTGTCCTTGAGATCCTAAATCGTCGCACAAAAAATAATCCGGTCTTAATTGGTGAAGCAGGTGTAGGGAAAACAGCGATTGTTGAAGGTCTTGCCCTTCAAATCGTCAAAGGCAAAGTACCAGCGAAACTAAAAATGAAAGAAGTGTATTTGCTAGACATTAGTTCACTCGTAGCAGGTACAGCGTACAGAGGACAATTTGAAGAAAAAATGAAACAACTGGTTACTGAATTACAACAACGTCAGAACGTGATTTTGTTCATTGATGAATTGCACATGATGGTTGGTGCTGGAGGTTCGTCTAACGGTTCAATGGACGCAGGGAATATATTAAAACCAGCGTTAGCACGCGGTGATATTCAAGTGGTTGGAGCAACAACAATGAAAGAGTATCGCATGATTGAAAAAGATCCAGCACTTGAGCGTCGCTTCCAATCGGTGACCGTGAAAGAGCCTTCTGTTAATGAAGCATTTGAAATCCTAAAAGGAATTCGGCCAGCATATGAAAAGTATCACGATGTTACGTATTCGGATGATGTCCTAAAAGCATGTGTCACACTTTCAAAACGCTACATTCAAGATCGCTTCCTACCAGATAAGGCCATCGATTTAATGGATGAGGCCGGTGCAAAGCTAAACCTTGCTCATGGAGAGCTAGATGTTAACTATTTAAAACAGCGCTTAAAAGACATTGCTGAAGAAAAACAACAAGCAACGAAATTAGAGCACTACGAAAAAGCGGCAATTCTTCGTGATGAAGAGAGAGATATGAAACAAGTATTATCAGAATATTCAGATGATATAACGAAAGATGTTACCGTAGAAATGATTCAAGAGATAATTGAAATAAGTACTGGAATTCCTGTACAAAAGCTGCAAAAAGAAGAGCAACAAAAAATGAAAGATTTGAAAGAGAGACTAGCAAGTAAAATTATTGGTCAGGATAAAGCGATTGAAAAGGTAGCCAATGCAATCTTAAGGGCAAGTATAGGATTAAAGCCTAAAACACGTCCTACAGCTTCATTCTTATTCTTAGGTCCAACTGGTACAGGTAAAACTGAACTAACGAAAACTCTTGCAGCGGAATTATTCGGCAGGAAAGATGCGATGATTCGCCTAGATATGAGTGAATATATGGAAAAGCATTCTGTTTCTAAGCTCATTGGTTCACCTCCTGGCTATGTCGGACATGAGGAAGCAGGTCAGTTAACGGAACAAGTTCGTAGAAATCCCTATTCAATTATTCTGCTAGATGAAATCGAAAAAGCACACCCAGATGTCATGAATGTGTTTCTTCAAATAATGGAAGACGGCAGGTTAACGGATAGCCAAGGAAGAGTCGTGAGCTTTACTGAAACGATTATTATTATGACTTCAAATGCTGGTGTTGGCAGCAAAAAATTAGGACCAATTGGTTTTGGTAAAGATGAACAGCAAGAAGTAGAATCAAATATTATCGACAAAATCGGAAATTACTTTAAGCCTGAGTTCTTAAACCGTATCGATTCGATTATTGAGTTTAATCACCTACAAAAAGAGAACCTCATGGAAATTTTCGATATTATGATTGTAGAGCTTAAAGAAACATTAGAAGAACAAGGGATTTCAATTGAAATCGATAAGGAAGCAAAAGAAAAGATTGCGGAACTAGGTTATAGCAGCGTATTTGGTGCTCGGCCACTTCGACGTGCCATCCAAGAGCAAATTGAAGATAGGATTACTTCTTTAATTATTAATAGCGAAAACGTAACTAAGATCACTGTATCAGTAGAAAATAATAAAATTAACGTAGCATAAGGAAAGATGATTTTCAATTATCCTTTCAGCTTCTCGTGAAACCTCACTTTACTATGTAAAATTAAAGCCAAGTAATTAGCTATTCTTATTATAAGATTAGTGGGTTGCCTTTCATGTTGAACATTATATTCAATTCAGAACATCACTTAAATTAAGTGGTGTTCTTTTTGTTTGTTGACCACTAAAATGGCCTCATTTACATGTGATGGTATGTTAACATTAACATAAAAGATTAGGAGTCAGTATTGATGAACTTTCATTGGAATACGGATTAGCTTATTAACAACGAGGGGGATGTTATGACATTAAGAACTGTTCACTATAACGATCTAGAACAACTGCTTTCTATAGAAAATGAAGGTTTTTCTAAAGAAGAGGCTGCGACGGAACAAGCTTTTATTGAGAGGATTAGATTAATACCCGATACATTTATTGTAGCGGAAAAGAGAGGGGAAATTATTGGTTATGTTAACGGCCCGGTCATTCATGAGCCCTACATCACAGATGATCTTTTTGAGAAAATCAATAAGAACCCGGCAAAAGGAGGATTTCAAAGCATTCTAGGATTAGCTGTATCGAAAGAAAACAGATATCAAGGAGTCGCTAGAATCTTATTAGAAAAAATGACAGAGCTTGTTAAGGTAAATCAAAGAGAAGGAATAACATTAACATGTAAACAAGAGCTGGTTCCTTTTTATGAAAAATTAGGTTTTAGTAACCATGGAGTGTCTGAATCACAACACGGAGGATTCCGCTGGTACAATATGGTCAAAATAAATGAATTCGCAACAAACAGGCACAAATCTTAATAAGAGATTGTGTCTATTTTTCATTTGGGCTTTGCTATAATGTTTTTATTTGCAGAAATTTCGGTATGCTGGTAATTATTGTAATGGTAAGGAGGAAAAAACAAGGTCTAACATATGTTAGGCTTTTTTGTATAAAAATACAAAAAAACGCAGAGATTCAAATTGTGTTCATTTTTGGATATAACCTATGTATTTTGCAAATAATAGCCATAAAATTAAAGGTTTTCGAATTACTGTATTTATTAATGTCTAAGGTCGAATGAAATTTTTGTTACTAGTTTCGCTTCTTTACAATTAGGAGTTTTTAATAAACAACAATTATACTGCCGTTTTGCTCCTAATTACTACTACTGAAACTGGCATTTATAGGGGGATTAAAATGTGGAAAACAGTCATTTCCTATATTCCAGAATGGGTCTTTTTCATACAAGCCATTATCACATTTTTCATTCCATATATTATTTCGAAATTTTTTAACTGGATTGGCACAATAGAGGAAGAGTGATTAAAATGAGAAGGCGGAAATCAAAGAGCAAACTACTCACACAATCTATTCAAGATAAAAAGGATGAAACTGTGCCTCTTCATGATTCAACAGGTTATTTCACAGGGGATTTCTTATTAGATCTAGAACTCGTCAAGCAAGAAATCGGTCATAACTCGGATGTGCACTTTCGCGAGTTTAGCATTGGACATATAGGAACACAAGCCGCAATTATTTTCGTTGGCGGACTGGCAGATACAGATCTCATTGACCAACATATTATGAAATCACTGATGCAAAATTTTTCCGAAGAACAGAAACAGGTACACACTAATATGAAAGGGACCAATTTATTAGAATTCATTAAAAATCAAGTCCTCTCCATTAGTCAATTAACTGAAGTACAAACTATAAAAGATGTGGTGTCAGAAGTGTTAATTGGTTCGACTGCACTTTTAATTGATGGGCAGCCGGGTGTATTAGTTCTCGGTACAAAGAAAGGAAAAACACGACAAATTGAAGAACCAACTTCAGAGGAATCGGTTAGAGGACCACGGGTTGGTTTTAATGAAAATTTAAGCGATAATAGTGCTCTTTTGAGACGTAGTGGAAAAGACGAAAACTTATCAATAATAAAATTTCATGTAGGAAAGCGTACAAAAAAAGAGCTTATCATTGCCTATATTAGAGATGTAGCTGATCCTGAAGTAGTGGAAGAGGTAAAGAAAAGGATAAAGAAAATCGATATTGATAATGTACTGGAATCAGGGTATGTAGAGCAGTTGATCGAAGATAATTACCTTAGTCCTTTCCCGCAAGTACAAAATACAGAACGTCCCGACATTGTCATAGCCGCCTTAAACGAAGGCCGAGTAGCAATATTGTTGGACGGGACGCCGTTTGCATTGATCGTTCCGGTTACATTTAGCATGCTGTTACAAGCACCTGATGATTATTATGACCGTTGGATTCCCGGCACACTCATTCGCTTATTGCGTTTTATGGCAGCTTTAGTGTCATTATTGGGGCCAGCCTTATATATATCCTTTATTTCATTTCATCAGGGATTGATTCCGACTGATTTGGCCATTTCCGTCGTTGGGACAAGAGAAGGTGTTCCATTCCCATCATTTATTGAAGCATTAATTATGGAAATAGCCATCGAAATTTTGCGGGAAGCTGGTTTACGCTTGCCTAAGCCGATTGGACCAGCGATGGGGATTGTTGGCGGTTTGATCATTGGTGAAGCTGCCGTTCAAGCAGGTATTGTCAGCCCGGTGATGGTGATTGTCGTAGCTGTAACCGCCATTTCCTCCTTTACCATCCCTCAGTATAGTGCAGGGATTACGTTGCGCATTCTTCGCTTTGTGGCTATGTTTAGTGCGGCTGTGTTTGGATTGTACGGTGTCATTTTGTTTATTCTCTTTCTTTTGAGTCATTTGGTAAAACTGAAAAGTTTTGGTGTTCCTTATGTCAGCCCAGCAGTTCCTTATCGAGTAAGTGACTGGAAAGATTTTATGGTCCGTATGCCTCTACAGATGATGAAACGTCGTCCAAAAATGATGCATACGATAAATTCCATACGAAAAAGATAGCTTATTGCAAAAGGGAGTGATCAGCAATGATTACCAGTCCAAAAGACCAAATCACCACATCGCAAGCAGTTGTCATCGTTATCAATTATATCGTTGCAGTTGGAATCCTCACTCTTCCTCGCGTATCTGTAGAGCAAGGAAAGACACCAGATGCCTGGATAGCTGTTATTTTAGGCGGCCTAATTGCGATGATTGCAGGGGTAATCATTGTGAAATTAAGCCAACAGTTTCCCAACAAAACCTTTTATCAATACAGCCAAGATATTGTAGGGAAATGGGCGGGCAAGTTACTTAGTTTACTAATTATAGGATATTTTCTTTTGACTGCCGGGTTTCAAGTCCGTTCATTGGGGGAAGTGACAGATTTATATTTGCTGCATAATACACCACCCTGGGCAATCACTATACCATTTATGTGGGTAGGTATCTATCTGATTCTTGGAGGCATAAACCCAATCGCTCGTCTGTTTGAAATCATATTCCCTATTACAATTATTATTTTTTTACTAGTTGCCTCTATGAGCTTTGGAATAATTGAGATAGAAAATCTTCGACCAGTATTAGGGTTAGGGATCATGCCTGTGTTAAAAGGAATAAAGACAACGGCTCTTGCATTTACAGGGATTGAAATTATGTTACTTCTTCTGGCGTTCATGAAACAGCCAAACAAAGCAGTAAAAGTCGTTCTAGTTGGGGTTTCCATTCCCTTGTGCTTATACGTAATAACTGTCGTATTGGTCATCGGAGCGTTCTCCGTCGATGGAGTGGTGACAAGAACTTGGCCCACTCTTGATCTCATACGAAGTTTTGAAATTACCGGTTTAATATTTGAACGGTTTGAGTCCTTGTTGCTTGTAATATGGATTATGCAAATATTTGCTACCTTTACCATCACTTATTATGCTGCTACTTTGGGGCTGGCCCAACTCTTTCAAAAGAGAATTCAACCATTTATGTATGGCTTGCTACCAGTTATTTATATCGTTTCCATTATCCCCAAAAATACGACTGACCTATTTAAAATCGGGGATTTGATAGGCAATGTCGGGTTGTTTTTATTTGGCATATTGCCTCTGTTGCTTCTCGTTGTTTGGAGAGTAAAGGAGGGAAAGCATGAAGCAAAGCCATAACAATGCACGGTTTCTTTTGGTTTCACTTTCGGTTCTTTTCCTCTTGGTTTTAACAGGGTGCTGGGATCAAATAGACATTGAAGAGCTGTCCTTTAAAGTGGGTGAAGCTTTGGATGTGGGAGAGCCCTCGCCTCTAGAAGAAGAGTTTGAGAAAGTAGGAGGTGGATACAGAAAAAGAAACCTCATTACATTTACAATGCAAAGCGTTGTTCCGCAATCAAATAAACAGCAAGAAGGAGGGGGACAGCAAAAGGCTTACGAAAACTATTCTGTTACTGGAGACTCCGTGAATCAATTAGTAAGAGAAATCTCATTGTTAGATGATCACATTCCCTTCGGCTCACACCTAAAAGTAGTGGTAATTGGGGAAGAATTGGCCCGTAACATAAATTTGCTAAATCTGATTAATGAGTATCTCCGTGCTCTAGAGGTAAGAGAAAGTGTCATTTGGTTTATAGCCAAAGGACGAGCGAAAGACACTTTGGAAACAAAAAAAACCACTGAGATTCCGGCATTTCGCTTAGTTGAACTCGCAGAGAACAATGTAATAACAACCCGGATTTTACCTCCTGTAACACTGACGAAACTCCTTGCGAACCTGTCGGGAGATTCCAGTTTCCTCTTACAAACAGTAGCAACAAAAGAAGGAGAGGTAAAATTTGTGGGGGGAGCTGTGATCAATGGGAAGACAAAAAAACTGCATGGTTTTTTGAATGAAGAGGAAGTAGAAGGCGTAATGTGGATTACCGGAAAGCAGGAAGGCGGAGTGGTGAAAAGCTTTTATGAAGATACAAATCAGCTGATCGTGTACAATGTAGAGTCAATGAAAAGCAAAATTACATCTCATGTTGATGGAGACAACATCTCGTTTGATTTGAAAATAAAATCAGAAGGACGTTTGATTGAAGATTGGGTATGGCCGGGAAATGCTTTTGAAGATGAATTTCTGAAGAAGGCGGAAAAAGCTGTAGAAAAAGAAGTGGAACGATTGGTAAGTAATGTAATAGAAAAAATGCAAAAAGAATACCAAGTCGATGTTAGTGGTTTCGGAAACCGATTGAGAATTGAGCAACCTAAAGTATGGGAAAAGATAAAAAAAGATTGGGACAAGATATTTAGTGACGTTTCCATCAACTACAGTGTGGAAGTAACGATCACAGATTATTCTACGACAGGATCAAAGGAGTAAGGACTTATTAATTTTGTAGGTTGGAATCGCTGGTTAAGTGTTTCCCCATAATTTTGATAATTCTTCTGAAGGTTTTTTGTTAGGTCTGCGCTTATAATGAATAGCAATAAACATCCCTCTAGATAATCTCCATTGTTGCCTAGAGGGATGTTTAATCTTAGGTCTACTAAATAAATAGTTACTTGTATTAGCAGTTTGGGGGGCTTATCCCTCTAACATCATTCGTTTTGCTTCAAAATATAATGCATGAATAAATTTTTTCATATTAATTCGGGTAGGAGTGTATGATTGGTTTGATTCGTTTTTTAACTCAGTCATTTTTTTGCGAACGATAGTAAAGTCAAAAAAATGGGAAGAATACTTTTCAAATTTTGCATTTGAAAAGTCAGTAAGTCCCAAAGAGGATAAGTGCTTCAATGACTGATAAATAGCTCTTCGAACGCGTTGTTTAGAAGCTTTTGCCTCCCTAGTTAAATCTCTTTCGTCTGCTTTATCTCCAAGCTTTTTATTTGCCAAATACTCGTAAATCTCATTAAGAGAGGGTAATCCTTGTTCAAACGTATGCTTCTTTTCATAATTAAATAAGAAAGCCAATATTTCTAATAAATCTTTACTACCGTTCTCACCTGAAATGCCTAATTCTGACAAAAGGAACTCCGCATAATTCTTGATATTATATTCCTTAAAAGACGACTTCTTCCGATTCAATCCAGTATCCATTTGAAGTACACTGTTTAATGACTTTTGAATGTCGTTGATCGATTTTTCTAGGCGAGTATGTTCCATCACTTTTCGAATAACGGCTAATACTTCGATTTTATTAATCGGCTTGATAATATAGTGCTCTATTCCAAGTAAATACGCTTCACAAATGAGTTCCTTTGATTCTATTTGAGAAATCATAATAACTTTACCCTTAAAAGTAGGTTGGATGGCTTGTATGGTTTCAAGACCATCACGATTAGGCATTAATAAATCAATCAATAAAATATCGACCTTTTTCAAATTTAATGTTTCTCCCTCTAATAATGCTCCGTCATCGGATTCACCAACCACTTCTCCTAGATCTTCATCCTCGATAATTTGAGCTAGCATGGAACGAATCGTTTCATCATCGTCTGTTATATAAAAATTCATTACGAATGCTCCTTTTCAATTAAATTCTCAATTGGTAAGCAAATAGTAAATACTGTCCCTTTTTCTCTTGCGCCACTTTCGAAGGTAACGTTTCCATTAAGTTTTGTGACCATGTCTTTTACAAAAGTTAACCCAATACCAGTCGAGGGATTGCCCATACCGTCATATTTAGAAGTGAAGCCAGGTTTGAATATTAATTCCCGATACTTTTCTGAGATACCAGGTCCGTTGTCTTCAACCCGAAATTCAACTAAATTCTCTTTAGAACTAACTCCTATTTTTATCGTTCCCTTATCTTGAATGGCTTCTACAGCGTTTGAGACTAAATTATTGACAATCGATAGAATGGTATAAATATGGTAATGGGGGTGAAGCCCTTTAATCATATAGGTAAAGTGAATATCTTTTTCTAATAAACTAGCATATTTTTCATTGGCTCGAACAATGGTTTGAATTAGTTCGGTAATAGTGACGTAATCTGTAAAACTTTCATTTGAAATAAGCTTTGATAACCCTGCAAAAATTCTTTGACTATCTTTTTTAATGTCATGCACTTCACCAGCGATTTCAAGTAATTGTTGACGGGATTTTTTAAGTAGTTTGCTGTCAACAGGATGATTTTGATTTAATCCTCTATATAGTTCGTAAGCTTTTCTTGTAATTGTTTCTGAATTTTGGAGTGTTTTTTTCAAATGAATCGTTTCCTCATATAAGTTAGAAATGTGTAATAACATATGTTCATTTCTTTTTCGTACTTCGATCTCTCGGGATTGTGCTTCATATAGTTTCATCATACTAAAAACACCTAATACCATAAAGCTGTGAAAAAGAGCGATAAGAACGATTTCAGACATTAAGTCTGAAGTAATAGTAACTCCAAATACAAAATATTGCATCAGTAACTCTGCAAAATCGGATACTATTTCAATGATTATGCCTAATAATCCAATGATCCAAGGTCGTTGATGATATCGGTTAACTTTTGCCAAATAAAATAGGCAAGCATAAGTGAAGTAAAAGAAAAAAGTCGGATAATGGGTTTCAAATGAACTTAACCAGTTAAAGTTTGCTTGCATCATGAAATCTAATAGAATACGAAAAAACACAACAAGTACAGCTGTTAAACCCCCTGGGATAATTGCAGTTTTTCTTAAAAATAGTAGGAATAAGAAAAAAGTTGGTGGTCCTAAGCTAACGCGAAACGTTTCATTAATGGGATAAAAGTTTATTTCACCTGCTAATGGAACAAAAAAGATCATGAATAGAATAATTGTACGTTCTTTCCTTAGTAAAGGATTAATGTTCAAAAGTGTCACTTCCCATTTAAGGTTTAAAAATATTAAGGTTATTTTATATAAAAAGCTCTTTTTATTCAATTACTATCGACGATCCAAAATATTGAATAAAATTTCCGAAATATTTTTTTGATTTATTTGTAGTATTCGGTTTCATTTTGTAGCTTAGCTTTTAAACTAATTTATATTTAGTAATTACATTGATGGAAGCGTTTACAAAAAAGGGGGGATTTGTGGTGTGCCGACTATAAAAATCTATTATTGAGAATTATGCAAATCTCAATAATGCGGATACGGTATACAGGTATTGCTTAGGCATATTAAAAAATAAAGAGGTGGTTCTTTGTGGTAGAAAGTTTGATTGATTGGGGTAATGCAATTCTATGGTCCTATCTTTTAATTGCTTTACTTGTTGGTTTAGGAATTTATTTTACTCTGCGAACAAAATTTGTTCAGGTTACAAATCTAAAAGAAATGTTTCGTTTATTAAATGAAAGTCCGACTACTAGTAATGGAAAGAAACAGGTTTCATCATTTGGAGCTTTTTGTATTAGTGCAGCTTCAAGGATTGGTACAGGTAATCTAGCTGGTGTAGCGATTGCGATCACATTAGGTGGACCAGGTGCTGTATTCTGGATGTGGGTTGTCGCAATCTTCAGTGCAGCATTAAGCTTTATTGAAAGTACATTAGCTCAAGTCTATAAAGTGAAAGATTCAAACGGATTCAAAGGTGGACCAGCCTACTATATGGAAAAAGCCATTGGTGCAAGGTGGATGGGAGTATTATTTGCATTTTTAATCACTTTCTGTTTTGGACTAGCTTTCAATTCCGTTCAAGCCAATACTATTGCAATTGCATTTGAGGAAGCATTAGGTACGAACCGCCTTGTAATCGGTATCGCTTTAACTGCAGTTGTCGGATTTGTTATTTTTGGTGGTGTGAAACGTATTGCTAAAGTGTCTCAGGTGGTTGTGCCTGTCATAGCTATATTATATTTAATATTAACTGCATATATAGTAATTTTAAATATTGGTGAACTTCCAGGGGTCATTGGGCTTATCGTAACTAGCGCATTTGGCTTAAACGAGGCAGTTGCTGGTGGAATTGGTGCAGCCATCATGAATGGTGTAAAACGTGGATTATTCTCTAATGAAGCAGGTATGGGTAGTGCACCTGTTGCAGCGGCAACAGCGGATGTTAGTCACCCGGCAAAACAAGGCTTTGTTCAAACGCTAGGTGTTTTTGTTGATACATTATTAATTTGTAGTGCAACAGCGTTTATTATTTTATTGTCTGGAATTCCTGAAGAGGGAATAGGTGGTATACAACTTACTCAAAGTGCAATAGCCAGCCACGTCGGTCCGTGGGCAAGTATTTTCGTCGCGATTGCTATCCTATTACTTTGCTTTAGTTCGATTATCGGAAATTATTACTACGGCGAATCTAACATTGAATTTATTAAGGAAAGCAAAGCTGCCATCTTTGTCTTCCGTCTAGCTGTGTTAGGAATGATTCTTTTTGGTTCAGTATCAAGTTTAAGCATGGTTTGGAATTTAGCCGACTTATTTATGGCACTTATGGCAATTACAAACTTAATCGCTCTTTCTTTAATTGGCAAAATTGCAATAGCTGTATTAAAAGATTACTTGAAACAAAAAAAAGAGGGGCAAGAGCCTGTATTTTATGCAAGTAACATTAAAGGACTTAAAAATGTAGAGTGCTGGCAAGATGAAGAGGTCGAAAAACGTAAAGAAGCATAAAAGAAAAGCGCAAGCAATTTGTTTAGAGAAAACGAATTTCAAGAATTCTATATAAAAACATACTTTTTGAGCTTAGCAAAAACATCAATAGGCATACTTGTATCTCTTATTTGTTCAGCTAAAGTAAGCGTGCTGACAGGTAATAATTATTGAAATATTAGAAATATTTTTTTGGTTGATTTGTAGTGTTTTGTTTCTTTTCGTAGCATAGATTCTAAACTGAATATGTACCTGTTAGATCTATAAAAATTTTGAAACGCTAACAAGGAGGGTCGAAATGTATCAGCAAATGATAAAAGATAGCAATATAAAAAATGACTTCAAGGAGGAAAAATACCTTGACGAATGGGTCATGAAGTACCGTTCACTTGGTATGAAAGGCCGATGTGCTGATTATATCCCTGCTTTAGGGGAGTCGAATCTAACGGATTTAGGAGTTTATATGATTAGTTCTGATGGAGTCGAGATCAAGTCAGGTGATTGGGAAGTCCCTTTTACTTTGCAAAGTATCTCAAAAGTGATTAGTCTTATTGCTGCATGCATAGACCGTGGAGTTTCTTATGTATTAGATCATGTTGATGTGGAACCAACAGGAGATGCATTTAACTCTATCGTTCGATTAGAAATGCATAAACCGGGTAAACCGTTTAATCCAATGATTAACGCGGGAGCAATTACAGTCTCGTCTCTTCTTTATGGGGAATCACCAGAGCAAAAGTTGGAATCGGTATATGCTTTAATAGAAAAAATGGTTGGAAAACGACCAACATTTAATGAAAAAGTATTTCAGTCTGAGTGGCAAACAGCAAATAGAAATAGAGCTTTAGCTTATTATTTGAAAGAAAGTGGATTTTTAGAATCAGAGGTAGATGAGGCGCTAGAAGTCTACTTAAAACAATGTTCAATCGAAGTAAATACAAAAGATATTGCGCTAATTGGTTTAATTCTATCCCAAAATGGATACGACCCAATTCACAAGAAACAAGTCTTTTCTAAAGAAATAGCTAAGCTAATCAAAGGTTTAATGCTAACTTGCGGTATGTATAATGCTTCAGGGAAATTTGCAGCCTTTGTTGGAATACCTGCAAAAAGTGGAGTGTCAGGTGGAATTATGGCATCAGTTCCTGCCAGATATCGGCAGGAATTACCTTTTCATACAGGCTGTGGTATTGGAATTTATGGACCTGCTATAGATGAATATGGTAATAGCCTTGCGGGTGTTGAGCTTTTAAAACATCTTGCTGAGGTGTGGGACGTTAGTATTTTTTCATGATTACAAATGGCTTTGACATTCGTTACTATTCAATTAGTAATTAACACTTATGTACGTGCTGATTACAACTAAATAAGGGGGAATCAACGATGAGTATAACAAAGGAGTTAAATCGTCTTCAATCCGAAAGTAATGAAGATAGAAAAGCATTAAGTCTGTTTACATCTACGCAAAGCGTGGTTCATGAAGCTTTAAATAAATTAGGCTATTCAGATGATATGTTTGAACTTCTTAAAGAACCGTTAAGAATGCTTACTGTACGTATACCAGTTCGTATGGATGATGGTAAAGTGAAACTATTTACGGGTTACCGTGCACAACACAATGATGCAGTTGGCCCAACAAAAGGCGGGGTACGATTCCACCCAGATGTAAACGAAGAAGAAGTGAAAGCATTATCTCTTTGGATGAGTTTAAAGTGCGGTATTGCCGATCTCCCATATGGAGGTGGAAAAGGTGGTATTATTTGTGATCCTCGAAATATGTCTTTTGGTGAATTAGAGAGGTTAAGTCGTGGTTATGTTCGGGCGATAAGTCAAGTTGTCGGCCCTACGAAAGATATCCCAGCACCGGATGTGTTTACAAATTCACAAATTATGGCATGGATGATGGACGAATATAGTCGCATTCGAGAATTTGATTCACCTGGTTTTATTACTGGAAAACCACTTGTCCTTGGTGGTTCACATGGGAGAGAAAGTGCTACAGCAAAAGGTGTAACCATTTGTATTGAAGAAGCCGCAAAGAAAAAAAATCTGAGCTTGAAGGGTTCACGTGTAATTATACAAGGTTTTGGGAACGCCGGAAGCTTCCTATCTAAATTCCTCCATGATGCCGGGGCTATAGTTGTTGGAATCTCAGATGCGTATGGTGCTTTATATGATCAAGCAGGACTTGACATCGATTACTTGTTAAGTAAACGTGATAGTTTTGGAACTGTTACAAAGTTATTTAATACTACAATTAGCAATAAAGAACTTCTTAAGTCTGAATGCGATATTTTAGTACCTGCTGCCATCTCTAATCAAATTACAGTCGAAAACGCTCATGAAATAAAGGCAAAGGTTGTCGTTGAGGCTGCAAATGGACCTACAACAATAGAAGCAACAAAAATTTTAACAGAACGTGATGTATTTTTAGTACCAGATGTTTTAGCTAGTTCTGGCGGAGTCACTGTTTCCTATTTTGAATGGGTACAAAACAATCAAGGGTATTATTGGTCGGAAGAAGAGATAGATAAAAAATTACACACAATCATGGTAAATTCATTTGAAACTATCGTTAATGTATCACAACTCTACCAAGTTGACATGCGTCTAGCAGCTTACATGGTTGGTGTGCGTAGAATGGCAGAAGCATCTCGCTTTAGAGGTTGGATATAAATATAAATAATGGAGGAAAGGTGTTAAAATGATTCAAGATATTCATACAGTAGTAAGCCCATTTAAAGGGACCGTTGAAAAAATTTTTATAAAACAAAATTCATATATCTATGAGTGGGAAAAATTATTTTTAATTAAAACCATAGAAGGTAATTTACAAGAGGTATCTATTGGTGCAAGTGGAATTATTACCTCTCTTTATGTTAATGAAGGAGACAAAGTTACTTCTGATATGATATTGGCTTATTTAAAAGATGATTTAATCATAACGGGTAGTGATTAAGAGATTAAGATAAAAGAATATTGACTTTAGTAACAAAGAGATTTACATCATGGTTTTATAAATGATTATCAAACAAGTGGATATTCATGATTTGTGAGTTTTCGAGAGGCTGGGACAAAACCCACCTCTGAAATGAAAAAGCCGGCGAAATTTTACGACTAGTAAAATTTCACCGGCTTTGATTATTTTTGCAATAAAAATAAGGACAACTTCTGATAAAATTAAGTTACCACACAAAATCAAAAAGATCATGTCGTTGTTTTATTTTAATTTTACTTGGTAAAAACTGAACACAGTATTTATACGTTTGGATTACATAATTTTCGAAATGGGAAGGTGTTTGTATGCAAAAAATTACTCCATGTTTGTGGTTTGGAAATAATGCTGAAGAAGCTGTGAATTTTTATACGTCGATTTTTAATCATTCTAAGGTTGGTCATGTTGCTCGTCATAGCAAAGATACTGCTGAAATCTCAGGCTTGGCTGTAGGCAGTGCGTTATCAGTGGAATTCGAGCTTATTGGCCACAAATTTTTAGCGCTGAATGGGGGATCACATTTTACCTTTACACCTGCAATTTCCTTTATCGTCAATTGCCCTGCGAAAGATGAGGTAGATGAACTTTGGTCGAAGTTGATTGATGGCGGAAATGCATTGATGCCAATTAATGAATATCCATTTAGTGAAAGATACGGTTGGTTAATAGATAAGTATGGGGTGTCCTGGCAGCTTATTTATGCTGCTGGAACAGAAGAGCAAACAATTGTTCCGTCAATGATGTTTGTTGGTGATAATTGTGGCAAAGCGGAAGAAGCGATTACTTTCTATGTATCAGTTTTTGAAGATTCAACGATTGGAAATGTTGCACATTATGGAGCTAACCAATTTCCAGACAAAGAAGGTACGGTGATGTACGCTGATTTCACACTTGCAGGAAATAAATTTGCGGCAATGGACAGCGCTCATGATCATAAGTTTACATTTAATGAGGCGATTTCTTTTAGTATTAATTGCGATACGAAAGAAGAAGTGGACCACTATTGGGAAAAGTTATCGGCTGTACCTGAAGCAGAGCAATGTGGCTGGTTGAAAGATAAGTATGGGCTATCATGGCAAGTTGTTCCAACAGCTTTACCGCGTATGCTGCAGGACCCAGACAAAGAAAAAGCAGGAAGAGTTGCACAAGAGATGCTGCAAATGAAGAAGATTGATATAGAGAAGTTAGAAGAAGTATATAAGATGTAGGACACCTGTAAAATGATTCATCGGGAATATGGAGACGAATTATACTAAATGATTGACAGAATATTTCTTTATCAAATTTTTTAACGGGGGAAACGAAGTGAAATTTAAAAAGGCATGGAAGAGGCTTATTTTATTTTTAGTACTATTATCACTATTTATTTTTGTTAATAATAGTAATCTTTTTATGAAAAAGCGAAGCGGGGAACCTCTTCTACTGGCACATCGGGGACTAGCTCAAACATTTAGTATGGAAGGGATCGAAGGGGACACGTGTACAGCGGAGCGAATATTTGAGCCAGAGCATCCGTACTTAGAGAATACAATTCCTTCAATTGCAGCTGCCTTTGAGTCTGGGGCAGATATGGTGGAATTTGATATTCGGCCGACAAAGGATGGACAATTTGCTGTTTTCCATGATTGGACACTCGATTGTCGGACAGATGCATCCGGTGAGCCGGCAGAATATACAATGGAACAATTAAAGCAGCTTGATATTGGTTATGGTTATACGGCAGATGATGGTCAGAGCTATCCATTTCGAGGGGAAGGAATCGGGTTAATGCCAAGCATGGGAGAAGTGTTATCTCATTTTCCGGAACATTCTTTTCTAATCCATATAAAAAGTAATGATTTTGAAGAAGGAGTTCAACTTGCACAGTATCTCTCTACATTACCTGAAGAGCAACAAAGTCTTATTACGGTCTATGGTGGAGATGCGCCAATTGAAGCAGTTAAAGAATCACTGCTCGTAACTAGAGTAATGTCAAAAGAAACACTAAAGAGCTGTTTATTATCATATTTCGCTTATGGATGGACGGGAAAGGTACCAAATGCTTGTAGTAAAACACAAGTACACATTCCTGAATCCATTGCCCCTTGGTTATGGGGATGGCCGAATAAATTCTTATACCGTATGGAGTCCGTCGATACTAGGGTTATTGTCGTAGCAGGTGATGGTGGGTGGTCAGAAGGGTTTGATTCAGTAGAGGACCTTAAACGACTGCCTGGAAACTATACTGGCGGTATTTGGACAAACCGAATTGATATTATTGCACCGGAATATAATTAAATATGGATATGTTATGATTGCAGTATCGAACAACGAGGAGGATATCATGTCAGTTATAAACTTTAATGCGGCTAAGAAATGGAATCAACTGCCTAAACCCGTTCAGCAACAATTGCTTGATAATGTGTTTTGCTCTTCTTGCGGGGTCACAACGATTGTAGATTACACACTTCATGATGATGAATTCGGTCTTTTACTAAAAGGAAAATGCAAAACATGTAACGGTAATGTTGCTCGGCTTATCGAGGATGAATGATAGGTAAAGAAAGATGAGGACATGTTAAAAATAGTAGAATCTCAAAAGCAAAGTAACAGTTACCTCGGCTATTTAAAAAAGCTGAGGAGAGCTGTTACTTTTGAGAGGCATTTCTCTGATTTGAATTCAAAAATTGTTCAAAATTCTGTACTCATATCTATGCTATAATCTAAGTAGAAAGAGATAATAAAAAATAAAGGTTAACACACTAGGAGGCTCAACCATCTAACGTTGGTTCCGTTACTACAACTAAATAACGAATACCAATGCAAGCTAATAGAAGTTAAAAAGGAATACTTTAACAACTATTAGTACGGGGCAAAAAGTCCATGGATGAATGAGCAAAGTAAGTCTATCATAGACTTTAAGAAAAGAATGAATTTCAATCAAATCTATCGTGATGTAAGGAATGTAATTTCGAGAAAGGAAGTATTAGTTGAAACGAATTACAAGCAACCTACGGAACGAACAACATCACAAGCCGAGGCTTTATAAATCAATCAAATTAATGTTTTTTACAGTGATTGAACTAAAGCACATAGTATACAATGTGATGTTAAGAATGGTTGGGTCTCCTAAGGTGTTAACCACCAAAAAACTCTAGCTGGAAATAGCTAGAGTTTTTTGGTGGTTTTTTTGGTGTCTGTCACCGCTCGAGGACATTTCAACTGCTTTTGTCTTTTTGTGGTGTCTGTCACTAAATTTATGAATATTCTAAAAAATATGGTAGAATAAGTATGAAATGAGAGGAGGGTTTTTATTGCCGATTATTCCACCTTTATCTGATAATGACGTCACAGAAGAGCTGAAAACTGTATTTGAAAAATCAAAAAAAGGATCAGGCAGCAGCAATATGCTTCAAACTTATGCCCATAATCCTGAATTCATGCAAGCATTTCTTCAATATTATGGTGCACTTTGGAAAGGGGAAATTGATCCAGTCCTCAAAGAAATGATTCGTTACCGGATAGCTATTGCGGGAGAATGTGGGTACTGACAAAGTGCCAGAATCGCTTGGGTCAAGCGACTAGGGCTAACTGAAGAAACATTACAAAAAGTAGAAGACTACCAAAATGCTGACTTAACAGAGCTTGAAGTTCTTTGTCTAAGTTTAGCTGATAAAATGGCACTCAATAATATTGATGGCAAGGATGCTATACTTACAAAATTAAAAGAGTATTTCTCAGAAAGTGAATTAATAGAATTAATGATGTGTATCTCATTTTTTACCGGAGTCGGGAGAATGAACAGGTTTCTCGATCTTGAATTTTAAGTAAGAGAGTAAGAGCTGCTGAATGTGAGTTTGACATTCTGCAGCTTTTTTGGTGTCTGTCACCGCACGTGGACATTTCCAATGCATTTGTCTTTTTGCAGTGTCAGACACTAGAAAAGAATAATAAAATAAGCTAAAATTTATACGAAAACCTTACATAAAAGACGTTGGTGTCTGTCACCGCACGTGGACATTTCCGGTCCTTTTGTCTATTTGCAGTGCCTGACACTAGAGAACTTGAGAAGAATTGAAGGATAGGATGATGTTATTTGTTACATGAGTTTACGATAACGGTGCCATTAGAAGAAGTGGATATGGCGATCGAAAAGCTTAATTTTCATGATTATTACAATTTATATTACGATCAACCGATTGAACCATATACTGAGGAAAACGGCTATGGATTTCATGAGATTCACGACACGAATGTTGATTTGAAAGTCTTTTTGGAAGAGGCAGACAAAGAATCAATCGATGTTGAAAATGTAAGAGGGGAAATCGCAGTTATTTTAGAGGTGAAGACTGAGGAGATATCCTATCAATTTATTGAAGCTCAGGAGTGGCAGCAGCCTTTTCCAGTGATTGATTTAAATAATGGCTGGTTCATCAAGCCTACACAGTCAGAGGAAGACGTTGACGCGAACGGGAACATCATTCATTTTGAGCCGCCAAGAGCATTTGGATCAGGCTTGCATGGGACAACCCAAGATTGCCTCAGAATGATTTTAAGAGAATCGATGGCTGAAAAAAGGGTATTAGACTTAGGAACGGGAGCTGGCCTGTTAAGTATTGCCGCAGCACTCGTTGGGGCAGAAGAGGTAGTGGCTGTTGATATTGAAGATGTCAAGGACGAAGTCATGTATAATGCCCGTTTAAATAACGTTGAAAAATGTATATCAGTGATACAAGGGGATGTATTGAGTTCGTCCTTCAATCTAGATGAAAAGTTTGACTGGATTTTTGCAAATATCGCTGGAAATGAAATCAAAAAGCTGCGACCTTTCATTGATTCCCATCTGGCTTCAAATGGAAATTTGATTGTATCTGGCATGGTTGAGTGGAATTATAAAGAATCATTAGCACCTTATGAAGAAGAAGGCTATACAGTTGAAGAAATTGTTCAATCAGATGAATGGCTTACTGCATACGTGACGAAGAAATAACGTAATATCGTTCTCAATCATAAATAACCCCTTGTTGTCTAGGTAATAGATCAAACAAGGGGTTATATTTTGTCTTCTTGCTGTAAATTCATTGTGTCTTCCCTGCCATTTTCAAGTTATTTTTTTAGACGAGTAATATATCTTTATTATCGTTCTTTGCTTCATTTTCTGCTATTTCTTCAATATAATTTAGGTGCATCGGAGTTTGGTTTGGAACCTTATTGGCCATGATGTTGGTTTTATAATGAGTGACAATGATTTTTTCAGTCATCACATCTGTTTTCCAATCACAACAAATTCTATAGAAGTCTTCATAGTCGATGAGTGACATTATAATTTCCCTCCCTTCACTGTATATAGTTAAGTATGATTGATCCTCCCTTCGAATTCATTATATAACATTTTTAGAAGCTAATTAGGCAAATTCTTGAATATTTTTTGAAAATTCCAAAAATAAATTTCGACATTTCTTTATTGTTGCGGAAAAATAGTAAAATCGCCGTGCTTTATGCATGTTTTGTCCAACGAATGAATAGCTATTAACAAAGTTAGACGTGACAAGCGAAGAATGAACTTTAGGGGGATTCATCATGATTGAAGCAATTCTACGATTTTTTACAAGTGAAGAGCAAGCTCAATCTATTCTATCTAATCCGTTGATCGAATTGATTTTCACGGTGTTATTTGTCACATTTGTAGTTGCTCTCGTCCTTCATTTTGCACTGTTTAATAAGTTGAGAGGAATACGAAATTATATTGGTCAGACAAATTCATTGGATATTGCTCCGTTAAACAGGTTTCAAGAAGAATATGAACAAAAAACGAAGCAGGAAGCGGTGAAGGTCGAGACATTTGTACAAAAAAAGTTCTCAAGCTGGCGTGTGTTCAACGTTCCAGTCGTTAGTTTGATTAAAATGATTCAGATGACGGTCTCTGTCTTTATATTAGTTGGGGTGTTAGGGACATTTATAGGGCTGGCAATGTCTCTTGGCAGTATTGATTCAACAGGGGATCAGCTTGTTGAGAATGTAGCGCTTGTACTTGCTGGGATTGATGTAGCATTTTATACAAGTATCGCCGGGATGGGACTATCGCTCATCATGACGGTCGTGACAAAAATCGCCAATACCGAATATTTATTAACGGATATTATGCTAAAAACAGAGTCCTATTTAGAAGAGAACGAACAAGACCCGATGACTCGCCTAATTGATGTATCGGAAACGATTAATTCCTCGATTGTTCAGCTGAGGGAAAGCAATCAGGAATCGCTGCAAAATATCGTTCAGTCGTTTCAAGGGTTCCAAGAGTATACGGTGGGCTTGCAACAATCAGCAAAAGATTTGTCGAAGTTTAATGAAGGCTTAACAGAAAACCTTAATCATTTTTCAGTGATTTTTAACAGTATTAAAGAATTAACAGAAGGCTTTGATAAAGGGGTTAGTAAGCTTAATAAAAATTTTGACCACTTATTCTCTTATTTTTATAAAATGGATCAGCGAAACGAACGAATGACTGCCGCTTTTACGGAAACGTATAAAAAAGTAGATGAATTAGCAAAATCTCAGACTGAAACATTGAATCAGTTTCAGGGCTCAGTTATCGAATTAAAAGACTTTTTTAACTCGGTTTCTGAACGGCAGGAATCGATTTATGGTGCATTTGAGCGGACAACGGCCCAAAGCGAGCAGCTTGTGACGTTAATGAAGGAAAACAATCAACAATTTGAACGAATTTTCGGTTCTGATGTAAGCTCAAAGCTTACTGGCATAGCAACACATTTACGAGCATTGAAGAATGACTTTGACCGACTTGGCAATTCGATCGTTCGACTGCCTGAGGCGTTAGAAATGATTCACATTGCTCAAGGAGAATATAAAAGCCTTCTATCGGGGCGTCTTGATGAGTTGAAGGAATTTAATCATGAGTTTAATACCCATATAAAAAATCATGCCGCAGAATCACATGCATTTGAAAGACATGTACAAGATGCGTCACGTTCTTTTGAGCAAGCCGGGATGAAAAATCAGCAATTGCTTCAGGAAATCAATCGCACACTCTCACAGATGACAGATTCGTTTCAGCATAGGGAACATCAAATCGAGTCAAGTGTAGGTATACTTAAGGATACTCTGACTAGGTATGTCAGTAATTTAGAGGGAACGCTTGGTGACCGGCTCGATAAAGTTAGCCGTAATATTGGTGAGTATGTCATTCAGATGAATGATGCGATTAAAAAGGAATTTAAACAGATTGGGGAAATGTCAGAAGAGAACCAACAACGCAGTGCCCGTTATATGCATCAAACGGTCAATGAGTTAAACCATGAAATTCAACAGTTAAACCGGCACCTTCAGGCCATATCTCAAGGATTAGTGAGACCAACGACAAGAGTAAGGGTTGGAAGCAATGATTAAAAAATATAGAAAATTATTTCATGGTGAGCAGGAGGAAGGTCATTTCTGGCCGTCGTTTACGGATTTATTAACAGCGATTTTACTTTGCTTTATCCTCATTTTTATTATTATGATGGTGATAAAATCGTTTCAAATTGAAGAGATGAAAAAGACGATTGATCAAATCATGGGGGTCAGAGTGGATTTAATTCAAGATTTAAATGAAGAATTCAGCGATTCTACACTGAAAGTTGAGATTGATGAGAAAACGGGTGCAATGATCTTTAATACAGATATTTTGTTTGAGTTTAATGATGATGTGTTAAAGCCAGAGGCGTTTCAGTTTTTGGATGAGTTTGTCCCTGCCTATTTGAATGTGTTACTTGAAAGCGGTTATGAGGATTATATTTCTGAAATCATTATCGAAGGCCATGCTGACCGCATTGGCAGCTATCTGTACAATCTTGAACTTTCACAGAAACGGGCCTTTAGTGTAGCAGAATATATTCTTAGTCCGGACTTTCCTTATAAGCATATCCAAGAGCATTTACAAGAGAAATTAACAGTAAACGCCAAGTCCTATACCGACGGGCGGACAGATGAAGCAGGGAACTATAGCAATCAAGCATCGAGACGCGTCGAATTTAAGTTTCGCTTAAAAGATGAGGAGATACTAGAGAAAACACGTGAGTTATTAGAGGGATCGTGATGATGTAAACAGAGATAACTTGGATTAGATGTGTGTGGGTGATGAGTTAGGATTCTAAGCGGACATGAGCGCCCTTATCTCTACCAAAAAGGCTCTATTTTAAAATTAAGCGGACATCAGGTACGTTATTCAACCAAAAATCAGTAGAAATCCACTGTTTTAGAGGAAATAAAGTACCTCATGTCCGCGAGCGTTTAAAACAGGCATATGTTAATAAAATAGCGTACCAAATGTCCACTTTGGTCTTGCTATTCTACTTAACCCCTATTCAACTCTGGAGATAGGGGCTATTTAATGTACAAAACGAACATTGATTTCAACAATCTCAGACCTGCTTCCAATTCGAAATGGAGGTCCCCAAATGCCAAAGCCTGAGGAAACAATCGTGTGGAGTTGCTCTTTCTGCAGGTGCCCGTGATGATTTTCATACATTGATTTTGTAATTAAATTTGCTGGAAACAATTGACCTTTGTGCGTATGCCCAGAGACCATCAAGTCCACGCCGGCAGCGGCAACTTCGTCATATTGTCTCGGTTGATGATCGATTAAAAAGACTGGCATGTCCTGATTTAGATCTATGGTGAGATCAGCAATGTTCTCTCTGTCACGAACCGAATAATCCTTTCGACCAACGATGTAAAAAAGGTCTTCTACACTCGTTACCTCATCAACTAATACATCTACATTTATGTCATTCATTTCGTCCATGAAGATTGGAATATCACCGCCATAATACTCATGATTTCCTAACACGGCATATACACCCATCGGGGCATGTAATCCAGAAAGAATTTCTCCCATATTATGTTTCAAGTACGGTTCGATACTATTGTCAATCACATCACCAGCTAAAAAGATGATATCTGGTTCAACTTCATTTGAGAGATTGATCAACTTGTTTAAAAAACGGTTGCCGATCGTTTCGCTTAAATGAATATCAGAAATTAACAGGACTTTTAACTCATCAAGCTCTGTCTCTTTTTCGATTTCGATATCGTAACTCACGACAACAGGGTTCCACATATTGTAAGAACCATAGATAAAAACGAACAAATAAAAGGAAAGAACGCCAAATCCTAACCACTTTATCGCTCTTTTTTTCGTCAAAAAGTAAATCAAATTCATAACAGGAAAAAGGACAAGTCCATAAGCAAACATCACAAGCCAACCGTATGCGACCCAACTAAGACCAGGAACGACGATCATCCGCGTAAGGAAAAATGAAATTGAAATAAAAAACATGACGAGAAAATATGTTTTTTTATAGCGAAATCCATAGACTTTTTTTAACCATGCCCAGCCATTGTAGGCAACATAAAAGCTTAGAATAAAATAAATGAAAAGAAAAATCATGACTCTAATCGACACAAATTTATACTCCTCTGTAGAAAAATATTTCCTACATACTATCTGACCCGTTGGTCAATGTCAATAAATTTGCAGCAACATGCCAACTTGATCATTGGATAAAGCTCGGGAACAATTTGTGGGTAGTTTTAAAATAATTTAGAAGTTTTTGAAGAATAGGGAGGTTATTGTATCTAAGAAGGGAATGCCTTATTAGTGCAGTCCCTCAAACCACCATATCAGCCGTACAGCATAGTGATGTATTTGAGGAGAGCTGTCACTAGTGAGACATTCCCGTTGAGTATCGTATCAATTGATGTTTGTTGTCTTAGGTGCACGAGTAAAAAAATTAATAATTACGTTGAATTTCC
Source organism: Anaerobacillus sp. MEB173 (assembly GCF_052119505.1). NCBI lineage: Bacteria > Bacillati > Bacillota > Bacilli > Caryophanales > Bacillaceae > Anaerobacillus > Anaerobacillus sp. MEB173. The sequence goes on from NZ_JBJMAU010000001.1 coordinate 135,010, forward strand.
TTAATAACCGAATTCAGTGTTTGTTCTTCGCTTAATAAGTATACTTTAAGACATTTTGATGAGGAGGAGTTTTTTTCATTTTTAATAATTTTAACAAACTCTTCAGTTTTCACTTTATTTTCGACAATACCATTTGTTTCTTTTAGAAAAACAATTTTTCTCCATTCTACCTTTTCATAGAGAATGATAAGATCAGGGTTTTGTAAACCATGGCTAAGCTCTTCTGACTCCAAAATTTCCTTGACCATAAATTGCTTTTCTTTTAACGCTTCCTCAGTTCCTTTGTGTGCTACCACTTCTGTAATTAACAACAATACTCATCCTTTCAAAATGTTTTCATCGTAATTTTTTTCTGATTGTAAAATAGTAACAATCACTGAACGATGTTTATATTAACTCACTATGTACAATGATTCAATGCCTTTTTTTCGACTTCATTTTTTGGAAATTGTCGATAATATAATGTTACTCATCTCACTTTTAATAATAAATTAGGGAGGAAGTCGATCTACATGTCCATTAAAGCCTTTGAGAATGCGGTTTAAATAGGGGATGACGTATTTATTGTGGGGGTTGAAAATGTGTAATAGGAATATTAGTTCATGAAAGTTTTGTCGTTGTAAATGCTTACATTGTAGAAATTATTTATAAAAAAAGTTTTGCACATATAAAAAGACTTGCAAAATAATAATGGATCATATAAAATTCAATACAACAAATAAAAATTCTAGCGATAGACTTCTTATCCAGAGTGGTGGAGGGACTGGCCCTTTGAAACCCGGCAACCATTAAATCAATGATTGATTTAAACGGTGCTAATTCCTGCAAGGTTTGTAACCTTGGGAGATGAGAGGATCGTATACATATACGATAACCTCTCTACTATTTAGAGAGGTTTTTCTTATGGAAGGAAGCTTTATCGCTCAAAAAAAGGAGCGAGAATAAATGGAAAAAGCAGTATTTGGAGCAGGTTGTTTTTGGGGTGTTGAAGCATTTTTTGAAGGGATTCGCGGAGTGGAAGAAACAAGAGTAGGGTATACAGGCGGACATGTTGAGAGTCCATCATACGAGGAAGTAAAAACAGGGACAACAGGACATGCTGAGGCTATCGAGATTTGGTACAATCCGTGGAAAATTTCGTACGAAGAGCTAGTCATAAAATTTTTTGAATGCCACAATCCGACTACAATGAACCGTCAAGGTATCGATGTAGGAACGCAATATCGTTCTGTTATTTTCTTTCAAAACCTTCAACAACTAGAAGTAGCAGCGAGGATAAAATCTAAGCTAAATCAGAAAAGCAGTAAAAAAATCGTGACTGAAATTTCTCCAGCAAAAGAGTTTTATCAAGCAGAAGAATATCATCAGAAGTATTTCCAAAAAAACGGAACGCTAGCTTGCGGAATTTAATAATAGATAGAGTATAGGATGCCTTGAAACAAAGCAAAATCCCCTCGAAAATATAGATGTTGCCGCATCTATGTTTTGTAACAATCGAGGAGAGATTTACTTTGAGGTATCCTTTTTTTAATTGTCCAGCTCCAGCACCTGCGCTTTTCCGGCAATTGGACACTAATCTATCAATATGGTAAATTCAAGCAGAAAAGTAGAAATCTTAAATGACAGAACTGAATTTCATCATCAGTACACTCTATCGCTTTTTGAAATATCGTTTTGTCGAAATTGGTCTATTAATCAATTTGGGGGAGAACTATGAACAAGAAATGGTATTTAACCGTAATTGCAATTGTGCTTATTTCAATCATAACAGCATGTACAAATCATAGTGAGGAAGAGACTGAATATGATGTGGAAGCACCAGCAAACGGCACCGAAGAAGAAAAAACAGCTGAGCAAGATCATCGGAAAGAGCAGGATACAGTACCTGTAACAGAAAGTGAACAGGAACCCGCCCTACCAATTACATTCTCATTTGCAGGGGATACGATGGCTGCCGGGAAAGTCGCTCCTTACATAGAAGAGTATGGCTATCAATATTCGTGGGAACAGGCAAAACCATATCTTGAGGAAAGTGACATTGCCATGGTTAACCTTGAAACAGCTGTAAGTGAAAAAGGGGTAGCTTCAAATAAAAGTTATGCGTTTCAAAGTCATCCTAACCTTATCAAAGGAATGAAATGGGCAGGAGTTGATCTTGTTACTGTCGCCAATAATCATAGTTTGGATTACGGAATTGAGGCATTTACGGATACATTACATCACCTTACTGAGGAAGGGATTGTCTATGTAGGTGGTGGAATGAACGAAGCTGAAGCATACAGGGCAAAACAAGTGACAGTCAGAGGAAAGACGATTTCTTTTCTAGGGTTTAGTTCAGTGTTACCAGCAGTTTCTTGGTATGCCGGAGAGAATCAGCCTGGTTTAGCAAGTGGTTATCAAGTCGAGCGAGTATATGATGTTGCTTCACAAGCAGTTCATGCATCTGACATAACGATAGTTTATATGCATTGGGGTGAAGAGTTAGCGGACTATCCTCGTACGTCTGACAGGGAAATGGCTCATACATTGATCGACTTAGGCGTCGATTTGGTAATTGGTGCTCATCCTCATGTGTTGCAAGGGCTTGAATATTATAATGGGAAGCTGATTGCCTACAGTTTAGGTAATTTTATTTTTACAACAAGTTCAGTAGAGACTGCCAGACAAAGTGCAGTCTTGCAAGTAGCAATTGATGAAGAAGGTGCACAGTCGGCAAAAGTGTACCCAATGACTATTGACCAAGGTGCAGTTTGGCAAGCTGATGAACAAGAAACTAAAGTCATCATGCAGCGACTTTCCTCCTTATCAGAAGGCGGGACATGGACGGAACATGGTGAGTTTTTGCCTATTGTGCATTGATCCGTGATGGCTAATCCTTTTTGACTTAGAATGATTCAACTTGCATACAAATAGAGAAAAGAGACCATGAGGAAAGGTACTGAATTGTATGAATGAGGAGTTACTACAAAACGAAGATGCTTACTATAAGCTTGCTGAGGAGAAGGCAACGAAATATTACAAAGCGCTTTATGCTCAAGTCATTGACAAGAGTTATATCGAAACATTAACAATCGATTTCAAATCATGGGAAAAAGAGCATATCCGCCGTCGTTCATTGTTTTCATTGTTGTCACGACGAAATGAAAAACAGGACTCTAAAACGTACTACAGTTACATCAAATGGTTGAATGTCACTGGGAAGTTGGATCGGTATTTGGAACGGAGTATCTCCTATATTTTTATGCGTGATCTAGGAAAGGATTTGGGAACACCTGCTACACAGGAGAGGATTACTCGGGCAGTTAATAAACTAAAGCATCACCTTATTTCAGCAATAGCCAGTGAAAAAAACGAATCATACAGCATTGCTTCGCTGTACCGATTTGCTCAAAAAGAAAGGCTTGAATCGACGATGATTTGGCTCATGAGCAAATTAAAAACTGTTGCTTCTCGCCTTCCAGAAGGGATGGATGCCGAAGATGCCCAGCGAAAACTTATCAAAATTATTGCCGGTGTCTTGATGCATGAACTAGAAGAAATGGATGAGGGAACTTCTTCACAAAAACGCACACAGAAGCTTGAAACAGCAATTCGACTTGGCTATGCATATGGAATCACGTATCCATTCATTGATGATCTTCTTGATGCGAACGTTCTATCTCATGATGAGAAAAAGCAATATTCTACTTTCATCCGTTCCACACTGCTTACTGGTTCGGTCCGAGAACTTGGATATTGGACAGGAACTAACAAGGATTTAATGATATATATCCATTCAGAGCTGCGTGATGCCTTTGAATATATTACTGCTTGTCAAAGTCCGGAGTCGCGGAACCATTTTTACGAGCAAGCGTATGTATTTTTTCAATCTCAAGAGGTTGACCGAGATAAGAATCTAGCAAATTCTCATTATAGTAATGAAGAGATTTACATACCAAGTATTTTAAAGTCGGCATCCTCACGCTTAATTGTCCGGTCTTTGATTAATGCTCCTGAGGATGAGGACATTGACAGCCGAACATTTTATTACGGCCTATACAATCAGCTGGCCGATGATTTTACGGATATGTTTGATGACTTGAAAGAAGAACGAGTCACACCGTATACGTATTACTTAAAATATTCTACTGTGCGTAATGATCTGATCAATCCGTTTGAATTATATTGGGCGGTAATCTCCCACTTGATTCATCATGTCTATCATTCTGATGATATGACACGTGAAGTTATCCTGGATCGGGCGATAAACGGTTTAAAACGTTGCTTGGAACGACTTGGAGCTTCAAAATACTACGAAATCATGCAGTTATTTACTGGTCAAATGCCATCTTTCAACTCTCTCATCCAGCATATGGTACATAAAGCAGTTGATGTTGATTTTTTCGATAAGCTGCTTAGAGACCACGTCATTACAATTTTGAGAAATGAAAAGATGGAGAGGGAGCAATTTTTCGAGACTGTCGAAACGGTACGATTTCAAATTAACAGCACACTAGCGATTCCAAAGCATTCTAGTAGCCTGGACTTGCAAGAGCCTATTACAGATGCAGCAAATTACAGCCTTGAAGGGGACGGTAAGCGACTAAGACCAATAATGACTTGGATGATGGCGGTTAATGAATATGGCTTTGATCAGGAAGCAGTCGTACCTCTATTAAAATCGTTGGAATATATGCATACAGCATCACTCATATATGATGACTTGCCATCTCAGGATAATGCTTCAATTCGAAGAGGCCGACCAACTTTACACAACATATATAATGTGGCAACAGCTGAACTTACTGGTCTTTTTCTCACTCAGAAGGCTGTCGAGGAACAAGCTTCCCTTCATCAATTTGATGCAAAATCGGTACTCCGCTTAATTCAATATTCAACCCGAAGAACGGCGGACATGTGCAAAGGCCAGCTCATGGACTTAGATTCGAAAGGGAAACGATTGACGCTTGAGGAATTGAATATCATGTGTTTTTACAAAACAGGAATCGGATTTGAAGCTTCCCTTGTTATGCCAGCGATTCTTGCCAATACTAATGATACAGAAATTAAAGCGTTGAAAGCTTTTGCACATCATGCCGGCATTGCCTTTCAAATTAAAGATGACCTGTTAGATGTTGAAGGCGATGTTCTTTTACTCGGGAAAACGCCTGGAAAGGATGGAGAGAACAATAATTCAACATTTGTTTCGATCCTAGGAGTCGAAGGTGCCAAAAAGGCGATGTGGGACCATTACTGTTCTGCGATTGAAGCGCTGCAAAAAGTCCCGCGCAGGACTGCCTTCTTAAAGCATGTAATGAATTATATCGTGAATCGGGATCATTAATGGTCTGACATAGTGAAGAAGCTCAGATAAAAGTCTGAGCTTTTTTAAAATTAAGTACATACTAAAAATGATATAGAGGAATATATTGATTCGGAGGCTAATATGAATACAGACGATTACTTATTAAATCTAATTGAAAGAATGCTCGATCGTACTCTTGAAGATGTTCCTGAGGCTGGTGGTTCGATGTATGTTGTTTCGGATCAGGCTTACAAGGAAGCAGCTACATTAGCAAACCCAAAATTCATTCAACCTTTACAACAAATCATTGAACAATATTCTTCAAATAAAGCACAAGACAAGGCCGTCAGAAGAAAGTCTTATTATATCCTTGAGCAGCTTGCGATCAATACAGATCACCGAGAAATCTTTGACTATTTTGCAGACCGCTTAGCTAAGGAAACGGATAAAGATATATTGGGTGATGGTTTACTTTTTTATCTAAATCGAAATGAATACATCCCCAATCTGAGCAAAATCGTAGTATTGGTTGAAGATAACCGTTGGCAAGTGAGAGATATGGTAATCAAAATGTTAGGTAACTATCCGAAAGAAGAGGTAGAGTCTCTTTTACTCGACAAATTAAAAAATGCCAAAGATCAATATGAAATCAGCGCACTGTTGGGATCATTAAGAAAAATTCATTCTACTAACGTTTTAGAAATGATCGAAACGTTTTTACATCATGAAAAAGGCGATGTTCGATCATCAGCGCTAGCCACTGTTAAAGTCGTAGGCGGAAAGAAATTCTTGCCGATCTATATTCAGGCATTAAAGGACAGGTCCCGTGATGTGAAATTAAATGCGTTATATGCGGTTCTTGAGCATGGTGACGAAAGTGTCATCGGGATTTTAATCGAACGGCTAAAAACAATTGTGAAGACAAAGCGTAAACTTAAGCCCGGAACAGTTAAAGGTTCGGACGTTGTAAACATTCTGCAATTTATACTGCAGTTTAAAAACAATAAAGAGGTAGCTACTGCACTGGATTGGATCGTAAAAAATAAATGGAACCACCTTTTTGAAAATGAACAAGAATGGATTAAATCTAATACTTAATCGTCGCCACAATCAAGTCTAATTCACGTAATAGCCACACATTTCGTACAATTCGTATGCTATAATCTAATTAGAAAGAGATAATAAAAACAAACAAAAGTTAACACTGTAGGAGGCTCAACCATCAACGTTGGTTCCGTTATTGGAAAAATAAGTAACGTCAAACCAATGAGAGCTAAGAGTCGTTAGTAGGTGAAAACCTGGCAAATCTAATGACAATTAGTACGGGGCAAAAAGTCCATGGATGAATGAGCAATAAAGATCTACAATGAGCAACTTGTAGTATCAATTAATTGTATCGTGAAGTATGGAACTGTAATTTCAAGTAAGAGTGAAAAATCAAAACTGAAAGAAATTATTAAAAAACTTACGGAACGAGCAAGCATCACCAGCCAAAGTTATACGATAAATCAAAAATATCAAAAAATGAATCGTGATCGAACAAAAGCAAAGCAGTAAAATAGGTGATGTAATGAATGGTTGAGTCTCCTAAGGTGTTAACGAATAAAATCTAGCTAACTGTAGCTAGATTTTTTTTGCTTTAAAATACGGATCATGTTATGTTTGCAAGGTAATTACAGTGTAATTATGTTAAACTAAGTATGAATGAAAAAGTGCGTATATTCAGATATGTTTGCTTTTTTTTAGTAAAAAGTAGATGAGATGAGCATGGGAGGAGTCAGTTAAGTTGTTAACAAATCATTTAGATTTTCGATTAGAAGCTAAAATTAAAGAGATCTACGAGGAACACAAAGTTCGCTCTGCAAAAATAGATTGGGGTTATTATGAATTTTTACCGTGGGATAAAGCCCAAGATTTTCGAAGAGTACCATGGGATGAGAGCCAGGTGACGCTCCCTCGTGGCGTGGTTACTGCTGTTGAAACAGCTTTATTAACTGAAGTAAATTTGCCTTGGTTTACTTCTCATTTGGAACAAACCTTTAAAGGGAGTCTGTCTGTCATCACGGATTTTGTACATACGTGGACAGCAGAAGAAGATCAACATTCCAATCTACTTGAAAACTATTTAATTATTACTCGTAATGTTGATCCGAAGCGACTACATGAAATTCACAAACAAACGGTAGAAGGTGGCTGGTCGCCTAATTTCCATACGCCATTTGAAACAATGGTCTATACAACACTGCAAGAGCTTGCAACAATGGTCTTTTATAACAATGTAGCCAAGGTTGCTGCTGAACATGACAATGATTTATCAACACTGTTGCGAAGGTTGGCAAAAGACGAAATCCTACATTATGCATTTTACCGAGATGTCGTAAAATTTCATTTGCAACTAGAACCGAATTATTGTTATTACTTAGGCTATGTTATCAAGAACTTCCAAATGCCTGGAACTGTCATGCCTGATTTTGAAGATCGAATGAGCATAATCGCCAAAGAAGCAAATTATGGTCCCCTCGAGTATTTTGACCAAGTTTTAGATGTGATTGTCGACTATTGGGAGCTAGAAAAGCTTAGACCGATTGCTCCGGAAGCTGAGAAGGCCCGTGTAGACATTATTAAATATCGCGACAGATTGAAAAGAGTAAGAGACCGATTAGCAAAAAATAAATAGAAAGAAAACAAGGACAAGCTGCTTATGCTTGTCTTTTTTATTTTTCCCAAGAAGGAATGCCCCATTTAACTGTCACAAAACTGTAGATTTCTAGCACGGAATAATACTATTTTTAAAAAGTTTTTATAGTATGATTAAGTTATGAAACTACTAAGGATGGTGACTATAAGTGAAAAAAATTAAGAAAAGATCATTACTATTCTTATCAACAATGGCCCTGGCTGTAGTTGTTGGCTGTTCAGCAGATAATGAAGCACATGAAGAAGTTGATGAGCAGGTATCTGACATAGAGGCAATGGAAGAAAACGAGGCAGCAGAAACTGATGAAGATGCTGAATCCTCTCAAGGTGGAGGACATGGTGAACATAGTACCGAGGAAATGACGGAAGATGTCTTTGCAGGAATGGGAAGGTCTGAGCAAGCATCGGTTGATGATTACGATCTGACTTCAAACATAGAAAATGAACCAGGAGTGCTACAAGCTCAAGTTCTATTACAAGATGGAGCATTTGGTGTTCTTATTATTGAAGAAGGTGTAGAACAAGAAGAAATCGATTCACTTTCTGAACGTTTCGCACATGAAGTGAAAGAAAAGTATCCTGATATGGTCGTAACGGTGCAAGCGACACAAGGATTAGATTTTAAAGGTGAGTTTAAATTAGAATAATCGATTAGGGGGATGTCACTAATGAGACATCCCTTTTCTTTTTTGTATGCGGATGATAGTGAGTTTGAATTTACTTAAAATTGGCTGATAAATCCTACAAATTGGCTGATAAGCGGTAAATTTGGGCTGATAAATACTTTGTATACTGATTAGCAGACAGGAAATCAATATGAAAAGTAGCTAATCTAGTACTATTTCTATAGAAAATAAGAAATCTAGCATCTAACCAAAACGAAAAAGGGACGTACATCAATTGTACATCCCGAATCTTTATTTATTACGCCATTCCTGCAGCTGGGCGAGTGTGTTTTGATTTGCCATTACCGTTTGTTGCAGTTAATTTGCTCTTAAGGTAAGGAAGTACCCATCGGTCTCCGCCAATACGACCAGCATTAGCGCCAGCAGCTAGGATGAACATTGAAATTAGTACTAAAAGTGGGTTAGAAGAAATCGTACCAGCAAACATGAAAGCAAAGTTCATCATGACACCGAAGAATGCAGCAGCGGTTGTGAATACACCAAGGATCAAGCCAAGTCCTACTAATACTTCACCCCATGCAACCATAAAACTGAATAGCTCAGCATTCGGAAGTGCAAATCTCTCTAAAAAGGCAACATACGTCGGATAAACAACAGCACCGTGGCTTTCAACAGGATTTGCAATCGCACCACCTAAGTATCCAGCAGCACTGAACGGTTCACCAGTAATCTTACCCCAGCCAGCAGTTAACCAAGCCCAGCCAAGATATAGACGAAGGAAAGTGAGAATACCGGCAGCATATTTATTTTCTCTTAAAAAGTTCATAAACATAGTGAATTCCTCCTTTTTTTAATAGAAGTTGAGTATTCTTCTGTCTACTTCTTATAAGAATCGAAAAGGACTATATAGGTAGTTATTTAGTGATCACTCTTACTACACTTATAGTATACAATGGTTTTTATTGTTAAAAGATGTATAAATATGGACAAAACATTGCGGAATAATGTCGATAATGTTAATAGTCTTTTTTAAATCATTTCTTTATTCTTTAACAGTATCTGGTACCTTTACCTGTGTGGTAAAATATTCTACAATAAGAGTTTTTTTACTTTTATAGAAGGAATGGCGACATATGAAAAAAACGAAAGAAATCTCTGCGAAAAGCAGTTTTGGAATGGTATCAACAGCTTCAAAGCCAGCTACTGATGCTGGTGTAAAGATGCTTGAAAAAGGGGGAAATGCTGTTGATGCTGCTGTTGCGGCCGCACTTTGCTTAGGAGTAACCGAACCGCAAGCATCGGGGATAGGTGGACAATCGATGGGGTTGCTTTATTTAAAGGATGCTAATCGCGTGTTTGCACTAGATGGATCTTCGCGTGCCCCTTTTAACGTGCAACCGATGAAAACACCTGAGAAGCCGATCAAGCTAGGATTAAAATCAACGACTGTTCCATCGACACCGGCAACACTTGGCTATATGCAAGAAACGTATGGACGGTTATCGTTTACCGAAGTGGCAGAGCCGGCAATACAGGCTGCCAAAGAAGGATTTACTGTTTCCCCATTAGTACACCGATTATTAAAGAAGGAAGAAGAACATTTGCGGCATGATCCCTTAATTGTGAAAAACTTCTTTGAGAATGATGCACCGAAAAAAGTTGGATCAATTATAAAACAACCAGAACTCGCCAATTGCTTGCAGGCAATGGTAAAAAGGGGCTGGCAGGATTTTTACGTTGGGAGTATCGGCAAAAAAATCGTCAAAGATATGAAAAAAAGGGACGGATTAATTACTGAGGCTGATCTATGCCAAATTCCGCTTCCTGTTGAAAGGGATGCACTAGCAAGCAGCTACCGTGGATATGATATTTTTACGTTTCCGCCCCCAGGTGCCGGAAGAGTATTAATCCAAATTCTGAATACATTAGAACAGTTTTCGCCTGACATGTTGAACACAGAGGAGCCTGTTGGGGCCGTTATTTATGCTCTTGCCTTTCAATACGCACTTTCAGATCGGCAAAGACTTCCGATTCATCCTGATTATTATTTACAAACCGTCAATAAATTAATGTGCGATAAAGAGTATGCGAGTGAAGTTGCGACATTAATTTCCAACATTGCGAAAACGACGTTACAGGATGATTACCCTCCACCACCGACTTCGGGAGAAACGACTCATCTATCTGTGACTGACAAAGATGGGAATGCCGTTGGAATCACACAGTCGATTGAACTCGTTTTTGGCAGTAAACGAATGGCAAGTGGACTTGGTTTCTTTTACAACAATTACATGAGTTCCTTTGAATACAAAAATATGACGCACCCATATTACCTTTTACCTGGTGGAAAGCCGTGGAGCAGTGTTGCACCGACGCTTCTTTTTAAAAATGGATCACCAAGGTATTTACTAGGAAGTCCGGGCAGTAACCGAATCTCTACTTCTCTTGCTCAAGTTATTACAAGACTAATTGATCGAAATGAAACGCTAGATACAGCAATTGCCGCACCTCGGTTTCATTCATCTGATACAGGTAAGCTCCTAATCGAGAAGCTTCGTTTTAACGAGGATGTCATTGCGGCATTAGCAGCAGCTGGATTTGATTTAAAAAAACACGGATCATATAGCTTTTATTTAGGCTGTGTACAAGGCGTACAGTTCCCTGAAAAAGGAGGAGATTCATTTTACGGAGTAGCAGATCCAAGGCGAGATGGAACAGCCGGAGGTCCAGAGTCACTAAAATAATCGAAGGGTGATGGTTTCTATGAAAATAGCTATCGTATACAATCGTGAGAGTCAGGCAGTCATCAATTTATTCGGAAAGCAAAACCGTGAGAAATATGGTCTGCAAACAATACGAAATATTAAAGAAGCGTTAGTAGCAGGAGGCCATCAGGTAAAAACCTTTGAAGGTGATAAAAACATTATTGCAAAGCTAGAAGAATTCATGCCCTCAGTCGTGTCCGGCGAACGACCGGGGCTTGTTTTTAACCTTAGCTACGGGATTCAAGGAAAAGGTCGCTACATGCATATCCCTGGAATTCTAGAAATGCTTGGGATTCCATATGTAGGCTCTGGCCCAGAGACCCATGCACTGGCACTTGATAAAGTCGTTACAAAAATGATTTTACTGCAACGAGGACTGCCAACACCAAAATTTACAGTGATGGAAAAACCGGATTCACCGATCATGGATGATTTACATTACCCATTAATCGTCAAGCCAAAGGATGAGGCAGTATCGTTCGGTCTTAAAGTTGTCTACGATGAGGAGGAACTGCGGGCGGGTGTACAGACGATCTATGAAACATTCCAGGCTCCTACGCTTGTTGAAGAATATATTGAGGGGCGTGAAGTTAACGTAGGTTTACTCGGCAATAACCCTGCGGAAGCGCTTCTTCCAGTCGAGCTAGTTTTTGGAGAAGGTGAGCAAATCTATACATATGAAGATAAAAAGAAACAAAGCGGCAGAACGATCGAGAAAATTTGCCCAGCGCCACTTTCCGAAGAACAGACAAGAGAAATTCAACAGCTTGCGATTGATACGTTTAATGCGTTAGGCTGTTATGACTCCGCCCGTGTTGATTTTCGGATTGACCGTGAAGGGAAGCCTTATATTCTTGAAGTGAATTCAATGGCAAGTCTAGGAGCAGGGGGATCGTTTGTCTATGCGGCTGAAACGATGGGATTAAGCTATGCCGACTTAATGAACAAATTAATCGAAATTGCCTATGAGCGCTATTTCGGACCATATTATCTTGATAGTTCTGTTGAAGAAGGAAAAGAACAACTTGAACTCATATCTTTGATTACGCAAAAGCGCGATAAAATTGAAGCTGATCTCAAACATTGGACGAATATCTCCAGCTGGACCCAAGATCCTGTAGGTTTAAGTACGATCAGAAGACGGCTGGAAGAACGTCTTAAAGAATTAGGACTTCAGCTTGTTGAAGAACATACAAATGGACGATCAGCGTGGACATGGGAAACAAAAGCTGGCTTTAAGGACGGAACATTACTTGTGCTTCCGATTGATATTCCTGGAGAGCGCACAGGCTTTCCGATTCCATACCGCACCGAGCAGGAGTGGATTTATGGTGAAGGTGTTGCCTCAAGTCGTGGCGGGCTTGTAACAATGTTAAGTGCGTTAAGTGCACTGAATGAGCAGCATTTACTATCTGAAAAAAAAGTCGGTGTTTTTCTCTATTCAGATGAAGGAAGAGGGATGCGCTACAGCAACGCAACATTGAGAAAAGCTGCCCAAAAAGCGAGGCAAGTCATCGTACTTCAGCCAGGGTTTACAGGTGGAAAAATCGTTGATCAACGAAGAGGTGCCAAACAATATAGTGTGATTGTGGAAGGCGATCCGATGCGAATCGGTAAACAATATAATCAAACCGATGTCCTCAGCTATTTTATTCAGAAAGCCGAAAAGCTTAAGAAATTCAGCAGCCGCAACAAAAAATTAACTGTAGCTGTTCAGGATGTCCATTCGCAACGCTATAGTGTGTTACTACCGCATCGTGTCCATGCGACTGTAGTCGTAACGTATTTAGATGAGCGACTGGCAGATGAGGTCGAGACACAAATTAGAGAAGCATTTACGTCAAATGCAAATGGAATGAGGGCATACGTCGAAACATTAGTAGAAAGACCACCATTAATAAGAAAAAAAAATAACCCGATTATCCCACAGCTTCAGGAATTAAGCGAAAAGTGGAACTTGCCATTTGGTATTGAAACGAGTCTATTGCCAACAGCCGCTGGAGAAATCCCGGCTAATATCCCTGTTGTTTGTGGGTTTGCTCCGGCAAGCAAAAATTTATATACACCAAATGAAGCGATCCACCGCAGCGAATTAATTCAGCGCTCATTATTATTAGCATTGCTTTTGCTGGAGCAATGAGTATGTGTGAACAAAAAAAACTGCCGTTAGTTATATCAGTCCCTCATGGGGGACTGATGATTCCAACCAATTTAATGAAAAAATGTTTGCTTTCGATAGAGGAAATATTACTTGATTGTGATACATGGTCACAGGAGCTATATGATTTTCAGGATGTTGTTGAGGAATACGTGACAACGCCAATCGCTCGCATTGTTGTTGATATGAACCGTGATAAAGACGATCTTCCGCCCCGTAATCCAGACGGGGTCGTTAAGACACGTTCCGTCGTTCAAAAACAAGTGTGGAATTCTTCTGAAGGATTAACAAAAGAAGAGATTGAGGTATTAATCAGTGATTACTATAAGACGTATCATCATAAATTAGAGCAGGCTTCACGACACCCCAATGTGCGCTTGGGCATTGACTGTCATACAATGCTTGATGTTGGACCGATGCCTAATAGTACAACATGGGAAAAGCGTCCATTATTTTGCCTTGGAAATAGAGGAAATAAACATGCTCAGCCTGACTCTGAACCGACTACAGCACCAGCTGAGCTTATGCATAAGTTAAAAGGGCTGCTAGAAAAAAAATTTAGTCATTATCCATCTGTTGATGGCAGTGTTCCTTTAGTGACATTCAATGAGCCATTTTCGGGCGGTTATATTACAAAGCATCACGGCAACAAAGGGGATATTCCTTGGATTCAATTAGAAATCAACCGGCGTCTTTATTTAGCAGATGCTAAAAATCCAATGGCGATCATTCCAACGGCAGATGATGCTATGAAACTTAGAAAAATTAGAGATGATTTACATGAAGTCTTTCAGCAGTTAGTAAAAGAATAGGGGATGCCTCATATGTGAAAGTACGCCTCGAAATATCGAAGGGCTGTTACATATGAGTCATCCCCTTATTTATTAGTGACATGTGAATGATGATATTTGTCTAAGATCGATACCAAAGTAGACCCAATAGAAACCGGTCCAGCGATAGCCGGATACTGATCTGCGTCCAACAAATGTTGGATAGAACCAAAATTGTTGTCTATTTGTTAACCATACATACGTATAACGATATAAACATCCGCGGATTGCTCCTGGATCAACTGCATACAATCCAACATCCCCTGGTGGAGCTGGTGTGTAGGTTGGCGGAGGTGCTGTTGGTGGTCCGCCAAACCCGGGAGGTCCACCAGGAGGTCCGAAAGGTGGTGGTCCTGGTGGTGGTCCTGGAGGTCCAAACGGTGGTCTTCCAGAAGGTACGAACAAGCCGGTAACCCCCCCAATAATTGGTCCAAAGCGCATATGTTCATGCTGATCAAAATGTTCAGGCATCATATGTTGTTGCATAGGCTCGTGATAATCATACATATCCTCATAATCACTTACACCAACTGGTTGATGATTTAAATGATAAAAGTTCAAATGAAAGCCTCCTTATGCATAGGTATTAACCTGTAGGTTCATATCATCCTATGCATGGTAAGGACGAAAACAATCTTGTACCTATAGAAATAGGCGATCAAAAAACATAAATGATGTTATTAAGCAACACCCTATATTTTGTTGTTTAAACAACAATCATTTTATCGTCTCTTATACTGAAATACTAGAAGACTCTTTTTCGTCCTTTTTTTCTACAGCTGGTTTACTTGTTTGTGAACCTAAGATAACCCCAGTACCAATGAATAGAAATCCAATAATTTGAAGCATTAAGATCGGTTCATCAAGTACGATAACGGCCGTAATTGCGGCAACGAGAGGGATTCCATTCATGAAAATGGCACATTGTCCAGGCCCAAGAATACTAATTCCCCGATTCCACAGCATATTTCCTACACCGGTTGGGAAAACACCGACATACAGTAGCATTAGCCAAAGTAATAGACTACTTGGCAATTCACCCCATCCAATTACTGATTGTTCCCAAAGAACAAATGGCAAATAACAGATGGAAGAAAGTGCATAAGCGTACAAGCTAATAATGGCCGGTGGAAACTTAACGTCAGTAGCCTTTTTAATAAAGATAAAGCTGATACTAAAGGTTAATAGCGCCCCTATTATAAACAAATCACCAATGTTAAATGACAGTTGAATTAAATTTGTAATGGAACCTTTTAAAACAACAAGTGTAACTCCGAAAAATCCGAGACCAATGCCAAGCAGCTGTTTCCAGTGAAGCGGAGCACTAAATACTAAATAAGAGATGAAAGCTGTAGCTAATGGCGTTAATCCCATGATAAGTGAAGCATTGGTGGCTGACGTATATTTGAGGCCGACTTGAAATAGTGCATTGTTTATAACAACCCCAATAATTGATGCTCCTAATACATATCCCCACACCTTTTTATTTTTCGGAATAATAAAAAGAAATTTTCGAACAATCCAAACTAAAGCAGCCGCAGCAAACACGTTGCGAAAGAATAGCAGTGTCCAAAATGGGAAACTCTCAAGCAAAATTTTCGTAATAACAAAATTACTTCCCCACATGATGATGACGAGTAACAGTATCCATTTTATTTTTGTATGATTCAAGGTGTCATCTTCTTTCTTATTTAATAGTAGATCTAAAATCGTCTCCTCTAAATATTAACACAATAATGAAGTTGTTAAAGTATATCATTTATTAAAATTTGTAAATGATTGGGATTGCTTCCTTGCATAGGAAAGTTAAAGAGATTAAAATAAGAAGAGTTAATAAGTTTACATAGGTTTTTAACATAAGTTTTAACAAATAATAGAAACGGGGTAGTGAAAATTGTATCGAACAGTTAATGATTTTTTAAGAGATTGGTCTCATTCGGCTAATGGAACGCTTCAAGTTCTTGAATCACTGACAGATGAAAAGCTAGATCAAGCAATCGTCGAGGGACATAACACACTAGGGCAACTTGGCTGGCATTTAGCTACTAGTCCTGCATTTTTTGCTGGTCAGGTCGGACTGAACATTGAGCCAGCCGGTGCTAATGAGGATATACCAAATCAAGCGAGTGTAATCGTTGAGGCGTATAAAAAGGTGATGGAGGATGTGAAACAAGAGGCAGAACAAACTCTAACAGATGACAAAATGTCTGAGAATGTCGAGACGGTTATTGGGACAATGCCAAGGGGAGCAATGCTTAGAACATTGATCGATCATCAAACCCATCACCGTGGACAAATGACGGTTCTGTTACGTCAAGCTGGGTTACGAGTCCCAGGCGTCATGGGACCTACGAAAGAAGATCATGCATAAACAGATGTGTTTTCAATAAAATATTTAAAATGAAACGGGGCTGTCAATTATGAGACAGCCCCGTTTCATTTCCATTCCAAGGGTTTTTCCTATGTAATGAGACATTCACTGAATCCCTTTGAATTGGTAAGGATGAATTTGAATGAACACTTTTCGTATCTCATTATGGTTAGTCAGAAGTTCCTTTTTCACGTCGTTTGAAATGACATGACCTTCTTCTATGCTAATATGAGGGTCGACACTGACTTTAATATCAATGACGATATAGTGTCCGTGAGTTCTTGCGAGCAGTTCATCTACCTGTATGACCCCGTCAATTGTACTAACTGTTTGAATAAACGGTTTTGTTTTTTCAACGTCTAATACTTGTTCCATCATAATTTGCCCTGATTCCTTTGCAAGGGTATAACCGATTTTTAGCACGAATAATGAGACAAGTATTCCTGCTAAAGGATCTAAATAGAGCAAGAAAGGATAGTTAAGCTGCTGCCCAATAATTGCACCAAGAATACCTGCGAAAGCAGCGATTGAGGACAGGACATCAGAACGGTGATGCCAAGCTTCCGCTAGTAAGGCGGAACTGTTTATTTTTTTTGCAAGGTTGTATTTATATTGAAATAATCCTTCTTTCACAACGATGGAAATAATGATCGCAATGAGAGCAATTCCTTTTGGAGGGGTTGGGATTTCGCTAAAAAACACTTTAAGAGATGAAATCGCTATTTCTAAACCTACAACTATTAATAGTATCGCAACAATGATGGTAGCAACACTTTCTGCTTTTCCATGGCCATATGGATGGTCCGCATCAGGAGGCTTTTGTGCTGTACGTAACCCTGCGAGAACAGCAATTGAGCCAGCCACATCTGAAGCAGAATGTGCAGCATCAGCAATCAAAGCTCGACTTCCTGATAACCAACCTATGAACCCTTTCATTATTGCAAGTAAAGCGTTTATAACGATCCCGATCCAAGTAGCAACTACCGCTTGTTTAAAACGATGATTCATTGATCCCCACCACCAAAAAATTAATTTTCCATAATCTCTATCATCTTTCATTTTTATCCTATCAAATCAATCCTGTGTGGGTCTACGGCAACGTTTTTGTCGTATTTCAAGTTATTTATTACTAGTAAACTATTTTTCCCTAGTGTTATATTTTTGCCTTAAGTAAAAATATTGAGACACAAAAAGAGAGTGGTGTTTAACCACTCCCTCTTTTCTCAAAATTAAACAATGAATTAACTCCTTATCATTTCTGTATCAATGGTTAACGATTGATCTTGATCATTTACATATGCGTAGAAAATTTTGTTCAAATCAGCATACCCTTTTTGCAGCAGCTCGTCTTGCAGCCATTTTTCAGTTTTATTAATGAGTTGGAGGTTTTTTGCCTGTATTTTTCCTTCAATTACTACAGCGATTGGGATCCCTTTATGTACACGTTCAATTTCAACATCTTTTGCTGTAAGTGGACTCATATCTTTTTTCGGAATAATACTCACATCTCCATTTGGTTCTAATATTGCATAGTCAATGTCATTTACATCAGGATATCCAGATAAACGGATGCTTGAAAGCAATTCGGTTAAGGAATATTTCGTCTTTTTTAAGTTTTCTTTAACGATTTTCCCATCATGAATCAGTATTGTAGGTTCCCCGACGATATAAGGATTCCATGCTTGAAATAGACTTAATCTAGACATAAAAATATAAATAATGCCTATCACAAGAATACTTATAACTGAGTAATGGAAACCATCAAATTGAATTGTTCCTAATCCGGCATAGGAGAGGAAAATAATCGTCACAAGGTCATAAGGTGTCCACTGTGATAATAACGATTTTCCCAAAAAGCGCATAACAATAAAGACGAGAAAAAATAACACAACAAGCTTCAAGATCTCAATCATCTACTTATCCATCCTTTTATAATCATCAAATCGTTCATATATGATAACGTTTTTTATTTTACCTTAAATGCCAAAAAATAATTTTGAAAAGAACAAAAAATTTTTGTGAATACAAGCTAAAAAAGGGCTTTTCACATTGGAAAATCCCTTCTTCATATCAAACTTTTATTGATTGGTATCGTTTTTTTGCTTGCTAACTGGTAATATCAGCAGGAATGTTGTTCCTTTTTCTTTTTCACTTTCAACTTTAATTTTTCCGCCAAGTCGATGAACGGCACTAAATACGATGATCATACCTAGGCCGGTTCCATCATCTTTTGTTGAGTAATAAGGTTTGCCTAAACGAACCACTTCTTCTTTAGTCATCCCGACACCAGAGTCTTTGATTTGTATACTGATCGCTCGTTTTTCACTAGTAACCGTAACAGTAAGTGTCCCGCCATTGTCTTTCATTGCTTCAATACTGTTTTTATATAGATTAATTAAACATTGCCGTAACTGGTTTTTATCGTAGGTGATAAGATGATCATTGTTAAATGTATATTGCAGATCAACTTGGTGAATATTCGCATAAGCCACCATCACATTATTTACATAGACAAATTCCTCTTCTAAGTTCGATGTCACCATATTGCTTGCTTGAGGTTTAGCGAGCGAAAGAAAATCACTTACAATACGTTCTGCACGTTCTAATTCTTGTAACGAAAAATTTACGTATCTCTTTTCATCTTCATTAATATTGTTTGATTTATCTAACATTTGCAGAAAGCCCTTTGTTACAGTAAGCGGATTTCGAATTTCATGTGAAATGCTTGCGGATAATTCACTTATGACTGTAAGTCGATCTGTATCAACAATTTTTTCGCATTTTTTAATGTTGAAGAGAATTTTTTCAATTAAGACCATAATAATGATCACTCCGCCAAGATGAATCGTTAGGACATCAATGACGATGAACCAAAACACTTTTGTGATCGGTTGATAAAAAGTGCTTAACATTGAAAGGTAAGCAACCAAAAAAATAAAGGTAATTGTAAATGCAGTTACTATTCTTTTTTTAGAAGGAAATTGATGAAACTTTTGGCTCAACAACGGTACAACGATAAAAACAACGGTTGAAGTAATAAGCGAAAGTAACACGCCATCTCCACCGATTATAAAACGGTAGATATTTAAGACAAGATAAAGTGGAAACGCTACGGAATACCCACCGAATAGTGATGCAATGATAAAAGGAATATACCGTAGATCAAAAATAAAGCCGGGATCTAATTTAATCGGAAAAGTCATACAAAGAACCATCGTAATCGATGATAGAAAAATAATCATAGGTTTATTGTACGTATGTATTCGATTCTCAAAAAAAATGAGATAAATGACAACGGGCAAGAGTAAAAAAAGAATATTTATAAGTAAAAGCTCGATCAAAGCTGAACGTCCTTTCTTTAGCGTCTAATTTATATAAGTTCATCATACATAATAATATCATAATATCATTTTTGATATGTTGCATCCACGATGCACGGACAATATTGTTCAATGTCTTTTTGCGGTGTCTGTCACCCAAACTAAAGGGGGTTACTGATGTTTACGATTGTTAATGAATATGTTAAGTACGTAAGCGGGGTTCGAAAACGAACGATGCAATATGTTGATGCTACACCGAATTCACTGCTAGATTGGAAACCAGCAGAGAATAAGTTTTCGACTGGGGATTTGCTACGGCACATCGCTTCCTCTCAGTTAATGTTTTTAAATCTCTTTGAAAATGGTGAGTATGTCTACTCTGGTCACGAGAGCAATAAAGGAGAGACTATTGAAGAAATCTCTGATTATTTGAATTCATGTCATTCGAAATTTGTTGGTGGTATATTACAATTAGGGGATAGTCTTTTAACAAAAAAAGTTCCAACAATGCATGGACATGAAGTAAGTGCCTGGAGAATCATGATGGCAGTTTGTGAACACGAGATCCATCATCGTGGACAATTGTCAACATACTTACAAATTAACAATATCGATCCCCCTCAAATTTTTGGGTTGAAAATTGAGCAGGTAAAGAAAATATAAATTATAAGGGGCTGTCAATTATGAGACAGCCCCTTGAGTCATAGATATTTAACTTGTTGTTCCTTGATTTTTCTTAAGTACAGAATGTAAATCTGTAGCACTCACGTTGCGATATACATTAATTACAAAGAATAAGACACTTAATACAAGAATGTTCGGGAAGATTTGAAGCAGGATAAGCAAAGAATGATTCCCGACAAGGAAGAAGGATAGGCCAAGCATGAATAATGGTAAGGAAATATTATAAAGCCAAAAATGGATCTTTGCTAACGTTGATTCCCCAGCCTTTGGAAAGAGTGTGTAAAGCAAGCCAAACAGACCCATTGAAACCCAGCCGACAAGGTTAATATGTGCATGCGCACCATACAACCTGTGATCTCCAGCCATTTCCATTCCTATTCCCATGACAACACCAACCAAGAAATAGAGAGCCGCAATTTTAAAAAACCAAATTCCCAATTTCATACTAAAACCCTCCTCACATATAATTTGTATTGCCATTAGATTATAGTAGGAAAAAGGGCTGTTTATAACAATTTTAAAAAATATTTATTAGGAATAATTATATTGTTTATTAGACAAGCAAATAGAAAAAACCATCAGTACCTATGTATGGTACTGGTGGTTTACTAATGGTAAAAGGAGGATTACTCGCTTTCTTTATCGTCATTGTCTTTAAGAAACCATAGTGGATCTTTGTTGTCAACCTCACCATTATAGTTAATCATGATCTCATCGCCTGCTTTAATGTCGGTATAAGCATAGTAATCAAACGTGTGATTTTCAAAATTAATTTCATACGTGGCATTGGGCTCATATGAATGATTGAACAGCATGCCATAACCTAATATAACAGCACTGTGATTAATTCCATACTCATATACATAGTCAGCTAGCACGGTTTGTTCTATGAATTCATCCTGTTCATTCGGATAAGGAATGACAGGGGCTTCGTGAATAAGCTCCCCTTTTGCGATATCTCTTGTTGCAAATACACCTCTATTAAATTCTCCATCACACACCGGTGAAGTTTTAATTTCGATCAAGTTCGTCACCTACACAATCTATTTTTAAGAATTTCCTACTAGCTTACCACGATATTCGATTTCGTGCCACGATTTCGTGCCAGGCACTATTCGTGGACAATTTGTATCGTTTTGTTTTTTTGCGGTGTCTGACACCAATATCATTGTGCTACACTTAATATGAGGTGAATGACTTATGAAACGATCGATTATTGCTTTACTACTTCTTATATCAGCGGTACTGATTACTGCTGGCTGTTTTGGTGGAGAAAAAGGAACATTAACAAGAGTTGATGTTGAGCAAATGGAAACAGATGGCAGCTACAGTGAGGTGAAAATGATTACAGAATCCAGTATTGTAGAAAACCTTCAAACAGTGTTTTCACAGATAGAATGGGAGCCAAATACTGTAGCTGAAATGGCAAGAAAAGAAGATGTACTTGCCACATTATTCTTTCAGTTTGATAAAAACATGCCTGAGAGACTGTATGAATATCGAATTTGGTTTGAAGAAGAAGGAGCTGCTACAGTAATCAGCAATAATGAAGCTGAAGGCTATGGAACATTAGAGCATGAATATGCCCTCATATTAAAAGTTATCTTAATGAATTAAATTTTCTGGATATTGGTAAATGGCTGATAAACTATGTAAATTGGCTGATAAAAGAAAAAGAGTTAACTGAAAACAGAATAAATCATTCCCATTTCATACAGGAGGACGAGTATACGTAATAAAACATGGTTAAAATGATTTATTATGTGCAAAAATGAGGTGATTTATGTGAAAAAGTTCATGTTTAACATCGGACTCATTTTTATTTTAGTGGCATGTTCACCTGGGAATGAACAGTCAACTGATAAAGATGAGCCTGAGGCAGTCGAAGTCATCGCTCGGCAAGCGGAGATCATTGCTACAGACTTACAGATCCCTTGGAATATTAACAAGTATAACGATACCTTTTATTTGAGTCAGCGTGAAGGTTCGATCATTAAAGTTGATGGAAGTAGCGGATTAACAACAATTCAGTCTGTAGAAGTGACAAAAGATGTGCTTCATGAGGGTGAAGGAGGGTTATTAGGATTTATTCTTGCGCCTGATTTTGATCGTTCCGAAGAAGCATTTGCTTATCATACATACGAGCAGGCCGGTGAAGTGTTTAACCGGATCATCGTTTTAACACTTGAGCAGGGTATATGGAATGAAGATCGAGTGATTCTGGATGGAATTCCAGGGGGAAGAATCCATAATGGCGGCCGAATTAAAATTGGCCCGGACGGAAAATTATATGCCACCGCTGGTGATGCAGGAATCCCTGAGCACGCTCAAAATGTAGATAGCTTAGCGGGCAAAATTTTGCGTATGGAATTAGATGGATCAATACCAAATGATAATCCATTTGGGAATTCGTATGTGTATTCGTTTGGGCATCGAAATCCTCAAGGGCTTGCCTGGGATGAAGATGGAACATTATATAGCTCGGAACATGGGCAGACCGCTCATGATGAACTAAATTTGATTCAGCCTGGCAAAAATTACGGATGGCCGATTATTGAAGGGGATCAACTAGCAGAGAACATGGAGACGCCGCTTTTTCATACTGGCTACGAAACTTGGGCCCCATCAGGGATTTCAGTTAAAAACAACAAAATCTATGTGACCAATTTACGTGGTGAAGCAATTCGCGTTTATAATTTAACGGACCAAACAGTTGATACGTTATTTGAAAATGCCGGAAGAATGCGCGACGTCCTCATTGAAGGTAACGTCTTATATACGATTACTAACAACCGTGATGGACGAGGGAATCCGAGAGAAGGTGATGATAAACTATATAAAATCTTTCTCGATCAATAGAAATGTTTATTTTTCCAAAATTTGCTTTCTGTCAGTCTTTCAGGTAAACTAAGTAGTAATTATTTTTGTTCTGTGTAAAAATTTGACATGTGTCTAGATTGTTACTTGGGCAAGGATAGTAATATTTTATGTGTGTTGCACATTAGGAGGATAAAAAATGGAACAAGGTACAGTAAAATGGTTTAATTCAGAAAAAGGGTTTGGATTTATCGAGCGTGAAGGTGGAGAAGATGTTTTCGTTCATTTTTCTGCTATTCAATCTGAAGGATTTAAGTCATTAGATGAAGGTCAACGCGTTACATTTGATGTTGAACAAGGTAGCCGTGGCCCACAAGCAGCTAACGTTCAAAAAGCATAAATTAACTTTGAAACAGGTCCTGATAGAGGGATCTGTTTTTTTCTTTAAGTTATGTATTGAACTCCAGGACGTTCATTCAAATACTAAATAAAATTCAGCGGAGATCAATACCAACCAATAACAATCCAAAAACGAACAAACCCACTCAATAATTTGAGTGGGTTTGTTTTGATGCAGGTAAAGTAAAAGCAGATTTAAAAGGTTTAATCAAGTATAGCACGTTACAATTAAATAACCTAATTTTTTTCTGAATTTTTTTTAGATATTGAACATTAAAGAGTTATTGTTGCTTGGTTTTTAATAAGTCAGCGGCCTCTGCAGCTGAAATCCCGCGTATTAATCCAAATTCGTTAATTAGAATCTTTGTCGCATTGTCCAGCATTTGTTTCTCACTTGAATTCAGTTTTTTCTCAGTTTGAATACGCGATAAATCACGCACAACTTCTGCGCATTCCTGTAATTTGCCAGACTTCATTTTATCTGAATTCAATTTGTAAC
Source organism: Anaerobacillus sp. MEB173 (assembly GCF_052119505.1). Taxonomy (NCBI): domain Bacteria; kingdom Bacillati; phylum Bacillota; class Bacilli; order Caryophanales; family Bacillaceae; genus Anaerobacillus; species Anaerobacillus sp. MEB173. The sequence continues at coordinate 159,460 of NZ_JBJMAU010000001.1, forward strand.
GTTGTTTCCAAGATAATGTTTCCCCTGATTCTCCATGATGGAAGATATCTAGTACATTATCCATAGAATTTTGATCGGCTACTAATCGAATACCTGAATTTTCGATTTTATTAAATGGAATGAGTACTTGTAAGTTTTTTGTAGGTATGCTCACAACATAATACTTCTCGATTTGTCCTTGAATTTCTTTTTCTTCAATTCCTTCAATGACACCTGATCCATGCATCGGATAGATAATTTTTTCGCCAATTTCAAACATACCTCGACCCCCTTCGTCTATTTATATCATATCACGAGATTGGTTTATTAGCAAATTTATTATAATACCACGTATGTAAAACAATTGTCAATAGTTATTTTTATGTATTTTGTTGAAACAGGTGACAGACACCGCTCGTGGACATTTTGATAATTTTTGTCTCTTCCTTTTGATGAATAACAACGTTTTCCTTTGAAGAGGATATATAGAAGAAAGGAGGGATGATGATGAAATTGAATGTACCGAAATTACTTCTATGCTTCGCCTTATTATTTATAGTTGCTGCCAATGTTGGAGGTGCTCAACAGCCGGAATATGCAAAGTGGGGTAACACTGCAGTTACCGAGGTGAAAAAACAACATCCTGATTGGAAAGTGACGGACTATTTATATGAGGGGAAAGTCATTATTTCAGATGAAAGACAGCAATATAATTTTAAATTAACTATTGAAAATGTAGGAGAAGTACGGGTGTATGTATTAACAAACCCAAAAACTGACAAGCTGATTAATGTTCATGTAGATGAGACTCCTTAATTGATAAGTAAGTGCTGAAAAAGAGAGTAATTTCGAAAAAAACTAGAGATACAAAAAAGCATGCCAATTCTAATAAAATGGCATGCTATCTATTTTTATCATCAAATGTTTGGATAATTGATACATCACCAAATTTATCGTTTTTTGAAATTAACTCCCCGACGACGATATATCGTTGAGGAGCATCACCAATATAACCAAACGGATAACATGTCGTAATCGTTAATGTACTTTTTGGCTTTGGAACAATAACAGTACGATCATCTTTGTCAACAATTTTCACTTTTCTTACTTTATACAAAAACTCTCCAGCATCGGTTGAAACGATAAGCCTATCATTTATACCAACTTGTCCGAATCCGCGAAAAACAGTGTCCCGATGACCAGAGAGGATAGTATTATTATTCTCGCCAGGCATCACACCATTATCGTAGTGCCCAACCCCTTTTTTTAAAACTTCTTTCGTTGTGCCATGATAAATTGGCAGTGAGCGGTCTAATTTTGGAATGGTAAGAACACCAATTTGTTCACCGAGATCAGGGATTTTTTTATATAATTTTTGTTCGGTTACAGCAGTATCTTTGGAAGCCCCTTGTTCAATCATAGGGACCTCCTTTTTCATTTCAAAATCGCCGACGCTGATTTCAGGCTTACTAGAAGCTGATATACCTTGTTGTATTGAGTAAAAATTGAATCCAATAACTGTTACACCTAAGCATATTAGCAAGAAGGACATTTTCTTCATCCACATTGTTTACTTAGGCTCTTTCTAGCTTTCTTGAAATGCGATAGAAAGTAACACCACCTAGGATAAGGAATAAGCCAATTATTAAGTTTAACCAATATGGTGAAGCTGTATTAGGGAGTTTTCCATCATGTAATTCATTTGTCAGCTCACCAGCCATGTCCCCAATATGAATTAACTCTTCACCTGTTTCAAATAGGAAATCAGAAGTTAACATATCAGCAGATAATAGCATGTCTAAAATGAGATTTCCTTGAAGATCATATAGCTCAATAAGAAGACTTCTTCCATCTAATTCTTCTAGCTGTGTTAACTCTTGATAACTTATTGGAGTTTTTTCTCCGTCCACTAAGTAGAAGCTCGCTTTTAAGTGGAAAGCAGCTAACATCTCTTCAAATAATCCGAATAACTCTTGCTGCTGAGCTTCTGATAATTGTGCAGGGTCATCTATGGTCATATATGGCTCAAATCTACTGGCGATTCGTTCCATTTCTGTTTCCAACACAGTTTCATCTAATGATAGAAGGTGAGTAAACAGTCGTTCAACTTCTTCATCTGTTAAACCAAGTTTAGCCAGAAACTCTTCTATTTCAAGCATTTCTCCTTCATGATTTAAGTAAAAGTCGATTGCCAAATCTAAATCTTCAATAAAATGGTAATCGTCCAAGCTTTCCCCGAATTCATCTAACAAAGCCTCTAACTCTTCATGAGTTAAATCATATTCTTGCAGAAGCTCGTTTAGATTCTCCTGTGTAATTGGTGTTCCTAACATCATTTGTAATTCTTCAGTGCTTTCAAAATCATCGAGCGTTAATTCATAAAAAGCTAAATACTCTTCCAATTCTTCCATTGACCAATTCATATCACTTATCAACTGATTTACTTCAGCTTGCGGTGGAGCGGCAAGTACATTTAGATTCGTACCAAAAAAAATCAAAAAAGAAGCTATAATAACTTTCAATATTGTTTTCACTATTAGTTTACCTCCTAATTTTTGTTATAGAGGTACTATTTGTAAATATGTAGTAATTTATTCCCTTGTCATCATTATTTGTATTTTGGTGTAAAGATTGGAAAGTTTAACGGTAAATTATTGGTGAACAATAATATAGTGATGATTGTATGTGATGTCAAATCGATGGAGGAGAACATGACTTTACCTCTTTTCATTACAATTGCTTTTTTAATTGCATATCTGACTTTTTTTATGAAGAAAAAAATGACGTTCCTGCACAATGCAATTTTATATATGGTGATGGCAATCGTAACAAAGAATTATATGACAATTATGTATATGGAACTAAGAGTAATAAAACATACAGAGGACCCAATGTTAGCTCTTTCCTTATTAATTATGAGGGAAATGATTCTTCCTTTACTCGTTGTTATGTATATAAATCTTCGTATTCCAGACACATCTTGGCAAAGAGAAATACTTCTTTTTGCAACGATCGTCGGACTCTTGCAAATCATGACGGGCCTTTCTAGTTATTTGGGAATTGTTGAGTTTATTAAATGGAACATGTATTACGCTTTACTAGTAAATATCAGCTATGTCCTGATTGGTTTAGGAATAAATAAATCTTTACTGGCAATTTCTATTTTGGAAAGGGAAACAACATGACAGTAATTTATGACAGATCATTTAATGCGAATGAATGGTTCGTAATTATTAACATTGTTGTTTTGGTGTTTTTAATATGGATCACACCAAAAATATTTACGATATTAGAGGGGACTGCGCATTTTCTGATAGGGGTAGCTATTGGTTTGTTTTTTGATCATACAATTAGTGTTAAGCCTTGGGACTTTTATGATGTTAATGACGACTCATCCTATCAACTGTTGGATTTTTTAAGTTATATTATGTATGGACCGTATAGCTACTTTTTTATTTACGGATATGAAAAATTTAATATTAAAGGCTACTCTCATATTCCCTATGTATTCTTTTGGGGAGGATTTGCTGTTCTCATGGAATGGATCGGCATTAAAGTAGGATTATTTCACTATGACAAAGGATTTAATATGTATTGGTCTTTTCCGATTTACATATTAACATTAACAATTCAAATTATTTTTTATCATGTAATAAAAAAAGAAATGGCAAAAAATAAAGAGTGCAAAAGGTAAAAGAATTTTTTTCGAATAATACTTAGGAAATAAACTATAGGTGGAGATTTTTTGAAACAATTTTTTACGATAAGTGCAATAATGATACATACGATTGTACTGTTAACGAGTTGCTCCACAGGCAGCAATGAAAACGAATATTATGTCGTTGTTGTGGAAGGAGCGGAAAATATGATCGATACGTTTGACGAATATGTTAGTTTTGAAAATCCAATTATTGAAATAGACTACTACAAACGTTTAACAGTTGCGCAACAAGAGCTGTCAAAAGAAAAAATTGATGCAGCACCGATCGCATTATTATATAAAAAGAAGAAGGAAGCTGAGAAAAAGTTACTTTTAAAAACGAATGATCTAAAAGAGTTTCAGAAAGTTCTTAAGGAATTAAAAAATAAAGGAAAACTCTCTGTTGACCTTGACGAACATGAAAGAAAGGTGCACTAGATGCATCTTCTTTTTTTTACATTTAGTTAGTAGTTATGTAGTAGAAGGATTTGCTACTATTTTCCACTATATCCCTAAGCGTCCCCATAATAGAATGAAAGATAGTAAATTTAATAGGGGGAACTAGTTGGATGAGATTGCAAGAGGGGAAATTTTTTTCTAAAAAACTATTTCATTATGTATTTATTATTTTATCAGTATTTACTCTTATCTTAGGTTTTCAAACAGTTGAAGCGGCGAAAAAGGATATGAAAGCACCAACAGCACCAACGAATTTACAGTCGGCTGACATAACAGAAAGTTCGGTAACACTTGCATGGAATGAGTCGTATGATGATGTTTCGGTTGCTGATTATCTCATTTATCAAGATAATCGCCACATTGGAACGGCTTCATCAACACAATATGTCGTTGGAAATTTACGTAGTAATACCTCGTATAGATTTTATGTACAAGCTAGAGATACAAGCGGAAATCTATCGAAAAAAACGAGTAATATACTACAAGTGACAACGAAAACAAAAACGGTAAATCAACAACCACCTATCGTAGGTGACATTGCAGTTTCGCCGATCGCAAGTGACAACAAGACAATAAGTGGTATGGTTTCTATATCTGTTGAAGTAGAGTCAGATACGAAGATTAATAAAGTCGAATTTTATAGTAATAATGGCGGTTATTTGATTGGAACAGTATCATCAGCACCCTATACAGTGAATTGGGCGACTGATCCGTGGGTGCCGGACGGTGAGCAGATTTTAAAAGTAATTGCATACGATTCAGCCAATCAGACAACTGAGGTTTTTAAGACAGTTACTGTTAATAATTCTACTATAATCGAGCCTGTTGAAAATGAATATAAGTTAATTGGTTATTATGCAGGTTGGGCAACATATTCAGGCTTTCAGGTGACCGATATTGACGCGAGTAAACTGACGCACATTAATTATGCATTTGCTAATATTTCCGACGATGGAAAAATTTCACTTGGAGATCCATGGGCGGATGTAGAAAAATCCTTCCCTGGTGACACTGAAAGCCAGCCCTTTAAAGGGAACTTTCATCAATTAAATAAACTGAAGGAACAGTATCCGCACATCAAAACCATCATTTCGATAGGTGGATGGAGCTGGTCTGAAAAGTTTTCAGATGTTGCACTGACAGAGGAATCGCGAACAACTTTTGCAAATAGTGTACGAGATTTTATGTTGAAATATGGCTTTGATGGTGTCGATCTTGATTGGGAATATCCTGTTGGCGGCGGGAAGCTTGGTAACATAAACCGGCCAGAGGATAAAGAAAACTTTACACTGCTATTAAAAAAGATAAGAGAAACACTAGCTGCACAAACAGCTAAAGATGGAAACGAATATCTGCTAACAATCGCCACTGGAGCAAGTAAAAGTCATGCAAATAATATGGAGTTAAATAAACTTCATCAATATGTCGATTATCTTCAGCTCATGACTTATGATATCCACGGTGAATGGGATTCCTTCACTGGGATGAATGCACCTTTATACCGTGATCCGAATAGTGGGCTTATCTGGGAATGGAGTGCACATGATGCAGTTCAGACTTATCTTGAGAATGGTGTTCCGGCAAATAAGCTAGTAATGGGACTGCCGTTTTATGGAAGGGTATTCTATCAAACTACGAATGCAAACCACGGCTTGTATCAATCATTTGCAAGTGGCGGATCAATGACGTATGGGCAAATTGCTGTTAATTATGTAAATAAAAATGGCTATACTCGATACTGGCAAAACGACTCAAAAGTACCATGGTTATATAATGGTACGACTTTTATTAGCTATGATGACGTTGAATCAATCGGCTACAAAACAGATTACATTCGCTCAAATGAGCTAGGCGGCGCCATGATGTGGGAGCTAAGCCAAGATCCAAACAAAGAATTACTAACAAAGATCTATCATGATTTGAATTAAGCGACAAGAAATAAGTGACAGAAATAAGTGACAGACACCGCTCGTGGACATTAGGACTATTTTTGTCTTTTGGCAGTGTCTGTCACTTTTTTTATATTAAAATAATAAAAACCGACATAAAATACTGCCCCCTTGACGAAATTCATAAGGAATAAAAAAAAGGAGAGAAAAATAGATGAAAAACAAAAAGATTACTAGTTTAGTTGCTAGCAGTGTATTAACTACATCTCTAATTTTTCCAATAGGTGCTGGAGCAGTTTATGCTAATGATGAAAGTGCGGAACAAATAATTGTCGTAGAAGAACAAACGGTACTAGAAGCTGACAAGAAAATTAGTGAAGATTTTTCCGAAAATACAGTTGAAGAAGCCTTGCAAGTAGTAGAAGAAGTACAAGTTACTGAGGACCAAGAAAAAGGTTCAATTTTTGAGCCGTCATTAATCCCAGGTGATTTCTTCTATTTTGTTAAAAGTATCACTGAAAAAATCCGTCTCGCTGTAACATTTGATGATTATAAAGAGGCGCAACTTTTAGCTGAGTTTGCTGCTGAACGAATTGCTGAGGCAAATGCTCTAATTGCACAAGAAAAACTAGAAGAAGCAGAGGCACTTCTACTAGAAGCTATTGAAACACAAGATCTTGCTGCTGAAAAATTACCAGCATCTGATCAAGAAGCCCAAACAGAAAGTGCAACAGATGCTACTGATGATAATGGAGTAGAAGGATCAGAAGTTAATATTTCAGAGGAAAACAAAACAAATGAACCAACAGAATCAGAAGAAACAGTAGATAAAGTAGAAAGTAAGCTTGCTAATAATATTGATTCATTAATAGTAGTATTAGAAAAAATTAAAAACCCATCAGCTCAACATGCAATCATGAAAAATATTCACAAGACATTCGAGAAACTAGAAAAGAAAATTACAAAACTTGAAGAAGCTGACGGTGAGAAAACTAAACTTGAAGAAGAATTAAATAAGAAAGAACAAAAGATCGAAGAAGAAGCTGACAGAGATGTAGCTGAAATCGATAATGAAGTAGAAAAAGAAGTAGCAGGAGCAGAGAAGAAATCTGAAGAGAAAAAACGCGAAGCTGAGATGAAATCTGAAGAGAAAAAACGTGAAGCAGAGAAGAAAGCTGAAGAAAAGCAACGCGAAGCTGAGAAGAAAGCTGAAGAAAAGCAAAACGAAGCAGCAAAAAAGGCTGAGGAAAAGCAACGCAAATCAGCAAAGAAGGCAGAGGAAAATCGAAAAGACGCAGCAAATAAAAATCAACAAGACTAATTATAATAGTGCATTACATAGAAGTAACCGCCGACAAGAAACGGTGGTTACTTTTTTGTTCACTCTTTTATAAAGTGGTGACAAATAAAGAGGTGACAGACACAGCTCGTGGACATTAGGACTACTGTTGTCTTTCGACGGTGTCTGTCACCATTTTTCGACGGTGTCTGTCACCATTTTTATGTCTGTTTTTTTAGATTAAATAGTTAGAAATACTAAAAACATCTGTATAAGATGTGTATACTAACATTAGTTAGTAAAATGTAGGAGATATGACGATGTGGGAATTATTGTTAGTAATGATCGAGCGACTTGGGATTATTATTTCAGTTGCCTTCGTAATGACACGGTTAAAATTTATCCGTCATTTGATTGAGAAGCGTGAACTTTCAAAGCTGCAACAAATGAGTGTTATTGTGATCTTTGGTTTATTCGGTATTATTGGTACATATACAGGGTTAACTGTCAACGTAGATTCCGAAACCTACAGCCGGTCTGTTTTACAGTTAAGTGAGAGTGAAGCGATTGCCAATTCACGTGTCATCGGTGTTGTGATTGCTGGTTTATTAGGCGGTTGGACGGTAGGATTAGGCGCAGGAATTATTGCCGGTGCACACCGTTATTTGCTAGGTGGTTTTACTGGATTTGCGTGTGGGATTTCTACGATTATTGCTGGTGTTATTGCTGGTTATTTTTATAAGAGGAACAAGCATAATCATAATATTGTCCCAATTCAAACGGCACTCATAGTTGGCATGCTGGCTGAGGCTGTGCAAATGGGATTAATCCTAGTTTTGGCAAGACCATATGATCAAGCATTTCGATTAGTCGAAAATATAGGGATACCGATGATCATTGCCAACGGATTAGGTGTGGCCATTTTTATTTTAATCATCCGAAACGTCATTCAAGAAGAAGAAAAAATGGGTTCATTACAAGCGCAAAGAGCGTTAAAACTGGCAAATTTAACGTTAAACTATTTACGGAAAGGCTTAAATGTACAATCAGCCAAACCGACATGTGAGATTTTGTTAAAGGAAATCGATGTAGCTGCGGTGTCGATCACAAATAAAGAAAAAGTATTAGCTTTTGTAGGTGTTGGGAAGGATCATCATTTGAGTAATGAAGAAATAAAGACTGCAGTAACAAAACACGTTGTAAAATCAGGGGAGCTTATTATAGCCGGAAGAGACCAAATACAATGTCAACAATCCAAGTGCCCATTACAGGCAGCTGTTATTGCACCTTTAAAAATCAAAGATGAAACCATTGGAACATTAAAATTTTATTTCAAATCTGAAAAAGAAATTTCACCAATGATCATTGAATTAAGTAAAGGACTTTCCACTTTGTTAAGTCACCAGTTGGAGCTTTCTGAGGTCGACCGTCATCTTGAACTAGCCAAACAAGCAGAAATTAAGGCACTTCAAGCACAAGTAAGTCCACATTTCTTATTTAATGCCTTAAATACCATCGTATCGCTAATTAGAACGAACCCATTGAAAGCACGAAAGCTGTTAATATCACTGTCACACTTTTTTAGACAAAACCTAGCAGGCGTAAATGGAACTGAGACAACGCTGGAAGATGAAATAAAGCATGTGAAAGCGTACTTGGAAATCGAACAGGCTCGGTTTTCGGATAAATTGACAGTAACGTATGACATTGATGAAGATGTACTTTCTTATAAATTACCGCCAATGACGCTGCAGCCAATTGTTGAAAATGCCATTAAGCATGGAGTCAAACAATTAACAGATGAAAGTTTAATCCAAATTCGTCTGAAAAAAGAAGAGGATAAAGCAAAGATTTCCGTCATAGATAACGGAATTGGGATTGACAATGAAAGGCTGCCCTTACTTGGTGTAGAAAAAGTTACTTCTGAAACTGGAACTGGAATTGGTCTGTACAATGTTAATCGAAGGCTGCAAATGATGTACGGAGATGAAGCGATGCTGAAGATCAATAGTGATTCAGGCAAGGGTACGATTATTTCTTTTCAGATTGGAAAAAAGAGGTGAATGAGGAGAATGCAGAAAATTAGGACTGTCATTATTGATGACGAGCCGTTCAGCCGGGATGAGCTAAAATTTTTACTTGAACGATTTCCTGAAATCGAAGTTGTTGCGGAGGCTGATTCTGGTGAGCGAGGTTTAGAAATGATTATGACAAAAGAGCCAGACGTTATTTTTGTTGATATTGAAATGCCACAAATGTCCGGACTAGATCTTGCACGGACGATACAAAACATGAAAAAGGTGCCGTTGATCATTTTTGCGACGGCTTATCCCGATTTTGCTGTTAAAGCGTTTCGCGTAGAAGCAGTGGATTATTTATTGAAACCATTTGATGATGAACAGTTAAATGAAACGATGTCAAGAATCCGCGAACGGTTACACGGTAGTGAAAAAACTGAAAATGCTGACTCTGTTGCAAAATTAGCTGTTGATGATAATGGTCGATTTGTATTTTTGTCTCCTAATGAGATTTTTTACCTTTTCCGCGAAGAACGGGAAACGATCATTTGTACAAAAGAACGTAATTTCAGTTCGAAATTATCGATGAAAGAGCTAGAAGAGAAATTAAAGGGATATCCTTTTTTTCGAACGCATAAAAGTTATCTCGTTAACTTAAATGCTGTCGAACAGCTAATCCCTTGGTTTAACGGAGCGTACCAACTGAAAGTCGTCGGAAGAAAGGACGATATTCCAGTAAGTCGAAATTATGTAAAAGCACTTCGGGAGCGTTTGGAATTATAATACTACACAATAAACTGAAAATTTCGCATGTTAGTAACTTCTTTTTACACGTTAGACACAGTCTTGTCACAATTTTGAATTGCAATGCTAGAATGAGAGCATAGTGAAAGCGCATTCAAATAATGAAAGAGGTGTCATGAATGGTTACATTTTTATTGGCTGTTGCACTTTTAATCATTGCTTATTTTACGTACGGTAAGTTCATTGAAAAGATGTTTGGTGTGAAAGAGGCGAGACCAACTCCGGCTTATAGCATGAAAGACGGTGTTGACTATATTCCAATGGGCACAAACCGGAACTCGCTAATTCAGCTTTTAAACATTGCCGGTGTTGGCCCGATTTTTGGTCCGATCATGGGTGCTCTCTATGGTCCAGTTGCTTTTATTTGGATTGTCGTTGGTTGTATTTTTGCCGGTGCGGTTCATGACTATTTGACTGGAATGATTTCGATTCGTAATAAAGGGGCACACTTGCCGCAGCTTGCAGGAAAGTTTTTAGGAAAAACGATGAAGCATATGGTAAATGCTGTTGCTGTTCTTCTTTTACTGCTTGTTGGAACGGTTTTTGTCACGGCACCAGCTGGATTATTATATAGTTTAATGGACGGTGCAGTTGCATTAGGAATCATTGTTGGGGCGATCTTTGTCTACTATATTGTGGCAACATTACTTCCTGTTGATAAAATTATCGGGAAAATTTATCCGGTCTTAGGAGCTCTTTTGGTACTAAGTGCGGTTGGAGTTGGTGGGATGCTTGTTGTTACAGGTGCGCCAATTCCGGAGTTAACGTTAGAAAACATGCATCCTGCAGGAACTGCGATTTTTCCGGTACTGATGATTACGATTGCCTGTGGTGCGATTTCAGGGTTTCACGCAACACAGTCACCGATAATTTCCCGAACATTGCAAAATGAAAGAAACGGACGGAAAGTGTTTTATGGAATGATGATTGTCGAAGGAATTATCGCCATGATCTGGGCAGCGGCTGCGATGAGTCTGTTCTACGGACAAGACTTAAACGAACTGATTGCCACAGGTGGAGCAGGTCTTGTTGTCAGCGAAGTCTCATTCACATTGTTAGGAGCAATCGGTGGGACGTTAGCGGTTCTAGGTGTTATTGTTCTGCCAATCACCTCTGGAGATACTGCCTTCCGTTCGGCACGAATGATTATTGCAGAGTATATTAACGTATCACAAGTGAAACTACTAAGCCGTCTGTGGATTGCACTCCCGTTATTTGTTATCTCTTATATTCTTACAAATATGGACTTCACATTGTTATGGAGATATTTCGGGGTAACAAATGCTGCGATTAGTGCAATTGCCTTGTTTGTCGGAGCGATGTATTTAGCGATGCAATATAAATTTCATTGGGTTGCAACAATTCCAGCAACATTCATGACGATGGTTGCATTAACTTTTATATTTAATGCACCAATTGGTTTTGGCTTACCTATGACGACGTCTTATGTGGCAGCAGCCATTGGAACAATCATTGTTCTTGCTCTGTTTGCTTATAAAGTAAAATTAAACCGTCAAGAAAAGAACTTCAAAATCGACGCTGACGAGAATATAGCAGCATAATTTTAAAAAAGGATCAGACACCGCCTGAGGATATTGGCGGTGTCTGTTTTTTATTGCAAATTTTTAGGGTTTGGTATCGCATGCTTATTTTCTTTTACTTCATAAAAAAGGCTTCCATCAATATCGAGAGATTGGTTTTGTCGCTGTACCATATGGCCCATTAATTTTTTGAAATCACCAACGGTTAAAGGTTTTAAATCAGGTTTCAATTCATATCCTAATTGTCCGTTTGGCTCAATTGTCGCATTTTTGATATCTGAAATATTAGAAATACCATTTTGACGGATTTGCATCTCTAATTTATCTATCGTTAAACGGATCTTTTTTAAGTTTTTCATATTGATTTGACCATTTTCAATGACAGAGATTGCCTTCCCGGTAAATAGTTTTTCAAGGGAGTTAAATTTCATTTGAAGATATTCAATAATGACAAGGACAGCAATAAAAATTGCTATTGTAATAATTGTTTTTAAAACACTATCTTCAATAATAGGCTGAACAATGATTGCACCAATTGAGATCATTACTATCGTTGTTGTAATTGTCATTTGGGCAATAGATTTTCTTCCAGAGATCCTTAGCAGTAGGAATCCAGTGAATACCATAAGGATTGCTTCCCACACGAAATTAAATTCCATATATTATACCTCCTTTTGGAAGAGCTGCAATAATAAATATATTTTCCATAATGAAGGTAATTATGTAATCTTTTATCCTTATTTGGGTGATAGACAAACTTTTGATCAATGATTGTAAATAAAAAAACTCCAATTGTAGAAAGGCTGATCTTGTTTGTTCTTCCTACAAACAACTTTTCTACAAAGGAGTTTATTATAAATCGCATCACTAACGGCCAAACACCACTTATTCCAATACTTCTTTCCAAACTACTCTTAATTCTTCAATTGCCTTTTTCCCATCACCAGAGAATGATGAGCCATGCATCGTTGCTAGTGTTTTTGGACAAAGATCAGCTAGGTTGCTCAAAATTTTATCTGTCTTAGAATTGTATGGAATATAGCCAGCAAGTGGACTTTGTTCAAAGCCAATCAATGTTTCACGAGTACGCTCTGCTAAACTTGTTTTCGTTAAAGGCTCCACATTTCCATTATGATGAAACAGGTCAGAGGTTAATAGTGTTTTATCCCTTTCCTCGAAAAACAAACCAGCATCCCAGCCGTGCGGAACATGTGGTGTACTTATATAGCGTAATCGTTTTTTTCCAATGCTGAATACTTCATTATTTTGCAGGATCCGGGCAGGACGAAGGGCAAAATCATTGATATTGACCATTCCACCTACAAAACCAGTGACCGCTTGTGATTGAGGGGCAAGCTCTAACCAATTGTTCAGTGACCCGCATTCATCTGATTCAAAGTGGCTAAAACCAACCCAGCGTAATTTCGTTGGGTCTATCAATCTTGTAACAGCTTCCTTCATTTCAGGGAAAAATGTTTTTAGTCCAGTTGTAAATAATAGCGGTTCCTCATCTCTGATCAGAAACTGATTGAACTGCATATTTGCCTCTGGTACGAAAATAGAAATGCGGAAAATATCAGGAGCAATCTCATCAATCCGTGCCATTTATAACCCATCCCCCTTCATATTTGCATGTCCGTTAAATAAAAGGTAACTTTAGTACCATTCATTATACTGAGGAATGCCCTTTTTTATTCGTGGTGACATATTCGTGGTGACAGACACCGCTCGTGGTGAGTTTTGGTGCTTTTGTCTTTTTGCGGTGACAGACACCTTTTTATGAGGAACTTCACATGCTGGTATTTATATTGGTGATAACAAATTTATTCATGCTGGCTCAAGTACAGGCGTGACGATTACTGATATGAATAATTCGTACTGGAGTTCTCGTTATGTAGGCGCTAAAACAATCAAGTAAGAGGGAAGGTACAGCCTTCCTTTTAAATTGGAAAAAAATGATCTCTATCAAAATAGTGAGTGTTCAAGTATATTCTATTATAGAATGTTGAACGGTTAGAATAACGTTTCTCATTTGAAAAAGGCAAATTCATTGAAAAATGAAGGCGCAAAGCCTCAGACCTAAGGCGATTACGCTATGGTGGCTGGGCCGCTGAAGAATGGAGAATGAAAACAATAGAGTTGATTTCAAAATTCTTCCGATACAAATACATTTTGTTTTGGAGGGTTTTAGTAGATGAAAAAATTTGATAAAAATGTTCGAAATGTACTAGCAACAAGTTTAGTTGCTGCAGTGATTGCCTCTTCTTTAGGTACAAGTCATGCATACGCAAATAATGATGATCCTACATTTGTAGTAGAAGAATCTGTAGAATCTACAGAAGAAATAATGGATACAACTGACGAAGAATCAGAATTGAATACTGAGTCAACATTAGTAGATCCTTCAACAGGCGAATCAGTATTGTTTGAAGATGGCATCGAACAGAATGACGAACCAAATGAAGAGGTTTCGTTTAATGAGGATGCTATCGAGATTAATGAAGAAAATGAGGAGACATCTACTTTAATGCCTGGCGATTTCTTCTATTTTATTAAAAAGCTGCAAGAAAACATTCAACTTCTTTTTACTATTGATGACGTTAAAGAGGTTGAATTACTAGCATCATTTGTTGAAGAGCGAATTAAGGAAGCTGAATATTTATATGCACAGGGTAATGAAGAGTTAGCTAATGAAATCCTACAAAAAGCCATTGAACAACAGGAAGTTGCTTTAGAAAAATATTACGGGTTAAAGGAAACAACTGAAATCACTGAAGAAAAAGAGTCAGATACAGATTCAGCTATAGAACCTACTCTAGAATCAGATCCTGAACTTGATGTAGAACCTGAAATAGAATCAGATGTTACTATTGATGATGAGGTAATAGAAGAAACAGATGGAGATGTTGAAGATATTCGAAGTGTACTTGAAGAAAAACTTGCTTCTAACCTACATGCTTTACAATTGGCGCTAGAAAAGGTACAAAATCCAAAAGCAAAAGAAGCGCTTCAAAAGAACGTAGCAAAAGCACAAGAAAAGATAGAAAAGAAAATCAACAAAGCATTGGCTAAACTTGAAGAAAAGCAAGTAACGGAAGATATCTATGAAGAAATATATCAAGAAGAGCCCGCGGACCTTAACGAGGACGTAGAAAATGAAACAGAACAAAGTAATGTAGACGGTAATGATAACGAAGGTAGACAGGTAGTAAGCACTCTTGCAACTGAAAACCATGATAAAAAAGAAAAGCGTGAGGTTGAATCACGTCAAAATGCTGTACAAAAGCAACAGCAAGCAGCTCAGAAAGTTGAACAAAAACAACAGCAAGCTACACAGAAAGTTGAAGAAAAACAACAGAAAGCTGAAGAAAAGCAACAGCAAGCAGCTCAAAAAGTTGAACAAAAGCAACAGCAAGCTACACAAAAGGTTGAAGAAAAGCAACAAGAAGCTACAAAAAAAGCAGAAGAACGTAAACAAGAAGAGAAAAAAGGAAATAAACCAGAAAAGAGTAATGAATAAGTTTATTTTAGTGACAGACACCGCTCATGGACATTTGTGATACTTTTGTCTTTTTGCGGTGCCTGTCACCCTATTAAACTAATGAAGACCAAAATAGATGGTAACCGAATACGAATATATAGATGAATACTGCGAACTTAAGTAATTGCGATAGATAAGATAGAACATCAACTCTTAGTAGAATCCAAAGTAAAAGAAGTGGTAAACCAACTTTTAATAAATAAAATGGGAGGATTCCAGTTTCATATACGATTCGAACAAACGGATTTGCTTCTTCAATCCACCCAGCCTGAATACCGAAGTCAGTAAAAACAGCATCAATAATTGAGAGGGCTAGTAAAATAAGTCCAAATAGAAAGTATGTTTTCCTAGAAATCACTTAAACCATCTCCTTATTTAAAACACGTTCTATTTAACGATCGTAAATTTTCGCTTCTATTTGTCTGTATACAATATGTATAAGAATATCCGGAATTTATGCATATCCATTCCATTGATCTTCTTTATTAAGAATTAAAAATCCTTTAATATACAAAAAAGAAGTATCCATCTGACTCTGATATGCTGAGAGTTATGGATACTTCTACTTTATGGAGCTGAATTTTAATTTGTTATTGTTCGAAAAAAGCTAACTATTAATTGCAATGGACTTGTTGTATCAGGGAAGAAGACAAGAAAAATTGATAAGAAAAAACTTATAACCATGAGTGTTAGAAACGTTACTTTTTCTCTCTTTTGGTTTGGCTTAATTCTCGGCCATTGAAACAGATAAATTAATGTTAAGACAATTAGAATACCAATGACATAAGCCCATTCCACTTTTAACCACCTCATTCATACTTTTGAACTTGCCCTCTTCTAGTAACATCTGCATTTGTATCAAATGTAACTTCTATTGTTGGAAAGATTATATCCCAATCTTCTTTCATTGCTTCCCAGTCTTTAGGATATGCTACTTCGATTGCTCTGGAAAATTCAAAAACATCTGCTTTCATTTTTTTTTGTACTTGATCAAGCGTTATTTTCATACGTTGCTCTATTTGATTTTCAAATGAATTTTGTAGTGTTTCAATATTTTTTGGCAGTCCTAAATCTAAAGTAGTTTCATTTATAGTAATTTCGACTGCAATGTTTGATTTAACCGTTATTGTCCATTGATTGTTATCTTTTCTCGGGATGAGTTCAGTATCTGCATGGACGATCGTCCCAGTTACATACCCTTCCTCTTCTATTGGTTTAACAGAAAGATTGCCATGGTGAGTTTCATTTCTTATCCATTTCAGCCCTCTTGTAACTACATCATCGATTGTACCAATCATTTTACCCTCTTTAACAATTGCTGATCCTGATATATATGCAATTGTTTCCATACCACTTCGTTCCTTTGAAGGCGGTAAAATCTGTATCATTGGTAGAGCTGATGCTCTAGATTCACCTTCTGCCATTTGCATGAATTCTAATAATGTAACCCCCAATAATGTTTCATGAACAGACATTTCACGCAAAACTTCTGCAGAAGTAGGTTCAATTGGAGGAAGTAATGCCATAACTTCCTTTGCTTGGTCTTTTGCAATAAATAGGTAAGCACGAATACGAGGCTCACGGTGTCGAAAGAAGAATTGTATATGATTAAGTAACCCTTCTTCGGCTAGTTTTTCACTAATGACTATGATTTCCGAGTGTCCCCAAAATACTTTTCGTGGGAGCCTTTCTTGAAGCTTTTCAAGTGCCTCCGCCATGTTTACTCCTACAGCACTCCTCGTGACTGTTTTTCCAACACCGCCACCAGCACCATTAGACTGCCCACCTTCTAAGCCTGGACTAATGATTTCTACGGTAACTTCGATTAAATTGTCGTCCTTTTTATCTATGGCAACCCCCATTATAAGAGCAATATCATTAACTTCAATACGATCCCAACAACCAGGTAAGAAAAAGCTACTCGTAAAAACAAGGAAACATAATAGAAGTTTCTTCATCCTGCTTTTACCTTTTTCTTCCATTTATATTGAATGTAGGCAACGAGTAGAAAGAGTAATGGAAACATCGTATTAAAAAGGAGGCTTAAATAAGGTTCAGCAGTGTCACCATAGGTCATATATTCTGTCACATTTGGTACTTGCCACATGGCTATCACAACTAATAGAAAACCGATAGGCAATATAAGCGGCCGGTATTCTGAGAGATTGAGCCATTGTGCCGTCCCTAATACAATTACATAATAAAAGATACTTATTTTCATAAAGGCACCTGCTACCCAAATCGCCATGACGACTGATTCAAGATGAGAGAGGAATTCAGCAATAGCGATATATCGCACCGCACTCATTAATGGAAAAGTAAAACTGTCTACTACGTTACCAAAGACGAGAAGGACAATGAGATTTGTAGCAACCAACGTTAAGGTGATTGCGATTACTGAAATCAACCCCCATTTTTTACAACTGTTTTGATTAGAAATAAACGGAAGTAAAAAGGAGAAGACAATAAATTGACTAGACCAAACCAAAAGAAAACTAGCACCCTTTAGGGAAGGGATAATCCCTTTTCCAAAAATGGGTTGCATTTGCATGATATCAATATCAGGCAGGAGTAGGATAATAACAGCAATAATAAAAAGTAAGTAAATCGGAATGATTATTTCGCCCATTCGTATTAATATTTCTAATCCACCATAGATTGCTATGGAACACAGTAAAACCATCCCACTGATGATAACAATCTGTGGTGTTTGAGGAAGAACTGACGAACTCAAAAACTCTTCGTACGACCAAATTACCAGGCTATTTGCATGTAAAAAATGAAGCAAAATTAAGAAAGCAAGGATTCTACCTAGTACAGTTCCAAAAATATACTGACTTTGTTCAATAATTGATTTGTTTGGATATAATTTATTTAATTTTAATACAATATAGATCATCATAAACCCTAAAAAAGAGGGCCAAATCGGCGAAATCCACATATCTCGTCCAGCATCACTATTTGTTATAGCAGGGACAAATAAAATACCAGTCGATAAGATAGTCAAATACATCGTAATCGCCATTTGGCGAGCGGATATTCTCCCTTTCTCAATCATGTATTTCCTCCACGCTTTGAATTTGGTTTCTGGTCAGAAGCTTGTCGATATTCGTTATAAGCTCCACTGAAATGAGGACGTGTATTCATTTTCCATAAGGGCTCTCTTACAAGGACATCTTTCAGTTCGTTCCCTTTCATTGGTGCCAATGGGGAGAGGTAGGGTTCGCCAAAAGAACGCAATGTACAGAGGTGGATGAGAATTGCGAGTAAACCAAATATCACTCCAAGAAATCCTAGCATTCCGGCAAGTATTGTTAATGGAAAACGTAACAATCGTATTGCAAATCCAAGATCATAATTAGGAATTGTAAAGGAGGCAACCCCTGTAAGTGCAACAACCATAACCATAGGAGCTGATGTTAATCCTGCCTCAATTGCAGCTTGACCAATAACAAGGGCGCCAACAATACTTACTGCAGCACCGACCTGTTTAGGAAGTCGAATTCCTGCCTCACGGATTGCTTCAAATGTGAACTCCATTAATAGTGCTTCAATGAGTGCAGGAAAAGGAACGACTTCTCTAGAAGCCGCAATACTCATAATAAGTTGAGATGGCACCATTTCTTGATGATAGCTAAGAACTGATACATAAAGCGACGGTAGAATAAGAGCAATCACTAAAAGTGCATACCGTAACCAACGAATGAGCGTACCTACCATAAATCGTTTATAGTAATCCTCACTTGATTGCATAAGAGAATACAATGTAACAGGAGCAATTAAAACAAAGGGAGTACCATCAACAAGTATGACAACACGCCCTTCAAGTAAGTTGGAAACTGCAACATCTGGACGTTCAGTTGCTAACATCTGTGGAAAGGGTGAATAGGAGTTATCCTCAATCATTTCCTCAATATATTCTGATTCGAGAATTCCATCGATATCAATATTTCGTAAGCG
Source organism: Anaerobacillus sp. MEB173 (assembly GCF_052119505.1). NCBI lineage: Bacteria > Bacillati > Bacillota > Bacilli > Caryophanales > Bacillaceae > Anaerobacillus > Anaerobacillus sp. MEB173. The sequence continues at coordinate 178,630 of NZ_JBJMAU010000001.1, forward strand.
TTGTTCCACTTCTTGGATTAGCTTCTTTGAGGCAATTCCATCGATAAAGACGATACTAATATCGGTTTTTGTAAAACGGCCTATTTTCATAGATCTTAATTTTAAGGAAGGATTTTTCAATCGTCTCCGTATAAGCGATGTATTTACGCCAATGGTTTCAGTAAAACCCTCTCTGGCACCTCTGACAACGGATTCTGTCGTAGGCTCTTCAACGGAACGCTTTTCCCATTTGGCTAAACCTAATGCATATGCTATATTCTCTCCTTCTACTAAAAGAAGTGGAAAGCCATTTGCAATATGTTCGATACAATTTTGAAAAGTGTTCACCTCTTGAACTTTTGTTACGGAAATTTTTTTATTGACTAAATCACTAACGGCACCGGCTTTGTTGATAGGCTCTCGCATTAAGGGAGCAAGAACATTTGTATCAAGTTCTTCATTATTGACTAAACCATCAATATATATGAGAGAAGCGTGAACCTGTTCACCAATCAAAAAAGGACGAAATACAATATCTGAACAATCATGATAAATCGAACGAAATTCCTCAAGATTCTCTGATAGTACGTCAGAAAGTTGGTGTATTTCAGTGTAAGTGGATGCCTCAGTCTGACTAGGGTTTCGTTTTTTTGTTTTGAACCGACGAAAGTACATAGAGTACCTCCTAATGATATTTTCTCAACTTGAATGACATACAGCTTTATTTCTTCCATTATTTCTTATTATATCCATTCGTTACTCGTTATTATGTAAAATTTCTGACGTAAAAAAAGGGAGTTAGGGTTATAAATAAAAATCTTTTGTGGCGATTATTTTTGGAAACAGTTTTAATTTTTGCAATCTTTGTTTATGTTAATTTAGCACCGATTCTAAATACCTATAGTGTCGATTTTATAAATGTTTTATGTAATTTTTGTGAACTTCTTAAAGTGTACAATATTCTAACCTTATCATTTATGAATAATTGGGTAATATGGATATATAAGTAAAGGAGGGTGATGCTTTATGTGCGTTTTGTAGCATAGAGATTAACGATTACTAATAGAATGAGTGTTATTTACATAATGGACTTCTAATTTTACCCAATAACTGATTTATCAATATACTTAATCAGTCTCTATCAAATGACTTAGGTCAAATATCATAAATCATACTAATCAATATAATTAAAGATAGGGGGAATAGTGTATGAAGAGTTTACGAATGAAAATATTATTAGGATTTGGGCTGGTTTTAGTATTAATGATAACCTTAAGTGTCATTAATGCAGTTACTCTGCAAAATTCAAATAAGCAAGTAGAAGAAGTAGTTACAGTTGAAGTTCCGAGATTGACTGACGATTTTCACTTAAGCTTTAATCTGTCACAACGAACCGCTTTTGCAAGGGCATTTCTGTTAACTGGAAATCCATACTATATCGAGCAATTTGATGAGTTTACAAGAGAAAGTGAAGCTATCGAAAATCAAATTCGTAATGAAAATCGATCTGAAGAGCTGATTACATTGATTAATCGTACGACTAATTGGGTACAAAATGTAAATAATGAAGTGTTTGCCGTCTATAATCAAGGAAATCATGAACAGGCAGTTACATATTTAATTGAAACACTCGAGCCAGAGTCAAGAGCTATTATGGCCATGTACATTGATCGTGTAGATAAAAGGGAAGCAGATGTAGAGAATAAAGGAGCAAATCTCGTCGCAACAGGAAAAAAACTTCAGCTTTCCTCAATCATTTTGACCGCTATTGCTATCGTTGTAGGAGTTTTACTAGCGATGATTATGGCTAATAAAATCGTAAAACCAATCCTCGCTGTCGTACAGCGTGTAAATTTAATTGCCGATGGTGACCTAAGAGGAGAGGAGCTTGTTACTAAATCAAAGGATGAAGTTGGTCAATTAAGTCAATCAGTTAATACGATGGTAATGAATTTGAAGAGTCTAATAAGTAGTGTTAATCAGGCGACGGATCAAGTAGCCTCTGCATCAGAAGAGTTATCCGCCAGTGCAACCGAAACAACAAAAGCAACTGAACAAATTGCTCATTCCGTTGAAGAGGTTGCATCAGGAGCAGATTCAGCTGCAAAAGTATCGACAAATAGTGCTCAATCAATGGAGGAAATGAGTTTAGGTGTACAGAGAATTGCTGAGTCATTAACGGAAGTAGCTAATGCCTCCCAAGAATCAGCGGAAGAGGCGCAAACAGGAAATGAACGTGTTATGAATGCTGTGAAGCAAATGGAGAATATCTCTAAATCAGTTAACGAATCATCAGCGATTATCAAGCAATTAGATAAACAGTCAAAATCGATCGAAGAAATTGTTGCTGTGATTACAAACATTGCGAGCCAGACAAATCTTTTGGCATTAAATGCTGCCATTGAAGCTGCCAGGGCCGGTGAGCAAGGAAAAGGTTTCTCAGTAGTTGCTGATGAAGTACGAAAATTAGCTGAGCAATCTGAACAATCAGCTAGCCAAATAAAAGATTTAATTCAACAAACTAAAAAAGATACAGAGCAATCAGTTGCGGCAATGGAAGAGGTTACAAAAGAGGTAATTTCAGGTAAACAAGATGTATCTGATGCTGGTGAAGCTTTTCAGCGGATTAATACAGCGGCCCACCGTGTTGCTGAAAATGTTCAAGAGGTATCAGCTATATCCGAGGAAATGTCAGCGTATTCTCAGGAAGTCGCAGCCTCTGTCCATGAGGTGAAGGTTATCTCATCAGAAGGAGCTGAAGGGGCACAAAATATTGCTGCAGCGACAGAGGAGCAATTAGCGGCAATGGAGCAAATCTCGGCATCTACAAATGCTTTAAGTGAAATGGCGATTGATTTACAGGCTGAAGTAAGTAAATTTAAAGTGTAAATATAGGGGATGTCTTTAAAGTAAAGTAGCAGTCACCTCGACCACAAAATCTAGACGTTAATTCGTGATGTATCTTCTAGATTTTGTAAACGTTTGGGGAGAGCTGTCACTTAAAAGACATCCCTTTTTTTCCTTAACTTAATCCAATTTAAACCGTCCCACAGAGCGATTAAACTCATTTACCTAAATTATAGAAATATGATTTCTACTAAAATGATAGAATCAGCATGACAGGTGCATTTTTTACTATTAAAACTATAAATAACAGGACAAGATGTGACAGTTGTCATATTAATAATCTGACGTTCATGACTTCTTTCATTACGTCATTTTTTTTATGATGAAGATAATTCGTTCTCCGAATAATAACGAGTGAGGTTGTAAGGAGGAAATTATGAATAAACAAAAGTTAACTCAACTAAAACATAATGTTGCACCGTTTGAAAAATCAGATACAACAGCAAGTGTATGGCAGATGATAAATACGATTCCACCGTTCTTTGTCCTGTGGTTTCTGGCGTATCAAAGCTTATCAATTTCATTTTTGTTAACCCTTGCTATCGGGATCGTTGCTGCCGGTTTTCTTGTACGAATATTTATTATATTCCATGATTGTTGTCATGGCTCATTCCTTAATAGTAAAAAGATGAATACAATAATTGGAACTGTAACGGGGATTATCACTTTGTTCCCTTTTGAAAAATGGAAGCAAGAGCACTCTATTCACCATGCAACAAGCAGTAACTTAAATAAGCGTGGTGTTGGTGATATGTGGATTATGACGGTAGATGAATATGTAAATGCATCGTTTAAAGAAAAACTTGCCTATCGTCTTTACCGAAATCCACTTGTTATGTTTGGGTTAGGCCCAGCCTACTTGTACTTGATCACAAATCGCTATAATCGTAAAAACGCAAGTACAAAAGAAAGAATGAACCTATATTTGACCAATGTTTCAATCGTTGCGTTGTATACATTGATGATCTTAACACTTGGTTGGCAATCGTTTCTCATGGTTCACTTACCGATTTTATTTGTCGCAGGTGTATTAGGGATATGGCTATTTTACGTACAGCATCAATTTGAAGACTCTTACTTTGAAGATGAAAAAGAGTGGGATTATGTAAAAGCGGCAATTGATGGCAGTTCCTTCTATAAGCTGCCGAAAGTATTACAGTGGGTGACTGGTAATATTGGTTATCACCACGTTCACCATTTAAGTCCGCGAGTTCCAAATTATTATTTAGAAAAAGTTCATGACAATACACCACCATTACAAACAGCGACAACCATTACAATAAAGTCCAGCCTAAAATCAATTCATTACCGTCTTTATGATGAGAAGCAAAAAACGTTTGTAACATTTAAAGACGTAAAACAACTTCTCCGACAACGCGAGACGGTACTTCAGCAAAAGAAGACAAGTGACGTTGTTTAGCGGTAATTAAGAGATGAGGATGTCTCAAAAAAGTAATAGTCAAGGAAGACTTACTTTTGAGATAACCTCATCTTTTTTATGTAGTATTCGTTTAATTTGTGATTGAAAAGCCATGCTATTATATATGCTTTGCTATATAGTAATCATTTGACATCATCATAAATCTTGATTAAAATATACCCGTGCAAGTATATGTATGAAGGAGTGAAATAAATCGTGTTTGATTATACAGTCGAAACTACAAGTGGAATTGAAGAAGCAATTGAAAAGCTAAAAACGTCGTTAATGGATGAAAAATTCGGTGTCCTATGGGAATTTGACATTAAAGCAAAACTACAGGAAAAAGGGTTGGAATTTGATGAACCTTATAAAGTATTGGAAGTATGCAACCCTCAGGAAGCAAAAAGAGTATTAGATAAAAATAAGCTGGTCGGTTATTTCTTGCCATGTAAGATTGTCGTTTATAAAGATAGCGGAAAGACAAAGATCGGCATGCCCAAACCAACTTCACTGATCCAAAATGTGAATGATGATGAGCTTAACAGCATGGCACTTGATATTGAAAAACGGCTAATCGCAGCAATAGAGCAAAGCTTATAAGGACATCCGCTAAGTTTCTTCCGGAAAAAAGTAAGTGGTTCAAACAAACTTTTTTAAGAGGAACTTAGCGTTTTATTTGAAACAGAAAATAAATTTATGAGTAATACTTGACATCATACCTATAGGGGTATATTATTAGGTTATCAACGAAAAGACTTATCAAATTTTATAAATGTAGGAGGGAAAGTAATGGACTACACTACTCAAATGAAAAATAGAGTAAAGCGGATCGAAGGCCAAGTCAAAGCAATCCTACGTATGATGGAAGAAGGGAAGGATTGTAAGGATCTTGTCATTCAAATGTCGGCAGCACGAAATGCATTAGATCGTACAATTGGTGTTGTTGTCGGTTCAAATTTAGAGCAATGTGTACGAAGCCAAATTGAAAATGGAGAAGATACACAATTACTTATTCAAGAAGCTGTAACTCTACTAGTAAAAAGTAGATAAGAATATTTCTAAAGAACAGTTGACAGATTATAAAATGCGAAATATAATACCTATATGGGTATATAAAAAATAAATAACTAACGATTTTAGGTACAATATTTTTTTTAGGAAAATTTATACCTATACTGGTATTAGTTTAACAAAAAAGAGGAGTGACCAATAAAATGACAGAAAAAAAGAAAACAACAATTATTTTATTTAGCGGTGAGTATGATAAGGCAATGGCAGCATTTATTATTGCGAACGGCGCGGCAGCATATGATCACGATGTAACCATTTTTACAACGTTTTGGGGATTGAATGCATTACGAAAAGATCAGCCTGTTCCAGTGAAAAAAGGCTTGCTGGAAAAGATGTTTGCGAAAATGATGCCACGTGGTGTTGATAAAATGCCTCTTTCAAATATGAATTTTGCTGGTATGGGACCAAAAATGATTAAAAATGTAATGAAAAAACATAATGCAATGCCTTTACCAGATTTAGTTGAAATGGCCCAAGAACAAGGAGTTAAGCTAGTAGCATGTACGATGACAATGGATTTATTAGGGCTACAAAAGGAAGAATTAATAGATGGAATCGAGTATGCAGGAGTTGCTGCCTATTTAGCTGACGCTGAAGAAGGAAATGTAAACTTATTTATCTAAGTATACAGAAAGACATTCTCTAGGAGGTTACAAATGGAGCAAATCATTAACTACGTTTTAATAGGTTTAGTTATCTTCTTTTTAGCTCAAAGATTTATGCCTGTGAAAGGTGTGAAACAAATAACCACTAGTGACTTAAAAAATGAGTTAAAACGAAAAGATGTACAATTTATCGATGTCCGCACAACTGGTGAGTTCCGTAGTAATCAAATTAAATTGTTTAAAAATATTCCTCTTCATGAACTTTCGAACAAAGCAACTCAATTATCAAAGGAAAAAGAAGTTGTTGTCATTTGTCAAAGCGGCATGCGCAGTAATAAGGCAGCCAAGCTGTTAAAAAAGAAGGGCTTTGAAAAAATAACAAATGTTAAGGGCGGCATGAGTGCCTGGAGATAGAATAAAGGAGGAAGTCATGATGAAAGAAATGACACCTAAACAAGTCGAGCAACTTGCATCACCTCACATTATTGATGTTCGAGAGGTTAGTGAAGCTGCAGCGGGGAAAATTCCAGGGTGTGTAAACATCCCGCTTGGCTTACTCGAATACCGGCTGTATGAACTTGATAAAAACAAAGAATACATTATTGTCTGCAGGTCAGGGAACCGCAGTGCTATGGCAACAAGATTTCTTGAATATCATGGCTACAAAGCTATCAACATGTCAGGTGGAATGCTGGAATGGGAAGGGAAATTAATCTAGAAATTTTTTTACAAAATAAAATACCCTACTTGGTATATAGTTATAGGAGGAATTTTTATGGAAACTATTAAGTTTGATCAACACATCGATGCAAAAGGCTTAGCATGTCCAATGCCAATCGTTCGTACGAAGAAAGCAATGAATGAACTAGAGCCAGGAAAAGTATTAGAAGTGCAAGCAACAGACAAAGGTTCGAAGGCTGATATTCAAGCGTGGGCAAAAAGCGCAGGTCATCAATATTTAGGAACGATAGAGGACGGCGATGTTTTGAACCATTATCTTCGTAAGTCTAGTGGTGAAGAGCAAGTAGAAAAGAAACACCCACATGTCGCCAGTAATGAAGAACTTCAAGCAAAGTTAGACAGCAATGAAGAAATCGTAGTCCTGGATGTTCGTGAATCTGCCGAATATGTTTTTAACCATATCCCTGGTGCTGTATCAATTCCAATAGGCGAGCTAGAGAACCGTTTGAGTGTTCTTAATAACGACGCTGAAATCTATGTTGTTTGCCGAACTGGAAACCGCAGTGATTTTGCCGCACAAAAGCTCACAGAAGCAGGATTCAAGCAGGTGATCAACGTTATCCCTGGGATGAGCGAATGGACGTATGAAACAGTAAGTGTAAACGAAAAATAAGATATTTTTTTATAAAGAATAATACTACTGGAGGTATATAATATGTCAATTAAAGAAATGACGGCTCGTGAAGTCACTAACAAACTAGTAAACAAAGAATCTCTCTTTATTTTAGATGTTCGTAATGAATCAGATTTTTCCGATTGGAAAATTGAAGGAGAAAACTTTGATCATTACAATATTCCTTATTTTGAATTGCTTGATGGCGTAGAAGAAATATTAGATAAAATTCCAACGGATAAGGAAATTTTAGTAGTCTGTGCAAAAGAAGGCTCATCAAAAATGGTGGCTGAAATGCTTGGTGAACACCGAGAACTTGTTTCCTACTTAAAAGGCGGGATGAAGTCCTGGAGTGAGCATTTATACCAAGCAAAAGTGTATGAAGATGCTGAAATCAAAGTCTACCAATTTGTCCGTGTCGGAAAAGGCTGTCTATCATACATGGTCGTGTCTGGTGATGAAGCGTTAATCGTTGACCCTGCTAGATTTGTAGATCAATATGTTGCTGCTGCAAAAGAAGAAGGAGCAGCAATTTCTCACATTGTTGACTCACATCTCCATGCTGATCATATTTCAGGTGGAAAAGAAATGGCTGAAGCAACAGGTGGAGCGTACTATTTAATGAAAAGTGAAGGTGCCGTCTTTGATTTTAAACCATTCGAAGATCACGAAAAAATCAACTTCAAAAATGTTGAATTAGAAGTGTTAGCAGTAAAAACACCAGGTCATACACCAGGAAGCGTCTCATTCTTTGTCAATAAAAAACTCTTATTCTCTGGTGATACGATCTTTGTCAGTGGCCTTGGCCGTCCTGACTTAGGAAACAAAGTACGAGAATGGGCCAATGATTTATATGACACAGTGTATAACCAAGTAGCTGAAATTGCTGATGATGTTATTGTACTGCCATCTCACTACGCTGATTTTGATACTGAAATTAACGAAGAGGGCTACATTGGTGATACGTTAGGGAGTATTCGTGAGCGCAATGAAAAAATGTTCAATTCGACAAGAGAGGCCTTCTTACAGGATGTTGAAAAATCAGCAAGCTCAGTTAAACCGCCTAACTTCGAAGAGATAATTATGATCAATCGTGGAATTGAAGATGCGGATAATGAGCGTAAGCAAGAGCTAGAGATCGGTCCAAACCGTTGTGCTGTACATCATACAGAATAATAGATTGTAAGAATATTAAAATAATAAATGGAGGGCTTTATAATGAATTCAGATAAAATTTTAGACGCAAAAGGTTTAGCATGTCCAATGCCAATCGTGAGAACAAAGAAAGCTATGGGAGAGTTAGAGTCTGGTCAAATTTTAGAAATTCACGCTACAGATAAAGGAGCAAAAAATGACCTGGCAGCATGGGCAAAATCCGGCGGTCATGAACTAGTGTCAGATTCAGAAGAAAATGGCGTATTAAAATTCTGGATAAAAAAAGGATAAAAAAATTGGGAACCTGTTTGGTTCCCAAATTTTTTTAGAAGGTGTAGAAGTTTCAACTTTCAACTTTCAACTCTAAACTTTTAACTAGAAGAAGGGGATCGTAACATGGATATTACATTTATATTAACCATTTTCCTCATCGGTTTTATTGGGTCATATATATCTGGAATGCTGGGAATTGGCGGTTCAATTATTAAATATCCGATGCTGCTTTATATTCCGCCGTTATTCGGTTTGGCAGCGTTTACTGCCCATGAGGTATCAGGCATTAGTGCCATTCAAGTCTTTTTTGCGACCATTGGCGGGGTATGGGCCTATCGTAAAGGCGGATATTTAAATAAATCATTAATTACGTATATGGGAGCAAGTATTCTAATTGGCAGCTTTATCGGTGGCTATGGCTCGAAACTTATGTCTGAAGATGGAATCAATATTATTTATGGAATTTTAGCTTTAACTGCTGCTGTGATGATGTTTATCCCGAAAAAAGGGATTGATGATGTCCCGCTTGATCAAGTTACTTTTAACAAATCGTTAGCAGCAATACTCGCTTTAATTGTTGGGGTTGGTGCAGGGATTGTTGGTGCTGCTGGAGCATTTTTATTAGTACCCATTATGCTTGTTATCCTCAAAATCCCTACAAGAATGACGATTGCATCCTCATTAGCGATTACGTTTATTTCATCAATAGGTGCAACAGTCGGGAAGATTACGACAGGACAGATCGATTATTTTCCGGCATTCATTATGATCGTTGCTAGCTTAATCGCCTCACCATTAGGGGTAATGACGGGAAAGAAAATGAATACAAAAATACTCCAATTCATTTTAGCAGTATTGATTTTTTCAACGGCAGTAAAGATTTGGCTGGATATTTTGTAAGATAGAAGATTAAACATTAGTGTTATGAAGATAGTGATTAAAAGAGGCTATTGGCTTCTTTTAATGTACATACTTTTAGTAGGCATACAATGAGATGGCTGATATGAATTTATTTTGAGGAGTTAAGATCATGAACTTTTGGCATACACGTTTTCAAGACGAAAAATATATTTACGGAACAGAGCCAAATGTATTTTTGGCAGATATACAAAAGAAACTCGGTCTATTAGGACACGCACTTGCAATCGCAGAAGGAGAAGGCAGAAATGCTGTGTATTTAGCGGAGCAAGGAATGGATGTGACCACATGGGATTATGCTGAATCTGGATTAGAAAAGACAAAAAAGCTGGCAGAGACTCGCGGTGTATCTGTTTCAACTACACTTGTTGATTTAAATGAAGCAATCTGGCAACAAAATCAATGGGATGAAATTGTTTGTATTTATGGTCATTTTCCAGAGTCACTGCGTAAGAAGACACTTCAAGGCGTAAAACATTCTGTGAAACCAGGTGGCTATTTTATAACAGAAGTCTATTCACACGATCAAATTCCTTATAAAAGTGGTGGACCAAAAGACATTGAGCTTTTATATAAACCGGAAGAATTTCTTGAAACATTTTCGGATTGGCGAATTGTTCACTTTTTTATCGGAGAAGTAACTCGTCATGAAGGAGAATTGCATCACGGATTATCACACGTCATTCAGTTTGTTGGACAAAAACCTTTTCCCCCTTAAAGAGAATAAAAGATAACATAGAGAAAAAAGAGGATGTTTCACATCATATGGTCACATACCTATTTATAAAAAAATCTTCACGTATATATAACAAAAAATAATAGGTTATTTTTCTATATTTGTTTGAAAATTCAAAAAAATTATAGTATGATACTGGTACGGACGACATGACGTTGTTACCAGAAATCAAAGTGAAGGGAATGTTTGACAATGATTATTGGAGTACCCAAAGAAATAAAAAATAATGAAAATCGAGTTGCTCTTACTCCATCTGGTGTCGTTTCTTATCTTCAATCAGGTCATCAAGTTTGGATAGAATCCGGTGCAGGTGCTGGAAGTGGATTTACTGACGATGAATATATAGCTGCTGGAGCTAAAATCGTTCATTCAGCAAAAAAAGCATGGGATGCTGAAATGGTTGTAAAAGTGAAAGAACCTCAAAAAGAAGAATACCAATACTTCCGTGAGGGTTTGATTTTATTTACGTATCTTCATTTAGCTGCGGAACCAGAGCTAACAAAAGCCTTAATAAATAAAAAAGTAACTTCTATTGCTTATGAAACAATTCAACTTAAGGATGGGTCACTGCCACTTTTAACACCAATGAGTGAAGTGGCGGGTAGAATGTCAGTTCAAATTGGTGCCCAGTTTTTAGAAAAATCAAAGGGAGGCAAGGGGGTACTTTTAGGTGGTGTACCAGGTGTCCGACCGGCGAATGTAGTTGTAGTTGGCGGTGGGGTTGTTGGTACCAATGCTGCCAAAATGGCGATGGGACTTGGTGCAAATGTTACATTATTAGATATCAACCCCACTCGTCTTCGTCAACTCGATGATCAATTTGGCGGTCGCTTAAAAACGTTAATGTCCAACAGTTATAATATTGCTCAAGAAGTGAAGAATGCTGATTTGTTAATAGGAGCTGTTCTCATTCCTGGCGCGAGGGCACCACGTCTAGTAACAGATGACATGGTTAGAGTCATGGAACCGGGTTCAGTTATTGTAGATGTAGCTATTGATCAGGGTGGTTCGATTGAAACGATTGATCGAATTACGACACATGACAATCCAACCTATTTGAAGCATGGAGTCCTTCATTATGCAGTTGCAAATATGCCTGGTGCTGTATCTAGAACATCAACAATAGCACTTGTTAATGTAACGAGTCAATATGGAGTAAATCTTGCAAATAAAGGATTAAAACAGGCCGTCATAGAAAATCCAGCAATTGCAAAAGGAGTAAATACGTATAAAGGGTATGTTACTTATCAAGCAGTCGCTGATGCGCAACAACTAAATTACACTGCGATCGAATCATTATTCAATGAAGAAGCTGCTACAGTTTCCTAATTAACTATTAATCTAGTAAAGGGAGGTAAGAAATATGAATGTTCAAGAGGTAAATAATGAAGAACTTATCCAAAAAGATCACGATCATTTATGGCATGCTATGTCAAAGTATACGCCAAACTCTAGTCCGATGATTGCAACATCTGGAGAAGGGTCTTGGTTCACAGACATTAACGGAAATAAATATCTAGATGGCGTATCAGGACTTTGGTGTTTAAACCTTGGGCACGGACAACAGGAAATAGTTCAAGCGGCTGCAGAGCAGATGTCGAAATTATCATATTTCCCACTTACATTTTCACATACTCCTGCGATTGAATTATCAGCAAAGATTAGTGAACTTTTAGGGGATTCATATAAAACTTTCTTTTCTAATGGTGGATCTGATGCAAATGAAACAGCATTCAAAATTGCACGACAATACCACAATCAAAATGGTAATCCGGGTAAATATAAATTTATTTCTAGATACAGAGCATACCACGGAACTACTCTTGGGGCATTAAGCGCTACGGCTCAGGCAAACCGCAGGGTAAAATACGATCCTGGCGTCCCTGGATTTTTACACGTTCCACCTCCTTATAAATATCGTTGTCCATTTGGAGGTGTTGAAAACAGTGATCTTGTTGCGGCAGAGATGATTGATCAAGTCATTGAATGGGAGGGAGCCGAAACAGTTGCAGCTGTCATTATGGAGCCATTTATTTCAGGCGGAGGCGTAATTATTCCATCAAAAGAATATCTGCAACGAGTCGCAGATATTTGCGAAAAACATGATGTTCTATTAATTCTTGATGAAGTTGTATCTGGATTTGGACGGACTGGTAAAATGTTTGGTTTTATGCATTCTGAAGGAGTGCAGCCTGATATTGTGACCATGGCAAAAGGACTGACAAGTGGTTATTTGCCATTAGGGGCAACGGCGGTAAAGTCAAAAATCTATGAAAAGTTTAAGGTAGAGGGAGATAAAAATCATTTCCGGCATGTTTCTACGTATGGTGGACATCCAGCTGCATGTGCTGTGGCATTAAAAAATATTGAGATTATTGAACGTGAGCAAATTGTAGATCGCGTTTCAAAATTAGGGGAAGCAATTCTTGGTAAGTTACATGATGTATTAGAACATCAAAATGTTGGAGAGGTGAGAGGCGCAGGTTTCTTATATGGAATTGAGTTAGTTCAAGATAAGCAATCAAAGAAACCGGTATCAGATGAATTCATGACCAAAATATTAGCTAAATGTAAAGAAAAAGGACTGATCATTGGTCGAAATGGGGATACCGTACCAAATCAAAACAACGTTTTAATTATTGCACCGCCACTAACTTCAACTGAAGATGATTTAAGGTTCGTTGTTAACACTGTAAAAGATGTACTTTATTCCATTTAATTTAATTTTATTTATTACCGACAAGAACAATATTATGTTTTTTGATTTCAGAATTTTTAAAATAGTCAGGAGGAACTTATTATGATAGAAAGTACGAAAACAAAAACTGTTATTGGAACAAACAAAAAGGTGAAGATGACACCAAGTGAAGCAATTGTAGAAACGTTAGTAGCTGAAGGAGTTACCCATATTTCTGGTATTTTAGGATCAGCCTTTATGGATTTACTTGATCTATTACCGACTGCGGGCATACGTTTTATTGGTGTGCGTCATGAACAAAGTGCTGCCCACATGGAGGATGCATATACAAGAGTGAGTGGTGTGGCTGGGGTTGTGATTGGGCAAAATGGACCGGGGATAACGAATATGGTTACTTCAGTTGCTGCCGCAAATCAAGCACATACACCTATGGTTGTTATTTCTCCATCAGCTGGTACACCAACTGTAGGTTGGGACGGTTTCCAAGAATGTGATCAAGTTTCGGTGTTTAAATCAATCACAAAGGAAACTGTTCGTGTTACTCATCCGAATCGTGTTGCTGACTGTTTACGTACAGCATTTCGAATTGCATACGCGGAGCGCGGCCCAGTTTTATTTGATATTCCACGTGATTATTTTTATGGTGAAATCGAAGAGCAAATTTTACAGCCTCATCAATACCGTGTTGATACGCGAGGATGTGGTTCAATTGAGTCGATTGAAAAAGCTGTGGAATTGTTGGTATCAGCTAAAAATCCAGTCATCATTTCCGGCAGAGGAACTGTTGATTCTGATGGGATTGAGGCAGTCAAAGAGATTGCAGAGCATCTAAGTGCACCAGTGGCTGTTTCCTATATGCATAATGATGCATTCCCGGCTGATCACCATTTGGCTGTAGGTCCAATTGGCTATATGGGTTCGAAAGCGGCAATGAACACAATTAAGGATGCTGATGTTCTATTAGCAATCGGAACACGCCTATCAGTCTTTGGTACTTTACCGTGTTATGATATTGATTATTTCCCTAAGAATGCAAAAATCATCCAAATAGATATCAATCCACGAAATATTGCCCGTACACACCCGATTGAGCTTGGCATCATTGGGGATGCAAGAGAAGCAAGCAGTGAAATTGGAAAGCGTTTAAAAGAAAGGCATCCAAATATTCCTGTAAATGAAGCAAGAATTAACAAAGTAACAACTGAAAAGGAAAAATGGGAGGCTGAGCTAATCGAACTTGCTATGGTTGATGGAGGTCCTATTAATCCACGCAGAGCATTATTAGAGCTGACAAAAGTACTTCCTGATAATGCGATCGTCTCAACTGATATAGGCAATGTGTCGTCAACAGCTAATGCATACCTGAAATTTAATCAAGGACGAAAGCATATTGCGGCATTAACATTCGGAAATACTGGCTTTGCATACCCTTCTGCATTAGGAGCTAAATTAGCAAGTCCGGACAGTCCAGTTATTGCGATCGTCGGTGATGGAGCATGGGGAATGAGCTTACATGAAGTAAGTACGGCCGTTGAAGAAAATATCCCTGTTATTGCTTGTGTTTTTAATAATGGTGCATGGTGTGCTGAGAAGAAAAACCAAGTCGATTTCTATAATAATCGTTTTGTAGGAGCTGATATCCAAAACCCAGATTTTGCTGAGGTGGCAAGATCAATGGGAGCGGTAGGGATAAGAGTAGAAAAAGCCGAGGAACTGGGTTCTGTCATTCAAAAAGCAATTAAATCAAACAAACCAACCGTTATTGATATACAAGTAGACGGAACACAATTGGCGCCACCATTTAGAAAAGATGCGCTTAAAATGCCAGTACGCTTATTACCTAAATATAATCATTTAGACCATAGAAACTGGTAGGGATAAATGATTAACTTAAGAGAAAGAGAAGGATAAAAGAATAGTCTTTTAAAACTTCTCTTTCTTTTTTGTACTGGAGTTGATATAAAAAATGAGTTTAGATTATCAAGATTATATCCCAATTCATATTCAATTAAAAAAAGAAATAGAGAAGAATATATTAAATGGACGCTATAAAAACAAGTTGCCTAGTGAACAAGAACTAATGAGACAATATTCAATTAGCCGAAGTACGGTTAGAAAGGCAGTTGAGCAGCTTGTTCACGAAGGAATATTGGAAAAAAAACATGGTATCGGTACCTTTATTACGGTTAAGCCCATTCAAGATTGGTTAGGAAATTTAAGCAGTACAACAGAAACTTTAAGAAAGATGGGTGTAAAACCTGGAGCAAAACTATTAAGTCATGGCATCATCACCCCTTCTCAGGAATTATCTCACTTGAAAGAATTTGGGGATATCTATTTTATTAAAAGAATTCGATATGCAGACAACATTCCAATGTCAATTGAAAATCACTATTATCCTATTAAAATAGGAAAACAATTAATAAAATTCAATCTAAATGAAGCGACACTCTACGATATACTTGAAAAGGAATTGGGACTTTATCTTTCGGAAGCAAATCAGGTCATCACAAGTGGAAAATTATCAAAAGAGGATTCTAACTATTTGGAAACAAGTAATAAAAATGTATTAGTTTCTGACCGAATGATTACAGACAATAATGGACGATGGGTTGAATATTTTAAGGCGTATTATCGAGCAGATATATATTCTTTTAATATAAAACTTTCAAGAAAATATTAAACCTTTGTTAGCGAAAGGGGGATGAACTTGTATATTAAAGAGGAAAGAGTTAAAGAAAGGTTTAGAAGCATAAATAACATAGGGAAAAATGAAAAAAATGGAATTCAGCGTTTAGCTCTAACAGCAGAAGATAAGCAAGTAAGGGATTGGTTTGTAATGTGGCTGAAATCATTAGAGTTAGAGGTGAGAATTGATGATTTCGGTAATATCTTTGGTCGAAAAGAAGGAGAACAACCGACTTTGCCACCCATCGTCTTAGGATCACATCTTGACTCAGTTCCAAACGGAGGAATGTATGATGGTGTTTTAGGGGTTTTAGCTGGACTAGAGGTTATCGAAACACTGCGCGAACATAATATCATCCATTCATACCCAATTGAAGTAGCTATGTTTACAAATGAAGAAGGAGCCAGGTTTCCTACACCGATGTTAGGAAGTGCGGCAATGACCGAAGCGTTAAAAAAAGATCATGTATATGATATGAAGGATGATAGCGGAAATGCATTCATTGATGAATTAAAAAAAATAAATTATCTAGGGAAAAAGGAAAATCGGCTTAATGATGTCACCTTATTTGCAGAACTGCACATTGAACAAGGACCAATTTTAGAAGAAAAGAAAAAACAAGTGGGTATTGTAAAAGGAATACAGGGATTATCTTGGCATCATGTTACCTTTTTCGGTCAATCAGATCATGCAGCAACCACACCAATGCATAATCGGAAGGATGCTCTAATAAGTGCTGTAAAGGTTATGAACTCCTTAAACCAGTGGGCTAGCCTACAAGGGAACCGAACTCTTGTCACTTTTGGTAAGTGTTCTGTAAAACCCAATGTAGGGAACGTAATACCGAATGAATGTAGTTTCTCGATTGATATAAGACATCATGACCATAATCAATTATTAAGAGCGATTGATCATATTAAGGGTATTATTCAAGAGGTATCTATTGAAGAAGGAACTAGATGTCTAATCGAAGATCTTTCCTTTCAGCAACCAGTACATTTTACAGGGGGATTTGATGCTAAATTAAAACATCTCTGTCAAGAGAATGGGATCTCCTATGAATTAATGTTTAGTGGTGCAGGACATGATGCAATGTATATGAGTCGATTAGGCGATACAATTATGGTCTTTGTTCCAAGCATAAATGGTAAAAGCCATTGTACTGAAGAATATTCTCAATGGCCTGATGTTGTCACTAGTATAGATTTACTCTACCAATTAGTAGTGAGTTTAATAAATTCAAAAGATATATTAGAATAAAAAAATGCGCTTTTCGTGAGAAGCTATTTTATCACTTTTATTATAAAGGAGAATATTCATTAACTATTCTTATTATGGGTATCTATATATTTAATATTTTGAATATTTAGAATTTATTGACTACGAAAATTGCATGTGTTTTAATTATATGAAATGGTAAGGTTGCTATAAGTTTAAATAATTTTATGATTCTCATGATGAATACGCTTACATTTAGCGGCAGTTCCTTATCTAATAAATTATTAAAAAAGAAAGGGGAAGCAAATGCAAAAAATAGATTTACTCATAAAAAATGCAAACATAATAACTCTAGATATCTCAAATAGTCGTGCTGGATCATTAGCTGTATCGAAAGGGAAAATTGTAAATATATGGAGAGAGAAAGAACCTGCAAAAAATGAAGTAATCATTGATTCCAATACTGAAATTATTGATCTAAAGGGAAATACGTTACTACCGGGGTTTATAGATACGCATAATCATTTATTGATGTATTCTCAATTTCGAGAACAAGTAAATTGCAGTAGTCCTCTCAATCGAACGATATCTAATATTTTAGAACGTATTAAGGAAGTAGCAAATGAAAAGGAAAAAAATGAATGGATAATGGGTTGGGGTTATGATGATACTCTTTTGGAAGAAAAACGTCATCCGACTAGAAGCGAATTAGATCGGGTAGCTCCGGATCATCCTGTTTTTATCCGACATATATCAGGGCATTTTGCAACTGTTAATTCCAAAGCTTTACAATTAGCGAATATTCAGGAGGAAATTGGTAATCCAAGAGGGGGATTTTTTGGTAGAGATCACAATGGTCGATTAGACGGTGTATTGCATGAGCTGCCAGCTATGGAACCAATTATGAAGGTTCTACCAGTATTAACTGAAGAAAGATTAACTTCAGTAATAGAAAAAGGAGCGAAAGACTATCTAGCACAAGGGATAACAACGAGTACTGATGCTGGAGTTGGTCTCGATCAAGGAATAACGGAATTTAATGCGCATGTGCGAGCAGTCTCTGAAGGAAAGAATCCTCTGCGAATGAGATTAATGGTATTACACCATTTGTTACGAAAAGGAAGTCATTTTGGCAATTATTCGGCACAGCAGCTTGATCGACACATACGTCATGAATCGAATAATAGAGCTGTTTTGGATAGTGCAAAGCTGTTTCAAGATGGTTCAATCCAAGGATTGACTGGTGCGTTACGTCACCCGTATTTTTGTAATAACGAGTTAATAGGCGAACTATTGCATGAGCAACAGGAATTTACTGAAGAAATATTAGATTTACATGATCGAGGTTTTCGAATTGCTATTCATGGAAATGGAGACAGGGCAATTGGTTCGATACTAGATGCATATTCCAAGGTATTGCACTCTTCACCGCGAAGTGATCATCGTCATCGAATTGAGCATGTACAGACAGCCACATTAGAAGATCTAGACCGAATGGAAAAATTAGGGGTCGAAGCTTCGTTCTTTATCAATCATATTTATTATTGGGGTGAGAGACACAGATCAATATTTTTGGGAGAAGAAAGAGCACAACAGATGAATCCTTTAAAAAGTGCAATTGAACGTGATATTAAGTTTACGTTGCATTCCGACTGTCCAATTACGCCAATCTCGCCATTATTCTCGATATGGGCAGCAGTTAACCGTGTTACCAGTGCTGGAAATATACTTGGTGCTAACCAGCGTTGTGATATGGAAACAGCTCTAAAATCAATGACCATTTACGGGGCTAGACTAAATTTCGAGGAGCATATTACTGGAAGTATAGAAATCGGTAAACAGGCAGATTTTGCTGTACTAACTAATGATCCTACATTGTGTAATCCAATAGAAATAAAAGACATAGTCGTAACTGCAACAATGATTAACGGAAAAGTAGTCTATGAAAGCCCGCAAAAAAATTACACATTCTCATAAATTAAAATGGCTGCTAAAAAAGTATGAAAGAATTACACTGATAACATTCTATATGGTCCGGACAACGTGACGACCGTATAAAATTGAGAAGGGGATTGTTAGTAAAAGACCATATGAATCCTAAGTTCATTATTAAAATGACTATTTACTAGGAGGCGAATTATGGAGGATAGGAAGCAATTAAAACAAACATTAAAGCCACATTGGGTATGGGCAATTGCTTTAGGATCGGCAGTAGGATGGGGGTGTTTTATTCTTCCAACCGTATGGATGGGGCAAGCTGGTCCACTTGGAACAATTATTGGACTTGGAATTGGCGCACTCCTTATGCTGATTATAGCTGTCAGTTACGGTTTTATGGTAAATCGTTTCCCGGTTTCCGGAGGAGAGTTTGCCTATGCCTATATAGGGTTTGGACGTAACCATGCATATGTAGCTGGTTGGTTCTTGACCTTAGGCTATATGTGTATTGTAGCATTAAATGCGTCCGCTCTGGCATTATTAGGAAAGTTTATTTTCCCTTCTATTACGACCCAAGGGTACATGTATAGTATAGGTGGATGGGAAGTATCATTTGGGGAAGTTTTAATTGCTAGTTTAGCGCTTCTTGTTTTCGCCTACTTAAACATTAGGGGAGCAGCTATTTCTGGAAGATATCAATTTATTTTTTGTATTCTACTAATTAGTGGTGTCGTTATCTTAACTTTAGCTATGTTATTGCATCCAGACACATCACTCAGTAATATGCAACCATTATTCAAACCGGAAGTTCCTGTTTGGACAGCAATTATTGCAATTGTGGCAATCGCACCATGGGCTTACGTAGGTTTTGATAACATCCCTCAGGCGGCGGAAGAATTTAATTTCTCTCCTGAGAAAGCATTTAATTTAATCATTTTCTCTATCATCGTTGCAGCAATAATATATTCCTTAATGATCGTTGTTACTGCAGTTGGAATGCCATGGCAAAGTATAGTTGATGGGAAACCGATTTGGGGAACTGGTGATATCGTTTCCAGCAACCTGGGGATTCTAGGCATGACCCTTTTAGCCATGTCAGTTTGTATGGGAGTATTTACCGGTCTAAATGGTTTTTATGTAGCATCTAGCCGTCTGTTATTTGCGATGGGACGTGCACAAATCTTACCACAGGCGTTTGGAAATCTCCATCCAAAATATGGAACACCATATGTAGGGATTATCTTTACGTGTATGATTTGTCTTATTGCCCCATGGTTTGGTCGAGAAGTTCTTTTATGGATCGTAGATATGTCAGCAACAGGGGTCACAATCGCTTATTTCTATACTTGTATTGTTGCATATAAATTTTTTAGATGGTCAGAAGATAGTCAAGGTGGGCCTCAATCAAAAGAAACAGTTTCACCAATTAAGAAAGGATTAGCACTATTAGGTGCCCTTTGCTCAATTTCATTTCTAGCGTTGTTACTCTATCCTGGCTCGCCAGCGGCTATGGGTACCCCATCATGGATTGCATTGGCCGTTTGGATTCTTTTAGGGATCATCTTTTATTTATATAAAGGAAAAGGATTTAGGGAAATACCAGAGGAAAAGCTTGATTTTTATATTCTTGGTGATACAAAGAAAAACGCAGATGCATTACCAAAAGTTTCGAATAAATAAATGGTTTCAATAAGATTAACCAAAACAAATGGAATAAGCATAGTCACGGTTAGCTATCTTTGTTTTCACGGTTCTATAGAATATAAACATGGGAGGTAGTTTATGGGCTGGTATTTTGGTTACATGCTTGTTTATGTTGCATTTATGTTCACCCTTGGTTTTTATTATTTTAAAAGGGTGAAAACATCAAAGGATTATTTAATTGCAGGCTGGAATATGGGATTCTGGTCAATTGTTGGAACGATAGTTAGTACGTTTTGTGGAGCTGCGGTGTTTATTGGTTGGGTAGGAATGGGTTTTACTGTAGGTCTTTCAGGTTTTTTCCAGTTTGCGTTACCAGCCATATTTTTTAGTATCCTTTTAATAGCAGTCTTTGCTAAACCATTAAGAAGACAAAGACTTTTTACAATGGCTGACCTGTTTAGTGAAAGGTTCGGGAAAAAAATGGGGATCATTCCTTCAATTTTATCAGCGTTTATCTATTCTGTTCCGACTTTAGCTCTGCAGATTGTTGGGATGACAACCGTATTTACGATAGCTTTCGGGATGGAGGTAACGACCGGTTTAATTGTGGCCTTTGCGTTAATTTTAGGTTTTACGGTGTTGGGGGGACTTCCGGCAACAATTATTACTGATGCGATTCAAAGCATTATATTGATCGTAGGTATTTTAACGTTATTTATTGCGAGCCTGTACTACGGTGGCGGCTTAGGAAACATTGTTGCGGAAACACCGATAGAATTTTTAACACCTGTAGGACCTAATGGGCTAACTGCCGTTCTATTATTTGCTCTGTCGGTAGGTCCATTCTATTTGATTTGGCAATCAACATGGCAACGTATTTTCGCCTCAAAAACAGAAACAATTGCCAAAAAAGCGGGTATTACTGGTTTTGCAATTGCCGGGCTTATTTCAATACTACCATATTCAATTGGAGTGATTGCCAGAAGTTACGTTCCAGCAGATATCCATCCTGATTTATTGTTTTCTTATGTTACAGCTGAGCTATTAACCCCTGCATTGGGAGGAATTGTTCTTGTAGGTTTATTAGCTGCATTAATGACGGGCGCTACATCCTTTATTCTACAGGGAAGTTCTAACCTAACAAAAGATTTGTACCATCATCTTATTAATCCAAATGCAAGTGATAAAAAGTTGATGTTCGTTTCCCGGCTTACTGTTGTAATTATTTCCTTGTTAGGGCTCCTAGTAGCATTCTATTTAACTAATATCATTGCAATGTATCAATGGGCACTCAGGTTATCGGCAGCAACATTAGTGTTCCCGTTTCTGGCAATCATGTTTTGGAAAAGAGTCACAAAAACAGGTGTTTTCAGCAGTATGGTTTTAGCACTAATTGCTACACTTATGTACCCTTATCTAGGGTTAAATATTGACCACACAATCTTTGGCTTATCCGTTTCATTTATAAGTTTAGTCGGTATAAGTTTACTAACAAAACATTCTGATACAGAACAAGTAAAGGCTGTTTATTGGGAAGATTTGGACTCAGCGAAACGAAGAAATATGGATGAGGATACCGAGCATGGAATTGAATTAAACCAAAAAGCTGTGTCCGATTAAAAAAGGATAGATTAACAAAGAGAAAAAGGGGAGGTATAAAAGAATTTTCTTTTAAACCTCTCTTTCTCGTCTTTTCTGAATAACTATTTGTAATTTTCATATGTTGTATGATTTAATTAATTAAAGGTATTTTTAATTAGTACCCAATGTATGGAGTTGATATAAAGATGTCGTTTGATAATCATGACCATATTCCTATTCATATTCAATTAAAAAAAGAGTTAGAAAGTAAAATAATAAATGGATATTATAACGAAAAGCTCCCTAGTGAACGGGAATTAATGGAACAATATTCTGTAAGTCGCAGTACAGTTCGCGAAGCAATCAGCTACCTTGTACGCGAAGGTTTTTTAGAAAAAAAACACGGCAAGGGTACTTTTGTAAATATAAAACCAATTCAAGACTGGCTGGGAAATTTAAGCAGTACTACTGAAACTTTGAAGAAAATGGGAATGAAACCAGGAGCAAAACTATTAAATCATGGGATTATTACCCCGTCTCACGACATAAAACATTTAAAAGAATATGGAGATATTTATTTTATTAAAAGAATGCGGTATGCGGATGACATACCAATGGCAATTGAAAATCATTATTATCCAATAGAAATAGGAAAAAAGTTATTGGAGTTTAACCTTGATGACGCAACAATTTATGACCTGCTTGAAAAAGAATTAAATATTCACTTATATGAAGCAGAACAGACAATTACAAGCGGAAGCTTCAATGCAGAAGATGAAGACTATTTAGGAATACAACATATTAGTGCTCTAATCTCAGATAGAATGATTAAGGATAATAATGGGAACTGGGTTGAATATTACAAAGCATTTTATAGGTCTGATATGTATTCATTCACTATAAAGCTCTCGCGAAAATATTAGGCTTGATTGAAACTACTAAGCTATTTACAATTGAAAATTAATCTGAGTAAAGGTACTTTAAAGGACTGACAGTTCTTAAAGTACCTTTTCAAATTAGAAAACAGAATTTCCGTAATCATTAGATACTGTTCTTTTATAAGCAGAAAAAGACATTCCTAAGGAAAAGAAACAGCCTTCTTATTTCTGTATAGGTCTTTTTAGGACGAAGGAAGCGTAAATGTGTATAATGAGAGTAAGAATGAATTGGAAAAAAGTAAGTGAGGTTACTATGCAAAGTTGGTATAATATTTTTCCGAAGAATACAGGTCTTAGTATTTATGTTTGGATTATTTTTTGTTTATTACCGTTCTATTTTATTTTCAGGTCATCCACAGCATGGGAAATTATAACTGGTATTGTCATGATCCTGTTATTTTTTGCGGCTTATCGATTATCGTTTATTTCAAAGGGAAAACTTGTTTACCTTTGGGTAGGAATTGAAATTGTCATTAGCATTGGAATGACATTAGTTTATGGATACGTCTATTTTGCCTTGTTTCTCGCCTTTTTTATTGGCAATATACAAAACAAAATCGGTTTTTTCACATTGTATGTCGTCCATTTGCTCACAACGATTATTGCAGTAACATTAAGCTTTTATACACAAACAGAGCTATTCTTTTCGCAGTTTCCGTATATTGTGATCACAGTTATAGGTGTGATTTTACTACCGTTTAATACGTACAATCGAATTAAACAAGAAAAGCTCGAAGGTGAATTAGAGCTTGCCAATAATAAAATTTCACAATTGATGGTCATTGAAGAAAGACAGCGGATTGCCCGTGACCTTCATGATACACTTGGTCAAAAATTATCGCTGATCGGCTTAAAAAGTGATTTGGCGCGTAAATTAACAAAGGTTAATCCTGAGGCAGCAGTTCTTGAACTCAATGATATTAACCAAACAGCAAGAACTGCCTTGAAGGAAGTTCGTGAAATGGTATCCGATATGCGTGGTGCGAAGCTTGAGGATGAAATTGTACATATTCAACAAATTTTAAAAGCAGCTCAAATGGAATGCACGATTGAAGGGGATGTCAACCTTAGCCATACACCACTGTTAGTTGAAAGTGTTGTTACAATGTGCTTGAAAGAAGCAGTAACAAATGTTGTTAAGCATAGTCAGGCAATGTCATGCAAAATTGTTATTCAGGAATCACCTGAGGAACTGAAAGTCATTGTAGAAGATGATGGGATTGGGATCTTAACAAATAAAGAACCAGTGAAAGGCTATGGTCTACGTGGAATTAGAGAACGGTTGGATTTTGTAAACGGCAGTCTCGAAATTATGAAGAAGAAGGGAACAACACTGGCAATACGTGTACCGAATGTCATTCAGCAAACAAAAGAGGGGGGATTGGTGTGATCAAAATCGTTATTGCTGAAGATCAGCGAATGCTTCTTGGTGCTCTCGGTGCGTTACTTGATTTGGAAGAAGATATGGAAGTAGTCGGGAAGGCTAAAAATGGTGAGGAAGCACTCACTTTAGTGAAACAGCTCAAACCGGATATATGTATTATGGACATTGAAATGCCATTAAAAAGTGGACTTGATGCAGCTGAAGAACTGATTGGGGAGTCTTGCAAAGTGATTATCTTAACTACCTTTGCCAGAGCTGGATATTTTGAGCGAGCCCGGAAAGCTGACGTAAGAGGTTATTTACTTAAAGATAGTCCGAGTGAGGAATTAGCAACTGCCATCCGCACAATTATGGATGGCAGAAGAGTTTATTCACCAGAGTTAGTTGATTTAGCCTATAGTAATGAAAACCCATTAACTGCGAGAGAAAAGCAAGTCATTGAGTTGATTGCTGATGGGAAAAGCACAAACGAAATCGCCACTGAGCTTTCGCTTACAAACGGTACTGTCAGAAATTATATTTCCGTCATCCTTGATAAACTTGATGTTGGTAACCGAATCGAAGCGATCTCAAAATTTAAGGAAAAAGGCTGGTTTAAGTAATTAAAAGAAAAGAGTCAACATGTCGACATGTTGACTCTTTTGTATTTCTTAGTAACCAGCAAAAGATGCTCCAACGATAATTAATAAAATAAACAGCACAACGATTAACACGAAGTTGTTAGCATAAGAATATCCGCTCATTACATTCACTCCTTTTCTTACAATATTCAGGAGGTCTTCACCCCCTCTATTGACATGCTATGAAAAAAAATAAAATGTGATTGGATATTTACCTTTCTATTGTAATAAAAAAATATTTTTGAATCTTTTTAGTTAAAAGAAAATTATCTAAAATCAGCTGGTTATCCACAATACTCGCTGCATTACACCAATGTACTGACCAATTATTCTTTTAGATTAGGTAAATTGAAATCTTCTCGGATATAAATAAATGATGTTGCAGGGATTCCTGACTTTTTCGTGAATATTACTATAGTATAGAATTCATAGAAAAAGGAGTGCGATGGCTAATGAAAACCCGTGTCACTGAAATTTTTGGAATAAAATATCCAATTGTTCAGGGAGGACTTGCTTATTTGGCATATGCTGATTTGGCCGCGGCTGTTTCTAATGCTGGTGGACTTGGTCAAATTACAGCTGCGACATTAAGAACACCTGAAAAACTTCGAGAGGAAATTCGAAAGGTTCGTAAACTGACTGATCGTCCGTTCGGTGTAAACTTTGCGATTGCCAGACATGATGGACAATATAAGGAATTATTGGAAGTAGCAATTGAAGAAAAGGTACCGGCAATATCGATCACTGGGGCAAACCCTCAGCCTGTATTTGAACGGTTAAAAGGTGAGGACATTCGTACACTTGTACTTGTCGCAGGAGTACGACAAGCGGTGAAGGCAGAAGAATTAGGTGCTGATGCTGTAATGGCAGTTGGTCAAGAAGGCGGCGGTCATTTAGGTCGTGATGATATTGGGACAATGGTTCTCATTCCTCGTGTGGTTGATTCCGTTTCGATTCCAGTATTGGCAAGCGGCGGCATTGGTGATGGACGTGGCTTTTTAGCAGCCCTTGCTCTGGGAGCAGAAGGAATTGAAATGGGGACTAGATTCATTGCAACACAGGAGTGTGTTCATGCAAGTGAAGCTTATAAGGAATCGATCGTTCATTCAAATGAAACAGATACTGTTATTATTAAGAAAACAATTGGGGCACCTGGTCGCGTTCTTAAATCAGATTTTGCAGATCAAATTATTCAACGTGAAAAAGAAGGGGCTACATATGAAGATTTAAAAGATTTACTAAGCGGTCAAACGAATTGTAAATTCATCTATGAAGGTAAAAAATCAGAAGGCTTCGGCTGGGCTGGACAGGTGATCGGCCTCATTAATGATGTACCAACTGTTCAAGAATTGTTTGATGATATCATGTTAACTGCAGAGAACGGACGTAATCGGTTTAACGAAATTTTTTAAGCGTCCTGGCACAATAGTTAAATAAAAATAACGAATAAGGGTACTAATCGATTTAAGATTCAGATACCCTTATTTGTATGGATATGACACTTTATCAGATGATCGCCAGTGCCGTCAACGACTTAAATTCCATGATTAATCATTGGCCCCATGTTACATTGTATTCCAACAATTCAATTTCAGGTAGCTTGAATATCATTGTTTCAGTAGCATAAGGGGGATTGTGTGCCCCTTCGAAAGTGGTTATCTGAATCGTAACTGTATACGATGTAATGGTGTGTGGATCAGGTCTTGATATGTCTACTATTTTTTCATTGCCGCGATACCATAGACGACCAGTCCCTTTTTTAGAAACGGCATCACTGATGTGAGGAAGCATTGCCTCAATAAAAGCCCCTTCTAATAAATCATGATCAATTGTTTCTGCTTGTACTTGCTGTGTAAATATCAACATCAAAAAAAAGTAAAGAGTAATCGGCTTTTTCATAAGTTCATCTCCATTTTTTTATACTTCTAGTATTATTTACTAATACTGCAGTTACATATGACCATAAACACAAAAAAAGAAACGCACATGATCTCTGTGCGTTAAACTATTATAGCTAAACAATTTGAACAAAAGTCTTAAGACAGCAGTAACCGAAGCAAGCCCTTTTGTAAAGATAGCGATTGCTATCACTGTGATAAACAGTGAACTTAATAGACTTCCGCCGATTACAGAAACTAATTCTAATTCAGCCGAATCGACATTTTCAAAGATAAATTTGGAACTGCTGAATTGGATAAAATAAGACTCATGACATGAAGGAAACCGACGATTCCAATTATCATTTTTGTAAATAAGGACCATTTAATTTACTTTTTTGTAAGCTATGAAACGATAGTGGTCTACAGCTAGATAACTGGTATTTTTTTGTTTATTAGTGTACAATAATTAAAAATATTCTTACTTTTAATGGGGAGGAAATTATGTACATAAATGAATTGGAAATTGGCCAGAAGTTTGTATTAGAGCCTGTTACTATATCTGAAGAGGAAATTTATCGTTTTGCTGAAAAATATGATCCGCAGCCAATACATATTGACAAAGAGTTCGCTATCAACAGTATTTTTAATGGAATTATCGCTTCCGGTTTTCAAACAATAAGCCTCGTATGGAGAAAATGGATCAATGAAGGTATTCATGGAAATGAAATTGTTGGCGGACTTGGGATGGATAATCTCCGTTGGAAACAACCAGTTTATCCAAATGATACGTTACTAACAGAGGTTGAAGTATTGAATACAAAGCTGTCATCACGGGGTGGAAGAGGAACAGCGACGTTTAGATTCGATATTTACAATCAAAACAAAGAGCTGACAACAACATTTGATGTTCACGCTGTTTTAAAAGCGAGAACGTAAAAGAATAACCATCTATATGTACTTATCGGGAAATTATTTAAAGTATTTTCTGGAAGGAAATAGGAATAGGGGAAGATTCATACTCAAAATGTGTGGTTTCTAACTTTTTATCATCGAAAAATGTTGATTTATCAGGGTTTTTGTTAGATTATGCGCTTCCTCAGGAAATAATATAAAATCATATAGAAAAAGTTGTTGTGTCTAGACAATAGCTCAAGCTTTTTCTGATTTTTCTTTGAATCTCATCCAATTGAGCCAGCTAAGCGCTAGAAATCCTGCAGTCATAAAGATAAACTGTAAAGGATCACGATTCAAATTAAAAACAACCGCTAAAACTTCTGCAAGTGGTATAAGAATAAGGCATATGATTGCAATCCACTTATAGATCAAGGGATTCTCATTTCGGCATGCACTCACTATCGTCGGCTCCAATCAGAAATAAAATTTTATGGCAATTCCGTTAACAATTATAACACGGGAGTTATTTTTTGGTAATAGTAAATTTGATAATTGTGAATTTTTTTTGGAGGGGAGTGGAGAACAATGGTCGAAGAAGTCGGGATCTGTTGTATTTGTAAAAGAAAAGTTTATTGCATGGATGGTTTTTTAAATGGTGTAGTCACGAAGGAGAAGGAGGTCTTTTGTTTCTCTTGTGCGAATAAGCGTAATATAGAAGAGAGTTGAGCCATTCAATTAATTGAGTGGCTTTTTTGTGTTATGTATTCAGCTAATTCGACTGATACAGAACAATTAACTAAGAAATCAGCTACTAAAAAAAGATGCCGAAACGTGCGACTTCAGATTATCAACTATGATATATTGATGTAAGAATCGTATCATTTTAATAAAGGGGATTGATTAAAATGGCTGAAATTAAATTTGAAATTCAGGAACAGCTTGGTGTGTTATCAGAGAGTCCAAAGGGGTGGAAGAAGGAATTAAACTTAATTAGCTGGAACGGTCGCCAACCAAAATATGATTTAAGAGATTGGGACCCAGATCATACTAAAATGGGTAAAGGAATGACATTTTCAAAAGAGGAATTAATTCAGCTTAAGAAATTACTTAATGAGCTGGATTTATAATAATAGGAATCCTGATACCAGGAAGATATAAAGATGTCTTCCTGGTATCAAAATTGAAAGAAGGAATCGGACACCGTATTAACACCGGTATTGACAAAAGGACTGTAAAAGATTATATTATGATTAATTATTTGAATAGTTCTCCAAAAGGGGAGTAGCTTTTACAGCAAAGTCGTCATTACAGAGATGAATATCTCTCGGCTTTGTTGGCAACGATTCGTTGTTAGCAAGACCTTTACCAATGGTAGAGGTCTTTTCTTATTTCGTAAACCTTTACCGTTTCTGGTAAAGGTTTTTTTACTTTACTAGATTGAATCATCAAATAAAAGAAAAACAATAACGGAGAGAAGCTAATGTAAAAGGTAGCTATCACCATGGGAAAGGGGAACAGAGAATGAAGTTTTTAAAGCGGATGAAATTTGTACTAAGATTTTGGAGGTCGTTGCCATTTGTCAAAGACTTTTTCATATCAAGAGAAGTACATCTCTCTAAAAAGTTAATTAGTATAGCACTTATTTTTGGATATGCCTTTTTTCCATACGACGTCATTCCAGACTTTTTATTTGTAGTTGGAATTGTTGATGATGCAGTGATCGTCAGTTTAATTATTGAAAGAATGGTGAAGTGGGCACCAAAAGAGTTAATCGAAAAGTATCAGCTTGATAGAAAAATATAATCGATAAGAGGAGGAAGTTGCAGTGGAGATTTCGATATTAATAGAGTATGGCTGGGTTTTACTCGTACTTATTGTCCTTGAAGGATTGTTAGCAGCTGATAATGCTCTTGTTTTGGCAATCATGGTGAAGCATCTTCCACCAGAGCAAAGAAGAAAGGCGCTATTTTACGGTCTTGCTGGTGCATTTGTTTTCCGATTTGGTTCATTATTTGCTATTTCATTTCTCGTTGGAGTGTGGCAAATTCAAGCGATTGGTGCGTTGTACCTTTTATTCATTGCTGTGAATCATAATATTAGGAAACTCGTATTCCGTCCGAAAGGCGAAAATATTGAGGGAGAAGAAAAAAAGAAAGCGGGCTTCTGGGCAACCGTTTTCAAGGTAGAATTAGCTGATATTGCATTTGCGGTAGATTCAATCTTGGCTGCTGTAGCCTTAGCAATGGTTCTTCCAAATACGAATCTACCAAATATCGGTGGTTTGGACGGAGGAAAATTTCTCGTTATCTTTGCCGGGGGCTTTATCGGTTTGATTATTATGCGTTTTGCCGCTGATTTCTTTGTTTCTTTACTTCACAAGAAGCCGGGTCTTGAAATAGCCGCATTTTCAATTGTTGGTTGGGTAGGTGTAAAGCTTGCCGTTCTAACATTAGGCCATAAAGAAGTAGGTATTATTTCACATGAATTTGTTCATTCTACTGAATGGAAACTTATCTTTTATTTCATCCTCATAGGAATTGCCGTAGTCGGCTGGTTCCTAACAAAAGATAAGCAAGTTGAGCAAATTAGTGTCTAGTAAATTGGTGTCTAAATTGGTGTCAGGCACCCCTAATGGACAGATGCGGGTAAATGTCCATGGACGGTGTCTGACACCAAAAAATGTGACACCAAAAAATGCCAAAAAAATGACGTCAAAAAAAGCATCGTTTTCAGTATTGAAAACGATGCTTTTCATCTTTATCCAATCTTTGCAATGATACCTTCTTCATCATCAAGAATCAGTTCAATTCCCGAATAGGGGTCTCTGTTCAAGTAGACGTCAAGCCAAAATCTGATGGCTTCGATCATATTTGCTGTAATTAACACTTGTTTCATTCCGTGCACATAGGCTTCTGCTGAAAAACCGTAGTCATCATCATAGAGAAGTTCGACTTCTACTTCCTCAGGTTTTACTTGTTTTTTCCGGGAAACATAGGCACATAAAGCATTAATGACTTCTTGTTCAGATAGAATTAACTGCGCCATGGATTCGCTTCCTCTTTTTCTTTCTTCTCTTTGAAGAAGACATAAATTTTACGGACGACCGCGATAAGAACAACAATAGCTAGAACATTAACAAGTAAACCAAGAATTGAACCTAGTACTCCTAAGTTTGCAAACAGGCTACCGAATAGTAAACCAGCAAGTCCACCAATCATTAACCCTTTCATTAAGCCACCTGACAGAAATCCACCACCTGGTGTATTCGTATTAGTCGTTGTTTTTGCAGGTGTTGTTGTTGCATCTTGCTGCTTATTATTTTGTTGGACATTCGTATTGTTGTCGTTTGTGCTTTTAATATTGTTGTTGAAACTTTTCTTCCCTGATTTATAGCCCTTTGCTTCAACAGCTGTTGATTGATCTTGAAACACAACATCTCCAACCGGTGAAAAAACAAGTACTGCCATCATGATTGCTGCTAATAGTCTTTTCAAAATGTATTCCCTCCATAGATTAATAGATGATTTCAAGCATGTAAGTGAAGTAGGTTCACTCACGATACTATTGTAAAGTATATACGAATTAAAATAAAATAAGTTTCACTTTTTTCTAAAAAAAATTAAATTGAGGGATAGAAGGAATGATTAATCATTGATAGTTTGGTTTCATAAATGTTTTATGCAATAGCTTTCCTAACAATGCCCCTAGAATTAAACCAAAAATTCCAAGCCAAATTGGTCCTAGATAAATACCATTCATATGAAAAACATTTGAATAAACGACACCTAATGTTCCAAGGTAAGCAGCAAGGACGGTAATCGGGAATTTTTTTCTGTTTCCACCTGCATCTACATAGGCGTCCCAAATGGCAAACATATAAATACACGGATAAAACATGATCCACTGATAATCAGTGATTGTAATCGCTTCAGCTATTTTACCTTGAAAGCTTAAGACAATAACTTGATTTAAATTGGCATTAACATTCACCATAAACTCCAAGATAATAAACACGATTCCTTTCAAATATTTTTTATTTAAAAGTTGTGCTACACCAGGTAAGCCAACACTCCAATATACTGCTTCAGTCGTCGATGGTTTCATATTGTCTGTATCACTTTCCTATATTATGTTGATCAACATCATTATCTTTGTAGATGACGTGTTCAACGATATTAATATTATCTGTTGATGTTAGAAAATCATTACTTTCCTTATCAAGAAATTTTGTACTATGAAGAATACGACAAGCTGGTTTTATCGTTAGCCCGTATTGATCATTGAGGTAAGAAGCAAAATCAGAAATCGGACGGTGAAGAATTTCAGGAATGAGTTCTGGATACGTATTACAAGCAAAGGGTCCTTCTTTATTATCAAAAATGTCTAATTGTCCAGTAAATCCTAATTGTTCTAAGCGGTATGCACATGCCGTACCTGAAATACCCGCACCAACAATGGCAATTTTTTTCATAATGTCTCACTCCTGGTTAATATATTCACTTTCCTTAATAGCGTATAATACATAAACATAAGCAAATAGGCGACAGCATAAGAGATATAGGCAAAGATCATGTTCCAACCATTTTTGTATGTGAATGTCTTTAATGCAAGTCCAATGGATTCGAGTCCAATCGTGAGGAGTGAAAATAGAAAGATAACAAAACGTGAACTTTTACCCTTTATATCAATGAAGTAAATCATCCAAGCAGATAAAACAGGGAAGATTCCGAAATCTTGAGGAAGCATCGAGATGTTAGGTAATTTAAATTTAGGTGTATGCCCCCATAATTTCAAATAACTTCCAAATGCATCGACAAAAATAGCTAAAAGTGCTGCAATAGGGGCCATAACAATAATAATTTCTTTCTTTCTTTTAAAGAGAGGAATTGTCGATAGCCACGGGATTACAAAGCCTGTTAGCAAAGTAAACCAAATTGTTCTGATAAAATTTTGCATAAAAATCTCCTATAAATGTAAATAGCTTTTCGTATATAACTTCACCGTAATGCTTGAAAATATACTTTGTTTTTGATTACTCACGGCTAAATGTAGAAATCTTATACACAATTGTTAACATTTTGACGAAGAAACAGAAGTTTGGTCAAAAGAAGCTGACGCTAAAATGTCCTTTCACTGTCAGCTTTAATCTATTTCATTCCTAATGTCAACCATTTGTAACTCACTTTTTGAAGTTCCCGGTAGTAACTGAAACAATGATCGATGTACTTATGAAAAAAAGATGATAAAACGTTGTATTCATTAAGTGCCTTTCCTGCCATAAACTCTTTAATAAGCTTGTTGAACTGCTGACTATTCTCTATATTTGATAAGTGTCCATTGTATAAAGTACGTAGTCGTGCATGTGGAATTCCCCATTTCAGTTGATAAGAAAGCAAAGGAGGTGTAATTTGGTCATAAACACCATTAATAATTAACGTCGGCACATGAATAAACGGCAAGATATATGAATAATTGGCTTTCGAACAATGCTTTGCTGTTTGAATGAATGCTTCACGGTGAATGGTAAAGCTTTTTTCGGTTTTTTGAAGAATGGCTTTGTCTTTTTTTTGTAGACATCGTTCTATAATAGACGCTTTTGTCTGTTCTATCGTCTGGTTTCGAATATTTGTATACTTGTTTGGATGAATTAGCCATGGTACACAGTAAGCAGTTGTGTTTGCTAATATTAATGATTTTACCCGGTCAGGAGCTTGCTTATAAACTTCAAGCGTAACAAGCCCGCCCATAGATAATCCGCAAAACGTGGCCGATTCAATGGATAAGGAATTCAATAATTCCAGAATATCAGCGGCTACATTCGGTAAGGTAATATTAGTGTGATCGATATTTTCACCATGACCTCTTAAGTCTGGAATGATTAATTGATACCTAGAAGAAAGCTCGTGTTGTGAATCCCATAGATGTTTGTTATTACCTAAGCCGTGTATAAAAATAATCGGTTCGCCGTTTCCGACGGAGATATAAGGCATAGTCATTGTGAAACCTCCTTTTTTAAGGAAGTATTGCCTCACATCTTCAAAAACATAATCACAAAAAAACGCAAAGCCTAAGCTTCGCGTCAACTGTTGTCATTCAGTTTTTGGATTAGTAGATAAGGTGACTTTATTTCGTCCATTTTTTTCGATAGGTATAACGCTTTATCAGCGCGCGAGATAAATGGTGAAATATCATCTTGATCAGTCAGTTCTGAGTTGCCAAAGCTAGCGGTTACTTTCTTCACATGGGAAAACGGATGGTTTTCGATTTTCTCTCTTAATCTTTCAGCCAATTTTTGTGCCTGATACTGATTTTGATTTGTTGCCAGTATTAAAAATTCCTCACCGCCCCAACGGGAAAAATAATCGCCATTCCGTACATTCTTATTCAGAAGTAAGGAGAATTCCTTTAACACGGAATCCCCGACCTCATGACTGTAATGATCATTAATCTCTTTGAAATGATCAATATCAACAAGAATATAACAATACAAAAATAAAAAACTAGTAGGGGGATATTTGCCCCTATTAATTAGAAGTTATGTTGGATTGTGAAATAGAGTGAACCAATGACTTTGGTCGGGTCGCCTTAAACCACTGACAGCAAAATAGAAATATAATGACAGCATCAATGAGATCTCCACCATAATACATCAGCATCGCTCCGTTTTCGGCATCGTGCGTTGAAATGCCAAGCGGCGGGTGAGAGTATAGGTATTTCGATAAGATACCGTGGCCAGCGATCGCAATGATCAAGACAACTGAGCGGTAAGCAAATCTTGCTTTGTGTGGAACAGGTTCATAAGGGATCATTGATAAAGTAAATAAATACCCAACTGCAAAAACATGAAGATGAATCAGTGCATATAGCAGCATGCTTTCATGCATTTTTACAAACAATGGAGTCGTATAAAGAAGCCATAACCCACCAATATTTAAGATTG
Organism: Anaerobacillus sp. MEB173; assembly: GCF_052119505.1. NCBI lineage: Bacteria > Bacillati > Bacillota > Bacilli > Caryophanales > Bacillaceae > Anaerobacillus > Anaerobacillus sp. MEB173. The sequence goes on from NZ_JBJMAU010000001.1 coordinate 213,472, forward strand.
ATGCAACAACAGGATCTGTATAAAAACGAGCAACTCGGCTTTTTAACAATCGTGTCATCCTTCTCGAAAAGGAAACAGGCAATGTTCGTAATACAACAGTTACTGGAGAAGCTATTACAATAAGTAGAGGAGCAATCATCCCTAACAAGAGATGACAAAGCATATGCATCGTAAAGCTTTTATGAGCCAACTCAGCTATTGGTCCTGTAACTACTATGAGAACACAAATAATACCAGTAACAAATGACAGTGTTCGAAAAATTGGCCATTTTTTACGATCATTTTGATTGGCGAGCACAATTGCAATTAAATAGAAGAAAAGTGAGAATAATAACGGGAAAATCAATAGTAGCTCCATCAACGAGACGTCTCCTGCGGCCATGCTGTGAGTGTGATTATTCATTTGTAAGTGTCACTCCTAGCTCAGAAAGTTGACGAGTTCGGTAGACAAGAATTGCTCCAACGATAATAAGTACAACTGCGATGATGTTCCAAACAATGTCATAGATGATAACATTCTCAACATAACGAATCTGATGCAGACGCATAAGTTTATGCTGAACCGTTCCATCATACAATTGAAAGATCCCTGCCCCTAGAAGAACACCGCCCCACCACCTAGTCAGCCATACAGCATTTCTCCGTTTCAAATCCGCAAATAAAAAAAGCCCTCCAATTGTTGCAAACCAACTAAAAGCATGGAACAATCCATCTGAAATTAAACCAATGTTAGTTGTTGATTTGTCATAAAAATGGTGCCAGTGAAGAAGTTGATGAAAAACCATTTCATCAAAAAAAGCAATAAACCCTAATCCAAATAATATCCCGGACCAAAGGTTTTTCTTCGTATAAACAAACCGATTTGATTGTTGAAATTCAGTTTTCATGTCTAACTCCACTCCAATAATTGCGTAGTCTGAGGTTATTTTATACAATATTACCCATTTTACTCTTTAACTTTTTTCGTTTTTACTCAATACCAATTAGTTGTGTTTCAATACCCTAGAACGCTATAATGAACACCAGCTTGTTTAACCATAGAAAAAAAGGGCAAATTAAAGGAAGCAATAGTTACAAATGGATTTCTAAAGGAGTTACCTATGCTAAATAAAGAGCTTCAACAATTTTTTAATAGTATTGATGCAACAGTTTGGACAAACGACGTTGTCAACAAAAGAATCTATGTCTCAAAAGGAATTGAGACACTTTTGGGATATACTGTCGAGCAATTTTATGAAGACTACTCATTTTGGACAAGCACTCTCCATGAAGAAGATCGCAAAGCAGGACTTGAGTTTTATGAAACGGTAATGTCAGGAGAAATTGCAAATACAGAGGTTCGTTTTGTTACAACAAATGGCATTCCAATATGGGTGTATATGTCGGGGACACCAATTTTCGATAAAAACAATGATAAAGTAGAAAAAATAAATGGTTTTATTGTAGATATTTCGGAACGAAAACAAACTGAAGACCTGCTTCAGGAAAGTGAAAACCGCTTTCGCAGTGTTGTGGAATTATCACCAAATATGATTATGATTCATCAAGATGAGAAAATTGTGTATGCAAATCCAACAACTGTTCGACTTGCAGGTGTTAATGACTCTTCACAATTAATTGGCAGATCGATCTATGACTTTATTCATCCTTCAGATCGGGAAAAGGCTATTGCGAGAAATGAAAAAATTCAGCAGGGGATGGGGGAAAATACATTTATTGAATACAAACTTGTCAGGCCTGATGGTAAAATCATTCATTTAGAAATGGTTGGAAAACAGTTTTCTTATCAAGGTGCATCAGCTACCCTCGTTGTAGGAAATGATGTAACAAGCAAGAAAGAGTATGAACAGAAAATTAAATATATGGCTTATCATGATTCACTAACCGATTTACCTAATCGCTATATGTACAGCGAAAAGCTGGAAGAAGCTGTGGAACACTGCCAAAAATGCAATCAAACGCTTGCCGTACTTTTTATTGACTTAGATCGTTTTAAATTTATTAACGACACGATGGGGCACGAAGCGGGTGATACTTTGTTAAAGCAAGTCGCACATAGGCTTACAAATTGTGTCCGCGAAAGGGATCTCGTCGCACGGCTTGGCGGTGATGAATTCGCAATATTGCTAGAAAAAATTGATGAAAATCATGTTCGCAATGTGTCGCAACGGATTCTTCAAGCGTTCTCAACACCATTTATGATTAATAATAAAAACTTTTATACGACACCGAGTATCGGAATAAGCCTGTGTCCAAGAGACGGACAAAAGAAAGAACTATTAAACTCAAAAGCAGACCGGGCGATGTATTTAGCAAAGAAAAATGGAAAAAACACCTATCAATTTTATATGGAAGACAATGAAGAGGTGCTTGAGCGGAAAATTAGAATTGAGCAGGATATACGAAAAGCAATCGAAAACAATGAATTTTATTTAGTGTATCAGCCGAAGCTCCATATCGATACAGGTGAAATTTACGGGGTTGAAGCTCTCGTGCGCTGGAAGCACCCTGAATTAGGTTTGATTTCGCCGGTGGAATTTATCCCCATCGTTGAAGAAAGTGGTCTAATTGTTTCATTAGGGAAATGGATTTTAGATGAAGCATGTCGGCAAAACAAGCTATGGAAGGACTGTGGTATTCATATTAAAATGGCAGTCAATGTATCCGCGTTGCAATTTGAAGACCGTCGTTTTGTTGATATCGTTAATCAAACATTGTTTAAACATCGATTACCACCACATTATTTAGGGTTAGAAATTACCGAAAGTGTCATGCAAAACATAAGTAAATCGACTGCAATTATTCACGACTTAAAAACACTAGGGGTAAAAATCTCGATTGATGATTTTGGTACAGGCTACTCATCATTAAGTGTACTAAGTAATCTGCCGATAGATAATGTAAAAATCGATAAATCATTCGTTAATGAAATTACAACCCGCAGAACAACGGCTTCGTTAATTAAAACAATGATTGAGATGGGTGAGCATTTAGAATTTAATTTAATCGCTGAGGGGATCGAAAAGAAAGAACAAGTTGATTTTCTCATTAATAATGGCTGCCGTCTTGGACAAGGATATTATTATAGTCCGCCTTTGCCAGCAGCTGAAGTTGAAAATTTATTGAAAAAGAAATGGATTAATAAAATATCTCATTAATGGGGGAATAGACGATGGAAATGAAAACTAAAATCTATATCCCCTTTTTCAGTTTATTTCTGCTCATGCTCTTTAGCTCATGCTTTGCCTTATATAACGCTTATGAAAACTACCAAGAAAGTTCATCGTTGCATATTGAGTATTATGAAGTCGGAGAGAGTCTGTTTGAATTAGAACAATTAACCTTCTCATTAAGTTTCTTAGCACAAAAGCACATTTTGTCCCAAAATGAAGAGACAATGGATCTTTATGAACAGGAAATTGTACTTACAATTCGCGAGATGAACGATTTAATTAATAGGATTGTGCGAAATATGACATTTATTAATAATCCAGAAGCCTATTCAAGTTTTAGAACAGACTGGCAAGCGTTTTGGAAGGTGTTTGAAACAATGCTTGAGCTAAGTCGTGAAAATAACGATTTGCAATCCCATGTTTGGTTAATTAATGCTAATGCTGAAATTGAAGAGTTAAACGCAAAGTATTTGCAGCCATTTATGGATGAAACCTACGCAGGATATAGAAACTTGCTTCTGCACCAGCATATGAATTTTCAACGTTATTTATTATTAGGATTGTTTTTAATGACATTGTCAATTATCGGTTTTATCTTCACATTTTATTATATTCGCGGTGTATTGAATGAAACAACTGAACTGAAGGAAAAGCTAAAGTTTTTAGCTTTCCATGATGAGCTGACAAGCTTGCCAAATCGGAGAATGTTTGAACAAATCGTAACAGAATCAATTAACGAACCCGATTCCCGGTTTTCAGTGTTTTATTTAGATATGGACAAGTTCAAGTACATTAATGACAATTATGGACATGATATTGGAGATTTAGTTCTGATTGAATTTGTAAGAAGAGTCAGTCAAACAATACGTGAAACCGATCTGATGGGAAGACAAGGTGGTGACGAGTTTACAATTCTTATTCGCGATAACAATGAAGAGAAAATCGCTTGTATAGCAGAACGAATCATATCTTCTCTTCAAGATCCATTATGTGTGAATGGAATCACCTTCAATATAGCAACGAGTATCGGTATTGCTATGTATCCACAGCATGGTACCGATTATTTATCTCTCCTCAAGAATTCTGATATGGCATTATATGAAGCAAAGAAAACCCGGAACACTTTTAAATTTCATAATATAGAAACGACCTTTATCGAATAGTAAGATAAAGGTCGTTTCTATCGTATTAAGAAATAATATTAATTTGCTTTTTGCCTATCATTTTGATCCATGATGTAGAGTATTAGGCGAAAGAAATATTTAGCGAATGTGATCGTGATCAATGAATGAAACCATGTCCATCCATTCCTATAGCGAATAAGGTTAGTGTTTCTCTCCATCCAGATTTCAGTTAATACTTGTGGCAAGATAAAAAGCCAAGCTTTTCGTAAAATAGTTTTCCAATGATCTTGGTAAGTAGCTCGATAAAACCACGTAGAAAATAATGAACAGAAAATATAATCATAAATGATACTGCTTTTATATATAGATGGAAGTAATCTTACCGGGTATTTTAAATAACCTTTTTTCGCTAAGAAAGGAGCAACAAAAATATTTGAATATGAGTTCAGTAAAAAACTTAGCATCCATTTCCGATAATTTCTTCCTGCCATTGTCAATGGAATAATGATGATACATAAGGCCACTAAACGGTTTAGTACTTTTTTTTCAAATGTATAAAACATCATATCACCTGCTACTGATCAATATTGTAATTCAAACAAATTTATCTTGCCCAATATGAAGGATTCAATGCGTTTTTAGACATATATGACATAAATTGTCCTAACGGAGTATTTTTTTCGCAAAAATTTCATATACTGTATAAAAGTTAACAAAATGTTCAAATAGTACTCTCATAGAGTAGGTGGTGATTTCCGTGGAATTGGGATGGCTTCAAACATGGTGGCCTATTGTAGCAATCAGCTACTTTTTTGTCATTGCATTTATCGTTTTTGTGGAACTGAAAAGACCAAAAGACCCAACAACAACGTGGGGTTTTGTAGAAGTTAACCGAAAGGATCAACAAGATAAAATAAAGGATTATGACTCTTATCGAGATATGTGAAAGTAGAAATATATATAAGAAATAAAGTAATAAAGAGGAATTCGATGATGGACAACTTCGGATTCTTTTTTTGTTGTTTTTTGTAGCAAAGGAAGGTAAAATTTGATGATGGTGTGACTTTTATCACAGTTATAAACATATTTAACGATTACCATAAAGTAAAATAGTCTATTAATTATATTTATAATAATTTAATAATTAAACTACATAAGGAGCTTAGTCATATGAATAAAACACTAACTGGTCAACTTGGAATCATAATTGTTTGTATTATCTTTCTTTCGATGATCATTACTTCAATATCCAACTACTTAGTCAGCTATTCAAAAACTTACGAAGCAGCTGGGATCGAAGCTGTTGGATGTGCAAACATTACAACTGGATTAATTGATCCAAATGAACTAGGAGCAATTATTCGTGGAGAAAAAGACGTAGCACAACTTCAACAAACATTAGACTGGACGACAGATCATAAACAAATTTTTGAAACGCAATATGTACTCCTTGAGGATGGGATGATTGTCGTTGGTGATACGAATTTAGAGCGTCAGGGCTTTAAAGCCGGAGATCAGTTTTACATTGATAAAGATGCCATTGAATTAATTTTAAAAACGAGGCACCCTCAATATTCAGAAATATATGAGTATGGTGGAATGAAGCGAATTACTGGTTATGCCCCAATTTTTCAAGACCATGACCCAACGAAAGAAATCATTGCTTTTAATGCCATTGATTTTAACGCAGAAATTGTGAGTGAGAGAACATGGGCTTCCGTGAAAGACAGTTTTTTACTTGGTTTACTGCCAATGGCTGTTGCTTGTCTCTTAACAATTTGGTTTATAAGAAGAAAAACAAAACCAATTACAATGCTCATTGATTATGCAAAAGCATTGGCAAGCGGGGATTTAGCAGCGGAAAAAGTAACAGTTAAAAACAAAGATGAAATTGGTGAATTAGCAGCAAATTTGCATCACATGGCTGATAATTTTAAAGGACTTATAGAGCAAATTGGCACAAGTGCTGAACAGGTAGCAGCTTCAGCCGAGCAACTAACAGCAAGTGCCGAGCAAAACAATAGCAGTGCTATCGCCATTACGACAACCGTTCAAGAAGTTGGTATTGAGATGGACCGCCAAGTTCAAAGTATTGAAGAAACGTCGTCTACTGTAGATATGATGAGTGGGGGCGTTCAACAAATCGCCAGACATGCAAAGAGTGTATCACAAGCCGCAGTCGAAGCAACAGAAAAAGCAGCTGAAGGTGGTCAATCTATTCATACAGCAGTACAACAAATGAACTCGATAAATTCAACATTTGATGATTTATCAGACGTTGTAAAAGGATTAGGCAAACGATCAGAACAAATCGGACAAATTATTGAAGTGATTACTGAGATTGCTAAACAAACTAATTTATTAGCATTAAACGCAGCAATTGAGGCTGCCAGAGCAGGAGAGCACGGACGAGGATTTGCTATTGTGGCTGATGAAGTACGCAAATTGGCTGAGCGGTCAGCCCAATCTGCTGACAAAGTGTCTGAGATTATTTCAATGATTCAGGTTGAAACTGAGAAGACGATTCAGTCGATGGAAATTGCAACAAATGAAGTCAGCTCCGGTATTAAAGTAGTCAACACTGCAGGAGAATCATTCCAAGAGATTGAGCATTCAGTCAATAATGTGACATCGCAAATTCAAGAAGTTTCTACTGCTGTACAACAAATATCTGATGGTTCAGAGCAAATTGTCCAATCGATACAGTTCATTTCACGAGCAGCCGAACAAACTGCATCGGGCACTCAAGAGGTGTCCTCAGCTACTGAAGAACAGCTTGCATCAATGGAGGAAATATCGTCATCCGCACAGGCACTTGCCCGAATGGCTGATCAATTGAATTCCGTAATTGCAAAGTTTAAAGTATAGAACAAAAAAAAGGATCGTGCAGCAGTTTTCGCTTGCATGATCCTTTTTTTTGTTCGTTATTAAATAAAGAAAATATGCCGGTATCTAACTTAAGACCTGCACTTTTCTTATTAGTGGGCAGGGAAGAAGATCATTTGAATAATGAAGATTACACCGAATACGTATAAAATAGGGTGTACTTCTTTTCCTTTTCCGCTTACAAGCTTCATTAATGGATACGTAATAAAACCAATAGCAATCCCTGTTGCAATACTTGATGTTAACGGCATCGTTAAAATAATCGCAAATGCCGGGAATGCATCATCAAATGTTTTCCAATCAATACGAGAAAGTCCTTCCATCATAAAGCATCCGACAATAATAAGTACAGGCGCTGTGATCGCTGGCAACGATGAAATCGCAGCGATAATCGGTGAGAAGAACATCGCAAGTATGAAGAGAATAGCGACAACAACTGCAGTCAAACCAGTTCGACCGCCCGCAGCAACCCCTGCTGAGGACTCGATGTAAGCACTTGATGGACTCGTACCGAATGTTGAGCCGACTGTAGTTGCTAATGCATCAGCCATTAGTGCATTTTTTGCTCTTGGGAATTTGCCCTCTTTCATTAAACCTGCTTGTTCAGCGACACCGATCATTGTTCCCGTCGTATCAAAAATAGTTACAAGTAAAAAGGCAAATACAACTGTATACAAGCCGTAAGAAAATACGCCGGCAATATCTAAATCAAAGAACACTGGTGTTGGCGGCATTGAAACAACACCGTCAAAGTGAAGCAGATTAAAGAAATAGCCAACAACTCCGGTTATAATCATACCAATAAATAGAGCTCCATTAATTTTTCTAGCTAACAAAATAAGAGTGAGAAATAAGCCGAATAAAGATAAGATGGTTACCGGCTGATGCAAATCACCAAATGTGACCATCGTATCAGGATTAGGAACAACAATCCCTGACATTTTCAAGCCAATAAAAGCGATAAATAACCCAATTCCTGATGTGATTCCATATTTTAATGAATTGGGAATTGCTTTAATTAATACTTCCCTTATTGATGTGAGCGATAAGATTACAAATAGAACCCCAGCTAAAAAAACGGTACCAAAAACAACTTGATAAGGCACACCATGGGTAGCGACGACACTTGCGAAATAAGCATTCATACCCATTCCTGGTGCGATCGCGATAGGATATTTAGCAAATAATCCCATATATAATGTACCAATGACTGCAGATATGATGGTTGCCATGAATACTTGTTCAAACGGAACCCCTGCTGAGGATAAGATAGCGGGATTAACAATGATAATATAAACCATTGTTAGGAAGGTTGTTATCCCGGCAATAAACTCAGTTCTTGGCGTAGTCCCATGCTCTTTTAAATTAAAAAATTTCTCCATTGTAAACCTCCAATAAGTATGTACACCATTAATGTGCCAAAAAAACAAAAAAATCCTAACTACAAAAATGGATAGACGTCTGCCATCCATTCGTAGTTAGGAATTATCGGTTCCTTCTAGAGACCCTCAAACCGTATTATTGAGGATATACGAATCAAATATTGCACATTTTTTCTTCCATAAAGAATAATAAACCAAACATTAAGTTAATGTCAACGTTTTAATATTCGTGTTTTCAAGGTTTTGAAAAAATATCAAGCATTTATTCTATTACACAAATGATTAAGGTATCTCTAGAGCATCATCCGATTTTTTATGACTGTTTATTTATTGAATTATGGAAATAGTTAAAGCGAATTACTTTTTTTGTCAAAATCTCTTCATTATTTCTTCAAAATTTAATCATATTATTCAATTAGAAAAGGAGATGATGATAATGAAGAAAATCGTTGTAACAGTAATAGCGGCGTCAATGGTCATCATGGGATCAGCTCAAGCTTTTGCAATGGAGGAAAATACAACTCGAAACAGCAATGCCTATGGAACATTCAACTTCGGGCAGAAATTATTGCAACATGAAAATATGACAGTTCAAGATGTAAAGTATATGTACGCTGACCACCATGGAATAGTAGGGGCAATGCCTAGCAATAAATTTGAAAAGCATGATGAATGTATGGCGGAGTAGAAAACCTTCTAAATTATTTTATTTAGAAAAACCCCTAACAAAGTATGAGCATGAAGCTCTTTAACAAATAAAAAAAGAGACGAAAATCAATGTGATTTACGTCTCTTCTTTGTATGGTAGTAAATTATTTTCAAATAAAAAAGAATTATTGTATTTATTTAACAGATTTGCTTAAATTGGAGTAAATCGATCAAAATAATTTTTTATAGGGGGAGTATGATTATGGAATTTAATCAAGTAGTCAGTAATCGCCGTGAAATTACTAGTTTTTCAAATCGACCCATCCCGAGTGAGGTGCTCGATTCGATTGTTGAAGTGGCGATTCTGGCACCAACTGGAAATAACTTACCTTCCAGAGAGTTTATCGTTGTCCAAGAGCGAAAGATGCTTGATCACCTGTCAGAAGCGACTCCTTATGTAAAGTGGTTAAAGGAGTCACAAGCAGCTATTGTTATTACCGGACGTCCCAATATTAGTAAATACTGGCTTCAAGATGGCTCAATCTCTAGTGGCTATATTTGGCTCTCAGCAGTTAATGAAGGAGTAGGATGTGCGTTCGGAGCAATTTTAAATACAACTGATAATGAAGAATCAGAACAAAGAGAAGGCTATGTCAGAGATGCATTAACAATACCAAAGGATCGCCGCATCCTGGCAATTTTAGGCTTAGGATACGTGAAAGAAAATCCGAAAAAGAAACAGATGATACCAAAAAACGAACTCGTCCATTATGAAACATTTGAGTGAGAGGAGGTTTTTTTCTTAATCTTGTAAATTAAAAATAATAAGCAAAAAGCCCACTTCAGCACAATGAAGTGGGCTCTAACAATATTTAAGCATATTACAGCTTCAAAATTGTAATGATTACATACATCATCACTGGAATCGTTAATAATGAAGAAATCGTCGAAAAAATCGTAACCATTGCTGCCGTTTTTTCATCGGCATGATACTTCGCAAAAATAATCGGCGCCGTGGTGATTGTTGGCATTGTTGCTTGAACAAGCAAAATAATGACTATATCATGCGGCAATGGGACAAAGGAAACAACGAGTAATGCCAATAGAGGGAAGATGATTAGTTTTATCGTTACTGCGATTGTGATCGTTTTTATGGAAACAGTTGTTTTCTCTTTTAATATCGTATGAATAAGCATACCGATATAGATCATTGCTAATGGTGTAGCTAAGCTGGCTAATGATCCTGTCACGTCAAGGACGAAGGAAGGTGGTTGAATATTCAACATGACCATTGATAAACCGATGACAATGCCCGCCATCGGCATATTTAATAATGGCTTAAATAATCCCAAACTCATCTTACTTTTTCCTTGTAATAACATCACTCCAAAAGTCCACAAAACAAAGGTCATTCCTGTATCAATAATTGCTGCAAAAAAGGCCCCCTTTGCTCCAAATAAAATTGCACATAGGGGAATGCCGATTAAGCCAGTATTTCCTAAAGCTGACAATACACTTATTTGCCACGATTCTTCCCCTGACACTCTAAAAATTTTTGTCATAAAAAAACTTAGCAAAATACCAATGACATTAATACATACCGATAAAAAAAACAAGCCAAATACTAAACGAAGTAAGTTATCCTCGACATTCAATTGAAAAATTCCTGTGAAAATCAAGCCGGGTAAAGCAACATTCAGTAATATAAAAATGAGTAATTTCTTCACATCGACCGTTAATGGAATTTTCCTTCCTATAAACACGCCAATTGCAATAATGACGGTCATCTTTAAGATCGTAGTAAGTAATAACAGTAAATCCACCTGTAATAACCTTCTCTCCATTTTGCTACCAAAGAGGCCCTCTTATCCTATTATCTATACGCTTTTTCACAATTTTTGTTATCATTATTTAGAATTATTGTTATTATAATAGCAAGATTAATAGATTATTTAGCAAATAATATGAAAGAATGAGGGATCAGTATGAATCGTTATCACTGCTGTGCAAGCTGTAAATGGTTCCGTGTAGAAAAAAACAGTGGTCAGAAAACAACCTACCACTGTCGCAGACTTGGATATGCAACAAATCCAAAATATCAGTTTAACTGTTGGGACCCTAAGGAAGCTGTAATAAAAAGGATGAATAGAACAAATTCAGAATAATTGAAGTAACAGGTTTTGTATGGAAGAACTTCATATCAATGGCTTGTCCGCAAACCGATATAAGCAATAGCAACTCCCGATATTGAAACAATGATTGCTAATTTTGCAGCAAGTTGTGAAAGCTCCCCGACTTCAGCCATATTGTCAGGAAGAAATGCAATGAGAAATGCAAGAAAACTAATAATGGCTGGTAAAGATTTTGACTTTTCATTTTTGTTAAATGCTTCTTCTAGCATGACAATACATAATAGTTTGTGTGTTGAAATGGTTGTAAATAGTGTCATAATCCAGATCGATAACAATATTGGTTCAAATCGCTCAAGGAACCCAATAATTTCAATGTCTTTAGCTATTTCCATTGTAGGGTATGTAACTACTTTCGTCATATCTACTGTCAGAACAGCATAACAACTAATCGTGATCATGATAAAGACGACTGTTACAATTAAAGACGAAATCGTTAATGGTACAACCTTTAAATCTTCTTTTTTCAAATATGACATCAATACGAGATAAATGGGAAAACCACCATAATATGGAAAAGCACTTGGTAATATTCCTTTGAATACAGGAGAAACGCCTTCAGGTAAGATTGGTAACACTTCACCAAGTTTCATATTCCCAATATTAAACACAATGACAAAAAGTAAAACGGCAACAATCAATGGTAGAAACATTAAATGAAGATGGACAACACCTTGTACACTTTTAGAAACAGCATAAGACGTTACGAGTAACATAATAGCTACAATTACTTCTGATGGTGTCTGAGTTAAAAGATACATTTCAGTTGTATCAGATAAAACTCGAACGACAACTCCAATTGCTATTAAAAAGTAAAAAACGGCAATACACACAAAGATATTTGCTACCCATTTACCAACTTTTCCTTTACGTATGTAAGCGGTTAATGTCTGTTGAGGATAATTACGTTGTAGTCTAGTATAGACACTAATTAAAATAGCTAAAAGAAGGCCATTGATTAATAAGGAAATCCAGCCATCTGCTGTTCCAACTTCTTGTGCTAACGTTCTTGGAATAATGAGAATAGCACTCGCGAAAACATATGATATAAATGAAACATTTAATTCCAACGGTTTAATATGAAAGTTATTGTTTTTGGCCATATTCATCCCTCTTATTTGTTATGTTTTACCTAACAGAGAGGGATTATGTATAAATTGGAATCCTTAGCAAAATGTCGTAAAAGATGAAAGGGAGAGGAGTAACAAGGCACGAAATTGATACACGCACCTTGTTAGGCTTTGATGGTTAGAATTTTACAATTCTATTTTAGATAAAGTTTTGTCGGGTAGGCCCCGCTAAAACATGCAATACATCTGTTGCTTGTATCTGCGAGGTTTACATCGACAACCTCTAGTAACCCCTCGGTGCTTAAAAAGGCCAATGTATCAGCACCGATTGATTGTCCCATAGCTCGTTCATGTTCATGACGATTTGCAAACAATTCTTCCTTCGTCGGCATATCAATTCCATAATAACAAGGATTGCGAACCATTGGTGAACTTATGCGGACATGAACTTCCTTGGCACCGGCATCACGGATGAGCTGGACAATCCGTTTACTCGTTGTTCCTCTGACGATTGAATCATCAACAAGTATGACTCTTTTTCCTACAAGAATTTCTTGAACAGTACTTAATTTGAGCCGCACAGCAAGCTCGCGTAGTTCTTGTGTTGGCTCAATGAAAGAACGACCGGTATATGGGTTTTTAATCAGTCCCATTTCATAAGGAATCCCGGATTGCTGAGAAAAACCTATAGCTGCAGGAACGCTAGAATCGGGAACGGCGACGACGACATCTGCTTCTGTCGGATGTTCCTTTGCAAGAACCTGACCTAATTCTTTACGAATTGATAAGACGCTTCTGCCTTGGATGACACTATCAGGGCGTGCAAAATAAACAAACTCAAACGAACAAAGCGATAGCTCTTCTTTTGGTGCAAAACGTCCTGTTTGAATTCCGCTTTCGTTAATAAGTAGCCACTCACCAGGATCAACATCTCGCCAAAACTTCGCATTAACCGCATTTAAGGCGCAAGTTTCAGAAGCAGCAACTACGGCGTCACCGATTTTTCCTAGAGAGAGTGGCCGTAAACCATGGCGGTCAAGAGCAATGAGCATCTGCTTTTCTGTCATTACTAATAAGGCGAATGAGCCATCGATTCTATTAAGTATATGGGGGCCTGCTTCTTCAAATCGTTTTCTTTTTGACCTTGCGATGAGGTGGGCAATAACTTCAGTATCTGTTGTTGTTTGAAAAATACTTCCTTGATCCTGTAAAACTTCTCGTTCAATTCTGGCATTGATGAGATTACCGTTATGAGCAACAGCCAAATCTCCCTCACTGTATTTAAAAACGAGCGGCTGTGCATTTTGAATTAAGCTTTCACCAGAAGTAGAATAGCGAACATGCCCAATTGCAAGATTTCCACTCATATTATTAAGAGTTTCACGTGAGAAAACTTGACTTACCAACCCCATTCCACGATGATGTTTAAACCTTTCTCCATTACTTACAACAATCCCGGCACTCTCCTGACCCCGATGCTGAAGAGCATGAAGTCCATAATATGTTAAATGTGCAGCTTGGGAATGATTGAAAATGCCAAATACCCCACATTTCTCCTTCATTTCAGAAGACATCGTAATCCCCTCCCGTAAACAGTATTTTTCTATTTTTTACTAAATATTTATTTCTATCCAACAATATCAGAGATAAATTACAATTGACGTACATACCCTTTGCGGTATATCATAAAAATGAAGAGGGAGGCTTGAAAATGGTAAAAAAATTGATATTTTATACGATTTCTTTAACATTACTCACGGTTTTATTCGGCTGTAATCAATCGTCAACAAATGAGATTACACATATCAATGTTGATCAATTAACAGAAATGCTTCAAGAACAAAATGAAGACGTGTTCTTTGTTGATGTTCGTGAACCGCACGAATACAATGAAGGTCATATAAAAGAGATGACAAATGTTCCATTAAGTCAGTTAGAAAATAGCTATCAGCAAATACCGACTGATAAAAAGGTAGTTATTATTTGCAGAAGTGGAAATAGAAGTGTGCAAGCTGCCCATTTTTTGATGAAACAAGGTTATCGTGATCTAGTTAATGTCGAAGGTGGAATGCTTGAATGGAGTGGGGAAATTATTAATTAAAGAATAGTGAGTCATAAGGTCGGTATGATGATTACCGACCTTTATTTGTCTTCAGTTTTTGGAAGGAAACCTCTTTCTTGTGCAAGTTTCAGTTTGACTTCGTTATAAGAAAGACCTGAGTGAGCATTAAGACGTTTCACTTCATCAATATTTGTCCCAGAAACAGTTTGATGTTTGCGTTTCATGATGACCTCTCCAATCATATGATTTTATGCTAGTATTTGCAATCTGCAATAAAGTAGTCACTGTATATTGAATAGTGTGACCGTTATCATGTGGTTTTTTTAATTTTTTTTGTAAAATAAATTGTACGAAATTTATCATAATTGTGGAATTATAACTCTACTATTTTTATATCTTTTAATATAAAATACTTATAGGTTTACAATATAAACTATATTAAAATAGAGGAAAGTGGATTATGGATAATGTTCTAAAGGAACTTGCTGATATTAAGTATGCATTAGATCAGTCATCTATAGTTGCGATTACGAGTCACAATGGAGTGATACAATACGTAAATGAACAATTCTGTAAAATCTCTAAATATAAGAAAGAAGAATTGCTAGGTAAAGATCATCGAGTTCTAAATTCGGGATATCATTCTAGAGATTTTTTCAAGAACATGTGGAAGACAATTAGGGATGGGCAGGTTTGGAAAGGAGAAATTCGCAATCGTGCAAAAGACGGTTCGCTTTATTGGGTCGACTCGACAATTGTTCCTTACTTAGACGAAGATGGAAAGGCCTACCAATATGTGTCAATCCGCAACGACATTACCGCTCGAAAAACGATGGAAGAAAAACTCAAAAAAAGCGAGGAAAAATATCGTTTAATTACCGAAAATACATCAGACTTAATTTCAATTATCGACAAGGAAGGAAAACCTATCTATAATTCACCATCTCATAAAACAATGCTCGATTATGAGATGTCGGTTATTGAATCTAATAATTTGATTAATTTCGTTCATGAAGAAGATCGGGATATCGTGATCAATGGAGTAAAACAGATTTACGCAACTAGAAAAGGTCATACACAATTAGAATATCGACTTCAAACAAGAAGTGGAAATTATATTCACGTTGAATCGAAAATCAATCCAACGCTGGATGAGACTGGCAATATTGATAATCTTGTCTTAGTAACAAGAGATGTTACCGAGAGAAAGAAATCAGAGCAAATGATTTATCACTTTGCATATCATGATCCGTTGACTGATTTACCGAATCGCAGACATTTTATGGAGCGATTGCGGTGTGAAGTTGAGCGTGCAAAGTGTTACCACTTACAGCTTAGTGTGATGTTTTTAGATATTGATCGTTTTAAATTTATAAATGATTCATATGGTCATGAGATTGGTGATCAATTATTAATTACTGCTTCAAAACGAATTAATGGAAGTGTCCGTAACAAAGATGTGGTTGGACGTTTAGGTGGTGATGAATTTATTATTTTATTAACTGATATTACATCGAAAGAAGAGATTCACTCGATCGCTGAAAGGATTTTAGCGAACCTTCAGAGGCCAATTAGTTTGTTTAATCAATTACTTTCCATTTCTAGCAGCATTGGGATTGCCCATTGTCATTCAGATGGAATAGATGCGGATCTTTTATTAAGACGAGCAGATCTTGCCCTTTATTCAGTGAAAAAAAATGGGAAGAACGGTTATGCATTTTTTTCATCAAACATGGAAGAAGATACAATTGAGCAATTGAATTGTGAGGAAAAAACGTAAAAAAGAGGATGTCACTTATGAGACATCCCCCTTTGCTTATTTTTTTAATAATAAATACATAAAGTATGGTGCACCAATGAGTGCTACCATGATTCCAGCCGGAATTCCATCTGGATCAAGGAAATTGCGTCCGATCGTATCTGCGACAAGTAATAACCAACCCCCAATTAAAACGGCTACAGGTATAAATAGTTGATTTCTAGGGCCGACAAGGGCTTTCGCAATATGTGGTCCCATAAGGCCAACAAAGGTAATTCCTCCTGTTACAGAGACTGCGGAGGCGGCGAGAGCAACAGCTGTTAATAATAATACAATTCTTTCCCTTTCTATCGCTAAGCCAACACCAATTGCAACAGGTTCACCAAGACCAAGTACATTTAGCCGGTTTGCTTTGTAAAGGGAGAAGGGAATAAGAATAATTAACCAAGGCAGAATCGCCCATATAAAAGGCCAGTCTGCACCCCAAATATTTCCCGCTAACCATTTCGCAATAAAATCTACTTTTGCTCTTTCTGCTGAAGAGACGAGGACAATCATCAGCCCGGAAAGTGCCATTGAAAATCCGATCCCAATAAGCACTAAACGTACAGGCTGAAGCCCGGCATTCCGATCGTAGGCAAATAAATAGATTGCTAATGCTGTCAATAACGCTCCACCAAAAGCAACGAGTGGCAGCATATAGACAAATGCCCCGGCATTAATTGGAAAAAACAGAAAGAAAACAGCAATCGCGGCACCGGCACCAGCATTGATTCCGATGATTCCAGGATCAGCTAAATCATTTCGGGTTAAACCTTGTAAAATTGCACCAGATAAAGCGAGGGCCATTCCTGCTAATAATGTAATAATCATCCGCGGCAAGCGAATCGAAAACAATACAAATTCTTCCTTAAACGTACCTTGTCCTAATATAGTAGGGAGCAGTCGGTCATAGGAGAGAGAGGAATAACCTAAACCCATCCCAATTACACTAGTAACGACAATTAATAAAAATAAAATAATAAGAACAATGCGCTGTTTTCTTAGTATAGCTGGATGAATCATGAGAATGCCTTCCCTCCTTTACGAACAATGAATAAAAAGAACGGCAGCCCCATTACTGCAACTATGGCTACGACTGGCGTTTCATAAGGAGCATTAATTGTACGTCCAACTGTATCAGCGAGCAGCATAAATGTGGCACCAGCAATGACTGACATCGGAATGATAAAACGATAATCCGTTCCAACAATTGCCCGTACGATATGAGGAATCATTAGGCCAACAAATGCAATATTTCCAACAAGCGCAACAGAGGCACCAGCCAGCAAAATAATAACTAGAAAGAGAATGACCTTTATTACTGTTGTATTTTGTCCTAACCCAACCGCAACCTCTTCATTTAAGCTGAGAATGGTCAGCTGTCTGGAAAGGAAGAGTGCAACAACAATCCCTATTACAATAAATGGGACAATGATTTGAAGCTGTCCCCATGATGTACCGATCATACCACCAGCTGTCCACATCGAGATATCCTTTGATACTTTAAAATAAATACCTATGGCTTCGGCAATTGCATAAAGAAAGGCAGACACAGCAGCACCGGCTAAAACAATCCGGAGTGGCGAAAAGCCGCCTTTTTTCATGGCACCAATTCCAAAAACCATAATGGCACCAACTGCAGCACCAAGAAAACAGGCGAGCATAATACCGAAATAATTCGTTGATGGGAAAAAGGCAATCGTAATTGCAAGTGCAACATTTGCTCCAGCTGTTAAACCTAATAAACCTGGATCTGCTAGTGGATTTCGTGTTATTCCTTGCATGACAGCACCAGAAACAGCAAGTGCTGCACCAACAAAAACTGCAGCCACTTCCCGAGGTAAACGGATTTCCCGCACGATCGATATTTTTTCCCCTGATGCATTTGTTGTCAGTGCAAGCCACACATCTTTTACGGATATATCAGCTGCTCCAAATACACATGCAGTAATAAACATAGTAATAAAAAGCAAGAATCCAATAGTTAATTTAAGTGCAAATTGAGTTGAATGTAGGTTTTGTTTTGTCATTAGCCATCATCTTTTCTTTCTTAAAATAGTAGAAGAGGATATCTCAAAAGTGACCGCTCTCCTCAAACGTTTGGTAAATATAGAGGTTACCTTCTATATTTTTAAAGTCGAGGTGACTGTTACTTTTTGCTTTGAGACATCCTCTTCACATCATTAGTTACCTAGAAAATTTTCAATAAAGAATTCTAGTTGGGATTCCAGCGTGATTGGGTCACTGAAAGATGCCCCATTTCCATTAAGTTCAAATACTCGATTGTTTTTAACGGCAGGAATATTTTTGTATGTTTCCGTTTCTTGGAAAGCAGTGTCAGCGTCAGCGTATTTACTAAGAATGATATAATCGCCAGCATATTCAGGTAAAACTTCCGTAGAAAGAGCATAGTACCCTGATTCTAAAGCCATTTCTTGTACTTTTTCAGGCATTTTTAACTTCATTGCTTGATATAAGATTTCAGTTCCTCGAGCCCAGTTATCCCCGAAAACATATAACTGCTTATCGTAGCTTTCAATGACTGTTACAGTAGCATCTTCACCAATTTTTGCACGAATTTCTTCTCCAGCCGCTTCGGCACGTTGTTGGAAGTCCTCAACCCAAGCAACCGCTTCAGCTTCTTTGTTCAAAAGCTTTCCAATTTCGATATGTTGAGTTAAATAATCGACTTGTCCCCAAGTAAATGTTACTGTAGGAGCAATTTCATTTAATTTATCAATGTTGTTAATATTTGATAATCCAATGATTAAATCTGGCTCCAGTTCAAGTATTTTTTCTAAGCTTTCATCTGAAACTTCTTCAACATCTTTTAGCTCCTGCTCAAAAGTTGCACTATTTTTTGACCAAACATCAACACCTACAACATTTACTCCCAGCGAAAGTACATTACCTGTAAATCCAGATAATAAAATAACACGTTGCGGGTCAGCAGGAACCTCGACTGGTCCGTTTTCAGATTCATAAGTAATCGTATCAGAATTACCTTCATCTGTTGGTGCATTTTCCTCTGTTGATGTTGTTGTTCCATTACTGCAGGCACTAATAATCAGAACTAGCACGAGCATGAAGGGTAGGAATAGTTTTTTCTTCATTGTTATTTTCTCCTTTAACTAAGTTGTATGTGATGCACATTGGTTTGTTTGTCCTTGGATCTCGTCCAATTTCTGCATCAATATGAAATACTTTTTTTAGTACGTCATGCGTCATGACTTCCTCACAGCTGCCTGCTTTGACAATCTCACCATCCTTAAGAGCGATAATATAGTCGGCAAAACGCGCTGCTTGGTTTAAATCATGAAGAACCATGACAATTGTTCGTTCTTGTTCAACATTAAGCTTTTGCAGTAGCTCTAATACTTCTAACTGATGAGCCATATCTAGGTAAGTTGTCGGTTCATCAAGAAATATAATCTCCGTTTCCTGCGCTAACGCCATTGCAATCCAGACTCTTTGCCGTTGTCCACCAGAAAGAGCATCAACAGGCCGGTATTTAAAATCGGCTGTTCCAGTTACCTCAAGCGCCCACTCAATGACCTCGAGATCTTTCTTTGTTAAGCGGCCAAACCCTTTTTGATAAGGGAAGCGCCCATACGATACAAGCTCACCAACTGTTAATCCACTTGCACTTTCAGGTGTTTGAGGGAGAATGGCCATTTTTTTGGCAAGTATTTTTGTGTTTTCCTTAGAAATATTTTCGCCGTCCAAAATAACTGCCCCAGATTGGTGAGTAATGATCCGCGTAATGGCTTTGAGTAGTGTTGATTTTCCACAGCCATTTGAACCGATAATTGTCGTCACTTTTTTATCCGGTATTTTTACACTTAGGTTTTTCACAATAAAACGTTCACCGTAACTTATACAAATGTCATCGGTATATAAGCGGACCATTCGTATCCCTCCAAGTTGTATTGGTATGTACTTCCATTCAATTGATACCGATTATCAATATCGCTTCTAAATTTACTATAATTTGAACCTTTCAACCTGTCAATAATAATTTATAAATATTTTTATTGAATAATAAATTTGGTTCATATAAACTATTGCTATTATTATATAGTTAGAATAATAGGGAATTTTCGAATTTAATAGGGGGAGCGGTATTATATATGAAAACAATTAACTTTGCTGATCAATCCATTACAACTGAAGAGGAGTTAAGAGAGATCGTTGGAACTCCGCATAAACTTGTCGAGAAGAAAAGCATTTCGATACTTGATGAGCATTGTAAAGCGTTTATCAAGATGTCACCACTCCTGTTTCTTGCAACTGCAGATGCTGCAGGGAAATGTGATGTGTCACCGAGGGGAGACCAACCAGGGACCGTTCACGTCTTAAATGAAACACAGTTAGTCATTCCTGACCGTCCCGGGAACCGTCGATTAGATTCTATTCTTAATATCCTTTCAAACCCGCATGTTGGACTTGTATTTCTGATTCCAGGTTTAGAAGAGGTGCTCCGAATTAATGGGCGTGCAACGATCATTAAGGACAAGCAAATTCTTAGTGAGATGAAGTTGAAGAATCAAGCGCCTTCAATAGGTATCGGGGTTGATGTTGAGGAATGCTTTATTCATTGTCCTAGAGCATTAAAGGAGTCAAACGTATGGAATCGTGACACATGGGAAAACGAAGAAAATCTTCCTACTTTGATGGAAATTTTTCAAGCACATCTTAAGATTAACGGGATTGAAATGACTAAAGAAGCGACGAAATAGAATTCTTGGCGAAATTTGTTGTCGATAATTTACGAACGAAAACAGTAGTAATCCTTAGGCGATTGTGGGATTATATTACATAGCATAATACATAAATGGAGGGACCTTTTTTGTTTGGTTTTATTAATATCGAAGCTGTACAAATAGCATTTTTTGATGGTTTTTTACCAGTTATCATGATGTTCTTAGTTCCTTTATTGCTGTGGGTTGTATTACCTGGGATCGTTGCACAGTTAATATTCAAACGGAGAATTGCTTATAGTTACGGTGCATTACTAGGATTATTAGGATTATTTACAATTGGACCATTATAAAATAACAATGAAAAGACCACTGCTGACAGTGGTCTTTTTTGTGTTAGCATCGGTAAAGATTGTTGTAGTACTGAAGTACTGCCAAGCATAATCAGTTAACATTAGGTTAAAATAGAGGTACTTTATTATGAAGTATTTTTTGAAAAGAGTGTGACATTGATCACAGTCTTTTCTATATAATAATCTGATAATATAATAACATACATAGTAGAATGTCTCAGAATCACGCTTCTAGGAAGATTTTTCACACAACAAAGGAGGCAAGTAGATGGATAGGATGATCGATGAT
This sequence comes from Anaerobacillus sp. MEB173, assembly GCF_052119505.1. NCBI lineage: Bacteria > Bacillati > Bacillota > Bacilli > Caryophanales > Bacillaceae > Anaerobacillus > Anaerobacillus sp. MEB173. The sequence goes on from NZ_JBJMAU010000001.1 coordinate 235,149, forward strand.
GAAGACCGGCATAATTCAAAACCTCATGTGCGTTTTGAAGAAGGTGCAACATATTGTCACGTAGACTTTTCTAAGTTCCAAATTCGGCAAGGGGACTTTATAAAAGAGAACTTTGAACGGAAATTCCACGATCCACTTAAGAATTTATCAGATGTTCGGCTTGCATTGGATACAATTGCCTTTATTTCGATTGCTGATATTAGCGGGAACATTACGTATGTTAACGATAAATTTTGTGAGATTACTAGATTTAGTCGAGATGAGCTTATCGGACGTAATCATCGCCTCATTAACTCCGGCTATCACAGCAAAACGTTCTTCGGAGAATTATGGAAAACAGTAAAAGAAGGCCAAGTATGGGAAGGGGAAGTCAAAAATAAAACGAAGGATGGTCGCTTCTTTTGGGCTCAAACAACAGTTGTCCCCCTTTATGAAAATGGTGCTGTTACCCAGTTTGTTGCATTACGAACAGATATTACGGAAAAAAAGGAAATTGAGGAAGAGGCACTTCTGCGAAACGAAGAACTAAAAAATAGTAAGGAACTTATTAAGATCCTTACTGATTATGATTATTTAACAGGCATAAGTAACCGCAGGCAACTTGAAATTCGTTTAAAAAGTGAAATAAAAAGAGCGCAAAGTAATGCCCGTCAATTTGCATTTATTTATTTGGATTTAGATAATTTCAAGTTTGTTAATGATTCTTTAGGTTATGAACAAGGAGACAAGCTAATCAAATTGGTAGCAGCACGGTTAATTGACTACATTGGTGATAAGGGACTTGTTTCACGAATTGGCGGCGATGAGTTTGGATTACTTCTTCCCACTGTGACAAATGAGAAGGAGCTTGAAAAGGAAGCGGAGAGTCTGCTCTCTATATTTATAACACCATTTGTCATCCAAAAACATGAATTATATATCAGTGTCAGTCTCGGAATAACACTCTACCCGTATGGGGGAGAAACGATAAAAGCGATATTTCAAAATGCGGAATTGGCAATGTATCGGGCTAAGGAAGAAGGAAGAAATCAATATAAAGTCTTTCATTATACAATGTATGATGGGAGCTATAAAGCATTTTCACTGCAAAATGATTTAAAGAAAGCGAAATTAAAGGAAGAATTACTGCTCTATTATCAGCCAAAGATTGATGCCAATACGTATGAAATCGTTGGTGCTGAAGCTCTGATTCGCTGGAATCATCCAGAATGGGGTATGGTCCCGCCATTTGAGTTTATTACATTAGCCGAACGGTCCGGGCTTATTATTACCATTGACGAGTGGGTATTGGCTTCGGTTTGCAAACAATTGAAGGAATGGGAGAGACTTGGGATTCCATTAATTAAAGTTTCAATCAACTTTTCAGCGATTGAATTTTTACAAGCTGATCTTGTTCAAAGAGTGAAAGAAACACTAGAAAAATTTGATGTAGATCCGAGTTGGATTGAAATAGAAATTACAGAAAGTGCATTTCTTGATAATGAAATCCATTCCATCAAAATGATTGAAGATTTGAAAAAACTCGGAATCTCAATGGCATTAGATGACTTTGGTACAGGCTATTCTTCGTTATTTTATTTAAAGAGATTCAAATTAGATACGATTAAAATTGATCAATCGTTTGTTAAAGATATTGATTCAAGTACTGAAAGTATTGAGATCACTAAGGCAATCGTTCAACTAGCGAACAATCTAGGAATAAATGTCGTCGCTGAAGGTATCGAAACATATAATCAATTACAGCTACTAAAAGATATTGGCTGTTACCGTACACAAGGGTATTTATTCAGCAAACCAATTCCACTAAATAAATTCGAACAATTATTAGTTGCTAGAAGATGTCCTCCTGAACGAGATATCATAAATTAGATCAAAATTTTAAATAAAAAGCACGGATAAAGAGTGGAGACGAAAAACTCCGCTCTTTTCTATTTTTTTGATATAGTATGAGTACGAAAAAATAGAAAAGGAAGTAATGTTAATGAATAAAAAAACAGCACTGATTGCAGGTGCAACTGGTTTAGTCGGAAAAGAGCTTCTAGCAGAATTATTATTTGGTGGAGATTATGAGAAGGTATATGTACTTGTAAGAAGACCACTTGAATTACACCATCCAAAACTAAGTGAAATCATTTGTGATTTTGACAAACTGGAGGAGGTTCACGAAGTCTTTGATGTTGATGATGTGTTCTGTTGCTTGGGGACAACGATTAAGAAAGCTAAGTCAAAGGAAGCAATGTATAAGGTAGATGTCGAGTACCCAATAACTATGGCTAATCTCTCAAAACAAAAGGGAGTGAAGCATTTTTTAATCATTAGTTCGGTGAATGCCAATGCAAGTTCAAAGTTATGGTACCCAAGAATGAAAGGCTTGCTAGAAGAGCAGTTAAAAAATTTCGAGCTTCACACTTTATCTATTTTTCAACCATCTTTGTTACTTGGTAATCGTAATGAGTTTCGATTTGCCGAAAACATGGCAGCTAAACTGTACGGTGGATTATCATCATTGATGAAAGATTCTTGGAAAAGTCGTTTCGCAATCGAAGCAAAAACCGTTGCCAAAGCAATGTATGAAGTTGCTCAACAAGATATAAAAGGAATTAAGGTATACTCAGCCAACGAAATGGACTATATTGTAAGAGAAAACCGAACAGACGCTATTGAGAACTAAAAGGTTATCCTATCGTAACCATTCAAATCGAAGTTATGGTCAATCAGTCACTGATCGAAATAGATCACAAAATCAAAACCGGCCTCCATTATACGAGGCCGGCTTTTCTTTCATTGTATCTTAAATTGTCATTATTACGCTAACTGTTGGGCTGGTCCAAAGAATTCAAAATGAATTTTTTCTTCAGGTACATTCCATTCAATTAATGCTTGCTTGATCGATTTCATAAATGGTACTGGACCACAGAAGTAGAAGTCAGCACTATTATCCTTTAGGATCGATTGTAAATAAGCGAGGTCAATATAACCTTCTTTATCAAACACATTGTTCGCTCGATCTTCTTCAGTCGGATAATCGTAACAAACATAATAGTTCACATTGTCATGATTGTTAGCTAGCTCTTTGACATGATCATGCATCGCATGGAAGTTGCTGTTAATTGCTGCATGGATAAATGTAACTTGGCGTTCTGGCTGTTTTTCAACTAATGTGTTTAACATGCTGATCATTGGTGTTAAACCAACACCACCACTAATTAAGACAACCGGTTCAGTTTGGTCCATATTTAAGACAAAGTCACCTGCTGGTGCAGTAAGTTCAACAACATCACCTTCATTTATAGAATCATGTAAATAATTTGACACAACACCATCCGGTACGTCTTTATTTGCTTCACGCTTTGTACTGATTCGGTAATAGTCTTTGCCCGGTGCATCAGATAAACTATATTGTCTGATGTGTGTGTATTCTTCACCAGGAATTGTTAGACGAATGCTAATATATTGACCAGGCTTAAAGTCTGAAATTGTTTTACCATCTTTTGCTTTTAAGTAGAAAGATGTAATGACATCACTTTCTTTTACTTTCTTCTCAACAACAAAGTCTCTAAATCCATTCCATCCACCATTTAGGCCTGCGGCTTCCTCATACATTTCTCTTTCAACTTGAATAAATACATCAGCAATTACGCCATATGCTTTGCCCCAGGCATCAATAATCTCATCTGTTGCCGCATCACCAAGGACTTCTTTAATAGCAATTAGTAAATACTTTCCAACGATAGGGTATTGCTCTGGTTTAATTTCTAAACTTCTATGCTTATGTGCAATTTGTTTCACAACAGGGATAATTGCTTCTAAGTTGTCTATGTATTGTGCAGCAGCGTAAACAGTATTAGCTAAAGCTTTTGGTTGGCTCCCTTGTTTTTGATTTGATTGGTTAAACACATTTAATAATTCAGGATGTGCAGCAAACATTCTTTTATAAAAGTGTTTCGTAATCGCTTCACCATGTTGTGCTAATACCGGAACTGTCGCCTTCACCGTTTCAATTGTCTTTGCATCTAATTGTAATGTAGTCGTTGCCATTTTATAAAACTCCTTTTCTAATATATTCACCGTGTAAACATTTATTTTTAATACATGTTTTATTATAAATACACTAATCTGCTAAAAGCAATATTTAAAATACACCTTTAACAAAATAGTCACAATTCAAAATATTTCTTTCATTTTCCTCTTTGTGGTATAGTTAAACGTAATTATTTTACTTCTCTATCTGAAGATGATGGAATTAGGTGATGTTTATGCAATTAACAGCTTTTACTGACTATACATTGCGCGTTCTTATTTATTTAGGAGTACAACCTGAAAACAAACGGTCGAATATAAAGGAAATCTCAGACTTATATAACATTTCATTTAATCATGTAAGTAAAGTTGTATTTGAGTTAGGAAAAATAGGATTAATTAAAACCATTCGAGGGCGTAACGGAGGGATTATGCTTGGTAAAGACCCTTCAGAAATAAATCTTGGCGCATTAGTTCGTCATACTGAAAGTCCGCTGACGATTGTTGAATGCTTTGATGATGAAAACAATATGTGTAAGCTAAGTCCGGCTTGTCGATTAAAAGGAGTTCTGCATCAAGCACTTCAAGCTTATTTTCAAGTCCTTGATTCGTATACATTAAGTGATCTGCTGGTAAATAAAGATGGTTTACATCAACTGCTGAATAGCTGACACAGTAACGAGTACTCATATAGAGTACTCGTCGTTTTGCGTAACTACCACTTAAAAGAGGACAATAGCTTTCGTATCTGCTGCTGGTTATCGTCTGATATTCCCCAGTTTTCAACTTCTTTTTTTATGTCATTAAGTGTTCCTAGACCACGAACAAAAGCATTCAACCTGGCTGCTAACGTAGAATCTACAAAATCTTTGTCAGTTTGGAAACAGCCCCTTATTATTTTGTAAGCAGCATGATACCGTTTCAGATAATATTTTTGATGCTTTTCTTCAGCCAAAAAAAATCTGCGATAGCTGCTTACCTCTGTTTCAATTTCGTAGCCTCGATTTTCCGACCACCTCTTTCTAGATTCGTGTGCAATCATACGTTGCTCCTCACTGTGGTAAAGGAGTAATGATAAATATTGACGGCCGCGATAACCGCTTTGTCTTGCATGGTGTTGCTCCCAAAAGTGATTGACTACAGCTTCATAAGTAATCTGCTCACGGTTAAAATCGATTTGAACCGTTTCAGTATGATCACCCATTTGTCGGTAAGTAGGATTTTCCAATGTTCCCCCGGCATACCCTACACGTGTCCGGATTACACCAGGAAGATGCCCGAACCGAGCATCACTACCCCAAAATCAGCCCATCCCAAATGTTGCTGTTTCTATATGACCTGCCTGTTGCGAATAAATTGAAACCTTTTGTAGTTGTTGTTCGTAACTCATTATAACTACCACCTTAAAAATAAAATGTAAAGAAATAATATCATGAAACGGGAGCCTCAAAAAGCTAAGGACAGAGCTAATGATGAAAAGAGAGGAGAGATGTGTATTGTTTACGGATTTAAATAAAAGCTTACAGGAAATTAAAGAAAGACAATGGAAAAAACGGAAGTATGAAGAACACATCGCAAGAGCGAAGGACTACTTACGGGGAATGCAAAGCAAGGTGTCCGTATTATCAAAACAGCTAGAAAAAGAGCAAGCAGATGTCGCAAAATTAGAACGAGTGTCACTGACAAATATTTTCTATACAATCACTGGTAAGAAACTTGAAAAAATGAATAAAGAACAGCAGGAAGCACTTTCGGCCCAGCTGAAGTATGAGGAAGCGCTTGAAGTGGCTTCTGAATTAGAGGAAGAGATTGCCGAACTTTCACAAAGGCTAAATAAAGTCATCAATGCTGATACAGAATATAAGGAACTGCTCAAAGAAAAGGAACGGCTCATTCAAGATCAAGATTCGATATGGACGGAACAATTGTATGAACTCTCTGAACAACAATCAGAGCTTGCCGCTGTAGTACAGGAATACAATGAAGCGATCGATACAGGAAAACAAGCGTCAAAGGCATTAGCTGCAGCAATCTCATCACTAGAAAGTGCAAAAGGCTGGTCAACATGGGATATGTTTGGCGGCGGAATGATCACAACGGCAATTAAGCACAGCCGTCTCGATGATGCGAAAAGCCAAGTACATATCGCACAAACAAAATTGCGGCTTTTTCAAGAGGAATTGGCTGATGTGACGAACCATGACAAAATTGAACTTCAATTCAGTGGATTGCTTACATTTGCTGATTATTTTTTCGATGGGATTATATTTGATTGGATGGTACACGGAAAAATCACCGATTCCCTGCAGCAAGTGAAAGAAACAAAAGAAAAGGTAGATCAATTGATTGCCAGATTAAATGAACAACACAAGAAACGCCAACATCAATTAGAGGAAACAAAGATAAAGAGAGTTGAATTGATAGAGAGTATGTAACATAAAAAGAATCAAGCAAGTGGCATTTCGTGCTACTTGCTTTTTACATTTCAAACAAAACGGACAATCTTCCTTTTCCTATCTATTGACATAACGTAAAACAGGAAGAGCGTATACATGGTTAACTTTTTGTGAGGTAATGAGGTGATGAGATGAACGATAATCAAAATACACAGTACTGTCCTTGCTGTGAACAACCTTTTTGTGCGCAAACGACTGATGCAGCACCTACGTTTACAGCTGAAGCTTGGGATAATCGAAATAAAAAAATAAAAAAGGTACATCTGGATCAATACAAAGGCAAATGGGTGATCTTATTTTTCTATCCAAGTGACTTTACGTTTGTTTGACCGACGGAATTAGCGGCGGTCGCCGCTATACATCACCAATTAACATACTTAAATACCGACATACTAGCAATTAGCACGGATAGTGTGTATGCGCATAAAGCATTTACGGAAGTAACGCCTGCAGTATCTAATATTGCATTCCCGCTTATCAGTGATCGAACACATGAAATAAGTAAAAGCTATCGGGTTTTTAATGAAAAAACTGGAGCGGCATATCGTGGAACAATTATTATTGACCCAGATGGAATGATCGTATCAAAACAGGTGTATCCATTAGAAATTGGCCGCAATACGTTTGAAATAGTCAGATTAATTCAAGCACTACAACATGGCCGCAAGACAGGAAAGGGTGTACCAGCGAATTGGATGCCAACGGAATTAAGGTATTATTAATATATTTTGCACGTCCTACTTTTTTAGCAAATATTTATAAATAGATTGGATTTGATAGAGGAAAAGTCAATGGTGTTGTCGAAGTTATTATTCAGAATTATAAGCATATTGATATAGTAGTAAAAAATACTAGTAAGCTAGGTGATAATCTCTTAGTCAAAATTTAATTAGCAACTGATGTGAGAAGCAGGTAAATGGCGGATTTAGTGATTTATTGTAAGGAGTAGTACATTTTAAAACAAAAGGGTGATCTTCGTGAAAGGTAAGATGTACGGCATTTCAGAGGCAGCTGACCAACTCGGCATGCAGAAATCAATACTTCGAAACTACGTGAGATTATTAAAAGAACAAGGCTATTCCATTGCAGTGAACGAAAAGGGATATCACAAGTTGAGTGATACCGATTTAGAAGTTATTAAAAAAGTACAAAAAGAATATGAAAGTTCGATGGTAAGTGTTTATGCAAGTGTAGAAAAAGTAATAGGGGACCAAGATAATTCTTGTGTTTCATAATAATGTTGTAATCCCCATGGAAGCATCTGTCTTAACAAATGCTTCCATGGGATTTTTTTGCGAAAAAGTGAGATAAAATGAGGAAAGCATTGATGTCATACGCTTTCATCAATAATGTTGTCGTTTTCATTAACGAAAACCGCTTTTGTTAATTATTAGAAAGAGGATCATAATAAGGATACATTCAATTTAATTATTAATGAAAGAAGGAATTCGAAATGAAAAGATTACTTCGATACTTTGAAGAAATTATTCACGATTACCGCGAACTACGTGATCAGGCAGAAAAGATTATGAAGCGTAGCATGTTTAGATAATATATATTCAAAACGAGCAACCAATAATGATTGCTCGTTTTTTTGTTTTTTTACTTCAAAAATTCTCTCATTTCATTGACATCGAACACAACATATGTAAAATAAAAAATAGAAATTAGCACTCAGTATGGTTGAGTGCTAATTGGTATGTTATGCAAATTTGAAAGGAGATGCACAGTATGACGACAAAGCAATTTAAAGCAGAATCAAAACGTTTGTTAGAGATGATGATCAATTCAATTTATACACAGCGGGAAATCTTTTTAAGAGAATTAATTTCAAACTCAAGTGATGCCATTGATAAAATTTACTATAAGGCGTTAACGGATGAAAATTTACGCTTCGACAACGAGAGCTACTACATAAAGATTAAAGCAGATAAGGAAAACCGGACGTTAACGATTACTGATACTGGAATTGGAATGACTGAGGAAGAGCTGGAAAATAACTTAGGTGTAATTGCAAAAAGTGGTTCCCTTGCATTTAAGACGGAAAATGAAAGCAAAGACGGTCATGATATCATCGGGCAATTTGGTGTTGGGTTCTACTCAGCGTTCATGGTTGCTGATGTCGTAACAGTGATTAGTAAAGCTCTTGGCAGTGACCAAGCTTACAAATGGGAATCAAGAGGAACGGATGGCTACACAATTGAGCCGGCAGAAAAAGAAGACGTTGGTACTGAGATTATTTTACAAATCAAAGAGAATACAGAAGAAGAAAGCTATGATGAATTTCTTGAGGAATATCGTCTCAAATCTATTATTAAAAAATACTCTGATTTCATTCGTTATCCGATCAAAATGGACGTATCGGTTAAGAAAGCAAAAGAAGACAGTGACAATGAGTTTGAGGATGTAATTGAAGAAGAAATCATCAATAGTATGGTTCCAATTTGGAAAAAGAACAAAAACGAGCTAACTACCGAGGACTATGAGAACTTTTATCAAGAAAAGCATTACGGTTTTGACAAGCCGCTTAAGCATATTCACATTACAGTTGATGGTGCGGTACGCTATCATTCGATACTTTATATTCCGGAAAATATTCCATTTGATTACTATTCAAAGGAATTTGAAAAAGGCTTAGAACTTTACTCAAATGGCGTACTCATCATGGAAAAATGTGCGGATCTACTTCCTGATTACTTCAGTTTTGTAAAAGGGATGGTCGACTCTGAAGACCTTTCATTAAACATTTCTCGTGAGATGCTTCAGCACGACCGTCAATTAAAGCTGATTGCCAAAAACATTAAGAAGAAAATTAAGAGCCAGCTGCAAAGCATACTGAAGGAAGAAAGGGAAAAATATGAGCAATTTTACAAATCTTTCGGCCGTCAGCTAAAATACGGCGTGTATAGTGATTTTGGTGCAAATAAAGAGGAATTGCAAGACCTGCTTATGTTCTATTCATCTAAGGAGAAGAAGCTCGTAACATTGGCTGAATATGTGGAAAGAATGCCTGAGGAGCAAAAATACATTTACTATGCTTCAGGGGAATCGAATGACCGCATTGCCAAGATGCCACAGACAGAGCTTGTTGTTGATAAAGGATTTGAAGTACTGTATTTCAGTGAAGATATTGATGAGTTTGCGATCAAAATGCTCATGAATTACAAAGAGAAAGAATTCAAATCCGTTTCAAGCGGTGACTTAGGAATCGAATCTGATGAAGACAAGAAAGAGATCGATGAAAAAGAAACGGAAAACAAAGAGCTGTTTACGCAAATGAAAGAGATTCTAGCTGGAAAAGTGAAGGATGTCAGAGTTTCTAAACGCTTGAAGACACACCCTGTATGTTTGGCAACAGAAGGGGAAGTCACAATTGAAATGGAAAAAATCCTTCAAGCGATGCCAGATAATCAAAATATTAAAGCAGACAAAATCCTTGAAATTAACGTCAATCACGATGTGTTTACAGCTTTAAAACAATGTTTCGAGAACGATAAAGAGAAGCTAAACCTTTATACAAATCTATTATACAACCAAGCGCTTCTGATTGAAGGATTGCCACTTGAGGATCCTGTTCAATTTACAAAGGACATGTGTAAGGTAATGATTTAGTTATCAAACAAGCCGAATTCACAAACATGTGAGTTCGGCTTTCTTATTTTAATTATTATAAAATTCAGAAAGTATATTTTAAATTGATATCGATAGAAACCGGGAAAATAATGGTAGACATTAAAGGTATGGTAATGTAATATAAAAAAATAATTATATACATATTCTAGACAGGTTGTTGTGCATTGAAGAATGTATAGCTTAAAAGGGAAGTTCGGTGAAATTCCGACACGGTTCCCGCCACTGTAATCCGGAGTAACTTGCACGAAGTCACTGCTTTAATAGCGGGAAGACGCAAGAAGCGACGATGGTAAGTCAGGAGACCTGCCTGTTTAGAGAACACAATGTGACCTGCGGGATATAGGGAGGTGTTTGCGAAGACGAAAGTAATGTATGCATTTTTTAAGGCAGAACATACCATTGTTTTTTGTGAGCATTTAAACCTAATAGGTTTAAATGCTCTTTTTAGTATGTAAAAAGAGGGGGAGAAGGTTTTGGAAAATGTTTATTTCAGAAAATACTATGATGCATTAGGAGCAACTCTGTTAATCTACGCTTCGAAGCGAAAGGTAGAAAAAGAATACATCGAATTAAAATCAAAAATTATCGATGATAAAAGTAATAGAGTAGATCGAGAAGAAGAATTGCAGGCGCTTAATAAAGCTTATCAATCGATTGTGTGCTTTTTCTCTTAATGCTTTAAAAAGCATATAAGGATGTGGTTCAATGTCGTATACGATTATAACGAATCAGAGGGAAATTTTAAAAATATTACAGAAACTTCATTTTCATTCTAATCTAAATCGTTTTCGTGATTCAGATAAACAACAAGAGGCGATGCTCATTGCGATGGAGAGTGATGATGTATTAATGGCCCTGGCATTAAATAATGAAAACATTATTGGATACGCGATTATACTTTCACCAGAAAGTGATGAGAGGTGGATACGATTAAATTATCTGAAGATGTTAGGCGTAATTGAAGTAGCACCAGAATTCCGAAATCAAAAAGTGGGACAGAAATTGTTACAGGCTTTGTTTAGATTAGCTGAAACAGAAAACTACATTATTATTTCATTGGAATATTGTTGGCATTGGGACCTAGACATGACAAATGGGGATCCCATTCTATATAAAAACATGCTTAAACATGTTCTGGAGTCAGTTGGATTTGAGGAATTTCATACAAATGAACCAGACATCGCCTGTTATGATGTGAATTTCATGATGGCCAGAGTGGGTTCTAAAATAACACTTAGTCAATTGTACGATTTTGCTAATCTAGCCATTCAATCGAATGTTGACTTATAAAATAATTAAGTAAGAGGAGAGGGGAATTAATTTGGCGACTTGGGATTTATCAACAACTAAGCATCATGTATTAATTTGTAATGGAAGCAGTTGCAAGAAAGCAGGAGCTGAAGACTTGACACTGGCTATTCGTAAAGAAATTTCAAATCAAGGGCTTGATCAGATGATCCATACAACAAGAACACTTTGTAACGGTCGTTGTCAGGATAAATGTGTATTAATAACTTACCCTGATGGAAAATGGTATAAAAATATTTCGGCAGAAGATGCTCCGCAATTCATTGAATCATTAATGTCAGGACATGACATTGAAAGTTATATCAGTCATTGTTTTAATGGGACTGGATTTCAAGCGTTAGGTGAAACGGTGAAAGGAACAATAAAAGACGAACATATTGTTAAAAAAGTTTCTAAAGGGTTATAGCCACTTAATGCACAAAGGTTTTACATTCCCCCACATCCATGAGTCGTAAATCCTTGACTTGCTGAATATGATGTACAAGCGACTGGTTGTCTCATGGAGGTGTTTTATGGCTGTATTTTTCAGTTACATATTACTTGGATTATCTTTGGCTGCACCGATCGGGCCGGTCAATGCAGCGCAAATTGACAAAGGCATTAAAGGTGGTTTTTTTCATGCATGGCTCGTTGGATTAGGTGCGACAATTGCTGATGGATTCTTTATGCTACTTGTTTTTTTAGGACTTGTTCATTTGATCGAGATTCCTTTTGTTCAGGCTTTTCTATGGTTATTTGGCTTTTTTGTTTTAGTATATACAGGCTATGAGAGTTTATTTAGTGCAAAACAGCTTTCAACAGATATGATGAGAGGCGGACAAGAATCACATCTGAAATCATTTCTCACTGGTTTTATTATGTCGTTATTTAATCCTATCACGATTCTATTTTGGCTTGGGATCTTTGGTTCGATTTTAGCAAAAACAATAACATCATATGACACGAACACATTAATTATCTACTGTTCAGCCATTTTTATCGGCATTTGTCTTTGGGATGTAACTATGGCAGTACTAGCGAGTGGAATGCGCCGATTCTTAACAACTAAGCTTTTAACAACGGTTTCTGTTATATCAGGAATATCGTTAATTGGTTTTGGGATTTATTTTGGAATCCAAGCGTGTAAATTACTATTCTAATCTCGTAAATAAAGTACTTTTATCTTCATTTCCTTTATTCTTTTTCCAAAAGTGCTGCATGATAAGCGTAATTAGTCCAACAACGACTATAAATATTAGGCTAACAAAAAATCCTGGTCGACTTGTATGATGAAAAGTCGTTCCAATGACCGCAATGAGAACAAGGAAAAACCCGATGAACCGTTTTACGTTGTCTTTTGCTGTTAGTTTTGAGAGCCGTCCGTATGAACCGATAATGAAACACCAGTTATACAAAAGCATTAGTCCAGCAGCAGTTGTCACATATTCATAAATACGACCGGGCATGACCCGGGATAAGATAATCGAAATAATAATTCCTCCTGCTGTAAGGGTAATCGCTGGCAAGGCGATTTTCTTTTTCGTTTGTTTTGCAAAAATTGCTGGGGCATCCTTATCCTCGGCTAACGTAACAAGTATGCGAATAATCGCAAACAATGAAGCGACCATCGTAGAGAACCCGGCAATAATGAATACGCCATTAAAAATATGCTGGACGTACTGAATATTATAATTGTTTAACGCGGTAACAAAAGGACTTTCATCGGTTGTTATGTTATTCCAAGATACAATTAGTAAGGCAAGAGCAACTGATGTAATATAGATAAGTGCTAACACAAACAGCATCACTTTTCCCGATTTCATTGCATCTTTCTTTTCTTTCAATCGAACTGCAAGTAACCCCATAATTTCAATTCCGGCAAACCCATAAAATCCGTAAATTAATGCTGGCATAAAGCCGCCTAATCCATTTGGAAAAATTTGTCCATATGTCCGGGGTATCGTTATTTGTTCATTTCCATTACCAAACACGCCAAATAAAGCAATGATTGCAAGTATGATAAACATCAGAATGGCGGCAATTTTTAATACTGCTAACAGGTTCTCAACTCGATCAAATCCTTTAGGCCCAATTACGATTACCAAAATACCTAGTGCTCCATAAATACTCGCAAATATCCATAATGGGATACCAGGAAACCAAATACGGGTGAAAATGGACAATGCCGTCAATTGACTGCCTGTGATTAGCATTTCTGACATAAAGTAAACCCAGCCGCTTGCAAAACCAGCCCAGCGTCCATAGGCTTTTTTTGCATATGTACGGAAGGAGCCTTTTTGTGGATCGGCAATTGTCATCTTCGCAAGTGCTTCATAAACGATATATGTCCCAATCGCTGCAATAGCAAAGGCAAAAACAACAGAAGGTCCTGCCATACCAATGGCAATGCTAGACCCAAGAAAAAAACCAGTTCCAATCGTACCAGCTACTCCTAAAAGAGACAGCTCCCACCAGCGTAAGAGCTTTTCTGTTTTCTCGCCTGAATTTGCTGCCATCGATCTGTCACGCTCCTTATTTTCTCTTCATTATTGTTTGAAAAAATAGGTTGTTTATGTAAGATGTTTCATCACAAAAAAATAAGAAAGGATCTGTTCCTTTCTTATTTTTCATGTTCGCTTTCTTCACGAACGAGTGGAAGAGTACAGCAGCGAAATGATCCGCCGGATTTAATAATTTCAGTGATATCAACTTCAATGACATTAAAACCACGCTGACGAAGCTGAGCGTTAACATTTATATTAACTGGAAGGCTGAGTATTCTTTTGTCCCCAAGAGAGAGGACGTTTGTTCCTAATGTAAATTGTTCTTCTTCCGATACCTCAATTAAATCATAATGATATTTAAGGATTTCCTGTTCTTTATTTGTAAATGCAGCAGGAAAATAGAGAGCTTCATGTGGTGAGATGATATTAAAGACACAATCAAGATGTAAGTATTTTTCTGTAAATGGAATCGTAATCACTTCATAACTAGGTAGAAGAGAACGCATATGTTCTATGGCCTTTTTGTTTGTTCGATCACTTTCACCGATAAAAATTTTGTTGCGATCAATGATGACATCGCCACCTTCGATCTCATCACCAACTAAGTTATAATAGGAAATTTTTTCTTCCTCAAGCCATTCCTTTAAGACATCTTCCTCTCCTTGTCTTATGTCAGCAGCCATATCGGCAACAAATATCGTTTGGCCGAGTGTGAAGCCGATATCTCGTGTGAACACTTGCTCTGGGAAACGTTGTTGAGCTGGTAATAATATTACTTCAACATCATGAGAACGAAGTGTTGAAACGAGTTGTTTGTGCTGCTCCATTGCAAGCTTAATATGAATTCCTTCATCCTTAAAATGTTTTTGTGTTTCATTAATCATATCTTTTATTGTCATGTATTGAGGTTCACAGAGAATGACACGCTTAAGTTTATCGTACTCACTTGAGCAAAATGTTTTGGGTTTATCCTTCAAAAAAGAAAACATATAGCTTCCTCCTGTTTGTTGTCTTACATCATAGAATGTCCTAAATAGGATTGATCTGAGCATGTAAAAGTTGGATAAATAAGCGTTATTTCACGATCCTCTAATGCGAAAAAAACAAGTCATCCAAGAAGAATAACTTGTTTTCCTAATAATATCATTTTCCATTTTCTATCAGCCGGTCATTTTCCCATCTTGATTTTCCCTCAGCCAATGGCGATGTTCAGCAATAGCGACAATAAACTCATTGTTAAATGCCTCAAAGTCTGACGGATTACGAACAGTGACAACTCCTAGATGAGTTGTGACTTCTCCTTTAGATTCAGTCAATGCAAGATTTATGTTCTTAACTTCAGCATTAGTAAGAAGGTCGATACCTTCATTTATCGCACCGATTGGTTTAGCGTGGGCAAATGCATCATTAATAAAATCTTTTGCTTCCTTATGCATCATCATATTGTTAATTGACTGCTGACCTCCGGGGATAAAGAGGGCATCATACATAATTGATGAACTAATCGAATAGCTTTTGTTTACTTCAATTTGCTGCCCTTCAACACTTGCGATAATTCCTAAGGTTCGGCTAATAATGTCAACATGTACACCAGCACCTTCTAACGCCGTCTTTACTTGCATGAGCTCATCAAATGTAAATCCATGATCAGCAAGAACCGCTACTTTTCTCGTTCGTGCATCTTTGATTGTATTATCCTGGCTAACAGCAGGAGAGCTTTCAGTAACCCCTGTTCCGCCTGGATTAGCAGGTGGCATGACACCAATTCCTTTGGAAATCTCAGCTGCAAGAAAACCGTCCACATTATTAAACATTTCAACAACCTGCTGTTTAATCGTTTTGTCTTTTACATTGCCAACTTCAAAATGAAAGGCCTTAATGATATGTCTCTTTTCAGCATTTGACATACTGTTCCAAAAGAGTGTTGCTTGACGGTAATGGTCATGGAAGCTTTCACTGCGTTTTCGTATTTTTTGTCCTTCCACCTTTTCAGCGTAGTGAACATAACCATTTTCTTTGTCAGAGGCAGGCTGAGGCGAATTACCTCTTAATGTATTTGGTGAATAGCTTACTTGTCCTTTGTCAATCGTCATCCGGTGGAAGCCATCACGTTGATTATTGTTAACAGGTGCGATTGGACGATTTATCGGTATTTCATGAAAGTTAGGTCCTCCCAAGCGCAGAAGCTGTGTATCTGTATAGGAAAACAGCCGTCCTTGTAAGAGAGGATCATTACTAAAGTCAATGCCGGGAACAACATGACCGGGATGAAATGCAGCTTGTTCCGTTTCAGCAAAAAAGTTATCCTGATTACGGTTCAATGTCATTTTCCCGATAATTTTTACTGGGACGATTTCTTCCGGCCAGAATTTTGTAGGATCAAGAATATCAAAATCAAACATAAATTCATCTTCTTCATCAATCATTTGTACACCAAGTTCAAATTCAGGATACTCTCCCATATTGATTGCTTCCCACAGGTCTTTACGATGAAAATCCGGGTCCTTCCCAGCTAATTTTTGGGCTTCGTCCCAAACGAGAGAATGGACACCCAGCTTTGGTTTCCAATGAAATTTTACAAAGCGGGCTTTCCCTTGATCATTAACAAACCGAAATGTATTCACTCCAAAACCTTCCATCATACGAAAGCTTCTCGGAATGGCTCGATCAGAGAGTAACCACATAATCATATGAGCGGTTTCTGTATTGCTCACGACAAAGTCCCAAAACGTATCGTGGGCAGCTGAAGCCTGTGGAATTTCATTATGAGGCTCTGGTTTAATCGCATGAACGACATCAGGAAACTTAATCGCATCCTGAATAAAAAAGATTGGAATGTTATTAGCAACTAAGTCATAATTTCCATCCTCAGTATAGAATTTTGTTGCAAAACCGCGTACATCACGAACAGTATCAGCAGAACCACGTGAACCGACAACCGTCGAGAAACGAACAAATACAGGGGTTTGTACAGATGGGTCCTGCAGGAACTTTGCTTTTGTAAACTCTGTCATCGATTCATATACTTGAAAGTAACCGTGTGCCCCAAAGCCACGGGCATGAACAACCCGTTCAGGAATTCGTTCATGATCAAAGTGTGTCATTTTTTCACGAAAATGAAAATCCTCCATTAACGTTGGACCGCGATCACCAGCCTTAAGTGAATCATCCGTATCCGAAACACGCACTCCTTGATTGGTTGTTAGCTTCGTATTATTGTGATCAACTCGAAAGCTCTCCAATTGCTGATATTTTTTACCATTTAAATTCATCGGATCATTTTGTTTCTGTTCATCATTCATCTTTTTTCACCTCATCTATCAAAATTAATTTACTATTTTTTGTTATATAGGTAAAAGTTAATTCTTATGGAATAGTCTGCTTATAGCAATACGATTTATACACGAATAAGCATAGAAAAGAGCAGATACTTTAAGATCCGCTCTTTTCTATGCTGCAATATTCAGAGGCTGTATTATTGCATATTCATATTGTTGTTCATTGAAGTAGAGTTCATTTGATTCATTGTGTTCACAGTATTCATTGTATTCATAGGTTGATACATGCCCATCATTTGGTTTGTCTGAGTGGCAGAGAAGGTTGGCGGCTGGTAGTATCCATTTTGATTCATCCAATTCCAAAGCTCATAGGCCATTTCTTGACATTGGTTAGCCCCGTTTACGTGATACATTCGAATCTGTGGATCGACACATTCATTTGCCCACTGCATTCCCATAACCGCACCGGATTTATGCGTATTTAATAATAATGTTGCAATCGTTTGATCTGAAAGGGATTGTGTATTTGCCATAGGTGAGGCCATTTGCATTTGATTTTCCATGCCAATCGTTGGATTTGCTTGTTGGAAATTAGGAATTTGATGTGTGATTTGTACTCCTTTTCCTTGCATAAGGTTAATCCCTTGCTGATATGATGTTACCATAAGCTGTTGGTGCTTTTTAATGATTGCTTTTAATTGCTGATCATTACATTGATAAGCTAAAGCTCCATGCTGTTCTATTTCGGCTGCTTTTGTTCGTAATGCTTCTGATGTTTCTAATAGTTCATGTGCTGCAAAATTCATCCTGTATCGCCTCCAATTCGTGTATTGGGATTGTCCCATGGAGTAGTTTATCTAAAAATTTTTTTTACATACTTAAAATTATTGTTCAGATTTTCAAATCGTACATTTGTGTTAATAATCTATGAATTACTTGAGGGGGACAAGTTGTTACAGTATAATTCATGTACAACAATACTTTAGACATGGGGATTATAGATGAATCTCGATTATATTATTTTTAGCAGTAGTGCAATAACTATTTTGTTAATTATTCAGTCCTTTGTAAAACAAAATGGAAATAAAAAATATATGGGTACATTGCCATTATTGATGTATGTATTAATTTTTGCCTTATTAGTTACCGGTTGGTTTTTAGTAGAAAATGAAACAACTAAAGTCAAACAGGATATTATTACACAATTAAGTCAACTTGCGCCAACGCTTGCTTATGAGTTACAACACAATGGTCATGACAAACTTTCCCTAAATACAAAGGAAGATGATCATCACTATATTGCCATGATAAATAAAATGGTCGATTGGATGAACATTAATCCAGCGATTGATAGTTTATATACGTTTCGAAAACTTACAAATGGGGATATCGTCTTCGTCCTTGGACCTGAAACCGATTATAATCGCAACGGGATCATTGATCATGAATTAGAAGAACGGGTTCCACTTGGTGAACGATATGATGAAGATATTCCTGAATTACACGATGCATTTGAAGGAACAGCCACTTATCAAACACAAACAGAGGCTTATACCGATAAATGGGGAACTACAATTAGTGCATTTTCGCCAATTTTTAACGAGCAAGGGGAAGTTGATGGTGTTTTAGGTATAGATTTATTAGAAGAGACTTGGAATGATCAAATTGGTCTTGTTAGATTTAAAGCGTTCGGTTTACTAAGTGCGATTTATTTTCTATTTGTTTCTACATACTGGGGTATGTTCCATTTTCGTCGGGCCGAGAGTCGAGTGCGAATGAAAGAACAACAACTCGTTGAAAGTGAAGAACGTTACAAAAGTCTCGTAGAATACTCTCCAGAAGCTATTATTGTTATTCAGAATAATATCATTAAATATGTAAATCCTGCAGCAATCACTTTACTCGGGGCAACAAAGAAAGATGATTTAATTGAACAGGATGTCTTCCAATTTTTAAGCAGACGAGATCATACGAAGCTCAAACAAATGCTGGATTTCATACAGGTGGAAGGGAAAGAAATGAAATCGGTAGAAGAGAGCTTTATTATTGAAGGAGTTCAACAGATTATTGTTGAAGTTACAGGCTCACCTATCATTTATTTAGGAAGACTATCAGCACAATTTATAATTAGAGATATTACAGAAAAGATTGAGCATGAGAAAGCTCTTCATTATCAAGCATACTTCGATCATTTGACAGGACTTCCAAATGGATTACTTCGAAATGAAAGGTTATCAGAAGCCATTGCACAGGCAAGAGCAATTGAAGATACAGTATCAGTCATCATGCTTGATCTTGATGGTTTTAAATATATCAATGGTTCAGTCGGTCATGATATTGGTGATGAACTATTAAAACTCGTCGGTCAACGGTTACAGTATGCATTATCTCCTGAAGATACTGTAGCACGATATAGCGGTGATGAGTTTTCAATTATTCTTCCTCAAAAAGGAAAAGCGGAAACAACGCAAATTATTGAGGAACTTTTGGATGTTTTGAATAAGCCATTTTATATTGGTCGTCATGAAATTTATGTTACGACAAGTATGGGAATCAGCTTCTACCCGCAAGATGGGGAAGATGTAACAATGCTTATTAAAAATGCAAACATAGCCCTTGACCAAGCCAAAACCAATGGAGATAATAATGTTCAATATTATCATCCAAATATGAGTGTTAAATCAGAAAGAAGACTCGAACTTCAAGCGATGCTTCATAGAGCATTGGAGCGGGATGAATTTGTGATCTTTTATCAACCGCAAGTGGGTATGACAACGGAAAAAATAATTGGCGTAGAAGTGTTAATTCGCTGGCTGCACCCTGAGAGAGGGTTAATTTCACCGGCAGAGTTTATTCCCGTTGCCGAAGAGACAGGTCTCATTATTCCAATGGGGGAATGGATTTTACGAACAGCCTGTCAGCAAATTTTACAATGGAACACCTTTTTCGATACTCCGTTGCGATTAGCGGTAAACCTATCTGCCGTTCAATTTAGAGATAAAAATATCGTGAACACCATTATTTTAATTCTTAAAGAAACGTCTTACCCGCCTGAACGATTAGAGCTTGAAATTACCGAAAGCATGGCAATGGATGTTGAGAACACGTTACTGAAGCTAGAACAGTTTAAAAATATCGGTGTTCAAATTTCGATTGACGATTTTGGCACAGGTTATAGTTCACTAAACTATTTAAAGAAATTTCCAATTGATCGACTTAAAATTGACCAATCATTCGTCCGTGATATCCTCGATGAATCAGATGATTGCTCGATTGTATCAACCATTATTTCAATGGCTCATAACCTTGGACTAGCAGTAACCGCTGAAGGAGTGGAGACAAAACAACAAGTGAATGTTTTGAGGAAGCTTTCATGTGATGAAGCACAAGGGTATTTTTTTAACAAACCGTTATCTGTTAACGAATTTGAAACAAAATACGTAAAGATCTAGGAGGGGATGTCTCAAAGGAACAGTCACCTCGAACACAAATACGGTAGCCGATCGATGATCTAACCTCTGTATTTTGTATTCGTTCGAGGAGAGCTGTCACTTATGTGACATCCCTTTTTCGTTATTTTATAACCAACCTATGAGATAGAAACTGTACAGAACAGATGTCAAGACAATTGCCAATATAGCCGAAAAGCTTAAGTTTTCTTTGATAAGCACCTTTGCCGGTTGCTCCATTAATTTTGAAGCCATTAGTACTTGGCCGGAGAATGGTGAGATTTGTGTGCTTGTTGTCCAGGCTATAAGGAGGACCAGAGCCATATATTCCGGACTCACGCCAAATTTCATTGGTGATAAGGCGCTTCCAATCCCTGTTACAATAATAATCGGATGAATTCCAATTTGAGCTAATAGAATTGCAATAATCACAATGAAAATCGTCAATAAATAGACTGAGCCAAATGAAGCCGTAAATAAAAGGCTTGAGATTTGGACCCCAATATCCGTTTGTGAGATCGCCATCCCAAAGTATCCTGCACTAATAAAGACAGCAAATTCATTTTTTAAGCGAAGAAATGAATGCTCAACAAGCTCAACTACATCGTGGATGTATGAACGTATCATCTTCGTTGCACAAGCCCAGATAATTGGGAGAACAACCGCCATTAGTGAGACAATTGTAATCATATCTAATGTTAGGTTGTAGTAGAGTAAAAATGACATAAAAACAAGCACAAAGCTAAATAGAAAAAAAGGAAGTAGCGATTGATTATAGTACGATTGTTTATTGATCTGTTTTTCATTTTCAACAATTGGATCATTAAAAAACGAAATCCTTTTAAACATGAGCCATGCTATCATCAAATAGAAGAGTGCTAGCAAAATGCTATAACCGGCAATGTCGAACCATGATAAGTTAAAAATAACGAGCACAAGACCAACATTGACGAAATAGGGGGACCAGAGTAAACAGAATCCAAACGCCCGCATAATGTTCAATGTTATTCTTTTATCCTTGTAAGATGAGAAACTTTCTTCAGAAATCCGTTTCACTAATGCCATCGCCCCGAAATTTAAAATGGCGCCGATCGAAGCTGTTAAAAAGAAGCTTAGGCGATACGGATGCTGACCTCCTTGCCGCTCTTTTTCCTGTACTTTTTCTTTTAAAGCTGATAAGTATCCAGCTGTTGACATAAATGTACCGATAAGTGGGATTAATAAGAATAGCGCTAGAAGATTGGCATTTTTACCAAAGCCACTTAACGCAGTATTCAAAGATACCCCTTCGAAATAAAAACAAACGCTACCGACGATTAATAGTATCGAAACAACGAAACGGTTCACATTGGAAATAAACAAAAAGGCACTAATGAGTAAAATCGCTCCAAATACGCTATACGTTGTAACGAGCAAGTCACTCGGGTAAAAACGCTCAATTAAAAATAAAATTGTCGTTAAGTAGCTTAACGCGCCAATCATTCGAAGTATTGGATGAAGTTCTTCTCCTGTAGTCACCTTAAAAACTCCCTTTTATTGATTTGCCCGACATAGATTGTAAGACTTAAAGATTTCCTCTTTTTGCTATTTTACCACACCTAAATTTAAAATATTGAATACTACTCATATAACGTAAAAATAATACGGAAGAAAAGAAATGTTGACATGTAACCAAAAGGTTTCGTATACTGATTACGAAACCTTTTGGTTACATAAAAATATGGAGGTAATCTTTAATGAGTAATAATGCAGTTACACCGGATATTCGAAAACAGGTTGTATTTAATGCAACAATAGAAAAAGTATGGAATGCTGTAGCTACCTCGGAAGGCATTGATTCTTGGTTCATGCCAAATAATTTTAAACAAGAGCTTGGCAATGAGTTTACAATACAGTCACCGTTTGGACCAACTCCTTGTAAAGTTGTAGAGCTTGAACCACCATACCGTCTTGCCTTTTCATGGGGAGGAGCTGGCTGGAAAGTCACTTTTGAACTTAAAGATGTGCAAGGTAAGACCGAATTTACGCTCATCCACTCTGGATGGGGTGAGCCTGACGCAGTGTTACCTGGACAAGGTCCTGGAAAAACAAATGCTGAGATTAGGGATACGATGAATAATGGTTGGGAGTCGATCGTTAACGAAAGATTACGTAAAGTAGTTGAGGAATAATGTCTGCTGCCCAAAAGCATGATGTTTTTCAAGCAATTTCCGATCCGAATCGCCGAAAAATTTTACGAATGTTAGCTGATCAAGAACTACCCGTGACCATGATCAGCAGTCATTTTCCGATCAGTCGCACTGCGGTCTCGAAACATCTACACATCCTATCAGAGGCTAAGCTTGTGACTGCAAAGAAAGTAGGCAGAGAGAATCGCTATAAGCTTCAGCCGGAAGCTTTACTCGAGCTTAAGGAGTGGCTTTCTTTTTACGAACAATTTTGGGACAATAAGCTCGCGATGCTAAAGCATGTAGTCGAGAATGAGGAATGATGGAAGCGAAGCACCTTTTGTAAGGTGCTTTTATTTGACAGTTTTTGTCGAAGAATCATAAATCGTCAATGAGTGAAAAGAAAAAAATATTGAAGTCATAATTATTTCATATTACTATTACTAAGTAGATTCAAAGTTGAAAGTGAGTGGTAGTATGGGACGTAAATGGAACAACATTAAAGAGAAAAAAGCGTCAAAGGATGCAAATACGAGTCGTATTTATGCAAAGTTTGGTCGTGAAATTTATGTTGCTGCAAAGCAAGGTGAGCCTGATCCGGTAGCGAACCAAGCGTTAAAGGTTGTCCTTGAACGCGCGAAAACGTACAGTGTACCAAAAGCGATTATTGACCGCGCGATTGAAAAGGCGAAGGGTGGATCAGAGGAAAACTATGATGAGCTTCGCTATGAAGGTTTTGGTCCAAATGGGTCAATGATCATTGTCGATGCTCTTACAAATAACGTGAACCGTACGGCAGCAGAAGTACGGGCAGCCTTCAATAAAAATGGAGGGAACATGGGTGTAAGTGGGTCAGTGACATATATGTTTGATACGACAGCAGTTTTCGGTATTGAAGGGAAATCAGAGGAAGAAGTGCTCGAGCTTTTAATGGAAGCAGATGTTGACGTACGTGACATTATTGCAGAGGACGATTCTGTGATTGTCTATGCAGAGCCAGATCAATATCATGCGGTACAAGAAGCATTTAAGAATAACGGAATTACAGAATTTACTTTGGCAGAACTGACGATGCTTGCTCAAAATGAAATTACACTCTCTGAAGATGCTCAAGTACAATTCGAAAAATTAGTTGATGCGCTAGATGACTTAGAGGATGTGCAACAGGTTTACCATAACGTAGATTTAGGTGAATAAGTGGATAAACGGGGATGTTTCATAAGTAAAATAACAGTCACCTCGACCACAAAATCTAAAAGGTAATTCGTATGTAACCTTAAGATTTTGTAAGTTCGAGGAAAGCTGTCACTTATGAGACATCCTATTTTATTATTTTCGAAAAATCATTCTGTTTTGTCATTATTAAAAAAAATGGTAAAGTATTACTTAGACAATTCAAAAATAGGACGGCGGAGCTAGATGAAGAATAATTGGAGTGTAAAAAAATGAATGCTTACCAAAAAGTAAATCATCAATTGTTCTTAGAGAAAATTATCAATTGTATTAATGACTATATTTTTGTAATGGAGGTTGGGGAAGGACCAACTTTTACGTTTATTACAGTTAATGAACGTGCCAAAATAGCGTTAGGTGTTAATGATGAAGTACTGGGAAAGAAAATTGAAGAGGTAGTATCAAATGAAAAAGCTGAATTTTTAACAAATATTTATAAAGAAGTACTTACAAAAAATGACAAAGTGATATTTGAGTTTAGTGATAAAGAAGGACGATTCGAGGAAACATCTTTAAACCCGTATTTAAATGAGAACGGTGACATTACACATATCGTTGCGGTTGTCCGTGACATTTCAGAACGAAAACGTATTGAAAGAGCTTATGGTATTGTTAAAGATCATACTGTTGAACAAGAGATTTTTGAAAATGTTAAATCTAATGAGCTCTATTATCGAACATTAATTGATCGTTCTCCAGATCCAACTGTCATTCATCAGGACGGCTATATTCGTTATGTGAATTATGCCTATGCCACCTTACTTGAATCATCAAGCCGTGAAAAGCTAATTGGCAAGGCTATTGAAGACTTTTCACCCATTTCACAGCGTGAGTATTTACGTGAAAAAATTCAATATTTTTATGAAGAACAGGATAGTATGTCGATGGAGGATAAAATTATTACATTAACCGGTAAAACAAGAGAAGTCGAAGTATTCGCTACAAAAACAACTTATAAAAATAAGGAAGCTGTTTATGCTGTGTTACGTGATGTTACTGATAGAAAAAAGATTGAGAGAAAAATCGAAAATATGGCTTTTTACGATTACTTAACTGAGCTGCCGAATCGACAATTGTTCAAAGAGTTACTCGAAAAAGCGATTGAAGATGCAAAACGCTATAAAAAGAATTTTGCCTTATTGTATATTGATGGAGACAAATTTAAAGATGTTAATGATACAATCGGTCATCAAGGTGGCGATGAATTCATTAAAGCATTTGCAAAACGTATTCAAGATAGTGTTCGAAAAGTAGATACCGTTGCCCGTGTTGGTGGCGATGAATTTAATGTATTGCTGATGAACATACAAAATAATAAAGAAATCCTTCATGTCATTAAACGAATTTATCAGAATTTGGAAAAAGAATGGAGCTATGATGAGCAAGTTTTGCCAATGTTAATGAGTGTAGGTGTTGCCGTCTATCCAGAAGATGGCGAGGATTTTAAAACACTTGTAAAAAATGCGGATGAAGCTTTATATGCGGCTAAGGAAAATGGAGGGAATATTTATCAATTTTTTCATGAAATTAAGTAAATCGGGTGTTTGTCTCAATAACACAATAATTACCCACCTTGTTGAGTGGATAATTATTGTGTTATTTTCTAGTTACGACCTGCACTTTTTGATAAAGAATCAGCATTTTTACTATCAATGTGGCCATTTTTACTCATGCTTTTTAAGGATTGAATATTACTTTCAATTTTTTGCAGCTCTTGGTCTAGCTCTTGAGGACTGTTTACAAATTTCTGTATACGTTGTCCAGACGTCTCGATCTCCTGTGCAACTCTGTTGATTAAATCGATATCCATTTTTCTACTCCCTCCTTACATTAACATTCATTATTTAGTATGTCCTGATTAGCGTCTTTTTTTGTATGATCGAAAATTGACGATTAAAATTTCAGAATATATAGACGAAACAGTTGCTTTCATTAGTGATTTTGGATTATGATAGATGTATAGATGGTATACAAAATACCGAACTTTTTTTTCTGAAACTTATTCTGTATCCTAAACAATTTATTAAATAAAGCTTGTAAGAAAGGTGTTGAAAGTATGAAATGTCTCGATATTCAAGCATTTAACAATAACAATAAAGAATTTACTGTAAATCCCGAACCAGGATTGTCTATACTCGAACTAGTGAATAGTAACTTTCAAGACCCTAAGCGTGAAGGAATCCCATTTATTTGCAAAAAGGGATCATGTCGCAGCTGTGTAGTAAAAGTTGTAGATAATAATGAACTATTAGAAGAAGCAAATAGAGCCGAAAATTTATCATTAGCTGTAGGGAAGACAACGATTAAAACTGGTTATCGTTTAGCCTGTTTAGCTAAATTTAAATAACTGTGCTCCTCGATCAAGCAACAGATATTACATAACCTGCCGGAAAATCGACGGGTTTATTTTTTATGCTTTTTTATTTGGAAACATTTCATTGTTATAAGAGTGACGATTACCGCACAATCCTAAATTATCGAACTTTTACCGGTAATGAGGTGATGAATAATTAGAATTCGTGCGTTATTATGTGTACTCCTTGTCGTATTACTATCTGCTTGTACACAGTCTGATCAACTTGAGCAAAAATATGACGGACAAGCTATTCCTGAATTCAGTCAGCAAGAATCGGAGTTTATACGGGATCGCTTAATGAATCATGGTAGTAAATTTCAGGATAATAGGAATTCATCAAGCGGTAATAATGCATTAAGTGAAAATCCATTGATGAAAGTAAAACTCATCAATTATGTCGGGAATGTGAAAGAGCTCTCCGTATCATTTTCAGGATCATATCGTGTAGAGGGTGCTGGGACAATCCTTCCAAACCAAACATATCGTGTAAGTAATGAAAATGGTTTAATTGTCTTATATAATGGTCAATCCAAATTACATGAAGGCAGCTCGATTACATTTACCACCGCTGAATTCAGCGAGAAAAATCAGATTCGTCTTAATAATCGGCCATATCTAGGATCGATGCAATTTATTAATGAAAACGGCTTTGTAAGACCAATCAACACGTTACCAGTAGAAGATTATTTAAAAGGAGTGATTGCTCATGAAATGCCGGCTTCATGGGCGATTGAAGCATTAAAAGTTCAAGCAGTTGCTGCAAGAACATATGCGTTGTCACATGGTACGAAGCTGATTGATGACAGTATAAATTACCAAGTTTATGCTGGTTACGTATGGCATCCTAACAGTACAAGAGCTGTTAATGAAACGGCAGGACAAGCCTTGCATCACAATGATAATCTAGCGTTAACCGTGTACTCATCAAGTAATGGTGGTCAAACAGAGTCTAACTCAAATATTTGGGGAGGAACAAGTTTGCCGTATCTCCCGGTCAAAGATGACCCCTATGATCCTGTCCATCCTTGGAGTTTTTCTTTTCATAAGCATCAGATGGATCTAAGTAGTCTAGACATGACTAACCCTGATAGTTGGTGGGTACAAACGAAGGAAGCAGATGCTACGATTACGAATAATATAAAAGCTTGGCTTTCTAGAAACGGCTATCCAAATAGTGAGCTTAAAATTGTTTCCGTTCCTCATCTCACCTTTTCTGCTCAGCGTACGAGCGGTGGGCGTGTAACAAGAGGAGACATAACAATTCAATTTCTTGTAAAGTCACTTACAAATCATACCTATAGTAGAAATGGGGATGGCTCCATCCGGATTCATACTCTTGAGCTTAAAGATACAACAGCTTCACAGATCCGTTCAATTATCGGTATTAACTTAGTTCGAACCTTTCTAGTTGATAATATAGATGATAACGGAGTAAGCTTCACTGTTTCAGGAAGAGGATTCGGGCATGGCGTTGGCATGAGTCAATGGGGAGCAAAACGGATGGCCGATCTAGGTTTTTCCTACCGTGATATTTTGCAATTTTACTATCCAGGAACCACAATCGTTAATATACAAGGAATCCAACCGGTCGAATTAGATAGAGAACCCTCTTATCATATTCTATTAACCGTTGAGAGCAAACGAGCAACTGTTGATGGAACAGAAATACAACTAACGGAGGCCCCTTTTATCCGAAATTCGAGAACACTAGTCCCACTCCGTTTTGTCAGTGAACAATTAGGCTCTACTGTTCATTGGGATAGCAACACGCATGTAATTACAATTAATTCCCCAAATAGAGTATTGCTATTAAAAGGGGGAAGTCGCACAGTTTCAGTAAATGGAACAAATATGACAATTGATGTCGCACCTGAAATCATTAGAGGAACAACGTTTGTCCCGTTGCGTTTTATCTCTGAACAAATCGGTGCCCAAGTTGACTGGAACTCGGCAAACCGGACAGTTACGATTAAAAGATAATTGCGAAAAGGCAGCGATATCACGCTGTCTTTTCTCTTTAATAATTTACGTTTAAGACATAAGTAAAGTAAAATAGACAAATAATGTAACATATTGATTGTCAAAAGGGAGAGAGGTACATGAGTTACCAAAAACAATTAGAGGTAATTTTTGAGGAAAATCGCAATGAAGATTTAGCAATTCCAATGAGTAAATATATGAGAGAACTGTTCCCTTTTCTCGGAATCAAAACTCCACAAAGAAGGGAGCTGTTGAAGCGTTTTTTTAACGAGAGCAACATTATCAATGAACCTTTTCAATCAGACTTTGTTCGAGGTTTGTGGGCAAAGGAAGAAAGAGAGTACCAATATGCCGCATTGGATTATATGGTAAAAATACATAAAAGGCTGGAAAAGCAAGATCTCCCATTACTTGGGCAATTAATTATAACAAAATCATGGTGGGATACCGTCGATGTTCTCTCACCAAAGCTAGTCGCAACGATTGCCAAGCAGTATCCAGAAGTAATTGGTGAAACAATCGAGGGCTGGGCATATGGAGAAAACTTATGGCTTCAACGTTCAGCTATTTTGTTCCAACTGAAATATAAAGATAAAACGGATGAAACCCTGTTATTTCGCTACATCTTGCAAAATGCTACGAGCACCGAATTTTTTATCCAAAAAGCAATTGGCTGGGCATTACGTGAATATTCAAAAACGAATTCAGCATCAGTGAAACAATTTATTGAAACGAATACTTTGCCAAAGCTAAGCATTCGTGAAGGAAGCAAGTATTTGACTTAAAACACACAAGTACACTGACTAAAAATTTGATGTCAGCCAACTGTACAAAAAATTGAAATTAAGAAAAACACTTGCTGCTAAAAAATCAGCCCGACATGTCTTCTAATTTGAAGACATGTCGGGCTTTCGTTTTATATTTACATGTGTGATTGATATCATATCACTTGTTTTCCTAAAGGAGCAAAGGATACAACCGCTAATTTAAAGTGAGCCAAGCCAAAAGGGATCCCGATGATCGTAAGACAACTCGTAATTCCAGCACAAAGGTGAGCAAAAAATAACCAAATTCCTGCAAGAACTATCCATAAAAAATTTGCCAAAGCCGTTCCGAAGATTCGTTCCTTTCCAACTGAACGTTTGTCAACTAATTCTTGACCGAAAGGAAACGCCGCAAAACGGGCAATTCTAAAGGCAGCATGGGCGAATGGAATACCGATAATTGTTATCATCATAATCAAACCAAACAAAAACCATAAGATACAAGCAACGATCCCCCCACCTAAAAAGAACCACAAAAGATTTCCGATTAATTTCATCCCATCACCTCCATAACTATATATTGAATCCAAAACACATCTATAACCAATAAATTTCTGAATATAGTGAAAATTTCACGTACCGTATTCTTTTTAGATTAAATAATTAAAAAAAACAATAAAGAAAGCCTACCATATTAATATGTAGGCCCTCAATAACAATCTGTTTATTTTATAATTTTTCACTTAGTTGTAACGCTGTTTCTGTAATTTTCATATCCGTTGCTATTTGTTCGCCTAAGTCATGAGGGTGGTATGTTCCTTTCTCAATCATATAATTGGTTATTCTTTCATGTGTCTGTACAGCATGTTTTAATTCTTCCCGTAACAATGCTCTTACCTCTGGAGAAGCACTTTCGGTGATTGCAAAGGCGATATTACGGATACCGGCTTTTGCGGAAATTAGAAAGTCGGTCGCTATCACCTGGTCGGTCATTCCACCCATACCAACTAGGCTTTTGATAATGTTATTCATAACTTGCTCCCCCCTTTATTGACCATATCCTGTAAAGCTCGAACAAATTTCACACTAGCTTGTGCATCATTCAAGAGAATTGTTTTTAGTTCTTCATCTTGAACTAATCCGCCCATTAGCAATGACTTCGTTAAGCATAAATTTTTAAACACTAACAACTCATGCATTTCCAACGTTTCATGTAACCCATTATATGTGGTCATCATTCATTCCTCCATAAGTATTGTTATAGTTACATTTTGTACAACCTCACTCGTAAAAAAGGTGGTAGTTATTGTAATTATCCATATGATGAAATTCTGCATAAAGGCGATAAAACAAGGTAAATTAACACTAGAATTTTTTGTTTAATGCTCAGTTAAAGTAGGAGGTAGGAAATATGGGACATGAAAGCTTAGGATTCCATGAAACAATGGATACCCATGAGATGCTAAACTTCAAAACAGCATGCTTAATGAAATCAAAAATGATCCAAGGAATATGTTTTGATAATGACCTTAAAGCACTCTTAGAAAAGGATATAAAACAGTCGGTAAAGGACCTTGAGGAGCTGCAAACCCTTTATAAAAAAGCGCAAACAAATTAGAAAGAGGTGTAATTCATGAATGAGGATTACTTGGATCCGAAATACGCAGAAGGGATGCCGAAAATGGCAGATGCGGCGTTTGCCTTAGATTTCTTGTTATCCGTAAAAACAGGTATCCGCTATTATGCAGTGGCATTAACCGAAACAGCTACATCTGAGCTGAGGGAAGCATTATATCGGCAAATGGATGCGGCAATTGATTTGCATGGTGAGCTGACCGAACTAATGATGAACAAAGGCTGGTTATATCCGAACGATATCGGCAAACAAATTGAGTTGGATTTGAAGTCAGCAGATATGGCGATTGCCATCGCTAATATGAATCTTTTCCCATTAGATACAGACCGACTTGGAACGTTTGCAACCCCTTTTAAATAGTAAATGAGGAGGAAATTATATGAAAGCAGTTACATACCAGGGCATTAAAGATGTTGCTGTCAAGGAAGTGTCAGATCCTAAAATTGAAAAAGCAGATGATATTATCGTCAAAATAACCACTTCTGCGATTTGCGGATCTGATCTCCATTTAATTCATGGAATGATTCCAAATACGCCTGAGAACTTTGTTATTGGTCATGAACCGATGGGAATTGTTGAAGAAGTTGGTACAGAAGTCACAAACCTGAAAAAAGGGGATCGGGTAATTATTCCTTTTAATGTAAGCTGTGGCGAATGTATCTATTGCAAAACAGATTTAACGAGTCAATGTGATAACTCCAATCCTCATGGTGAAATGGGAGGATTCTTTGGCTATTCGGAAACAACTGGTGGCTATCCAGGTGGCCAGGCAGAATACATGCGTGTCCCATATGGCAATTTTACCCCTTTTAAACTCCCTGATGATTGTGAGGTTGAGGATGAAAAATTAGTATTAATTGCTGATGTTGTCCCAACAGCTTATTGGTCCGTCGATAATGCAGGTGTTAAGGATGGCGATACGGTCGTTGTGCTAGGATGTGGTCCAGTTGGACTTCTTGTGCAAAAATTCGCTTGGCTTAAGGGAGCAAAACGAGTCATTGCGGTTGATTACATTGATTATCGTCTTCAGCACGCCAAACAAACAAATCATGTGGAAATCGTCAATTTCGAACAAGAAAAGAACGTCGGTGAGTATTTAAAAGAAATCACACAGGGTGGGGCGGATGTTGTTATTGACTGTGTTGGAATGGATGGAAAAATGTCTCCTCTTGAATTTTTAGCTACAGGATTAAAACTTCACGGCGGCTCAATGGGTGCAATTGTGACGGCAACACAAGCGGTTCGAAAGGGTGGGATGATTCAACTTACAGGTGTATATGGAATGAGATATAATGCCTTCCCACTTGGTGACATCTTCGAGCGGAATGTGAACATTCGTTCTGGTCAGGCTCCAGTTATTCCGTATATGCCTCATTTATACAAGCTGATTGCTGAAGAAAAAATTGATCCAAGCGATATCGTGACTCATGTTATTCCATTGGATCAAGCAAAACAAGGTTATGAAGTATTTGATACAAAAACGGACGGTTGTATAAAAGTCCTGTTAAAGCCGTAACCGTTACGAATTAGCCCACAGTAAACTACGAATGATTTAGTGGGCTATTTGATATTCTCTTTTCAAATCCAAAATGGGTAAAATTCTAACTTGAATAGCTTACTTTTAACAGCCAGATAAAATCGTTATAAACAACAATATTTTAAATCTTGGTTCATGATGAAATATACTTATTATCGTATAGATTATGTTTGGAGGGATGATGATGATCGATTCTCGTTTAGACAAATTAGCAGATGTTCTAGTTAATTACTCCACTAAGGTACAAAAAGGAGAAAATGTTCTTATTGAAGCATTTGGAATTGATAATGCATTAGTGAAAGCGATCGTTCAACAAGTACATAACGCTGGCGGACACCCTTTTGTAAATGTTCGTGATCACCAAATTACTAGAGAATTATTATTAAATGCTACAGAAGAACAAATTGCAACATGGGCTGAATATGATGCAAAACAAATGGAAATGATGCAAGCTTATATTGGCATTCGCGGCGGCCATAATATTTATGAAACATCCGATGTTCCTGAGGAAAAAATGAAGATTTACAATACATTATATAATCATAAAGTACACTCTACGATCCGCGTGAAGAAAACGAAGTGGGTTGTTTTAAGATACCCGAATCCATCAATGGCACAGCTTTCGAAAATGAGCACTGCTGCGTTTGAGGATTTCTATTTCAATGTTTGTACAATGGATTATCAAAAAATGTCCAATGCCATGGATGCTTTAGTCGAGCTTATGAACAAAACTGACAAAGTAAGACTAACTGGAAAAGATACAGATTTAACATTCTCTATTAAAGATATCCCGGCGATTAAATGTGATGGTGAGATGAATATCCCAGATGGGGAGATCTATACGGCACCAGTTCGTGATTCAGTTAATGGTGTCATTACATATAATACTCCAAGCCCGTACAACGGTTTTGTATATGAAAATGTAATATTACGGTTTGAGAATGGAAAAATCATCGAAGCAACAGCAAATGACAGCGAGCGAATTAATAAAAATTTTGATACGGATGAAGGAGCAAGGTATGTTGGTGAGTTCGCAATCGGAGTAAACCCCTTTATCGAAAAAGCATTTGGGGACATCCTGTTCGATGAAAAGATACATGGAAGTATTCATTTTACACCTGGGCAATGTTATGACGAAGCGTACAATGGCAACCAATCGGCTATTCATTGGGACATGGTGCTAATTCAACGTCCTGAGCATGGTGGGGGAGACATTTATTTTGACGATGTTTTAATTAGAAAAGAAGGGCGGTTTATTCTACCTGAACTTGAGCCGTTAAACCCAGAGAATTTAAAATGATGTTATGAAAATAAGCTGCTTTTCATAGCCAAATAGATACAGCCTTATCCTCAAAAAGTACGGGGATAAGGCTGTCACTCATAGTTATGATGGGTCAACGATTGTTCCCATAAACAGAATCGTTTCTGTTGCTTCATCATAAACCATAATGAAAAAGGGACGATTAACCGTCATTTGAAAATCATACACCGGTGCCGATTCCTCAACAATTTCCACGGAGGTAACTCCAGCAGCTTCCGTTCCTTCTTCATTTACTTCTAGAAATGTTTTATGCTTTACATTTGCAATATAAAGGTTCGGTGGAATTTCTCCCATTTGCCCGAAGTTCGCCTGTTGATCATCAAAAGCTATTTCCATCCCTAAATCTTTAAGTAGTTCATTTAAAAGTTTTTCATATTCCAATTTAAATTTTGGCAGTTGAATTTCACCTGCTATTGTTTCATATTGACCTAACCAAGTTCGCCAATTCTCCTCGGTAAATTCGTGATGGAACTCTTCAAGAGTAATAGACTCACTTGGAAGAAAGACGTACATGCCAATCTGTTCATCACCATATGGAAGGCGAATCGATTGAAACAAATGATTCTTAAAGTAATCATAGTCCCCAACAGAGGACATAAGAGGAATTTGAACCGAACTCCCATCTAACAAATGAAAGGTATCTGGTCTCGTTCTACTTTCTTCAAACGGTTTGCTCCAATCACCTTTAAAATAGATAGCATTAATGAGAAACATAACTGTGTTCGGGTCTATATATTCATCAACAATCTCTTCGATTTTTCCTTCTGTTTTCTCTTTTACCCAAGAATTAATAATATCTGAAGCTTCATCATCATTAAAATTTAAAGTAGTAATCATCGCGTCAAAATACTCTTCGTTTCTCTGAAGAAAACCTTTGTGAAAGATACGACCTTCCCGTCCCCATAGGGAATTAGCAATATTTAATTGAACACTTGGATCCCCAAATTCCAAGATATTTTGCAGCACTTTAAAGGATTGATTTACATCTTCCAAAGACAGCTGCTGAAACGACAACGTTTCAGCCATCGCTTCTTTTGTTTCTTTGTCGGCACCGTTATACGTCATTGCCAGTGCTGCTGAAATACTATACGGAGAAATAAACACATTTTTTTCCCCGTCTTCTTCAACTAATTTTTTGTACAGTGAAAAAGCAAAGTTTATGTTGGCAGCCGCTAAGCGAGGATCAAGGTCATCATTACTGTAATGTAGCTGACCATCAGAGTGTGAATTCGACTGATCATGATTTCCTTTTTGAGAGCAGCCAACTATTAAGAGCAGTATTACAGCGATGAAGATTGGTAACAATATTTTTGAATCTCTATACATAATGAAACCCCCTCATTTGAGTTATGACGTCTTTACTAAATTAGACGTATAAGCCCACAGTTTCGTTTCACCAAATGAGGGGCATTGAATACTATTTTTTTAAAAAATATCATCCAATTCAGTATCAGAATAAACCGAGATTAAAATTACAGCTTTGCCCTCGCCAATGTTTTTTACGTAATGGGGGACACTCGCATTCCAGCTAAAGGAATCACCTTCTTCAACGATATAGGAATCTTCACCTTGCTCAGCGAGAATTCTGCCTTCCAATACTAAGTGACATTCTTCGCCTTCATGTGAATGTGGTTCGCCAATGGATGCCCCTGGGGGCGCTTCAACAATCATCATCCTTAAGCCGCCCTTTGAGGTTAAGTGCTCAATTTTTAAATTGTTAAACGTAGAATTTGTTCTTTCATTTTTACGAACAACCTTCATATGTTGTTTTTTTTCGAGTAGTAAATAAGGGAGGGGAACACCGAGAAACTTTGCTATCGTATTTAATGTACTAATTGATGGTGACGTATTATTATTTTCAACGTTACTAATAAAACCTTTTGAAAGCCCAGTTGCTTCACACATCTGTGCAATTGTTATTTTTTTTCTATTTCTTATCGCGCGAATTTTTGTACCAATATCCAATTTGATCACCTCGTAAGTTTCCTAATATAGAACTTAATTATATATTAGCAAATAATTCATTGACATACTATCATTATATTGTTATCTTATAAGTATATAATATTCATATTACAAAACTTATTGATATTCTATTAGTTATCCTTATGGTTACGAAATTCGAAGACTTTATATAAAAAAATATACAAATAATAATAAAAAATGGATACAGGAGGCAAAAAATTATGATACCAACACTGTTTATTGCACACGGAGCACCGTTACTTGCCATTGAGAATAATGAGTACACACAGTTTTTAGAATCGTTAGGTACGACGTTACCAAAACCAAAAGCGATTGTTTTGTTTTCGGCACATTATGAATCAGCTGCGCAAAAAGTGAGCAATGTTGAAGAATTTGAGACGATCTATGATTTTGGCGGATTTCCAAAAGCATTATATGAAATAAAATATCCTGCAAAAGGCGACGAAACAGTAACAAACGAAATTATAGAATTGTTTACAAAACAAGGGATTCCTTATGATATTGATACAAGACGCGGTTTAGATCATGGCGCATGGGTGGTTCTCAAAATGCTTTATTCTAACGCTGATATTCCAGTGATTTCAATGTCTGTTAATCCTAAACTTACACCTGATAAACAATATGAGATTGGAAAAGCATTAGCACCATTACGAAAGAAAGACGTTTTGATCATCGCAAGTGGAGGAACTGTTCATAATCTAATGGCATTAAAGATGGGGAATGATGATGGCAGAATTGATGAGTGGGCACTTGGTTTTGATCAATGGTTAGAACGGCATATTACAAGTTGGGATCTTGATTCATTATTCAACTATGACACTCTGGCACCAGCGGCAGAACTAGCAGTACCGCCATATGGAAATGAGCACTTTATCCCACTATTTTATGCAATGGGTGCTGCAGATCAAGAAAAAAGCGCAACATTAGTGCATCGCAGTTATCGTTATGGAAATCTTAGCCACAGTGTATGGCAATTTGGGAGCACAGAATAAAAAACTTATCATGAATAGGTTAATGATAAAATGGAACGACTTACTGTTAAATCAATAGATTTGTCCAAAGTACGAACATTTTAATGTTAAAATAGCATAATACACTGCTTTTTACGAAAAATCAGTAAAAAAAACGTAATTTTTTTAAAAAGAAAGTTGAAGTTTACAGATTAATTTGATAATATAGAAACAAATCAAAAGGCTATGTGTAACTGGCGAGACACGGATCACCGTGAGGGAGCACATAGTGTCGAAGCCGTTCGCCTGGGCAGAGGTAAAGGAATTTAACCTTTACCTCTTTCTGTCTACTAGGAGGGGATACCTAAAGGCGAGAATATTTATCTAGTAATATAGTTAAGTTAGATTTATAATAATAAAAATAATCTAAATTTTTATTACTTAAGCAATTTTTAAAAAGAATAAATATATACAAAGAGGAGAGAACGATATGAGCACAGTAGCCTTAGACAAAGTGAAGACAATCAAAACGTTAAACAACATTGCAGAAAGAGGACTAAATGTTTTCAATAATGAAAACTTTACAATCAACAACGACAGTGAAAATCCAGATGCGATTGTTTTACGTAGCTTTAACATGCATGCAATGGAATTTGGGGATAATCTAAAAGCAATTGCACGTGCCGGAGCAGGGACAAACAACATTCCGGTTGACAAATGCACAGAGCAGGGAATTGTTGTATTTAATACGCCTGGTGCAAATGCTAATGCGGTAAAAGAAATGGTCCTTACAACATTAATGGCATCTTCACGTAATCTTTTTGCTGGTATCGCTTGGACGAAGACTTTAGAGGGTGAAGGTGATCAAGTTCCTAAGCTTGTTGAAGCGGGGAAAAAGCAATTTGTCGGAAAAGAAATTAAAGGTAAAACGCTCGGTGTAATCGGCTTAGGAGCTATCGGTGCCCTTGTTGCAAATGATGCACTTGACCTGGATATGGATGTTATTGGATTTGACCCATTCATCTCAGTTGATACGGCTTGGAATTTATCTCGTAATGTTCAACGAGCAATGACAATTGAGGAATTATTTGCAAACTCTGATTATATTACAGTACACGTTCCACTAACAGATGACACAAGAGGAATGTTCAACCAAGAAACATTCGGCATTATGAAAGAAGGCGTTCATATTCTGAACTTCTCTCGTGGAGAACTTGTGAACGAAGATGATATGGCTGTTGCACTTGAAAATGGCAAAGTAGGTAAGTATATCACTGACTTCCCGAATGAAAATACGTTAAAAATGAAAAATACAGTGTCAATCCCTCACCTTGGTGCATCTACTAATGAATCAGAGGAAAATTGTGCGGTAATGGCTGCTCGTCAAGTGAAGGATTTCTTGGAAACAGGAAACATCAAAAACTCAGTCAACTTCCCGAACGCTTCTCTTCCTTATACTGGGAAGCGCCGTGTTGCTGTATTCCATAAAAACGTACCAAACATGGTTGGTCAAATTACTCAAGCAATTTCTAGCTATCACTTAAATATCGCTGACATGGTAAACAGAAGCCGTGGTGAATATGCATATACAATGGTAGACATTGACAATGAAGTAAATGGTGACATTATTCCTGGCTTGTCTGAAAAAATAGCACAAATTAACGGAATCGTTACATCTCGCGTTATTTAAATCCCTTTGATAACAAATGCCAGCCCCTGTTTTAAAGTAGGGGCTGGCATATTTATTTTAAAATGAGAGAGCAGGGCTACAATCTTCTTTTATGAAAAGAGACCTTCCATGAATTTGGAAGGTCTCTTTTCTTTGCATTGCAAGATAATAACACGCTCTGTTCATTAGTGTGTGTAGCTTATTTCTATTTTGGTTAGATAGATGAAGATAGTT
Organism: Anaerobacillus sp. MEB173; assembly: GCF_052119505.1. Taxonomy (NCBI): domain Bacteria; kingdom Bacillati; phylum Bacillota; class Bacilli; order Caryophanales; family Bacillaceae; genus Anaerobacillus; species Anaerobacillus sp. MEB173. The sequence goes on from NZ_JBJMAU010000001.1 coordinate 273,610, forward strand.
ATATACTAATTATGAAAAGAAAGCGAGGTTGTATCATGGCAAATAAATTTTTTTTCCTTATTCTCTTGATAGGTTTACCTTTATCAATAATCGGGAGTTTGTTACACTGGCCAACCGTGTTAATGTTCGTCGTTTACTGTATAACAATTGTCGCGTTAGCAGGTTATATGGGCAGAGCAACGGAAAGCCTGGCCATCGTTTCAGGTCCACAAATTGGTGGTTTATTAAATGCAACATTCGGAAATGCAGTTGAGCTAATCATCTCCATATTTGCATTGAAAGCTGGTTTAGTAGGTGTTGTTTTAGCTTCCTTAACAGGATCAGTGCTTGGAAACTTATTGTTAGTTGCAGGACTCTCTTTCTTCGTAGGCGGAATAAAATTTAAGCGTCAAAGTTTTAATGTTTATGATGCTCGTCATAATTCAGGACTGCTTATGTTTTCGGTCATTGTTGCATTTGTTATTCCAGAGGTTTTTTCGATGACTATGAATGAAACGAAGACTTTTGCTTTAAGTATCGGAATCTCAATCATTTTAATTTTACTTTATCTTGCTGCTTTAATGTTCCGGTTAGTAACACACCGTGGTGTGTATCAGCATAAAAATAAGGAAACTGTAGAACATGAGGAGCCTGAATGGGGAAAATGGAAGGCCGTTATCATATTAGCACTTGCAACAGCTGCGGTGGCCTATGTTTCAGAAGCACTTGTACATACGTTTGAAGAAGTAGCAGAAACATTTGGTTGGACTGAATTATTTATTGGTGTCATCATCGTAGCTATCGTTGGGAATGCTGCAGAACACGCTTCAGCTATTATTTTTGCATTTAAAGATAAGATGGATATAGCCGTAGAAATTGCTATAGGCTCTACACTTCAGATTGCTATGTTCGTTGCACCTGTATTAGTGATCATTTCACTATTGTTTCCTGTGAGTATGCCGCTCGTGTTTACTTTACCTGAATTAATCGCAATGGCTTCAGCCGTCTTATTAACTACTGTCATTGCAAATGACGGAGAAACGAACTGGTTTGAAGGTGCAACCTTATTGGCTGCTTACTTTATAATGGGAATTGGTTTTTACTTGCTGTGATATAATACGAAACCTGCCCGCTTAGAGTCACTAATTCTAAGCGGGCAGGTTTCATCTCATTTCAGTTTATTTTTGCTATTCCCTTACTTTAAAAAGATAAAGTAGGAAAGGAAAACAAAAAACAACACATACATAATAGGGTGAACGTCTTTCGCTTTTCCTTTTACAAGCATCGTCACTGGGTACATGATAAAACCGATGGCAATACCTGTAGCAATACTAAAAGTTAAAGGCATTGTAATAACCGTTAAAAATGCAGGTACAGCAATTTCAAACCGTTTCCAATCAATAAGTGCTAATGATGAAGCCATCATTACACCAACAATAATTAACGCAGGTGCTGTGACTTCTGCCGTTACGACAGCAAGTAAAGGTGAAAAGAATAGAGCAACAATGAAAAGACCGGCTGTAATGATTGAAGTAAATCCAGTTCTCCCCCCAGCAGAAATTCCTGCAGCTGATTCGATATAAGACGTTGTCGTTGACGTTCCAAGAATCGCCCCAATCGATGTCGCAGTTGAATCTGCAATCAATGCTTTGCCCGCACGAGGGAGCTTATTATTTTTTATAAATCCAGCCTGGTTTGCTACCGCATAGAGAGTTCCTGCTGTATCAAAAAAGTCTACAAATAAAAATGTTAAAACAACGATGAGTAATTGAAACGTTAAGATTTGATCAAAAGTAACTTCTGTAAACAAGACACCAAATGTAGGGGCTAAACTAGGTACTGCCCCAACGATGGCTGTAGGCATAGGGATGATTTGAGTCATGATTCCAGCAATCGATGTTAAAATCATTCCATAAAAAATGCCACCTACAAATCCACGTAACATAAAAATAAAGGTAACAACCAAACCAAAAACGGTTAACAATGTTGGACCAGCGGTCAGATTACCTAACGTGACAAATGTTGCTTCATCTCCTACGATGATTCCAGAGTTCTTAAAGCCAATAAAGGCAATAAATAATCCAATACCGGCTGCTGCAGCATATTTTAATTCAGCAGGTATTGCATTAATAATCGTTTCACGAATCTTAAAAATAGTAATGAGGATAAAAATAATCCCTGATATAAATACACCTAATAATGCCACTTGCCAGTCAATACCCATCCCTAAGACAACTGAATAGGCAAAAAAGGCATTTAATCCCATCCCAGGAGCTAATGCAATTGGATATTTAGCTAATAGCCCCATTATTAATGTCCCGATTGCAGCCGCCAACGCTGTTGCGGTAAAAACAGCTCCCAAGTCCATTCCTGCATCAGCAAGGATGAGCGGGTTTACAAATAAAATATAAGCCATCGATAAAAACGTTGTCACACCAGCAATTGTCTCTTGACGATAATTTGTTCCATGTGCTTTAAAATCGAAATATCTTTCCATTTTTTGTGACCCCCATGAATGTGATAGTAAATAATGAAAGTAACAAACAAGCTAGCAACCTTTAAACCTTTCTTCAAAAAAACGCAGCAACACTTGTTTACAGCAATTCATTGTAAAGCCACATTAAACATCGTCTTAATGATCATTTAAACGTTTTAGAGACAGTAGCGACAAATTCACATTCATTATATTCAAAGGAATTTTTTTATATAACTAGTAAAGAAAGTAGTGGTTGATACATTTAAGTGTTTAGATTGATGAATTAATCACTTCTTGGTAGTTTGCTAAAAATCACCCCAAAATGTTCAATCTTTAGAAAATGTAAACAAAACGATAAATTAATAAATAAAGCCTCTCTCACAGTAGAGAAAGGCTCGAGGATCTGAATCACAATACTTGAATTTTTTTAGGTTTCCTGTTTATGCTATTCAAGTAGGTTTGTTAATAATAGGAAGGAGATCAAAAAAATTGACAACAATCGCTGAACACCTAAGTGTCGATGACCAGCTATCCAAATCCGAAAAAAAGAAGATCATTTTTCTGATTTGTTCTGTCTTATTATTTTCTGTTATGAATGGCACAATGTTCATGATTGCGGTCCCAGACATAGCTCTTTCATTTTCTCTTACACCCTCACAAGTAAGCTGGGTGGTCACAGGGTATATTATCCTTTATGCCATCGGAGCATTAATGTACGGAAAGCTTGCTGATATTTACCCTTTAAAAACATTGCTGACTATTGGACTTAGCTTGTTTGCGGCAGGGTCAATTTTGGGGTTCTTTTCACCAAATTATTTAATGGTCATTCTATCACGAATGATTCAAGCTACAGGGGCATCCTCTATCGTCGCATTGGTTTTTATTGTACCAACAAGGTATTTTCCTGAAGAGAGAGGGAAAGTATTAGGGATTGTTTCAAGCACAATGGCCTTTGCCTCTGGAATTGGACCGGTTATTGGTGGATTTATTGCAGGTACGCTAAACTGGCAATATTTATTTTTAATTTCTGGGCTTGTATTACTTACGATACCGTTTTTTCGAAAATGGATGCCTGAAGAGAAAAAGAAGGAAGGGCAAGTTGATATACTAGGAGCTGTCTACATTGCCATTGCAGTCGCTACTCTCATGCTCTTCATTACAATGGTAAATTGGTGGTATATCTTCTTTAGCATTATATTCTTTAGTTTGTTTACGAGGAGAATATTCACAGTCGATAACCCGTTTATTCATCCAAATTTATTTCGTAATACCTCATATCGAACAACGATTATTGCTGGATTTTTAGCCATCATGACAATGTTTGGAATGATGTTTATGATGCCTTTAATGTTAAGTGAGATCAATGGATTGAGTTCATTGTATGTAGGTCTTACACTGTTCCCTGGAGCAATGGCTGCTGCTTTTACTGGTAAATGGGCAGGAATATTAACTGATTCACGCGGTGGAAGGCAAGTAATCTTTATAGCGTTTGCACTTATGATCATTGGCTTATTTTTAATATCGACCTTTATCGGTAGCGCTGCTTGGATCATAAGTATAATGATTATTGTTACATATGTTGCTTTTCCATTTCTTCAAACCGGAACAGCAAGTCTAATCGCAACAGCTCTCCCAAGAAATGAAATCGGGGTTGGGATGGGAATTTATAACCTCTTCAATTTCATGTCAGGTGCATTCGGGGGAGCCATTATCGGAAAAATTTTAGATTACAACAGTTCCGTCGTGTTAAATCCAATGGCTATTGCCTCTGGAAATGCAATCATCTATAGTAATGTATTTTTTGGTTTAGTCGTACTGACTATTTTAAACGGCTGCTACTTTTATGTTGCATTTAAAAATTCAGATACTCTTTTAAATAAACGTAGTAGTTAGTGCAAGATTGTTGCAAAACAAAAAACTGGCTTAGAGATGTGTTCTTTAGGCCAGTTTTCATTAAAAAATTGATTTAGTACCGTACATCATTAAATGATGAAAAATGTAATGATTGAAAGTAGTATAGACGTGATCCCCATCGCAAACAAAGGACGTAAAGCCTTTGTCCGTACATCTTTCAAATTCACATTCAAACCAAGTCCTACCATAGCTGCTGTCAAACACCATGTTGAAAATGTCGCTACACCGTCCATAAAGCCATCAGGCACTGGAATTGAAGCCCCAAAGACATAGCTTCCTAAAATACTCATGACAATAAAGCCAATTAAAAAGTAAGGAAAAGGAACTTTTGACTGTGCTGATTCTTTGCCATCACTTTTACGCTTCATCCAGTACATCAAGATAAAGCAGAGGGGCACAAGTAGAAACACCCTGCCAAGTTTGGCTAACAGACCCATCGCTAAGGCATCTTCCCCGCCGGGAGCAGCTGCAAGTGCGACGTGAGCGATTTCGTGTAAGCTAATTCCAGACCATATTCCATATTCAACATCAGCCATTGGTAAAATTGGTCGTAATATCGTGTACGTAATCGCAAAAATCGTACCGACAAGTGCAATAATACCAACACTTAATGCTGTATCCTCATCCTTTGCTTTAACAATCGGTGCGACCGCTGCAATTGCCGCTGCCCCGCATACTCCAGTACCAACTCCAAGAAGAAGGGAAATATTTTTATCAGCTTTAAACCGTTTTGCGAGCCACAATGTTAGTAAAATAGCAAAAATGATCACACCAACATCTCGAATCAGTAATCCAAGTCCGTCGGAAATGACGATGCCAATATTTAATTTGAGACCGTAAAGGATAATGGCCAACCGCAGGATTTTCTTTGCTGAAAAATCAATACCCGAACGAATCTTTTCTGGATAATCAAAGAGCTGGCGATACAAGATCGCGATCAAAATCGCTGATGCTAACAGACCAACTTGATTAAAACCAGGTAGCTTTGCCAGGAAAAAGCCGAGCAATGCAATAAAAAAAGTAAATGCCACTCCACCTAGAAATAGGAGCCATTCCGATGACTTTGGTTTAGGTTCTTGTTCTGGTTCTATATTACTAAACTGTTCATCATATTGCCTCGCTTCGTACGGTGACATGTAATCCCTCCTGAAATTGTAGTGGTAATGTAAGAATAAGGGATTTTCTATAATAAGAAAAATAAATATTTATGATGCTTATCATAAGTAAACCCGTATAATAGAAGATAAGATAACAAAGCGAGGTGAGTGAAATGGACCAACAATTGCAAGTATTTGTTGCCGTAGCAGAGAAGGAGAATTTTTCACGTGCAGCTGAAGAACTGCACATGACACAGCCAGCAGTCAGTCAATATATCCGACAATTAGAACAAACGATGGGAACTAAATTGCTTGAGCGAACAAATAAATATGTCCGTTTGAATAAGGCTGGGGAAATTGTTTACCATCATGCGAAGGAGATACTAGGTCTTTACACAAAAATGCATTATCTAATCGACGATCTGACGAATAATGCGAATGGACCTCTTTCGATTGGAGCAAGTTACACATTTGGTGAATACGTTCTTCCCCACATTATTGCAAAAATGGAGAAGGAGTACCCGCTTATTACACCAAATGTGACGATCGGGAACACTAAGGACATTGCTGAATTAGTGTTAGGTCACCAGTTAGATGTCGGCATCGTAGAAGGGCAGTATGAGAACAAACATTTAATCATCGAACCTTTTTCTGAAGATTCCATGTACATTATCGCAGCAAATGATCATCACCTTTCTCAACAACAAAATGTTGAATGGGAAGACCTCATTAATGAAACATGGATCATCAGGGAGAAAGGCTCCGGAACAAGAGCAGCTGCAGAAAAAATGTTTCAACAATACGATTTCTCACCTAAGAAGACATTGGATTTTGGCAGCACACAATTAATTAAGGAGTCTGTTGAAGCGGGGCTTGGTATTACACTTCTTTCCGATTGGACTGTACATAAAGAAATTGCCTCAGGAACACTTTGTATCATACCTGTGAAAGGAATCGAGATTAAACGGCAATTTTCTACGGTACTTCAATCACCATTCCAAACGAAAGCATTACGGGTGTTTCTTGACATTGTTACGAACAATCAAGCACTCACCGAAGTGAAATGGAAAAATCAATAACAAAATAATTATTTATAATAGTCAGAATTGCTTTTCCGTGATAACATATGCAGAAAAGAGGTAAAGGAGGAATTTATTTGAATATTTTAGTACATGGTGCAGGTGCATTAGGTGTTTATTTTGGCGGGAGACTGCTTGAAACAGGGGAAAACGTATCCTTTTTTGTCAGAGAAAGACGAGCAGCTCAACTGCAACAAGAAGGTCTAAAAATCAACAGCCCTGAAGGAAACTTTGAGCAACAAGACATTACCGTCTACACAAAACCTGAAGAAGTCAATGATATTGATTTGCTGATCCTAGCGGTCAAAGGCTACCATCTTGCTGATGCTCTCCCACAAGTTCAAACGATTGCAGAACGAACAGGAGCATATGTAATGCCGCTATTAAATGGGATCGAGCATGTAGAGGCTTTAAAACAAGCCGTTGGTGAAGAAAAGGTGTTAGGGGGGTTTGCTTCCATTATCGCAACGCTGAATGAACGGGGACATGTCGTGCATTCGAACGCGAATAGTTTGTTAAAATTCGGTGCCCTGCATCCCGAACAACATAACATTTGTGATCAGCTAGAAGCAGTACAAGCAAATATCAAAACTAAACTCAAAAGAGAAGAACACATTTTAAAGCATATGTGGAAAAAATACATATTCATCACAGCCTTCTCTGGAGTCACTTCAGCCATGCAGCTTCCATCTGGATACATGGCAAGTAATGATGCGACATTTACCACTGCTAAAAAGGTAGTCTTTGAAATGGGCATGCTGGCTGAAAAAGAGGGAATTGCTTTATCTACAGAGGAAAAAGAAGCGATCGCAAACAGCTTAATCAGCTTTCCAAAGGAATCAACCTCTTCTATGCATCAGGATATGCGAAAAGGACTTCCATTAGAAGTTGAGCATTTACACGGCGGGGCACTTCGTATTGCACGCAAACACGGTGTAACAACCCCTGTAATTGAAACGATCTATGGAATTTTGAAGCCATATGAAAACGGAAGACCTGAGTGAAGAGAGTACTTTTTATCAGGTTAAATGACTTACCATGTCAACATGGAGAAAATATTGACAAAATTGAGAGGACCGAAACAAAAAATGGGAAGGTGTTAGCAAAAGCACCTTCTCATTTTTCTTAATCATTTATTTTGTATACGATCAATAAGTTTCCTGCGATCGAAGTTTTTTAGAGATGGTTCAGACGAAGCATGAACAAAATCCTCATCATCTTGATAATCAGATGGCTTAGATTTTCCTACAGATTGATATCTGATGTGAACCTCCTCAGTATATTCTGGGATTAATTCGGATGAAGATGACTTTTTCATACCTGCGATCCAGTTCTCAAGCTTATATGTTCCTCTGTCAATAATTTGAGACAAATCTTCAAGAGATTGAACCAGTTCATTTAAACAATCTAATCCATTACGTAACACGACTCTTCCTTTTTTGGCTGCTTTTTGAACGGAGTGTTCTAGTTTATAAATCTCATTCTTGTACTGAAATTCAATATAACAGCTGGTGCGATCATAGTTAAACGTAAAGTCTTCAATCTTCAAACGTCTCATGATTCTGACAAGTTTTCTTTCACAAGTTTCTTCTTCCTTATATGGCATCCATTTGAACATATTAATCCACCCCTTCTTAATTATGTCGAGTTCTGTAATGCCTTTTACTATGTATCTTGATTTCTACAAAATCCATCATTCCCCTTTTGTTATCGTTTTACATTAATCGACTTCTCTTACAAAAAAATACTAATTATATTTTTATTAAAACAGCCAGCACCTATGACATATCTAGACTCATCGTTATCTTGCACCCGAAAAAATCCTGTCCTAATTTGTGGCGTCATGTCGATAAAAATATAGCGATTGCGGTCAATAATTGAAACGGAACATGTTCATAAATAAATAAGCATCGCTAGAATGATAGAAAGTCAAAAGGACTACATCTAACTAAGATGCAGGCCTTTTTTATGGTGATGATTGATAGGAATTGAGTACTTGTTCTTTACTTGTTTCAGTAGCAATCATTTCTTTTAACCGCTGCAATCGCTTTTCCTCCGTTGAACCTGTTTCCCGATTTTCAAAGTATTTCGAAACCTGACCGTAGAAAAGGTGAGGGAATAAGAGACCGGCGACTAACACAGTATGCTGATCCTTTGTCAATGGAAAGACAGTCTCATACTCATGCAGCATCTTCTTTAAAAGCTTAAGGTCCCATTTTGTTTGTTTTTTCATCACTTTATTTAATATTTTTCTTATGTCACGCACTGGCAAATCAATCGTCAAGGAATCCATATCAAACACATGGAGGTTGTTGTTGCGATCTAAGGCTAAATTACCGGCTGCAAAATCCTGGTGACAAACGTTATGATTTGTTGTTGTTAGTTCTACCCAATCGTCGTAGCAGGAGTCCTTCAACATCTGCAGCGATTTCCGACATTGATTCAAAAATTGATCAACATGGAGGAGGAACAACGAATCAAATTTACTTTTTTTACGATAAGTTGAACACAAATTTTTCCATTTTATTAATTGCTGATAACGTTTTTCGTACTCTTCCTTCCATGTTCCAAGTAAGTAGGAAGGCTTGCTGTTTACTGGTATCTCAATCCCTGTTGATGCTTTATGAAAGTTCGCCAACCCACGCATAATCGAAGCCAGCTCTTTGCCCTTCTTATAATTAGGCTTTCTCCCTGTAATCGCTTCAAATAAAATGTAATACTCACCATTAAACAACACATATGGCTCATTACTGTTTGTATACATGACTTCTGGTGTGAGGACACCGTTTTTTCTTAAAAATCCGATCGCATGGGCCATGAAATTTAGGCGCTCTTTCTGCATTGGTACTTTTTTTAATATGAATTCACCCGAATCCGTTTTAATCAACCAAACAGCTTTTTTTCCTTTATCGGATAGTAAAGACATTGTTTTTATTGTTATTGGATAATTGAGTAACACTTTGTTAGCACCGTTCATCATGATTCTCCTTTTTTACTAAGCTATGAGGAAGATGAAAAAAATGTATAGGTGAATGTAGGGGATAGGGATAGATCCTTTTAAACATATTCATAGTTTTATAGGAATAAAAATGAGTAAAAATAGTAAAGGATGGGGTACAATTGAACAGGTAATATGCCGACAACAGTGAAAGATATGCTTGGAGAATATGAAATTAAAAATAATCAACGCCACGTGCTGAGCTTATCACTTTCCAATTATACGTATCATGACAAGGCAGCACACGGCATGACATATATAAAGTCATTAACGTTCGATCTGAAAGAAGGAAAGCGTTGTGGGCTGAAAGATTTGTTTATGCCTAATAGCGACTATATTAAAAAACTTTCAAGCTTAATTGACCTGCAAATCAAAGAGAGAAATATCCAGTTAATTAGTGACTTTACAGCCATAAAGCCAAACCAAGACTATTATATAGCCGATAAAGTGATCGTTATTTATTTTCAGCTCTATGATATTACTCCATATGTGTTTGGATTCCCACTGTTTCCAATTTCAGTATATGATGTAGTGGACATTATAAATGAAAACTGTCCCCTCGGTCGAATGGCAGTTAATAATTGACTTTCATTCGGATAGTATTGTGAAAAATAGGTAACGAATATAAGATAATAGTAAATATATGAACCCGATTTTCAAAGCGTTAATATAGTAGAGGTGTTTTACGGTGAAAAAATGGACAAAAGACATTGAAATAGATGCTTCAATTGAACAGGTTTGGACTTTTCTCGATAGTTCTTTAGAAAATATGCAACAAATCATGCCTCAAGTCGTTGAACATAAGCCAGTTAACGTTACGGAAGAAGTAGTTGGAAGTGTATATCGCCAGAAATATAAAGAAGGGAAGCGTACAGAAGAATATGATGTAGAAACATTAGAATATATAAATGGAACTGACGAGAAAAAACTAAAGGTAGGATTTACACTTGCTAATATGTTTGAAATAACAGCACTTTATGAATTAAAAAAAATTAATGATACAAAAACTTTCTTTAGATATACAGTGACAAATCGACCATTAAAGTGGTTTGTGAAATTATTTTTATTATTTGCAACTGAAAAGGTAGTCGTTCAGTTTTTAGAACGTGTCAAACATGTAGCTGAAACACAAAAGAGGTAGATGATCATTGTTTTTCTATTTCAAGCTTGGTTACTCTATGAAAAAAAATCACCCAGTTCTAATTAAAGGCAACTGAAAAGTCCCTAAAAAGCAAAAAAGTATAGTTCCTCATATTAATTTTAGGGAACTATACTTTTTTGCTGTATAATTTCAGTATCAACTTCAAGTGGTTGAATACGATGACTCAACATCAACAATCAATGAACATAAGTCCTTAATTCGATGTTCCAAAAGATAACCTATTAAATGCTTAAAAAATTACATTCATCTTTAAGTCTAGCAATTACAATTGGTCTCACACTTATTTCAGGGCGCTGCAAGAAATTGAAGAGGGAGACTTTTCACCTAAAATGATTAAAAAGTTGAATATTGGGAGAGGGTTTCATTGCTGTACTGGGTAATAGTATGGTTGAAAGAATGGCTTAGAAAGAAAGAGAACATCAGATTATTATTTATTATCAATTTAGTAGGTACTATATATGGGTATATATGGTATTTGCCTCAGTTTGTCCAAACAACTAAGTGGTTATGGCCATTTGTACCGGATAGTCCTACAGCCAGTTTCTTTTTTACAATCACTTTATTAAGCTTTTTATTTGGTAGAAGATGGCCAATCATTGAAGCACTTGGCGCCGTAGCTTTATTTAAATATGGAGTATGGGCCGTAGTAATGATTGTGTTAACGGATGCGGCTGGCGGAAGCCTTAACTGGACAAGTTATATGCTGATCATTTCTCATTTAGGGATGGCGGCACAAGCAGTATTATTCAGCAATGTTTTTAGCTTTAACGTAAAGCATCTTGCCATTGTTACAGTATGGACAATTGCAAATGATGCATTGGATTATTCGTTAGGTATATTTCCGTTACTTTATCAAGGGTTACACCCATACTTAGGATATATTTGTACATTTACGGTTAGTTTGAGCTTGCTTAGCATATTACTTTTCTATTTCCTAGTCGTGCGTGGGAAACGGCATAATTTTAACTATAATTGTTAAGGACGTTTTAGAGGGAAGACGTATGAACAATGGAGTTAAACTTCAATGGGTTTAATGTAATATTTTCATAGAATAGTTATTTTGAGCACAAATGAAAAAAATCCCGAGGTTTAACTCTAAATTTGTTATATAGAAATAGCATTTCAATTCAATTAATCCTAATTTACGATGATCAATCATTATGGTACGTAAAGGCGTACCATATAACAAAATTCAGTTAAACAGATTGGTAAAGCATTTAGATGTATGATTAATCATTATATGAATTCGAAGTAAGAGGAAGATGTGAAATCGTTTTTTGAAGTAACTCCAAGAAAAAAGATTATTACGTAAAATAATAATTTGATGTAATAAAATAGAGGAATATTTAGTTTCATCTAGAATAATACCTATTGAGGTGATTTTTTTGACAAACGATGCACAAAAACAACATTATCTTAAACTTCAGCAATTACTTATGGAATTACCATGGTATGTAGATGAATACATTACATTTAAAAAACGAAAACTTTCTGCAGCTTCATTATTGAATTATGCTCATGATTATAAAATCTTTTTTTCATGGCTTCAAACAAATAACTCACATTCTGGTCACATTAAAGACATTTCATTAGATCTGTTAGAAACGCTAACCGTTCAGCAGGTCGAGGAATTTCTAAGCTATCTTCAGTATGAATTAGACAATAAACCCGTTACTGTAAATCGAAAATTATCAGCATTAAAGTCCCTATTTAACTACTTACAAAACATTGCCGAAACCCGTGATTTAAAGCCCTATCTCAACCGAAATGTGATGGCAAAAATAGAATTTAATGACTTGAAAGAAAGTATGGAGACGATCGCCAATAAGATGGAAGGCAAAATTCTTCTTGGTGATGAATATGAAAAATTTCGGATGTTTATTGCTCATGAATACGGTCAACTAAATAAGGATAACAAAAAATTATCCAATTTTCACACGCTAAATCGCGAACGAGATACAGCAATTGTTTCGTTGATCCTCGGTTCTGGACTTCGTCTATCAGAGATCGTTAATTTAGATTTAGAAGATATAGATACGAATAAATACTGTGTGCGAGTGATTCGTAAAGGAAATAAAGAACAATATGTTTTTTTTAGTAAATTAGCAATGGATGATCTTAAGGAGTATCTCGCAATACGCTCAAGTAGATATCATGTTGAAGCAAACAATAAAGCATTGTTCGTATCTGCACCAATGGGCCCAAAAGGAAAATCACGAAGATTAACCGCTAGAGCCATCGAAAAACTGATCGAAAAATATGCCACAGCATTTGGGAAACCATCATTATCAGTACATAAGCTGCGACATTCATTTGCAACAAGATATCACGCAGAAATTAACGATGTACCAAAATTACGACGCCAACTCGGTCATTCATCCATTCAAACAACAATGATCTATACACATATCCGAAATGATGATTTAAAAAGCGCTGTAGACAGAATGGATATACCAAAGGATGACATTGAATGATGTCATCCTTTTTAAAAGGAAGTAAAAATTCTCCTCCTTCTAGTTTACATAATATTAATTATGTAAACTAGATAAAAACAAACAAAAATCGTCTCAATTGCTAAGTATACTTTAGAAAATGAGACGAAATAAATTTTTTCTTATTAAATAAACTTACATTTGCTGTTGATTGTATAATAATGCCTGCGCAATCCCGACAAAGTATTCGGATTCACGGATAATATGATCAATAACCACTTTTGCTGTAGGATTTGCGCTAATCACGGCACTTTCAGTTTTAATCGTTTGACAAAGCTTTATAAATTGTAAGCTCTGCTCTAAACAATATGCGACTAACTGGATCACCTGTTGCCATAATGCCGGTGTAATCATATAGCCTGACCTTACTACTGTCTGAATATATCGTAATACTTGCTGGTGTGTCTCGCTAAGTGCTGCCTCCCACTGTTGTAAAGCTTCGACATATTCTGCTTCCAAATTTGGCACAAGCTCCCTAATGACAACCGTATGTTCTTCCTCCTGATGCTTCCAAAACTCTGCTTCATCCAAAATTCGTAATGGCATTTGTTGCCCGTAATAAAATTGCAACCTTCTCCCTCCCCTTTCGTTTCTCTTATCAATATATGGGAGGGTTATCCAATTTATGTTAGGTCGGCTATATGATATAACTGGTGCATTCATCACTTGTTCTAGCTTTGTGTAGCGTTGCTTTTCTCCAATTCATTGTATTAATACGTTTATATCATCTAATATAACACTCTTATTAATTGGTTTATTTGAATTTGCCATGTCATAGGTTGCACGAATATTATTATTTTCATCTACTAAATACATCGTTATCGAGTGATACAATACTGTACCACCTTCTTCTATTTGATATTGCATTTGAAACTCATTCGCAATTTGCTTTGTTTCTTCTGGTGTTCCTCTTAACCACTTCCACCCATAAGGATCTGCATGGAACGAATTTGCATAGTTTTTTATGATTTCCGGTTGATCATTTTCAGGATCTAATGAAATCGCGATTAGTTCCACTCTATCGCCAAATAAATTTTTCTTCTTCAATTCTGACTGTAAATCTTTAAAATCCAACATTGTTAATGGACAAATATCAGGACATTGTGTGAAAAAAAACGTAACTAATTTTACTTTTTTATTATTGGATTCGTATCTGTCCCCATGAATTTCCTCTAATGAAAAGGCATCTGTGATATTTAAGATCGGTAATCTTTCATTTTCAGGCCATAACCAGTTTACGAGCATAAATCCACCTAAGATAATGCAAAGAATTAACCATTTACTTGGTTTATTCATTTACCCCACACCTGACATTATTTAAGTTTTCCTTTCTTATTTTTCAGTGGAGGCAGATTCTTTTGTCGATATTTATGAACACGAATAATCCCCCACATCCCTTGTTCAATATCCCAGCGAATATTACCTGACCGATACATGTAATCCCCAGGTAAATGATAAAAGCTGCCAGCCCCATAGTGTACATGTAAATCGGCAGCATGACCTGCAACAATTTCACCTTCAACAGACTTTATCTCAGAAACGATATCCTTATCATCAGTATTCCAATAATGACCATGCAAATGAAACGTATGTGATCGACGACGTTCAGAAGGATTGACGAGCCTGATTGTAATCGGATCACCGGGATATGCTTCAAATAAAGGCGTTGAAGGATCTCCATGCACTTTTGAACTAAATAACTCCTTCAATACAGGGTGCTTTCGCAGACGGTTAATTAAACGTTCTGTTCGATAATTAAATCCTCTGGATCCGTTATCATACGTATCGACAAGATCTCCAATTTCGTTTGGGTCTACCCCTCCCAATATACCATCCACTGGGTCAACAATAAGATCTCCTTTTTTATCAATCAAACGAGCTCCATCATACATGACGAGTACAAATTCCCTCGTTTCTGGTAAAAAAGGATGTCGTAATATGACATTTGCTCCAGTTCTTACCAAAGTCCCTTTGATAGGATGTATATACTCAGTTCCTCGTGGCTCAGCAATGAAAGCTCCAAACGTTCCCAGTGATCGATGATTTCTAATATCAGCCATATCCCACATTCCACATGCTCCAACAGCAAGATCCACATACCATTTGTACGTAACTGTTTCCCCCGGTCCGACTGTTTGATCAGGATTGAATCCGACGGTTTCCCCTGAGGATGTTTTCACATCATATTCAAGGAGCTGCGGATGCAATGATATTCTAAGTGAAGGCGGATAAAAAGCCTGCTCTTTAACAGGTGGGTACGGCCATATCCCATCCGGGAAAGGGAATCGATCACGTTCTAATTTACTTGTCAGGTTGACTTCAACAACCTCTCCTTGATTAGCCCTAATAATAAGCGGTTCAGGCTTCTTCTTTCCATTTACTATGTCTTCTACCTCTTCTTCTAGTGCAAATACAATTCCAAATGGATCTTGTTCACCCCATTTACTGTAAACAATCGGCGTATGGAAGGCGACAATGTTAAAGCGTTTTACAGGTGCATCAGCTGGACCAGGTGAAACAACAATCTCAGCAGGTGCAGGTGGCTTTCCTGTAGGTTTTGGTAATGGCGATGTTCGCTCAGGTGGTGGTTCTCGATCTGGGAGCGGGATAAGAAAATCGACTTCTTGATCAAATGATCTAATCAGTCCCCATAATCCATTCCAGAGGTCCTCTTCCGTTTCAAAAGTCCACAAATAATCACCCGATCTCGGTACAGCCATCTCTAACGTAAACGATTCGGAAATGCCAATGTGTTGCTGTGACTTGAACTTTGTTTCTGAATCTGGATGCTCAGCCTTCCAGCGTAGTCCGTGAATATTGAAACTATGAGATTCTTCTTGTGCCCCTTGCAATAACCTAACCCTTATTGGATCCCCCTCATAACAAAGTAAAATTGGAGTAATTGGATCCCCTTTTACAAATGAACTAAAGGAATAAGCAGGATCACAATCGTCTCCTAGGCGGAATTGAAGTGGCTCGTTTTTATAGTTCACCCCAAATAAACCGGGATCGTCCTGAGAACCAGGGAAATCTGGCGGTTGGAGTGGACAACCGTCTTTATCAAAGAGTAATGAAAAGTCTTGAACCATTAAAACAATGTCCCGGTAATTTGGAACGAATGCATGGACCGCAGTAATCTGTGTGCCATGATCAACTACATTCCCCGTTTTTGAATCCAAAAATGTTGTAAAACGTGGATGAACTACTCCTGTACCAAAGACACCATGCTGCTGATGGAAGTTCGCAAAGAGGTGATCATGGAAAAACCATGCCTTCAATTCAACATCGGCGTAATACTCGTATCGAATCGTTTCTCCAGAAAGAATGCTGGAATCATAATTCCAACCTATGTTTCCCCCATCCGAAACTAATACATCAAATTTGACAAAGTGAACATGTATACCTGTTTCATATGTCCTTGTTACAAGCTGAAAAGCATTTCCCCCTACCACTTCCGGCAAACGGTTTGTAAAATTTATCCGTACACAGGTGTTCGCTGACATGTGAAGGACCAACGGCTCAGGATCCTTACGTCCATTTACTACATCATCAATATCTTCATCCCGTACATAGATTCTGCCTATAGGATCGTTCCATCCTTGACGATTATAGACAATCGGTAGTTGAATAAGAGACACATTAAATTCAACTACCTCTGGATTTTCAACTACTGCACAAGGATCAACAAATACTGCACCCGGTCTCGCACTTGAAACTGCTGCATTTCTTTCAAGCTCCGTCATTTCCCGTCCGCCAACAATCCCAAGCGGTGGTCTTGGCGCTTTACAGCCGATTTTTCCAGGAATAAAATTTGGAAAACCAGGTCGTTCTTTTGTCGGTTTCGGTGGACAAGGACGATCAGGTAATGGTTGCAATTGCTCAATTGGAATCCCATTCGGGTAACATTGACTTCCGTCCTGAAGTGTATCAAATATACGATTGATCCCCCACATCCCAACACCAAAATGTGGATAAAGATGGCAATGGATAATCGCATCACCAATCGCTCCTTGAAGTGACCCTAACCCATAATGGGGTTGAACCGTATACCACGATTGAGGACTTACTGCCTTAGCATCTAATATTTCCGAATCGGTATTTTTAGGGTCTTTGGACCATTGATGAACATGATAATGAAACACATGAGTTTCCTTTACACCGGCATGAACGAGTCTGATTTTGACAGGGTCACCACGATATCCGCGTAATATCGGAGTAGCAGGATCTCCAAATACCCATGAATCATGGTGAACCTCTTCTCCATCACAATCTGGACATACGACACCTTCCTCAAGCAAACGAACTCGATTTTCTGCTGGCTCATAGCGGTAATTTACAGCATGAGTAGACTCTCGCTCTTGGTTCGTTGTCGGACTCAAAGGTTTATTTCCAGTTACGTCTGTTGTCGGCATTTCATCGTGGAATATCCACGCATATTCCCGAAAAGAAGGTACAAATGGGTGATGAACATCCGCATATACACCACTATTTAATGGCCCACCTGTAACAGGATCGGTCCACCAAGATCCTCGTTTTTCTGCAAATAAACACCCAAATAAACCATTGATATTTGTGCCATCATCACTACTATCTGGATTCCCTAAATCGGAAAACATATAGACACCTTCATGATTAACTCTAAAACGATATAAAATTTGATCCCCTGGTTCAGCAAGGGTATCTGGATTAAAACCCACGTTAGCCCCATCTGAATCTACAACATTATAATCCGCTTCTTGAAAATGCATACCTGTCGCATAATGAATGTTATTTTCAAATAAAATTTCAACTTCATCACCAACATTTGCCCGGATACAGAGCGGCTGAACTAAATCTACGGGTGTAAATGGGTTTTTCCGAACCTTTTCTTTTACTTTCAGTTCGTTTTCCTTTAAGACATACATCATACCGTCTCGATTGTAATCACCAAAGTTGTTGAGAACGATCCGAATCGAAATAGCAACAACATGATAAGATCGTTTCATGGTCTCCTCCTCACTAAACTATTAGTCTTCCTTTAATTGCGGTATTCTCGGTTGTCCTTTTCTCTGTATATAATAGGCTTCAACCTGATGAATATGAACATTCCACTGTCGGTTTTCCAATTCTGATATCGATGTGACCTTCACATCAATAACTGCATGGTCTTCGATAACATCGGCCAATTTACCAATGAAAACATATGGGAAGGAAGGAGTCAAAATGAAGATATTGTGACCAATCCCATTAATAAAATCCTGTATAAGCGCTTGATCATGTATGACATTTATTAACGGCAAAGAACCATCAAACATTCCAGATTCATGTTTCATTTGTTATCAGAACCCCCTATTAAACATAATTCAGGTAAGTGGAAGTCTTGCATCACAATCAAAGTCTGGAGTAAAGTGGGCAATTTTTTCTAATGGAATACTTAATGGAGTTGGAAAATTAAAGAATGGCGCATTTACGATTTTAATGTTGACTGGAAATAAAGTGAGATGTCCTTGTTGAACATCAGATATTTTCCCACAAAATATCGGGCGGAAGGTTTGACCAAATAAATTAAGCTGGTCTGATTCTGTTACAATTAAAATATTTTCTCCAATAAGTGCTTGTAATTCTCTCAGTAAACGATCTTCAATCTCCTCTGAGCTTTCATGTATATTGCCGCTCACATTTTTCTCGCTTGCCATGAAAACCCTCCTTTTATTAATAATTGAGAATATCTTATTCAGTATGATAGTGTTGAAGCACGTGCTTAAACAAACTAAGCAGTCGAATCGTTTCGATATACGTGATATCCTTTATAAGGACGTATTCCACACTTCCCCAGAATGACAATGTTAATTGATTATCTATTGAATTAATAATTTTCCCTGTTTTTTTATTACCTTCATCAAGATGAACCACGACCCAAGTTTCTTTCCAGGTGTCTAAATTAGTAAGCAGTGATTCTTCAAAAAATTGTTGTTTTACGAGGTCTCGCTTTGAAACTGTATCTCCAAATTGATGAAGGAGTTTGTAACGTAAATTGTTATCATAAAGATAATGCTGATGCGTATTCGAATAATTAGGCACCCCGAAAACAATATTCGCTGATTCAATCACTGAATACGGAATCCACATTCGTTTTTTCAAGTTTGTAAGCATGACAAAATCCCTGCCAATCGTACTTACTTTCCCTTCTTTATAACGTGATTCTCTACCACAATTAAAATAGATTTCGACTTGCTGATTGCGCTTTGATTTAAAAAACTTGCGTAGCTTTAGTATCTTTCCTCGTTTTTCATCTTGCTTAGATATATGAAATAAATTAGCACGGTCTATATATTCCATTAGTAACCGTGTCTCATCCGTTGTCGTCGTTGTCGTTGGTGAAGTCAACCCTTGCCCATTGCGTTCATTAAATTCATTGATAATGTCTTTCTTCACATGTTCTTGTTTTTGTTTTTCTAATAAATTTTCTACATACTCGTTTAAGTAAATACGCTTTTTCTTTCTTTCTTTTTGATTCACCATCCTGCCCTTCCTCTCTCTTTATGAAACTGATTTATTATCTCTATCAGACTCGCAAAGAGTAATATAGTAAACCAATAGACGTACTAACGAGAGCTGTTCCAAATAGGCTGAAGATAATCATATTTTGATCAACGCTATTTAAATAAGAAGCGGGCAAACCACATAATGCCGGATTTTCAATAACTGCACCAAACATTGTTCCCATAATCCCTCCAATGGCTCCATAGAAAAAACCCGCTAATAATGATTGAAATTTCACAAGAGATCCAAATAAAATTCCGATAGTCCCGCCAATTACGGTCGCAATAAAAGTAATAAGTACCAGGTTTGCAGGTAACAAAAAGTGAATGAGCATCGCAAGATTAACACTTAATACACCGCTGCTGCACATAGTCATAACCATCCCATAACGATCAGTGAACAATTTTCTTTTTTTATACATAAGGTTATATATTAGACTGCCTATTAACCCGTTCACTATTAAAATCATGATCAAAAGAAGGTTCATATTCACCTTTGACAAATCCCTTCCTTCTTGCTACGTATGTTTGGCGGAAAAAAATACTAGAATAAGTGAAAACAGAAAGACAGATTCAATAAAAGAAAGAAAAAGAATACTGTTATTTGCTGCTGCTCCAACCATAGGTGCCATGATTCCCATCATAAGACCATTAATATAACCAGTTAAAAGAGTTTGATAATCAAATAATCCGCCAAACAATCCGCCAATCAACATACCTAGCATTGTTGAGATGATCGTTATAAGTACAAATTTTAATGGGAACTGATAAATTAATATAATACCTGTTACAATCGCGCCAAAGCCTCCAACAAGCATAGAGATATTCATACCTAACTGAAACCCAATTAATTTTCTTAACTTATAAAGATAAACATAAATAAATCCGATCAGCACCAGGTTTCCATACAGTAGATAACCTAGATTTTCAATTAACACTAGATGCCACTCCTCCTACCACCTACTTCTTACATCTATGTTTTTATGGGCTTGCACTATTCAAGTTATTTTCTATTTTAATAAGCAATTTGAATTATCAAGAATTAGTCTGTTTGCCCAACCACAAAGCTAAATGAATCCATACAGTAGTTATATGACCCAAAGAAAGGAGGAATTGGCGATTTCAACTCGTAAGAAGGAAAAACAGACTCATACAGTGATAAAAAAACAAGATAGCCAAGATCCTATCACCCATAAGATGTTTTGTTGTCCAGAAAATGTACCAGTAAATGAGGATGACGGATTTTGCCTCCCTTGTAACTGTCCGGAACAAATTCCTCAACCAAAATTCCCGTCACCTAATACTGCCTTTTCTCCACAAGAATTCGTTGAAATAAAAAAATGTATTGAACAAGCGAATGAACTGTTGCTCGCCCTAGCCAATGATGATGACGATATAAATGAAAGAGCTCTTCAACTTAGTCTTCGCAAATTAAGAAAGCTAACTGTAGTAATCATCGTAAAATGCGGAGTCATGGGGAAAAAGATTTTAGGACGTTTTTTAGATGCAGGTAAAGATTTTATTGTCATGGAGAGTGTGGATACTAATAACATAATGGTTATCATTACGGACAGAGTTCTGTCTATTCATTTTGCGGATAGAAATGACAAACCTCATCAAGAACAAGAATTAATTAATATCGATCCATGCTTTAGACGTAACCTGACTTTTCATTTTAGCGAAGTCGTAACAAGAAGTCCTTTCCTGCTCAATTTATTTTTTGGTTTGGACTTAAGTATGTTCCTTGAAAGTTATGTTGGATATTATTGTTATGTGAAGACCAATAGTGATGAGCACGAACTTACAGGAACTTTCGTCAACGTAAGGAAAAGATCCGTTGTGCTTGAGGAGTATGGGGAAAAACAAGCCATAGACTTTGATGAAATGTGTATCATTGAACTAGAAAAGTAATTAAAAAATGAAGGAATCCACCTTAATAGAGGACTCCTTCATTTTTTAATTCATGAAGTTCTAAAATAACTTTACAACCTTGATGGCGAAATAGTTTAAAATTGATACTATCGGTTAATCCGGCTAACCGTAAGTGAATCCGATCATCGCAAAATGGAATAACATGATCATGTATGCGATTGAATTTCAGACGACATCTGCAATCATTAAAATGATGATGGCAGTGCGAACATGTCAGAGTATGTCTTTCGTTACAATCACAGTCAAGATTGACCCCGTCAACGCATTTGTTTCGGCAGTTACGATCAATCCATTTCACTTTTGAAATCCGGTCTGTTAGTACTCTAATGGTCGTTTGATTATCTCGCACTAGATCGATATGATTAACCCCAATATGACTAATTATGCCACTTAAAGTAATAACAGATCTTTTTCTTCCATGGCTTTTTGACTTAAAGATTTTCTGACCGAGGTGACCAAAGTGATCTTTTTTCGAGGGATCGGTAACACTTTTACTGTTCATGACCTTTTTTTTCCTCCTTCTTTACCTACTGTAATATATGAGTTTTCGTCCAAAGGCGTTCTCTACTTAACAGGGATTCCGCTCTTCTCATACTAGTAACACAAGGTAGGTATCCAATCCCTATATAGGAGGAGAATCTAAGTTATTTATGTCTAACTGGCCTTGGATCGGTATAATCTACAGAAATTCAATAACGAGATTCACAATTACAGGTCCAATAAGGACGATGAAAAGTGTTGGAAAAATGAAAAGAACCATTGGGATCAGCATTTTGACTGGTGCTTTCATTGCTTGTTCTTTCGCTGTATAACGTTGTTTTTCTCGAATTCGCTGTGTTTGTGTTCTGAGTACTTTACTCATCCCTATCCCCATTTGATCAGCTTGAATGATTGAGCCCATAACACTTTTGAAAAAGTCAGACGGTACCCGCTCTCTTAACTCCGTAAATGCTTGTTTTCTTGATTTTCCCAGTTTCATATCCTCTAATGCTGATAGAAATTCCTTTGATAGTGATGTATCCATTTGACTGCATACTTTTTTTAGAGCCCCATCCAGTCCCATCCCAGCCTCAATTGAAACATTTAACATATCAAAGAAATCAGGCATTGCTTTATCAATCAGTTTTGTTTGCAGTTTACTCTTAGCCGTTAAGTAGTAATTAGTATAGGCATAGACAAAAATCGCTACAAATCCTGATAGTATTAGGACCTTCATCGTTTCTCCTGATGCAGGTATAAATAATATCATAAACAAAAAAAATATGCTCATTGGTAAAAATAATTGCAGGAGAATAAAATCACCGGCTGACATACCAAACGGATGTCCTGCAGCTTGTAATTTCTTCTCGATCTGCTCCATTTTTTGCTTTGGCATCTTCCCAATAGCCATGCCACGAATTTTTATAAACAACGGTTGAATTAATCGCTGATAAAACGATTTCTTAGAAAGCTCTTCATCGTGATCTATTTGCATCTCGGCTTCGTTTGTTATAAAAGGACTTGTTCTACGTTGTATAATCATTCTATCGCGATAAACTCGAATGAGGACGATGAGTCCAACCGATGTGAAAAATAAAAATGAGACCAAACATAATAGTAGATTTATCATACATTACACCTCAATCGTGACGACCTTCTGAATAAAAATCCATCCTAAGATACCAGATACCGTCCCTCCTCCTAATAACACCCAGCCTAAAGGATGAGTGAACATTGGGCTAAAAAATTCAGGATTCATGACATTGATTAGTAAGCCTAGTACAACAGGTAATAAAGTGATGACTAAAGCTGACATCCTTCCTTGCGAAGTTAATGCTTTTAATTCATCCTTCATTCTTACTCTCTCAGAAATTGTTTCTTGAATGGTTTCCAGAATCGTAGCCAAATTCCCCCCAGTAGACCGTTGGATTAACACAGCTGTGACAACAATTTCCAGGTCTTTATTTGGTAACCGTTGCAAGAGGTTGTCAAAAGCCACCTCAGTAGAAATTCCTAAATTGATTTCCTTTATTGTTCGTTGAAACTCTGTTCCAAGTGGGTCTGGTAACTCCTTCGATACTAATTGCATCGCCTGCATAAAGCTAAAACCTGACTTCATCGCATTTGCCATGATTTCTAATGCTTGCGGCAATTGTTGCGCACTAGCCGCAATTCTGGCACTCTTTTTCTTTTTTACGTAAACCGATAGCAGTTGCCAGCCAATAAAACCTAACAAAATCGAAACAACAAAGTGTCCACCTAACAATAAGGAAAAAACAAAGGCCATGCCAAAAATGATAATCCGAATTGTAATAAATTCCTCAACCTTTAGCGGTAAACCTGCACTTTCCAATTCATTCTCAAGCTTATTTCGCTTCGTATCAGAAGTTTTTATATTCTTCGAGATACGATGAATGAGGTTCTTCATAGGTGTTTTTTTCATTGGTGTTTTCACATTTTCATAGACAACGTTATTAGATTTATTAGAAATAAATTGCTCGATTCTTCGTTTTACTTTTTGCTGACGTTTTAAAAAAAACATTCCAATAAAAACAAAGCTAAGTGTAGATAGGATAAAAATGATGAGTATCACCAATGTCACTCCCCTTGGAACCAAGCGGCAGGTAGCTCATAGCCATATTGCTCCAGCTTTTCAGAACAGTACGGACGAATCCCTGTGGAAATATGTTTCCCAATCACTTTTCCGTCTGCAGTTGTTCCCGTTTGATTAAACATAAATAAGTCTTGCAAGACGATCGTTTCACCTTCCATTCCAATAACCTCTGTTATACTAACAATTTTTCGGCTTCCATCCTTTAATCGTGATTGTTGAATAATGAGGTCAATGGCACCGGCCATTTGTTCTCTAATTGCTCGGATTGGCAAATCCATTCCAGCCATTAAGACCATCGTTTCAAGACGCGATAACATTTCACGTGGTGAATTCGAATGACCTGTTGCTAATGATCCATCATGACCAGTGTTCATCGCTTGAAGCATGTCCAATGCTTCACCGCTTCTAACCTCACCGATAACGATTCGATCAGGTCTCATTCGAAGAGAGTTTTTAACAAGATCACGTATCGTAACTGAGCCTTTTCCTTCAATATTCGGCGGCCTTGTCTCTAAAGAAACAACATGATCCTGTAAGAGTTGCAGCTCTGCCGCATCTTCTATTGTTACAATTCTTTCGTCATGTGGGATAAAGGAGGATAGGACATTTAATAAACTCGTTTTCCCACTCCCTGTTCCACCGCTAATAAAAATGTTGAGCCTTGCTTTAACACAAGCATCAAGAAACTGTGCCATTTCATCAGTCATCGATCCAAAACCAATCAAATCAGAGATTTGCAGACGATTTTGTGGAAATTTTCGAATGGTAATGGACGGTCCCACTAATGATAATGGCGGGATAATTGCGTTCACCCTTGAGCCATCAGGAAGACGAGCATCGACCATTGGACTGCTTTCATCAATTCTTCTGCCAAGTGGTGAGACAATTTTTTCGATGACCTGTAAAACATGCTCATTATCACGGAAGTAATAGTCACTTAATATGAGTTTCCCTTTTTTCTCGACATAAATTTGAAATGGCCCATTAACCATAATTTCTGAAACATCTGGATCATTTAATAAGGCGGTAATTGGTCCAAAGCCAATTAACTCATATGTCACAGTATTCGTTAACTCTTGTTTATCTTCAAATGATAAACGTTCATTTTTGTCATTGAGAAACTTCATGGCCTCTGTTTCAATGAGTTCCTTTTGCTCGTCATCAGATAGGTTAGGTTTCTTTTTTAACTCGGTAATCAGGTGGCTTTGTAATGCTTTTTTTAGCTCTGACTCCTTTGGTCTGTTTGCTTCCCTATTTTTTAATGAAATATGGTCTTGTCCTTGTTCATTCGTAACAGTAGAGAGATTTTTTTCATTAAGACGTTTTAATAATGACATGTAACATCTCCCTTTATTTTTTATTTTTGCTTAGGAAAAACGATCGTTTCTTCTTTTCTTGCTTTCTTGCCTGTGTGCCTACTGGTTTTAGATTGACTAACTGTTCCGATAGTTTCATCAATGCTTTGGCTACTGGCTTTCTTGGTGCCATTGTGACAAATGGTTCACCTTTATTGATCGATGAAATGACAGTGCGGTAGTCACTTGGAATTGTTGCTTCAATCTTTACCCCCAATACATTCTCAACCACTTCCTTTGTCATGCCTTCTGAATCGGAATCTCGGTTTAAGATTGGTTTGATCTTCTCTTTAAGTCCTAATAAATCCAACGTTTCAATCGCCAATTTCCCATTTTTCAATGCTGGCAAATCTAATGTGGCAACGAGAATAATAATATCGGAATGCTCTAGAGCTACTAAACTTGTTTCAACAAAGGCTGGGGGAGTATCAACGATAATGATATCGTACTCTTTTTTCATCGTTTCTAACAGATATGCGATATGTTCTCCTGTAACCAATTCTGCAAATTCCGGTTGTGTCGGGGCTGCGATAATATCAATTCCACTCTTATTGTGTAATACATACCGGTCAATGGATTTATCGCCGTTCTCATAAGACTGCTTGACCCAGTCATAGATTGATTGGTTGATTTGCTGGTCAAACAACAGGGCGACATCACCAAATTGTAAATCTAAATCAATGACTGCAACCTTTAAGTTATGTTTGTTTAAGGACACGGCAGTATTAACACTAATCGTAGTTTTCCCTACACCGCCTTTTGTACTGCAAACCGTAATAACCTTGCCTTCCTTTTCATCATCATCTCTACTGGAGTCACCTTCGAGCTTTAACTGAACAACTTTTTCAGCTTTTGTGACCGATTCAATTACTTCCGCTTCATCGCTTTCAATATCAAGGACATCAACAGCACCGGCAAACATCGCTTTTTTGTAATCGATATTGTCTTTATTTAATAATAAAAGTACAGCTGTAAGTGGGAACGTTCGTGTAATTTCCTGACAAATGTCGTATGGATTATTGCTACTATTAGGCCCGATAATGACAACGGTTCCTTTAGCTAATGCCAGGTCCGCTTTCAAATCAGAAACTATATCAAAAATCTTGCTGCTTTTTTTCAAATCAACAAGCATCATTTTAACGGCGGTTGAGTACATTCTTTTTTCAGATAAAATAAAATAATTCATTCTCATATTCGTATCATTCCTTTTATCCTGAACAACGGGCAGTTAAAACGCCTATTTCATTAATTGCTCTAAGGATATTTTCACCTGTGGTGAAGGGGCCTCATCTTCTCCTCCGCGAAGCATAAGAGTCATCACACCAATTTCTTGTACATAAGCAAGTGTCGCCCCTTCAGACGGACTTACTTCTAGGGTAACCATTTCATATGGCTCCTGATTCGCATCTGGCTCATTTGTTACTGTTTTGCCAACCGCTATGATTTTTACATTGCTGAGAATCACTTGTGATGATGTATGTTCATCCGTTGGTAAAGGTAGTACAGCGACAATATCAACGTAAGATCCTGGTCTCACAAAGCCTGACACACTTTGAATAGAATTTACTGCAATCGACATCGCTCTTTTTCCTGCTTCAATTTCAAAGGCATCCACTGGGTCCTCCTCAGGACTTGTTTCCTCTACTACTTCCTGGGCTGCCATTACTGACTGTTCATTTGTTTCATCTTGGGAGGCTACTAGATAGATCAAAATGGACATCACCATGCCAAATGTGATAGCCAGCATCCAAAGTTTTTTCATATTCACGTTCATCACCTATTTACTGTGTAAGTTTATATCCATATGTTCCGAAATTGGATTGATTTGGAGAAGATTCACCTGATTGAGCAACCTGTATAAACCGTCCTACAACTTCTGCACCTTGGTTTGTTGAAGAGACACTTTCGATAAAAAATGAAGCAAAACCAACAACACGAACTTGTTTTATTTGATTTTGATCCAATTGAACCGGCTCATAAATTGGGACGAGCACAACACGAGCACAGCCTGGTGGGTAATTTAAATAGGTAGCATTGGGACAAGCTGATATCCTCGGTTGTATCCCATCCCTCGTCGGCCCGGCAAGGTTTCCGGTTTCCGTACTTAAGGTTGACCCTACCTTTAACTCAAATCCATACCCATTCATTAAATCCGTCGTGTAGTTTTTGGCACCGGGACCTGTTAAGGCGATTGCCCCAAAGTTCCCACTAGCCGAATCACTGACCTTTAACGTTTGACTAACACCAAAAGCTAAATTATGAGTTGGTTGAACGCCTAAAGGAATCGCTCCTATTCCAGATTGGATTGGGAGTAAGTCAACTCTCGCCCTTGCTTGGATGGTTGGTTCACTAATTCCGAGTACAGTCGCAAAGTGCATTGTTGCTTGTTTATTTGCGGTGACCTCAATGGATGTATTTTGAATCCTTGTTGAAAAATGACTCAAATCACCTTGATTAAATTGTATCGTTTTATTGACTTCTCCTTGTGCTTTGGCATGAAAACTCGGAAGCTCCTGCGCACCCGCTAATGCCGCCGCATCAACGATTTTTTGGAGTCTGTTTTTTTCAAGGTAAAGGGAACCCGCATCAAGGACTAAAGCCATAAACCCGATAAAAATTGACATACTAAATGCCACTAAAACAATAACAGCACCATCTTCTTTTTTTAGAAAGTTATTCAGCATCATTCAATCCTCATTACCGTTTTCGATTGCAGCACTACGGTTTCAGGTAATATTTCTTTAAACAATGGAATGGAGAATGTTACTGGATAAGACAAATGAACGGTGACATATGTGCCACGCGATCGACTTCCCTTTGAAGGTGAGATTGAAACGTTCATTGCACTTGATGTTAAGGTTGGAGCAGCTGCACTTATCCTTTCATGAATTTGTGCATCCGTTCCACCAACACTCGCTACTCTGGCAGCTTCCCGTCCTGCATGCTCAAGAGTAAGATAAGAATGGAATATACGACCGAAGTCAATAATTCCAAACAATAAAAATAAGAGTATCGTTAATGATAAAGCTAATTCAACAGTTGCTTGACCTTTTTGTGATCTAATCAAAATACATTCACTCCCGTGTAGCAAACTGTACCTAAAACGATCGCCACGCCGTAGGGAAAAGCATGATGGTATTCATTTTTATTCAAACTGTCCAGTGATCTAAGTTGAGCTGAAAAGAAAATTCGCTTTAACGTATTTATTAGCTCTTTTTGCTTAAGTAAAATGACGAAGGCAATCATTCCGCCAATGATTGTAATATAGATAAAGGAACCGAAAACAAAACCTGTTCCTTGTAATGCACCAATTGCCATAAGTAGCTTGACATCACCTGCGGCCATTCCTCCTAACACATAAGGGATCACTAATAACCCAAATCCCATTAAGAAGCCAAATAAACTAAATAAAAACCCTTCCCAGCCGAGTGTTGCAGTGTTAATAATAAAACCTAACAAGATAGCAGGAAATGTAACAACATTGAAAATTTTTCTGTTTTTCAAGTCAGTAAAGAATGAAATAGCTAAAATGATAAAGAGGATTGCAATTGTCATGAAAGATCACCTCGAAAAAAATCCTACTTTCTGCTGTAGATAAAGTAGGATTTTTAGAATTAACATATAATAGTTGTTAGGAATTTAGTAATAAGTAATGACCCTTATTTCAGAACAGACTCTTTAAGTGCCTCAACCTTTGTTTTTAAAGTATCACCAAAGGCAACAAATGCTGCAATTGCTCCAACTGCAATTACTCCTAAAATTAAGCCGTACTCTGTCATTCCTTGTCCTTCTTCTTCTTTTACAAATCGTTTTACTGCGTTCATCATTGCGTGTGACCACCCTTCAGAATATAAAATTATTTTAATATAATGTCATAAAAAAATACTACCCCCGAAGATAGTATCAATGTGATCACTATTTCCGGCAACTGGCTGGCATATCGTTTTTGATGAAGCCCCTCTAGTTTTGCGTCTCAAGGTTTCCCTTGGTTTGCCTTTATCATTTTTTATTTATCTATTAATTTAAGATAGAGTCTTTTAACGCTTCAACCTTAGTTTTTAATGCATCTCCAAAGGCAACGAATGCTGCAATTGCTCCAACTGCAATTACTCCTAAAATTAAGCCGTACTCTGTCATTCCTTGTCCTTCTTCTTCTTTTACAAATCGTTTTACTGCGTTCATCATTGCGTGTGACCACCTTTCAAAATGTTTGGTTTTTGTCATAAAAAAATACTACTCCCCGAAGAATAGTATCTGGTGATCACTATTTTCGGCAACTGGCTGGCATATCGCTTTTCGATGAAGCCCCTCTAGTTTTGCGTCCCAAGATTTCCCTTGGTTTGCCCTTATCATAATTTTATAAAAAGCAACAACAAGCTTCCTGTTTGTTGTTGTCGAAGTGTGTCATTGCTTATGAACTAATATTATCACCCGAATTAATATTGTACAATAGCAACATTATTCCTCTATTACCAAAAAATACACCTATATTAAATCGTTTATTTTACATATAATACGCTCAATCTTAATAAAATAAGTCCGTTATATCTACGTTTTTTTAATGTTTGTTACTATTAATTATGAGATAGAGTAAAAGGTCGTGAGGAAATGAAATTAATTTCAGGGAATCAAATACATAATATTCCAATAACAATTTCAAATTATGATACATTTTTTCAAAGAACAAAAGGGTTAATGTTTCGTTTTAAGCCGATTGTTAATGAAGGAATAATACTTTCCCCATGTAATTCGATTCATATGTTTTTTATGTTTTTCTCGATCGATGTTGTATTTATAAATGCCAATAATGAAATTGTTTTTGTTAAGGAACATGTAAAACCATGGACAGCAATTTTTCCGGTAAAAAATGCAAAAGCAGCAATCGAGTTACCGGCTGGTACCATTTCAAAATATTCCATTCAAAAAGGAGACAGAATTGAGCTTTAGCAGAAAAGCACCAGAACATTACCCCGAACAAAAAATAACTATCAAACAGAGGTAGCTCCGTTTGATAGTTATTTTCACCTTACTATTCTTTTTCCGGTACAATTTCTT
Source organism: Anaerobacillus sp. MEB173 (assembly GCF_052119505.1). Classification (NCBI taxonomy): domain Bacteria; kingdom Bacillati; phylum Bacillota; class Bacilli; order Caryophanales; family Bacillaceae; genus Anaerobacillus; species Anaerobacillus sp. MEB173. The sequence goes on from NZ_JBJMAU010000001.1 coordinate 304,263, forward strand.
TCCATACATCAACAACCAGTCCGACTTGATTTTCATCAAGAACAAATGAACCATTACTGTATCGGTCGGTTGGGTTTAATTGCTGTGAATCTATGACTTCAATATGACCTTTTTCAGCTTGTATGAACATTTGTTCGTCCCCTTCAGTTATTACTTCAAAAGCAACAATACGATGTGGATTTCGCTTTAATTCCCGGAGCATGATTAGACCGCGCTTTGCACGTGACGTCTTCTCAAACTCACTTAATTTCATCTTCTTCATCGCACCCCGTTGTGTGACAACGAATAATTCAGCATACTGATCAGTCGCAATCACTTTGCCGTTCACAACTAAATCATCTTCTTTTAAATTAATCCCTTTTACACCTGAAGCACGTTGACCGACAATGCTGACTTCCTCTTCACTGTACCAGAGTCCGTAGCCAAAATGAGTAACAAGGAAAACATCATTTGTTCCATCGGTTAAAAAGACATCAACGACTTCATCATCCTCTTCTTTTAATTTTAATGCCATTAGTGCCCTTGAAGTTCGTTGTGCTTTATATAACGTCAGCTCTGACTTTTTAATCATTCCTTTTTTCGTTATGAACAGAAGGAAATAACCGCCATTAAATTCTTGAATTGGAATGGCTTGAATAATTTGATCATCACGTTCCATCGTGACAATATTTGCGACATGCTGACCGCTATCCTTCCAGCGTATATCCGGAAGCTGATGGACTGGAATATACAAGTAATTTCCCTTTTTCGTAAACAGTAACAGCGTATCGGTTGTACTCATGTCAAAGTGAGCAAGCAGCCTGTCCGTCTCTTTCATTCCGGGACTTTCCCCGTTTGAGGCGGCATATGAGCGCGGGCTCGTCCGTTTTACATAGCCGTCCTTCGTGACTGTTACCACCGTGTCTTCTTGAGGAACCATTACTTCCAAGTTGATCTTAATTTCCTCAATCTCATCCTCGATCACAGTTCTACGCTCATCAACAAACTGCTTTTTATTTTTAAGCAGCTCTTTCTTAATAACAGAAATTAATTTCTTTTCACTGCCTAAAATTTCTTGAAGTTGCTTGATCTTCTTATCGAGTTCATCAGCCTCTTTTTCAAGTGTAGTCACATCGGTATTCGTAAGGCGATATAGCTGTAATGTCACAATCGCTTCTGATTGAGCCTCAGTAAAGCCAAAACGGGCGATTAAGTTATCCTTTGCATCACGCTTATCCTTGGAGGCGCGAATCGTTTCGATCACTTCATCAAGAATTGAAATCGCTTTGATGAGACCTTCAACTACATGCTGACGCTCCTCAGCTTTGCGCAATTCATACTTAGAACGCTTTGTTACAACGTCCTTCTGATGGTCAATGTATGCTTGCAGCAGCTTTTTTAGGCCCATTAGCTGTGGTGTTTTGTTGTAGATCGCCACCATATTAAAGTTATATGAAATCTGTAAATCTGTATTTTTATATAAATAGTTTAAAATGCCATTCGCATCGGCATCTTTTCGTAATTCAACGACAATTCGAAGTCCTGTTCTGTCTGTTTCATCACGTACTTCAGCAATCCCGTCAACTTTTTTATCCAAACGAAGCTCATCCATTTTCTTTACGAGGTTCGCTTTAACAATTTCATAAGGAATTTCAGTGATGACAATTTGCTGTTTTCCACCTTTAACCGTTTCAATTTCTGTTTTCCCGCGAACAACAACTTTTCCCTTACCTGTTTCGTATGCTTTACGGATGCCATCCTTCCCTTGAATCGTTCCTCCAGTTGGAAAATCTGGCCCTTTTACAATTTTCATCAACTCATCTAATGAAACAGATGGGTTTTCCATTTGCAAGATGACACCATCAATAACTTCACCTAAATGATGCGGTGGAATATCCGTTGCATATCCGGCTGAAATCCCAGTTGAACCATTGACAAGCAAATTTGGATACATTGCTGGTAAGACAACCGGCTCTTCGAGTGAATCATCAAAGTTCGGGATAAAATCGACGGTTTCCTTCTCAATATCACGTAAAAGCTCAGACGAAATCGCGGACAACCTTGCTTCTGTATAACGCATTGCTGCAGGTGGATCACCGTCAATTGAACCATTGTTACCATGCATTTCAATCAGTAGATTGCGCAATTTCCAATCCTGACTCATTCGAACCATTGCTTCATACACCGAGGAGTCACCGTGCGGGTGATAGTTACCAATGACATTACCAACTGTTTTTGCTGATTTACGGAACGGCTTATCGGCCGTATTCCCATCTTTGTACATCGCATATAAAATACGGCGTTGTACTGGCTTTAAGCCGTCTCTTGCATCAGGCAAGGCACGGTCTTGAATAATGTATTTACTATAGCGACCAAATCGATCCCCAATGACATCTTCTAGGGGGAGGTCTAAATAACGTTCATCTGATAGCAAAATTACATACCCCCTCTGTCAATTGAAAGATTTTCGTTTTCTAAAATATTTGTTTCCTCATCTAATCCGAATGCAACATTTGTTTCAATCCATTTCCGACGCGGCTCTACTTTATCACCCATCAGTGTTGAAACGCGACGTTCAGCTCTTGCAGCATCATCGATTTTAACACGAATAAGTGTTCTCGTTTCAGGGTCCATTGTTGTTTCCCACAGCTGAGTAGCATCCATTTCACCAAGACCTTTGTAGCGCTGAATAATATAACCTTTACCGACCTTTTTAATCGCGTCCTTTAAACCGTCTTCGTCCCAGGCGTATTCAATCACTTCTTTCTTACCGGTCCCTTTACTTACTTTATAAAGCGGCGGCAGAGCAATATATACTTTGCCTACTTCAATTAACGGACGCATATAACGGTAGAAGAATGTCAGCAACAATACTTGTATATGAGCGCCATCTGTATCAGCATCCGTCATAATAATAATCTTATCGTAATTGATATCTTCCACTTTGAAATCAGCACCGACATCGCCGCCAATGGCATAGATGATCGTTTTAATTTCCTCATTTTTCATAATATCCGCAAGCTTTGCTTTTTCCGTGTTGATGACTTTTCCGCGCAGAGGCAGAACAGCCTGAAACTTGCGATCACGTCCTTGCTTTGCAGATCCACCGGCAGAATCACCCTCAACAAGATATAATTCGTTGCGCTCTGAGTTTTTCGATTGTGCAGGCGTAAGTTTACCGCTAAGCATCGCATCTTTACGCTTGTTTTTCTTGCCGCTTCTCGCTTCTTCCCGGGCTTTACGGGCTGCCTCCCTTGCTTGTGCTGCTTTAATAGACTTTTTAATGAGCATATTACTCATTTCCGGGTTTTCCTCAAGGAAAAAGGACAGCTTCTCTGACACAACTGCGTCAACAGCAGAACGAGCCTCAGGTGTTCCAAGCTTCCCTTTCGTTTGACCCTCAAACTGCAGCTTTTCTTCAGGTACACGAATCGAAATGACAGCAGTAAAGCCTTCACGAATATCAGAACCGTCTAAGTTTTTGTCTTTTTCTTTTAATAAATTGACCTTCCTAGCATATTCATTCACAACACGCGTAAGCGCTGTTTTCGCACCTGACTCATGGGTACCGCCGTCTTTCGTACGTACATTATTAACAAAGGAAAGTACGTTCTCCGTGTAGGCATCATTAAATTGAAACGAAAACTCAACGGAAATTCCATTTTGTTCGCCTTGAAAAAATACAACTGGATGTAATGTTTCTTTATCCTCATTCAAATATTCAACGAACGCTTCAATCCCGGTTTCGTAATGAAAAAGTTCATGATTTTCCTCATGCCCTTTGCGTTCATCTTTAATTTCAATCTTTAACCCTTTAAGTAAAAAGGCTGCTTCACGTAAACGTTCAGTTATGGTCTCAAAATTGTAAGTTGTGGTACTGAATATGCTCGGATCAGGTTTGAAGTGAATCTTTGTTCCCGTTTTCTTTGTTGTTCCGACTTTTTCAAGTGTTGTTACTGGTTTCCCTCCATTTTCAAAGCGCTGTTTAAAAATATGACCGTCACGCTTTATTTCTACTTCAAGCCATTCTGAAAGGGCATTCACAACAGAAGCCCCAACACCATGTAAACCACCGCTTGTCGCGTATCCGCCTTGCCCGAATTTTCCCCCTGCATGGAGAATCGTTAGGATAACTTCGGGAGTTGGCTTACCCATTTTATGCATACCCGTTGGCATCCCGCGCCCTTCATCACTAACACTAATACTATTATCTTTATGTATGATTACTTTAATATGGTCACCATATCCAGCTAATACTTCGTCGACTGAATTATCAACGATTTCATAGACAAGATGGTGCAATCCTCGACTATCTGTACTTCCTATATACATCCCTGGACGTTTCCTTACCGCCTCAAGACCTTCTAAAACTTGTATCGCATCATCATTATATTCAATTGTTTTTTTTGTAGCCAAAGTGGAAACTCCTTTCCATTTCATATCAAAAATAGAGCGTTTCCATTACGATAATTGCTCTATGTAATGTCGTTTATATTTACGCTTTGCAGGGCTTTCTATTTTAGCATATCGCTATTACGTTGTGTTACAAAAAATTTTTCGGCAATGAACCTGACTGGTATAAAGTATTCCATTTTATGAAAGACAAGCAAAGTCACTTATGTTTCATTTTACCGATAATTTCTTCATTCGCAAACTTTTTTCTACATCAACGGCTTAATCCCCTTTAATCTTCAGCGAAAATTTTTTTATAAGTGGACTATTATTCGGCTGTTTTTAGTTGTAAAAAATTAAAAGGGAATATAAGCAAGCCGTTTCATAGTAGGATATACCATACATCAATTCATATCTAAAAAACGTATGCTCATATGCGTTTTCTTAAAAAAACATTAACTGAACTAAAAAATAAAGAACCTCTAATCTAAAAATAGAGGCTCTTTCATCCATTATTTTGTCATTGCATGTTCGACTTTAATGCAACGATCCATGATCACTGTAATTTCTTTTTCTTTTAAGTAGTCATAGGCTTCTTCATTCGCGACACCTAATTGTGCCCAGAAGACGTCAGGGTTAATTTCAGCTGCTTCCTTCGCGATCTCTGGTAAAAATTCGCTGCGACGAAATACATTAACAATATCGACGTGTCCCTCAATCTCCTTTAATGAGCCAACAGACTTCACACCTAATACTTCATCTACACTTGGGTTAACAGGAATGATGTCATAACCCGCATCTTGCATTGCTTTTGATACCATATACGAAGTTCGCTCTGGGTTGTTTGATAAGCCAACAACAGCAATTCGCTTACTGTTCTTTAAAATTTCTTTAATTTCTTCTCGACTAGGATTCTCAATAGGCATTGGATTCCCTCCTTCATTATCAATAGAAAATATAACCAATTTTATTGTAGCTTATTCTCTCCGCGAAAACAAAACAGTTTGCTTATTAAACTGTGTCTTTACGAAGTCATTTTTTCACGAATTTATGAAAAATGGTCCTTACATTTACGAAGACGATCGTCTTTTTAAATGTAATCATAAACATAAGGAGGATTAAAATGGAGTTTACACCGATAAAATACTGGCACCCTTATATTAGTCCATTTGACCCTTGTCCGCCTATGAGAGTAAAGTGTTATTCAACTCCGCCACATTTGTATATTTGCTATCAACCCTATGGCTGGCCGCAATTTTCACCTCGAGAAGCACTTTATGCCGGTACGTTATGGCCTGCTCTTTACGACCCATATAAAGGCCCGTGCAATCAATTGGGGGTGAGAAATAATGAGTCATAAACAGCTGCCACCTGAGTTTTACCCGTTAATGGAACAGCTTCAAGCAATTGATTTTGTTCTTGTTGAATTAACACTGTACTTAGATACTCATCCCAATGATGTAGAGGCAATCCGTCAGTTTAACACATGCGCCAAGCAACGAAAATATATTAAACGTCAGGTTGAAGCAATTTATGGTCCACTTCAGCAATATGGAAACAGCTACAGCGGTTGTCCGTGGAACTGGAATGACTCACCATGGCCATGGCAAATATAGCGAAGCGAAGGGGGATCTAACGAAAACATGTGGATTTATGAGAAGAAACTACAATATCCGGTAAAAGTAAGTCAATGTAACCCGCAATTAGCAAAATATTTAATTGAGCAATATGGTGGTGCTGATGGTGAATTAGCTGCAGCTCTTCGTTATCTCAATCAGCGTTATTCCATCCCCGATAAGGTTGTAGGGTTATTAACAGATATCGGAACAGAGGAATTTGCGCACCTTGAAATGATAGCAACAATGGTTTATAAGCTGACAAAGGATGCCACACCAGAACAAATGAAAGCAGCTGGACTGGGTGATCATTATGCGAACCATGATAAAGCATTATTTTATCATAATGCTGCTGGTGTTCCGTGGACCGCATCTTACATTGCAGCAAAAGGAGATCCTATCGCTGATTTGTATGAAGATATTGCCGCAGAAGAAAAAGCACGGGCAACGTACCAATGGCTCATCGATATGTCCGATGACCCGGATATTAATGATAGTTTAGCATTCTTACGTGAGCGTGAAATCATCCATTCCCTGCGCTTTAGAGAAGCAGTTGAAATATTAAAAGAAGAACGTGACCGGAAAAAGTTTTTTTAAAAGGTCCAAAAAAAAACAGAAAGGTGTACTCAAACTGAGCACCTTTCTGCTTTAATATAATTATTGTAAATTATAGTGTTACTGATTTGAAAACCCCTTTTTCTCTATGAACTCTTTCATATACATTCTCTTTGGCTGTTCAAGCATTTTCATCATTTGCTCGGACCAGCGATCGGTTCTCTTTCCTTTTGTCCGTTCTGTGTAATAAGCAGATACAATGTCATCATACTGCTTGATTTGCTCTTTATACTGTCTCTCATCTTGCATATACTCGTCCTCATGGTAAATATGTTCCAAAGGAAGACGTGGTTTTTTCGATGAGGAATGTGCCGGATAGCCAACACTTAAGCCAAATAATGGGATCACTCGTTTCGGTACATTTAACAGCTTACTTACCTCAACAAGATTATTTCGTAATCCTCCAATATAACATATACCTAAGCCCATTGATTCTGCTGCCATTGCTGCATTTTGCGCGGCAAGTGCGGCATCAATCACAGCAACCATGAATTTTTCAGTACTTTCAAGTGACTCTGTAATATCTACGTTTTCAACATTAGAAATGACCTCATGACGGTGAAGATCAGCACAAAAAACAAAAAAATGCCCATTTTTAGCAACGTAGCCCTGTTCCCCAGCGAGCGTCGCTAACGTTTCCTTTTTCACTTGATCCTTCACACCGATAATCGAATAGGCTTGAATATAACTGGATGTCGATGCTGCCTGTGCGCATTGAACAATCATTTTGATCTGCTCATCAGTCAATAAGCGATCTTCGAATTTTCGGATTGACCTGTGCTGTAACAAAGTTTCTATTATTTCATTCAACGATATCAGCTCCTATTGAGTTTGTTTCTTCCAACTATCTTAACTATTTGATTATAGTGAAATTATACCAAAAATATGTAAACATAAGAAACCAACCAATCAACATTGTTCTTATGAAAAACAACTGTATGATTAACTAGATTCCCAGTGTTAATTGCTTTATAATAGTTCCATGAAACATATATTTCACGTAACTATTATATTGCAATGATTGTTGAGGTGGTAAGGTAAAGTGTCATTATTTGCAAAATTAAACAAGCAGCAGTCACAGCAACATATGAACAAAACAACGATTCCAATACATATTAGAGAGCAATATCGTTACTTTAGTGAAATGCCGTCCTTTATCCAGGATTATTTAATGAGCCGAATCTCTATTGGATTCTCTAGTTCAACGATTCAGCGATATTTGTATGACTATAAATACTTTTTTGATTATGTGAAAGCAGTTACTGGAGAAAAAGAGTTACAGATGCAGGATGTTCAATTGGATGACTTTATCGAAATTGATCAAATAGGCATCAAAAACTATATTGAATATTTGGCAATCTATGTTGAGAATAATGCCAAAACAATAAATCGAAAACTATCAGCCTTAAAATCTCTTTTTGATTATTTAAAGCAACAGAATATAATCAAAGTCAATCCTGTTGATGGCATTGAGCGGCCAAAAATAAAAAAGCGTGATCCCATTTATTTACAACGAACGGAATATAAACAGTTACTAGAATTCATTTTGTCCGACGAAGGTTTAAGTGCGAGGCAGCGTCCCTTCCATCATCGTTTTAAAAAACGTGACATCGCGATTATTCATATGCTGATGATGACTGGACTGCGTATTTCAGAATTATGTAAATTAACATTGAAGGATATTGATTTAGGAAAGAAAGAAATTTCTGTTACTGGAAAAGGAAATAAACAACGAACAATTCCAATAAGCGATGGGACGCTTATAGTGCTTGAAGATTACCTGAACTCGTTGCCAACTGGGGTGATCCCCACTCAGCCTAGCGATTCTTTATTTATCGGCTTTGACTTTATCACAAAGGAATATAAACGGGACATTTCTATTAGTGCCGTGCAAAAAATGCTGGCGCGTCATCTAACACGGGCAAAGAAACACCTCTCCTTTTTAACATACAAACATATTACGGCTCATAAGCTACGTCATAGCTTTGCAACTGAGCTTGTTTACCAAGGTGTTGATGTGTTAACAGTACAAAACCTTCTCGGCCACGAATCAGTGGCGACAACGCAAATTTACGCACATGTTCAAAACAGCACAAAGAAGAAAGCAGTCTCACTGCTCGATTAAGTTTACATAATATTATTATCGTAACCTATGCATGTTTTTGCTCATTCAAAAAATAATAGTGTTAATAACTAATTTGCGAAGGAGATTTTTACATGCCTGAACTACCAGAAATGGAAACATACAAACGTCTCTTACATGAACGAGTCCGTGGAAAAAAGATAGACCAAGTAATCATTAACAGAGAAAAATCAATTAACGTTCCTGTTCCCTCCTTTCTCGCAGAGGTTCAATCAGCAACAGTTGTTGAGGTTGAACGAAAAGCTAAGCACTTATTGTTTCATTTAAATTCAGGAAAGACACTCCTGCTCCACTTAATGCTTGGCGGCTGGATGTATTTTGGTCCTGATGAAGACAGCCCTGATCGAACAAAACAAATTATTTTATCTTTTCAGAACGGTAATCTTTACTTTATCGGTTTACGTCTTGGCTACCTACATCTCGTTGATGAGCAGTACCTTAAGGAAGAATTGGCTGATTTAGGTCCTGAGCCACTCGATCCTGCTTTTACGAAGGAAGGATTTTTCGAACACATTAGGAACAGGCGTGGCATGTTAAAAACAACATTAGTCAATCAATCATTTTTATCTGGAATTGGAAATTGCTACAGTGATGAAATTTGTTTTCAAGCACAGCTTCATCCCGCGACAAAGGCAGACGAATTGACTGATGTGCAAAAATTATCCCTGTATGAAGCAATCCGCCAAATACTACAAAGCGGAATTGCCCAAGGCGGCTATATGGATCATCCATTTTTTATGGGGGACCAGCTAACCGGTGGCTATAAAACCCTTGTCTATGACCGTGAAGATCAACCATGTTTCCGCTGTAAAAACCCGATTCAGTTAGAAGAGCTATCATCAAAAAAATCCTTCTTTTGCCCCGTTTGTCAACATTAAGAGCTGAAAAAAATGGCTTAGAGAGATCCCCTAAGCCATTTTCTGTAGCTAGCTGAATTTAATCATTCTGGTTCTGGTACTCATCACGCGCTCGGTATTGCTGTGGTGCTCGAGCTGGATACCTTCCGGGAAAGCTAAACATATGCACGAGCTGCGTAAAGGGAATTGAAGCAAATAGAATAAATGATAAGATGACATGTACTTGAAACAACGGTGGTACGGCTGACATTAGCTCATATTCCGGTTGAAAAGCGAGTAAGCTTCGAAACCACGGTCCTATTGTTAAGCGGTACTCATAAGCAATCACCGTCGTATTATAAATAATGGTCATATACGTCCCTAATCCAGCAACAATGAGTAACAGAATCACTGTGAAGTAATCGCTGAATGTAGCATGAACCTTCACGCGAGGATTTGTCACCTTACGAATGAGCAGTACTACTAAACCAAGTACAACCAACAGACCGGCAAGACCCCCGCCCCAAATCGCAAGGACGTGGTACATATGATCAGTAACTCCCATCGCTTCATACACATGAATTGGAATCAATACACCCATGATATGTCCGATAAAAGCAAAAACAATTCCCCAGTGAAAAAGTAACGAACCGGTTCTTAACCACTTCTTCTCGAAGATTTCAGTGGATGGTGCATAAATACTGTCTCTTCGGAAAATAAAGCGGTAAATCGTTACAGCAATAAAAATTGTTAACGTGAGATAAGGGAAAATTACCCACCAAAAAATACCTTCCATTTGTATCCTCCTTAGTTGCCAACTTTAAAGATCACTAGTCAGGGGGTAGACCCCACCGCCCTTAATCCAGCTAACTACACAGTTACTGATAAAGCATCGGATATGGTAGAGGGTCTAAATCAGCTTCTTCTCGTTCATTTTCCAACTGAGCGATTTCTTCTGCACGTGGTGTTTCAAAGGCATAGATCATTAATAATTCTACGATGCGGTGGTACGGGTTATCCGGTGCTAAATTTTTAAGTATCCGATAAATCGCATAAGAAAGCCTGCGGTGAAGGAAATCCTTTTCACCAACCTTTGGTTCTACAGCCAACAATTCAAGCAGCATTGGAATATAATCAGCAATTTCATTACTGCTGCACTCGTAACCAGCTTCTCTAATAATTTCCTTTAGTCGAATTAACGCATCGCCTCTTCTTGGACTATCACCTAGCTCATGAGCCGTCATATAGAGACCTGTACTGTCAATATAATCGAATGTCTGAACGTAAATTTCCTGAAGCTCTTTTGTATTCATTGTAAAAAGAGGCTTAATTCGCTGTTCAATCTCTGCTCGCACTTCAGGTGATGAAATGAGCCCTTGCATCATTTCACGCCACGTGGACAAATCGATTAGAAATTCATCATTTGGATAATCAAGTGCTCTTGCAACAGTGACTAGAATTCCTGGAATGTCATTACTTTTCATAGCGTATCCTCCTTTCTTTCAAACGGATACGTCACCATTCCTTCAGGTGGTGCCAAGTTTTCAATACTGCAAGACCCTTGGCGATAATGAAGATCATCCAGCATTTCACGACGCGCTGTCGGAATGACAAATCGCTCATTATACTTTGCGACACCGAGTAACCGGTTCATATCCTCAAGCTCCTCAATCGTGACATTCGCCTCTTTTAACAGCCTACTTTTTTCTACATCATCCACTCCACCAACAGTCTTTGCCCGCATATGAACGCGCATTGCCGTCATCTTCAAAAGAACGCGGCGGATCACATCCGTGTCGTCCGCAGATAAAATCGATGCTAAATATTGCATCGGTATTCTCATTTGGTCAACAGCAGGGATATAGCCGTCAGCACTTAATTCATCGTGGTTTGTAATATGATTCATAATTGGACTTAATGGCGGCACGTACCAGACCATCGGTAATGTTCGATACTCAGGATGGAGCGGCAATGCAATTTTCCATTTAATCGCCATTTTATAAATTGGTGACTTTTGAGCACCTTCTATCCAGCTTTGATTAATTCCCTGCTCCTTCGCTTTGGCAATGACTTCAGGGTCGAACGGATCGAGGAAAACAGAGAGCTGTGATTCATATAAATCTTTCGGATTTTCAACAGATGCCGCTTCCTTCACACGGTCAGCATCATAGAGAACAACACCAATATAACGAATTCTTCCAACACACGTTTCCGAACAAACCGTTGGCAGTCCTGCCTCTGTACGCGGATAACAGAAGTTACATTTCTCGGCCTTATGTGTATTCCAGTTGTAATACACCTTGTGATATGGACAGCCGTTTTGACAAAAACGCCAGCCACGGCATGAGTCTTGATCGACAAGAACTACCCCATCCTCATCGCGCTTGTATAGAGCACCAGTTGGACATGATGCAACACATGAAGGATTTAAGCAATGTTCACAAATTCGCGGTAAATACATCATAAATGTTTTTTCATATTCCAAAGCAATATGCTCTTGAAGCTTTTGCACATTCGGATCAAGTGGTGCGATTTCATTTCCCCCCGCTAAATCATCGTCCCAGTTTGAACCCCATTCTGGCTTATCAATGTACTCACCTGTAATCATTGAGACTGGACGAGCAACAGGAATGCGATCTTTTTTCGGTGCATTATGAAGATGCTGATGGTCGTATGTCCACGGCTCGTAAAAATCATCAAGATCAGCCATATTTGGGTTGTAAAAAATATTGGCCAGCTTCGAAATCGGTCCACCAGCTCGTAAATGAAGCTGTCCATTTCTAAGTATCCAGCCTCCTTTATAGCGGTCAGTATTCTCCCATTCCTTCGGATAACCCGGACCTGGACGTGTTTCGACGTTGTTATACCAGACATATTCCATCCCAGGGCGATTTGTCCAAGTGTTTTTACAAGTTACTGAGCAAGTATGACAGCCAATGCATTTGTCAAGATGCATGACCATTGCCACCTGTGCTTTAATTTTCAAGCCAATCGACCTCCTTTAATGGTCGGATTATTGTATACGTATCACGCTGGCTTCCTGTTGGCCCGTAATAGTTAAAGCCATAACTTAGCTGTGAATATCCGCCAATCATATGAGTCGCTTTCGGATAAATACGAGTAACACTGTTATGTGTACCGCCACGCTTTTTATTAATGCTATTCGCGGGTACTCCCATTACACGGTCCTGAGCATGGTGCATGAAGGCTATCCCTTGAGGTATTCGATACGTTAGAACCGCTCTAGCTACAACCGCACCGTTACGGTTGTACACCTCAATCCAGTCATTATCTTTAATACCAATTGCTGCACCATCTTTTTCATTCATCCATACCGTTTGCCAGCCCCGGAATAATTGCACCATTTGGTTCGTATCTGTAAACATCGTATGGATTCCCCATTTTTGATGAGGGGTTAAATATCTTAAGGTAATTGATTTTCCTTCATTTTCAACTTCCTTTTCACCTTGGATAAACGTCGTTCGGTCAATCGGGGGTCGATATAACGGCAAACCTTCGCCGTAGTCTAACATAACCTCATGATCAAGGTAAAAGCTTTGTCTGCCCGTTAGAGTATGCCAAGGAATATGAAACTCCTTATTCACTGTAAATGGCGAGTAACGGCGATTGTCATTTTCAAGTCCACTCCATACAGGTGTTGAAATCGCTTGACGAGGCTGTACTGTTAACGCTTGGAGCGTGTATTCTTCTTCCTCACGACCTTCGGATACATGCTTCAATGACTTGCCTGTTTTGTGCTCTAATGATTTCCACCCTTCAACTGCCCGCTTTCCGTTTGTCGCACCAGACATGAGTAGGATCGCGTTACACGCTTGCTCGTCGGTGAACAATTCAGGGTGTCCTTTTCCAACGCCTTCACGCTTTGACTCACCTAAACGCTCAAGTAATTCATTAAATACCTTCTCACCGTCAAGCTTTACCCCTTTTGTACCATAGCCATTTTTTATATTCGGTCCTACCGTTGTCCACATATTGTAGACGTTCGGATAATCTCGCTTTACGATATTGAAGTTTGGCATCGTTTTCCCAGGAATCGCCTCGATTTCCCCTTTACGCCAATCCTTAACCTTACCTAATGGCTGAGCAATTTCGTTCACTGTATAATGTGTTAGCGGTGACATAACTAAGTCTTCTTGCGCTGGTAAATGGTCTTCGGCAAGGTCTGAAAAGACTTTCGCAATTTCCCGGAATGTATCCCAGTCGCTTTTTGTCTCCCAAGGCGGTGATATTGCGGCATTAAATGGGTGAACAAATGGATGTAAGTCCGTACTGCTAATATCTTGTTTCTCATACCAAGTGGCTGCTGGTAACACAATATCGGAAAAAAGACCTGAACTTGTCATCCTGAAATCAACACTGACAAATAAATCTGTTTTTCCTTCAGGTGGCTTTTCATCAATCGTAATATCTTTCGGTTGCCATGATTGTTCATGATCAGATAGGACAGAATCATCTGAACCAATGAGATGCTTTACAAAATACTCATGCCCTTTTCCGCTGTCACCGAGTAAATTAGAGCGCCAGTTAAAGAAGACGCGCGGGAAGTTACGAGGATCATTTGGATTTTCAATTGCAAAATTAAGTTTCCCTTCCTCTATTTGCTTTGCGACATCTTTAATAAGACTCTCATCATCTCCATTTCTCTCTCTTGCTTCTTTCATGATTTCAAGAGAATTTTGTGAGAGTTGCGGAAAACTAGGTAACCAGCCTAATCTTACTGACATTGCATTAAAATCTGCAGGATGCATTTTGTCATACGTGCTGCCCCATTCCGTTTCTTTGTCCTCTGTTTTATATTCATAGCGGAACTGTTCCGTTGCAAAATAGAAAAATGATGTCCCATTAATAAATCGAGGAGCCTTTACCCAATCATTCGCAAACGCAATTTGCCCAAATCCTTCAATAGGCCGTACTTTTTCCTGACCAACATAATGAGCCCAACCGCCGCCATTAACTCCTTGCGATCCAGTTAAAATTACCAAATTAAGAATGGCTCGATAAATCTGGTCGCTATGATACCAATGGTTTGTTCCGCCTCCTAAGGCAATCATTGATTTTCCCTTTGTTCGTGCTGCATTATCCGCAAACTCTCGTGCTACTTGGATAACATGAGCTTTATTGACACCTGTAATGCTTTCTTGCCATGCTGGTGTATATGCTTTTTTTGCATCATCATAATCGGCAGGGTAATCTCCGCTAAGACCTCGATTAACACCAGTGTGAGCCATCATTAAGTCATAAACGGTTGTAATAACAACTTCATTACCATTAAGGTCTTTAATTTTTTTTACAGGAACTCCGCGCTTTACCGTTTTCCCTTCTTCTTCGGCAAAATAAGGGAACTCAACCATGACCACATCATCGGAATCAGAAATAAAGCTTAATTTTGGATTAATCTCTTTTCCATCTTCCGTCGTTAAATCAAGGTTCCAATTCTGACTGCTATCATATTTAAAGCCTTGACTTCCATTTGGAACAGCCAGTGATCCACTGTTCTCATCCCAAACAACCGTTTTCCACTCCCCAAGCTCGTGTTGATCAGATAGATCAGATGCCCGTAGAAACCGGTCAGTACGATCGTTTCCATTCTTTTTATTCAACATTACAAGGAATGGGAGATCTGTATATTGCTTTGCATAATCAATAAAATAAGGAGTTTCATTATCAACATAAAACTCTTTTAAAATGACATGAGTCATGGCCATCGCAAGTGCTCCGTCTGTGCCGACCTTAGCTGGCAGCCACATATCAGCAAACTTTTCATACTCAGCATAATCAGGACTGACCCCAACAACTTTTGTGCCATTGTAACGAGCTTCAACCATGAAATGAGCATCAGGCGTTCTCGTTTGTGGGATGTTCGATCCCCATATAATAAAGTACTTTGTGTTATACCAGTCACCGCTTTCAGGAACATCTGTCTGATCACCCCATACTTGTGGAGAAGCTGGCGGTAGATCGGCATACCAGTCATAAAAGCTTGGCATAACTCCCCCAATAAGCGAAAGAAAACGTGAGCCGCCTGAATAGCTGGCCATGGACATTGCTGGAATCGGACTAAAGCCAGTAATTCGGTCTGGTCCGTACTTTTTAATTGTATAAATACAGGAGGCCGCAATCATTTGCGTTACATCCTCCCATGATCCTCTAACAAATCCTCCTTTACCACGTGCCTTTACATACTTTGCACGCTTATCGGGATCGGTCACAATGTTCTCCCACGCTTTAACCGGGTCACCTGCATCTGCATCCTTTAATTCACCTTTCCATAATTCATAAAGATCCCCTCGAACATATGGATGCTTTACTCGTGTAGGACTATATATGTACCATGAGAAGCTCGCTCCACGCGGACACCCACGCGGCTCGTATTCTGGGAAATTATCACCTGTTGATGGATAATCGGTTTGCTGCGTTTCATAGGCGATAATTCCATCTTTGACATGAATTTTCCAACTGCACGATCCTGTACAATTCACCCCATGTGTCGAACGAACAACCTTATCAAACTGCCAACGTCTTCGTAATACGTCCTCACTATTACGTGGTCTTGGACTTTCCTCCGTCCAATCATCATTAATCCGGTTTCCACGCTTTAGATGTTTAAGCGCTTGTACTAAATTATTTTTCTTTTTCTCCATATGTGCTAGACCATCCTTTCAGAGTATCTGCGAGTGGATTGAAGTTTTCGCCCAACAATCGAAAAGAGTCATCTGAAGCTTCTAACTCCTCTCGAAAGACGTCCCAATTACTAGCATTCGCAGCAGCCAGAATCAGGCGTTGCAGTGTGTGCATATCATTAATCTCATAGACTTGCTGAATCAGTTCTCCAGAAATGTTACCAAACCTCATTCGAATGACGGCAATCAAATCTTCTCGGTCATCAACTAACATTGCATCATTTTCCATTGAAAACAATTACACATCTATCCTTTCTCTCTTATTATCTATGCTTCTAAGGCTTCATCATTTTATAATAGTCTTTAATTAACTGAGTCTTACATCTCTCTGCTGTCGCTTTAAAGAACTCTGTCACATCTTCATCAGGATGCTCGACTTGATCATTGTTAAAATGAGCTGTTTCACTTTGTGAAAATGATTGCGAATACCTCAATGTCACATCAAGCCCATCTTCTTTTCTCATCACTGTTCCTTGAATATCAAATGGATGAATATGATAAGGTTCAAGTGTTTCAACTAGTTTGTTATATAAAGTAGGTGTTGCAATCCGTAATGGAAGCTCCTTATGTCCATTTGCCTCACTCATATAAAATCACCTCATCTCATTAAGTTTTATTATCCTGCTGCTTCAGTGAAATCATTAATGTCATCTGATAGCAGTTCTTCCATTTCGTCCTCATTATGTAGAACATCAACGATAATCAAACCATCAATGTATTTGATCATCTGCTCATCAACCTCACCCGTTAATAACAGTTCTTTCATTTTTCCTACGATTCGTCTCATTAAATCATGGTCACGGGTAAGCTGAGTAATTAATGTATTCAATTGTGTTTTTTTCGCTATGATATCCTGGTATAGCCCTTCCTCCTCTGATTCCGCATGCTTTAATGTACGCATTTCCCAATGCTCAATAATGACCTCACTAATTTGAAGTGCTTTCTCCTTGTCACCTTTTTTCAAGCATCGAAGTAACAGATCTCGTAACTCTTTAGCTTCATTTAAAGCAGCTTCATGAATTGATGAATGGGCATCTTTTTTATGTAAACTAGGACCTGACATTGTTCATATCTTCCTTTCCTCTAAAAAATTTCATTAAATACCAAGTTATGGATACGCTATAAGGTACATTATTAAAGTCTACCCAAAACCTTGTCGAATAATCGTAAATGTATCTTATTTATACGAATGTCATAAAAAAGACTATATTTATTGAGGAAACTATTGCAGTATAAAAATTTGGTAGATAACCAGCTATTAAAAGAGGTGAAGAAGAAATGTATATTGGGAGTCATATGAGTATTCGCAACGGCTATTTTCACGCAGCCAAAGAAGCAACATCTATCGGAGCAACAGCTTTTCAATATTTTCCGAAAAATCCAAGAAGTTTATCGATTAAAGACTTTGATAAAGTTAATGCCACACAATGTGCACAATATTGCAAAGAGAATAATCTTAAATCAATTGCTCATTCACCTTATCCAACAAAGCTCATTCCTTCAACTAAAGCGGAAGAACAGAAAGTGATAAAATCGCTTTTAAATGATCTTGAAATTACAGAGGCTTGCGGCTCAATTGGAACAGTTGTTCATTTTGGAACAGCAAAAGCCGACTTGATTGAAGCTTATAAAAAAATGATTGATCTACTTAATCAGGTACTTGAACAATGGGTAGGAAAGTCGCTCATTCTTATTGAAAACAACGCTGGAGCTGGAACGAATATCGGTATTACCTTGGAAGAAATGGTTCATATACGTAAATTATCTGCTTATCCTGAGAAAATCGGATTTTGTCTTGATACGTGTCATGCGTATGCCAGCGGACTTTGGAATGGAGAGTATTGGAGTGAAATCGTTAAAAAAGGGGAGCAGCTTGGCTATTTTCAACACTTGAAAGCGATTCATCTAAACAATTCAAAATATCCCAGTGGAAAACGAAAAGATCGCCATGCGAATATTGCTACTGGGTATATTACAAAGGCTCAATGGATTGAATTTTTACATTCAGTAGTAGTGGCAAACATCCCGCTTATTTTAGAAACACCAGAAGATGAGAAAATTACCCATGCTGAGGAAATACAACTAGTAAAAAAGTGGCTAACTGAAGAGAACTAACTTTAACTATATTTACATATTTTCCCTAACAGTAACAAAAGATAAACTCTATAATGTTAAATTTCTGTCATACCGGATGTGATTGTTTGAAGTCTCAACAGAACTATATGATTAGCCCTCTTGAAATGGGAATTACAATTATTGCTGTTCAAGTGGGAGTGGCCATTTTAACTCTTCCACGGGTATTGGCTAATACAATCGGTACTCCTGATGGCTGGATTGCTATTATCGCCGGTGGGGCTATCATGATGACGCTTGTCTACTTATATGCGAAATTACAACGTCAGTTTCCAGGGGAAAGTTTATTTGAATTTATTGCTCGAGGACCGTTAGGGAAAATATTAACATATTTTCTTACCATATTATTCGTGATCTACTTTATGTTAATGGTCGCTTATATTTTGCGAGTAGTAACCGTTGTTATTAAAATGTATTTACTTGATCAAACACCAGCTGAGGTTATTGCTTCAATTTTCATTTTAGTTATGTCATATGCCGTAACAAAACGAACACAAGGAATTGTACATTTAAATTTAATGTTCACCCCTATTATTTTAGTTTTATTATTTTTTTTAATACTATTTGCAATACCTGAAATGGAATTTGAATTGATGCGACCAGTTCTTGCGGAAGGAATTCCACCTATTCTCACAGGCGTGAAGCAATCGTTTTTTTCCGTTCTCGGCATTGAAATCTTGTTTTTCTTTATGTCGTCTATGAAAGCACAGGATATTAAAGCATTACCACTAAATAACAGTATAGCTATTACCATACTTGCTTATATCGCCGTTACCGTAACGAGTTATACTGTTTTTACATTAGAAATAACAGAACTGATGACCTTTCCAACGATTGAAATCGCCAAAAAGATAGAAATTCCCGGTGGCTTTTTAGAACGACTCGATTCACTGATGCTTACGATTTGGATTTTAGCTATCTTTAATACATTAAGTATCTATCATTTCTTAACGGTAGAAACGATAAAAAAGTATGTATTGAAACGAGCATCAAAGCAAATCATTGTCCCATCCTTGGCATTTTTCATCTTCATACTTTCCTTTATCCCTGATTCCATAGTAGAATTGATTGAATATACTGGTTTTATTAGCTATATGGGATTTATCCTTGTTGTTTTCAGTATTCTATATGGTTATTTTGTCATTTGGTATCAGAACAAAAAGAAAACAAACAAAAGCAGCGCCAGCTAGACTGGGGCTGCTTTACTCATTTTGCTTTTCTCTTTTTTGTAAAACATCATTAATGGTCTCAGTATGTACAGCTGCCCATGCATTTTCACGAAAATGAAGAAACACACAAATAAAGTCATAGAGAAAAAATAAAGCTAGTCAAAGATTGGATCGTATTAATCACTAAACCTTACCAACAATACATAGTTTAGATTTGCTAGATTTTATCAATAATAGTGATGATCTTAATTTTGCAAAATGACCGGGAAGTGATGGTTTGAAACCTCAAAACAACTATATGATAAGCCCCCTTGAAATGGGGGTTACGATTATCGCTGTCCAAACCGGGGTAGCAATCCTAACTCTTCCAAGAGTATTAGCTAATTCGGTTGGAACACCTGATGGATGGATTGCGATTCTAATCGGTGGTGCAATAATAATGACGCTTGTCTATTTCTATACAAAATTACAACGTTATTTTCCGGGGCAAAGTTTATTTCAGTATATTGCCCAAGGTCCATTAGGAAATGTTATAACCTACTTACTGACCTTACTATTAGTCATCTACTTCATGTTGATAGTTGCTTATGTTTTAAGGATAGTAACAGTTGTTACTAAAATGTATTTGCTAAACCAAACACCTGCAGAGGTGATTACTTTAATTTTTATTTTACTCATTACCTATGCAGTAAAAAAACAGACGCAAGGAATCGTTCATTTAAATTTATTGTTTGTTCCAATTATTTTAGTACTATTATTTCTGTTAACAACCTTTTCTCTACCGGAAGTGAAAATCGAAAACTTACGGCCAGTTTTAGCCGAAGGTATCCATCCAATTTTAACAGGTGTAAAAGAGGCAATTTTTTCCGTTCTAGGTATTGAAATCTTATTTTTCTTTATGTCATCAATGAAAGCAAAGGATATAAAAGCGCTGCCACTAAATCTTAGTATTGGGGTTGTCTTACTTACTTATATTGCAGTTACTGTAATGAGTTATACTGTTTTTTCATTTGAGATTACAAAATATATAATGTTTCCGACAATTGAAATCGCAAAACAAGTTGAAATTCCAGGTGGCTTTTTAGAACGGCTTGACTCATTGATGTTAACGATCTGGTTATTAGCTGTTTTTAATACATTAAGTATATATCATTTTTTAGCAGTAGAAACAATCAAAAAGTATATTTTCAAACGACTATCTATTAATACCATTGTTACGATCCTAGCATTCCTTATTTTCATTCTTACGTTTTTACCTGAATCAGCCATAGAATTATTTGAGTGGACACCATTTATTAGCTATATGGGATTCTTTCTAATAATTTTTTGTATCCTATACGGCTACTTTGTTCATTGGAGACTTAATAGAAAGAGTACAACACCGAAAAGCAACACCAACTAACTGGTACTGCTCCTACTCATTTTGCTTTTCTCTTTTCTGTAAAATATCATTAATGATCTCAGTATGCACAACGGCCCAGGCATTCTCGCGAAAATGAAGAATAACACTAATAAAAATGATGGTTATATACACACAGATAAAAACCACCCATAGGTAGCCTTCTTTAAAGATCGTTTCATGAAGCTGTTTCGAAACAATAAAAAAAACCCAAGGAATAGATGAAACCGCTATCGGAATAATCCCCGAGCCTCCCTTTTCCTTCAACATCCGATAGCGAATTTTATTTAACGTATCATTATCAAGAGATTGATAATACGCCTCAATCTCTGCCATTTCAACAATTTCATTGAGCAATCGAACATCATTTCCATCTTGCTCAGCATTTCTCAGCTTAACATAAAACTTCCAAGCATCGCCACGAAATGAGTACACATTATCAACCTCCATAGTATTAATATGATGGTTGATGAGGGATTTAATGCGTGGGGTTGAGAGAAATCGTTGCAAGAAATTTACAAAATAAAAAGACATGAATAAGATCAGGATCAACTAAACCTTCATTCACGTCAAATTGACTAATGCTGTATTTAATTTATTCCGTTCATTAAGAAGTATAGCGCTAATGGACCTAATATGATGATAAAAATCGTGGGGAAAATGAAGAATACCATCGGAAACAGCATCTTGACCGGCACTTTCATTGCCTGTTCCCTTGCCAACTCTCTTCTCTGTTCCCGAATTCGTAACGTAAGTGTCCGTAGTACTTGCGCCATACCTATACCAAGGTGGTCAGCATGGATAATGGCATTGATTGTACTCTGAAAATGATCAAGAGGAACACGGTTTCTTAGTTCCGTAAAAGCTTCACGCCTCGATTTTCCTAGCTTAAGATCCTCTAGCATAATTAAGAATTCTTCTGATAATGGTCCTTTTTTCTGTTTGCAAACTTTAGCTAAGGCAGCATCTAACCCCATCCCTGCTTCAATTGCTAAACTAACCATATCAAAAAAATCTGGCATGGACTTTTGAATAACTTTCATCCTTTTTTTCTTTAACGAGTTTAATTTTACAATTGGAAATACATAACCAATAACCCCTACTATAATGGATAGAAGAATAATTTTCGCTTTATCTTCCGCTCCAGGAGTAAATAAAAAGAACATTAAGAGAAATAACCCTAAACCAGCAACCACCTGCCGTAATCTTAAGTCTGCAGCAGTCCATTGTTTTGGATTTCCAGCTTCACGTAATTTTTTCTCTAATGTTTTTGATGAGTGACCAGACATTTTTTCAACAATGTAATTTTTTAGTTTATTTCTGACAGGTGTAAATACTCTAATGCCAAATGATACTTTTTCTTGGTTCGAATCCCCTTTTTTACTATCGTTTTGGACACTGGAATTCTTACCTTTTAAATAATCCACGATTCTTTGTTCAATAATTAATTCCCGTCGGTAGATAAAAGCTAATATAGCGACTGAGGCAAGCATTAGACAAATGAAACTTGTCACAATAAATAGAAAATTCAGCATGAACTACACCTCAACTTTTACAACTTTTTGAATCACAAACCAGCCTATCAAAAGGAGAGCCGTGCCAACTCCTAGTAATACCCAGCCTAATGGATGAATTAGCATCGGTGCAAAAAATTCTGGATTTACTACTTTCAAATAGATGCCTAGTCCAATTGGCAAAAGAGTAATAACCCAAGCTGACATTCTCCCTTGAGCTGTTAGTGATTTTAATTCCTCCATGATTCTTACTCTACCGTGAATTGTTTCCTGCATTGTTTCAAGCAGTTCTGCTAAATTTCCCCCACTTGATCTTTGAATCAAGAGCGCTTTAATCACGATATCTAGATCATTATTAGGTAAGCGATTCATTAGATTTTCCAATGCTTCTTCAGTTTTAATACCGAAATTAATTTCCTGTAGTGTACGAAGAAATTCAGGTCCGAGTGGGTCTGGCATTTCCTTTCCTACCAATTGCATCGCCTGCATAAAGCTAAACCCAGCTCGCATTGCATTTGCCATTGTCCCTAGTGCTTCAGCCAACTGATCAGAGCATCGCTTTAGCCTTCTTTCTCTTTTAAACGACACATAAAAACCTACTATTAAATAGCTCAATATTGGCGATAAAACAAAGAATAGCCAATGGTAACCCATTAGAAAAACGATAGTTGCAGCTAAAGCAGCAATTACCACTCTAAGCACAAAAAATTCCCCAGGCTTTAGTGGTATAGCTGCCTGATCTAACTTTTGCCGCCACTTTTGCACAAAAGAAGAATCTTCAAAATGTTTCCCAACAGCAGTTAGAAGTTCTTTTGTTTTCGACAGACCTTTTTTTCTATCATTCTTGTTTTCTATTACTGGTTCAAATTCTTGCGGAATAAACTTGTGTAATCGGATCTTCAAGCGGTTTTTTCGTTGCTTTATAACAATGCCGATCATACCAAATAACGTTGTAAAAAGGATAAATGAAATAATAAGAATCGGTAGGGCACTTTGCTCCATCGTTACCACTCCTCACCAAACCATGACGCCGGTAAATCAATCCCGTTCAATTCAAATCTTTCTGCACAGTGAGGTCTAATTCCTGCTGAAGCAAATTCACCTTCAATGCCACCATTTCTATTGATGCCAGATTCTTTAAAGCGAAACAAATCTTGAAGGACAATTGTATCTCCTTCCATCCCTAAAACCTCGGTGATGTGGGTAATTTTACGACTACCATCTCTTAGCCTCGATTGGTGAATAATGATATCTAGTGCTCCGGCAATTTGTTCACGGATTGCCCGAATTGGTAAATCCATCCCTGCCATTAACACCATTGTCTCCAAACGCGAAAGCATATCACGTGGTGAATTCGCATGTCCCGTACCTAATGACCCGTCATGTCCTGTATTCATCGCCTGTAGCATATCAAGTGTTTCCGCACTTCTTACCTCCCCGATAACAATGCGATCAGGTCTCATACGTAATGAGTTTCTAACGAGGTCACGGATTGTAATTGCCCCTTTTCCTTCAATATTTGCTGGGCGTGCTTCAAGTGTAACAACATGCTCTTGATCTAATTTCAGCTCTGCAGCATCCTCAATTGTGACAATACGATCACTATTTGGAATAAAGGAGGACAACACATTCAATGTACTCGTTTTCCCTGAACCGGTACCACCGCTAATAAAGATATTTAATTTTGCTTTTACACAGCCATCTAAAAATTTTGCCATTTCTTCACTTAATGTACCAAACCTTATTAAATCATGAATTTGAAACGGTGTATCAGAGAATTTTCTTATCGTAATCGTTGGTCCATTTAAGGCGAGTGGTGGAATAATGGCATTTACACGAGAGCCATCAGGTAAACGCGCATCAACCATTGGTACACTTTCGTCGATTCGACGGCCAAGAGGGGAAACAATTCGATCGATAACACGAATCACATGCTCGTCATCACGAAAACGGATATCACACCTTTGCAGCCGTCCCTTTCTTTCTACATAAATAGTATTCGGTCCATTCACCATAACCTCAGAAACATCAGGGTCTGTTAATAGTGCCGTAATTGGGCCATATCCCATTAATTCGCTTTCAACAATCCTTAAAAGCTCTTTTTTTTCCTCAAATGTTAAACGGTCGCCTTCTGTTTCGAAAAAAGAGGATGCAATTTCTTTAATCGTCATTGACATGTTTTCATCTGAAGTTTCTGGATATTTTTTGAGCTCCTCTACTAAAAAATTATGCAAGCGGATTTCCATTTCAGGATTAACCTTTATTTTACGAGAATAATGCAGATCTTCCTTATTTATCGTGCTAGTCGTTTTTTTAGAAGGAGTTGTACTCTGTTGACCTCCTAACCGTTCTAAAAGAGACATATTAGTTTCCACCTCCTAATTTCTAATTAAGAACTTCCTTTTAGACTTTATTAGCTGATTATTTGGGTATAGCTTAGCAGCAATCGCATTGATTTTCTTTGCCACTTTCGCTTTTGGCTTTGAAATAACAATAGGAATTCCTTCGTTCACTGAAAGGGGAACAAACTTATCATCATTTGGAACCTGATCATAAAGAGGCAGTCCCAAAATTTCCTCAATCATATCCGTTAGTATTCCTTTTACTTTTCTGTCACAATTTAAAATCACTTTTATTTTTTCCTTTAATCCTAAGGAGGCTAGTGTTTCAATATAAAGCTTATTATTTTTTAATGTTGGAAGATCCTTAGTTGTAATCAATAGAATTTCTTCCGATTGCTCTAAAGCCATCAAACTCGTCTCAACCAGGAAAGGTGCCGTATCAACAATAATAATGTCGTAATGATGTTTTAAATCAGCAATAATGACTTTTATATGTTCATCCGTAATGACTTCAGAAAATTCAGGCCGCAGTGGAGAGGAAAGAATATCAACACCTGAAGAATGAGAGAGCATAAATCTTTTGATACTTGTTTCTTGATAGCCGTATTCCTCTTTCACCCACTCGTAAATAGTTTGCTTTGGCTTTACATCCATTTGAATCGACACGTCACCAAATTGAAGGTCCAAATCTAATATGGCAACTTTAAATTGCTGCTTAGAGAAAGCCGAGGCTAAATTAACAGATAGGGTAGTCTTGCCAACCCCTCCCTTTGTACTACAGACTGTAATGACCTTTCCTTCCCTCTTTTCATGATTATTGGAAGTAGTTATTTTCTCTGCTTTAGCAAGAAGAGCATTTCTCACCTCTTCAATGGCGTTAATCATTTCAGTTTCTGAAGCGTTCATATCTATCATTTCAGCAGCTCCAGCGCGTATTGCCTTTTTTAAATCATTCTCTTCTTCTGATACTAGTAGAATGGTAGAATGCAGTCTATTAGATAATGAAATTTCTTTACTCAACTCAAAGATGTCATAAACGTCGCTTGATTTTAAAAGTACGATAGCATGTTCAGTATTAGCTACGGCATCATTTAGTTCTGCTTTATCTGTAAACCACTGGATCTCTGCAACTTGTGTTTTTAAAGTCGAATCTAGACTTTTTATACTGACTGTATCATCCGTAAGCCCTAACCAATGTATCATTTTTTGTACACTCCTTTATGGATTTCATCCTCATGTAGATGTGTTTTCTCTGGCTCAACATGGGAATCACCTTCAGATCTTAACATAATATAAAGATCATCTTTCTTCGCAAAACCTAGCGCTAATCCTTCGTATGGTGTGACTTCAAGAATGACTGATTGATAGCGAGCAGCCTCCGATTCACTATCCGCAGCATGCCCTACACCTAATATTTTAACGTTTTGTAATAACATTGATGATGCAGCATGCTGACCTTTTTCAATTGCTTCATCAGGAGGATGACTGACCCAAACTAAATCTACGAAAGAGCCAGGTTTAATAAACCCTTGTACACCGGCCACTTCATCAACTTGTAAAGCAATGGCTCGTTTCCCTTCTTCAAATGGTAATAATTCTTGTTTGAAGGTGACTTCACTGCTTGATTCACTTTCTGCATCAACTTCTTCTGTTGGTTCTTGAGTTTCAGTTGCGGAAACGGATGTATCGATATTTTGATTTGAAAATATCGTAACGTAAAACGTTACAGTCGCAACCAGACCAAAAACTAACGACCATAGCCATATTTTTTTTGTTTTCATAGGTCCTCCTTATTTAACTAGAGCTTACTCAACTAACTTTAATCCGTATGTTGAATAATTTATTGCTTCAGGTGAACTATTTCCTGCAACATTAGCTTTTTCAATAGTTGCAGTAACCTCTATTTTCCCAATTGCATTTCCATTTTCTTTCTTCTCATTCTCTACTGAAGCTATTTTTACCGTAGCAAAACCTTTGATCAGAACACACGATTTTCCACCTTGAGTATTTGTATTAACGCACTCATCGTTTTCTTTAAGCGTATAGTCAGAAGCTACCGTTTCATATATAGGAACTAAAACCGTCTCTCCTTCTAACTTCTTCAAAAGATCATGTATTGAAGCGATATTACCGGTTTGAGTTGGATAGGCTCTACCAACAAATATTTCTTTATAATTATCATACGAATGTATATCCTCCAAAAGGTCTTTAAGAACATCAGCACCTGGTCCGTAAAATGCTAAATATCCAAAATTTCCTTCCTCACTATCACTCCACCTTAAAACAACATCATTACCCACTCCAAAATTGGGATATTTCTCAAGATCAACACCTATAGGTAAAACTCCTTCACCAGAGGATAGGGCATTAAGTTCTACTTTGGCATTTGCTTTTACTGTAATATCATTATTAAAACCTAATATTCTAGCAAATGTAGGGGGGACATCCCGTTCAAGTTGAACTCGAATCCAAGTAGGCGTACCTCCTTCCCCGACTTCAGGGGTAGGAATCGTAGCACCGTTAATATTTTCATTTGCAATCGAGACAGCTTTAGCTTTAGCTTCACTTTCAGAAAATGGCAACTCCTGTGCACCTCCAAGCGCTGCGGCATCAGCTGCTTTTTGTAATTTACTTTTCTCAAAATATAGCATTCCTACATCAACAACTAGAGCGCAAAATCCAAGTATAACAACCATTCCTAGAGCAACGAAAACCATAACTACACCACGTTCATCAGTTTTTAAAGATTTATAGAGTTTCATTTAATTTAAACACCCCCTTATTCGACTCTCATAACTGTCGTACTCTCTAGTTCGATTGGATCAGAGAAGAGTTGAGCCAAAAAAGGTGTTGTTATTGTATAGGATTCTGTAACATAAGCCGTTACTTTTGAACCACGTGCTTTATTCGCATCTTCAAATGTAACTGTTAAATCAAATTCATCATAAATTGTATCTGAATCTTTACCAATGCTTTCCATCCTCGCCGCATCTCTACTAACATTGTTTAACGTTAGTTGTGTATGAAAAATTAAACCAAACTCAAAAATTCCTACTAGGATTAATATTAATAGAGGAATGATAAAGGCAAATTCAACAATACTTTGACCTGATTCAGATGTATTTATTTTACTCATACAATCCCTACTTCAAATAAAATTTGTACAAAGACACCAAACGCAAGTGGTATTCCATAAGGGATCATCTGCTTCCGTGAAAAACCTAACTTAATCATATAAAATACTGCGAAAAATCCACCTAGTATTGCTCCGAATAAAAATGCTTTAAAGACAAATATTGGACCAGTTAATGCACCAATCATCGCTAACATCTTTACATCACCTGCCCCCATACCTTTTAGGAGAAAAGGGATAAATAAAAGCGCTGTCCCGAGTAATAAACCAGAACCCCAGATTAGAAACCCATTTATTCCTTGTGAAACTAACCAATATATTAATGCAATTAAGATTGTCGGAAAGGTAATTTTATTAAAAATTTTTCGGTACTTCCAATCAGTAAAAGCGCAAAAAGCTGATGTAAGAGCTGCAATTGAAACAACCAATTGAATCTCCTCCTATTTTTAAAATAACGTCCTACTTAATAGTAGGACGTTGGTATTATCCATTCTTATTTTATCCTTCTCCTCCACCATCTCCTCCTCCACCTGGGAATTTAATTTTGTCAGCTAAATCGCTATAAAGACCTTCAAGAGCTGGTCTTACTCCGCCCGTATCACTAAATATAAATACTGCAATAATTGCAATTAACCCCGTAATCAATCCATACTCAACCATCCCTTGCCCTTCTTCTTCCACTATCAATCTCTTCATCATTTCCATAAAACAATTCCACCCTTCTATGTTTTAGTTCAGCAATGTTGTCCAGTAACCGTTCTGTATAACGAATATTAATCTAAAAATTCTGAAAAGAAAAGGCCTGTATTTGTCCGAAATTCGTAATAATGAACGGTTGTCAATATATTTTTTTAGCTTTTTCTCGTTTTACCTCCTTTTTCCTAGTTTTTCTAAAAGACATATAAATTTCTTATAACGAATATACTAAGTTTATTTGCTTACTTTGTCCTAACTTTAAACAATGAATTGAAAGGGGTATATGATGGAAAATAACAATTTAATTTCTCTACCACATCGTATAGTCATTGCAGATAATTTTTGGACGAGATTGCGAGGGTTAATGTTTAGAAGAAAGCCGATTAAAGATGAAGCGCTTTTGTTAACTCCGTGTAACTCCATTCATATGTGTTTTATGTTTTTTTCAATTGATGTTGTTTTTTTAGATAAGGATCAAAAGATTGTCTATCTAAAGCAACGTGTTCGCCCCTGGTCCTTCGTTCCTCCTGTACGAACCGCTCATTATACGTTAGAACTTCCGTTAGGTACGATTCAGAATCACAAGCTGTACATCGGTGATCACTTAAAACTTTAAAGATATGAATCTAAAAAGAAACAGTTTTGACTAGCAAAATAGTCAGCTGTTCTTTTTATTTTGTTCGTTTAAAGTGCCAAAATCCAAAAAGGAAGTAATTGTTCGTTATGTTTGTTCATATTGTACTTTATAACGAATAGTTTTAAATAATGTGACCCACGATTCGTTATAACGAAACACTTTATTTTTTGTTGAGAATGGAGAAAGGAGGATGTTCTTTCAAATTTTAAGCTTAATCAACTAGGAAGGAGAACAACATGAAGAGAAAATTTCACATTGTTTTAATGACGATCGCGTTAGTAGTCGGTTTTGGAATTTTCCCTTATGTAGCTGGAACTACAAACACAAGTGCAGATTCAGATGAAGGTACAACGGTTTCTTCAGAGGGTAATAACAATCAAGAACAAAATGAGAATAACGGTAGGCCTGGCAATAGTCAAGGGCAAAATGAAAACCAAGGGCCTGGCAATAACCAGGGACAAAATGATAACCAAGGGCCTGGCAATAACCAGGGACAAAATGATAACCAAGGGCCCGGTAATAACCAAGGGCAAAATGATAATCAAGGGCCTGGCAATAACCAGGGACAAAATGATAATCAAGGGCCTGGTAATAACCAGGGACAAAATGATAACCAAGGGCCTGGTAGTAACCAGGGACAAAATGATAATCAAGGCTCCGGTAACAAACCGAATGATGTACCTGTCATAAATCACAGTGTTCATGTACATTTCTCGAACTCGGTCCCTGCAGATCTTGATGTGTATATCGTGTTTTATGATCAGTCCATCAAACTTGCAAAACAAGGTGGAAAAATGTATGCCGTACACATACCTGAGGGGTTTGATCATCAAAACATAAAATCAGTTAGGGTTGATAACAAAGAATATGATATTGACGATTTAAAAACAGCCGGAAATGCAACAATCAATATATGGGTAAGCTATCCAGGATCTGATGATGATGGTGGTGATAACGGCGGCGGTGATAATGGCGGCGGTGATAATGGCGGCGGTGATAACGGCGGCGGTGATAACGGCGGCGGTGATAACGGCGGCGGTGATAACGGCGGCGGTGATAACGGCGGCGGTGATAACGGTGGCGGTGATAACGGCGGCGGTGATAACGGCGGCGGTGATAATGGCGGCGGTGATAACGGCGGCGGTGATAACGGCGGCAGTGATAACGGCGGCGGTGATAATGGCGGCGGTGATAACGGCGGCGGTGATAATGGCGATTCAGAGCCACCTAAACCAGATCCTTCTGAAAATGATGAATCTCGAGAAAAGCCTGATCATCGAGATCATGTTGAACAGCCTAAGAAAGAAAAAACAGTTAAAAATAAACCTAAAGCAGCAGTTCCAGTAAGCACTAATCCAAGTACCACTGATACTACCCCTTCTACAGTTAACGGTGGAAAGCTACCTGTTACTGCTGGAGCATGGCATACAATGCTCTTATACAGTGGAGTTTTAGCCATTCTTTCTGCTGGAATACTTTGGAGATTACGAAGAAAGAGAAAAACTGATAATGTGATGGGGTGAAAAAAATTAGAACTCTAATGATTTGGGTAGCGGGAGCAGTTTTTTGCCTCTCGCTTTTTTTTATCATTTATTCTTCTATTCAACTACTAACAACTAATTCAAAGATAACTACAACACTTGAAGAATGGGAAGAAAATAAAGTAAATTATCAAAAAGAAGAATCACCTGTTTCTATAGTAGAGCCTCTAAACGTGTCGGTTGAAGATGACCAGTTAGAAGAAAACCTGAACGATACTGTGGAGGAAGAAATAATTACTCCGTTTGTTTATGAAACAAGGCCAAATGTAGGTGATGTGTTTGGAAAAATTATTCTGCCAAGTTTAGATGAAGAATACCCGATCATTTCTGGAACGGATCAGAAAGAATTAGCAAAAGGCGTTGGCCACTATACTGGTAGTGTTCTTCCAGGGGAACATGATAATTCTGTTCTTGCGGGCCACCGTGATACAGTGTTTCGTAGACTAGGAGAAGTCACACTTGGAGATGTTGTCATTGTCGAAACGTATGCTGGTTCATTTACGTATGAAGTGATTACTGAAAGAATTGTAGATCAAGATGACAGGACAGTGATTGTTCCATATGATGAAGCTATTCTAACTCTTGTTACCTGCTTTCCATTTGATTATGTTGGTGCAGCCCCGGAACGGTTTATTTTAACGTTACGTTTAATTGACAATACTTTTTATTAAATAATTGACAACCACAAAAAAAGATTAAACCTACCATAAAATTGATCAGGTTTAATCTTTTTTTGCTCATTTTTCCAAGCCTCTTATTTCGTAAACTTGTTTGCATAACTACTCGCTGCATACGATTCAGGTTTTATTTTTGCATGTAAACCAGACGCTGCAATTCTTTCGGTCATCTCTTTAATAAATTCCTTCGTTAAGCCGTTTTTGCCAATATCCAGGTGGATTTCAAATACGAGTCCGCCCCCTTTGCCAGAATAAGGAGCAACAATCTCTGCTAATTGTGCTAAGTGGTCAGCAGTAAATAAAGTTGCAATTTCTTGACTAAATTTCGTTTCTAACAAAATTTTCTCATGCACAGAGGACAGCTGTTTTTTTATGATCCGTTTTTGCAGACAACCCCAAGCACCTTTACCTAAACGATGTAAATGAATCGCCGTAATAAATCTTGTCCCTTCTTTATGGACATGTGAATCCGTTCCAATTGCCAGACGGTACATTGCAGTTGGATCACTTTTTACAAATTGCTCTATGTTTTTATAGACTTGCAAAAATTCCATTTTCTCATTTGATAGGTTATAAAATATAGTATCCTCTATCATCTATCTGCTCCTTGAATGTGACTTTTCAGAGAATTTACTGATAAAAAATACAACCATCTTTGTGAGCATCCTACTTATAATTTAGGAGATATGTCCTTATTAAATAGCTATTCAGAAAAGCAGCTATTTATGACAACATAACTAAAAAAATGAAGCAAACTCTCTTTTTAGAAGAGCTGCTTCATTCAACCAGAATTATAAGTAACTATGTGTATTAACTATCAATATACTTATTGTTTGCTTCTTCATCTTGCTTTCGCTGTAAATACTGAAAGAATTTGTTTCCGATCATCATTGCAAATAAAAAAATAACGAAAACTGTAACAACTGTTAATAGGATTCCAACCGACATAGCCGTTCCCCCTTTTTATACGTTGATACAATAATATATCGTTATTCCTGTAAATTATGACAAAATAGTGAAACATCAAAAAAAGAAGCGGTATAAATATAACCGCTTCCGCTACGTTCCTATAATTGATAAATGCTTTTATATTTATTTTCTAAATATGAGACTAAGTAGCTGGCATTTAATTCTTCCCCAGTTGTATCCTTTAAGATTTCCAATGGCTTTTTCATTTTCCCGTATTGATGCACATGCTTTGTCATCCATTCTTTAATTGGAGCAAGAGTACCTTCTTCTAGAAGTTGCTCGAAGTTGGGAAGATCTTTATCCATTGCTCGCTTCAACTGTGCAGCATAAATATAACCTAAGGCATAAGATGGGAAGTAACCAAAGGCACCACCTGACCAGTGAACATCTTGCAAAACTCCTTCTGCATCATTACTTGGGCGAATTCCTAAATACTCTTCCATTTTATCATTCCAAATAGTAGGGAGGTCTTTGACTGCAATGGTTCCGTTGATTAATCCTTTTTCAATTTCATAGCGTAAAATAATATGTAGAGCATAGGTCATTTCGTCTGCTTCGATTCGGATTAGTGAAGGACCAGCAACATTAATTCCCCGATAGAACTCATCAAGAGAGACATGATCAAATTGACCATTCGCATGCTGTTTCAATAAATCATAATTTCTTTTCCAAAATGAGTAGTTTCTCGCTACAAAGTTCTCCCAAAAGAGAGATTGTGATTCATGAATTCCCATAGAGGTTCCATCACATAAAGGGGTGCCTATGAGATCCATTGAAATATTTTGCTCATATAGTGCATGTCCACCTTCATGGATTGTCCCAAAGACGGCGGTACGAAAATCTTTTTCATCATATTTTGTTGTTACTCGCACATCACCAGGATTTAGTCCTGTAGCAAACGGATGTACAGTTTTGTCGAGACGACCGGCATCAAAATCATAACCCATTTGCTTAAGAATCTCTAAATTGAACGCTTTTTGTTGTTGTTCAGGGAAATTCTGAAATAAAAAGTCTGTATTGGGTTTGTTCTTCGCTTCTGTTACTGCTTGAACGAGTGGCACGAGCTGTTCACGCAGCTTCCCAAAGACTTCATCAAGAATATCGACAGTGATTCCTGGTTCATAATCTTGTAAAAGAGTATTATACTTATTCCCTTCATAGCCCCATAAATCAACAAAGTGTTTATTAAATTCAACAAGCTTTTCTAAATATGGCTGAAACATCGCAAAATCGCTTTTTTCCTTTGCTTCCTCCCATACCGACTCGGCTGTTGAAGTTAATTTCACATATTCTTTATATTCATTTGCCGGAATCTTTTTATTTTTATCAAATTCCCGCTTGCATTCTTCCACTGTTTTACGCGTAATTTCACTCAATTCTTCTTGAACCGTTTTATCTAATAAGGCTTCTAAATAACCTTCCATTTCCTTAGATGTAGATAAATGAAAAGCTTCAGTTGAAAGGGTACTCACAACCTCTGACCGCTGCTCTAATCCTTTTTTAGGAGCTCCTGTACGCATGTCCCAGTAGATCAATGAGATGGCTTCATTATAGCTTTCAATTTTATTTACATGCTCTAAAAAAGACTTCTCAATTTCATTTATAGATTTACTCAAACTAACACATCCTTTCTATATAGAAACACAACTTCTCTGAAAATAACATTATTTCCTTCTTTTGTTTAGTATTTCTAATCTTCAATCTTTTATCGATAGAACATATTATTTGTCAGACTAGTTTTATTATGTTATAACTTTGGTACGCTTACTATTGGAGGTTTTTATATGGAAATGACAATAACAGATGCAGCCGCACAGCTTTATATAGAAGAAATGGACCTGCAAAAAAATGATTCTCTCCGTCTTTTTGTTCGAGTAGGCGGATGTGGTTCCGGAGGATTTTCAGTCGGAGTAACAAAAGAAACCCCTCAATCCTCTTCTTATTTACTTGAGAAAAAAGGGGTAAACTTCTTTGTAAACGAGGAAGACTTCTGGTACATGGACGGCATGACCATTGACTATAACAACGACCTGAGCTACTTAACTTTTGACAACCCGAAAATTGAGGACGTTGTGAATCCGAAATAAGTTAATAGTTTAGAGTTTAGAGTTAAAAGTTTAGAGTTAAAAAACCTTCGTAGATCCGCCTACGAAGGTTTTTTATTTTAGATCTTCTTGAAACGTCTAAAGAAGAACTTAATTCTAAATTCTAAATTTTACATTTTAAATTGCCTTTAAGCTTTCTTACTCTAAACTCTAAACAAAAAGATGTTATCCCCCAATATGAGACATTTCGATCTTTTTGATTTCTCTTTTATCTGTGTTATTTAGCCGTTCTTCGGAATAGCGGTCGCCTCGTTTTTGCCACGTGTTGACGATAATGTCTTGGAGTTCTTTATCCGTCGCTCCTTCTCTAAGCGGTCCCCGAATATCAGTCCCACCAAACGCAAACAGGCATGTATAGATTTTACCGTCTGCAGATAAACGTGCCCTTGAACAC
Organism: Anaerobacillus sp. MEB173; assembly: GCF_052119505.1. Taxonomy (NCBI): domain Bacteria; kingdom Bacillati; phylum Bacillota; class Bacilli; order Caryophanales; family Bacillaceae; genus Anaerobacillus; species Anaerobacillus sp. MEB173. Next base: position 339,254 of record NZ_JBJMAU010000001.1, read on the forward strand.
GTTGAACAGAATGCGTCTGTTACAGATGAAATAATTCCTATTTCATCATTACTTCCTTTATAGCGGTATCTAGTGGCGACTTCTCCTTTATAATTGGCCTCGATTGGCTCAATTGGCATTTCTTTATTAATGATACTAAAGATTTCTTTCTTTGATACAACTTGATCTAATTTCCAGCCATTTGAATTTCCAACGTCCATAAATTCAATAAAACGGAGAATGATTCCTTTTTCACGGAAAAACTTTGCCATAGGAAGAATATCGTTTTCATTTACACCGCGTTGAACGACCATATTCATTTTTACCTTTAAACCTGCCTCCTGAGCAGCTTCAATCCCATCAAGTACAGTCGCAACTGTAACCCCGCGACCGTTGATTTTTTCAAATAATTCACTGTTTAGACTATCTAAACTAATTGTAACTCGATCTAATCCAGCTTGTTTTAACGCTTTGGCATGTTTCCTTAATAGGGACCCATTTGTTGTCATTGCTATATCATTGATTTCTTCAATTTGATTTACCATCTCAATAAAACGAGACAAGTCGTTTCTCATTAGTGGTTCTCCGCCAGTAATTCTTATTTTTTTAATCCCAGCCACAGCAATAAATTGTTGGATTAGGCGATGAATTTCCTCAAATGATAGTAACTCTTTTCTTGGGAGAAATTTAAAATTAGAGTCAAAAATCTCAGCGGGCATACAGTAGCTGCAGCGGAAATTACATCGGTCAGTCATCGATATCCTTAGGTCACGCAGGGGGCGACCTAACGCATCATATATTCTAGGCTCGTGCATAGCCATAATAGACACCCCACTTCCTTATTTGGGCAATATTATCATTTTATGTTTGCATAATGTATTGTAATGCTTGTCACTAGAAATGAAAGTGATTTACTTCACACTATATAGAAAGCCGCTACTTATTCTCTATTGCAGAGAATAACAGCGGCTTATTTTTCACCTATCGAAAAACGATAAACCTTAAAAACAATTATAACCATTGTTATATTAATATTATAACATAAAACGAAAATAAAAAGTGAATTCATACTCTAAGAGATTATATCGATTTATTTAATTGTACACCTTTAGGAAGGATTGATGTTATCATCGATTTAAGTTCGGGATCAAAGTGAATACGTTCATCAAAAATTGAAACAATTCCACTGTCATTATGAGTTCGAATCAATCTGCCTATTCCTTGACGTAATCGTAATATCATATACGGTAAATCTACTTCTTGATATGGATTACTTGTTGTTTGTCTTTTTGCCATAAACACAGGGTCATTAGGCGGAAATGGAAGTGACCAAATAATCACATTAACTAATGAAGGTCCTGGAATATCTAACCCTTCCCATAAATGAACCGCTGCCAAACAACTCGTTTCTTCTCGTTGGAAAGTAGAAATTAATTGACTGATTTCCTGATCACCTTCAAATAAAAATTGAATGCCTCGATCCAGGTGATCATCTATCATTTTTTGTTTAAATTGAAGCAGTTCTTCCTCTTGATTAAATAGAATCAATGCCCGACCCTTTGTTTCCTCAATTAACTGGTTTGCATAGTTATATTTTTGTGTGAAAATGTCTTCTGATGTAAGCTCTGGACTATAAACCTCCATTTTCGTTTCATAATCAAATGGAGAAGAAACAGAAAATGAAAGGTAATCTTCTACACCAATACTGTTAGCCATGTATTCAAATGAATCATTACTTGAAAGTGTCGCTGATGAAAATACAACTGGGATCTTTTTGGAGAATACCCGCTCTTTAAGCACCTCTTCAACAAGGCGCGGCATAATGACTAGAGTTAAACCATGTTGATCTTCCGTCACCCAGGAGATTAAATTTTCTCGCTGTATAAACAGTTGTAATGCCTTTTGAATCATTTCAATATGCTCTTCAACAATCCGAAGCTGGTATTGATCAATTGTATAAAGCTCACTTTCAAACACAAGTTCATCCTCAAGTCTCGTCAGTAAACTCTTCAGATGCTTGACCTCAGATACGATCATCTCATTAAACTTTATGTTCTTACGATGAGAACCCGGGATATCTATGATTTGCTGTCGTAGTGTATGGAAAAAATATAAGCTTTGTGAAATCGTTTCATCGATTAAGACAGCAAATTCTTCACGTGTATCATTTTCACTTAAACGACTAAGCAGCTCTTCAAGTACTTCATGCCGCAACTTATAGGTCAATGCTTTCTGCGCAGCAAACTCTAATAAATGTCCTTCATCAAAGACAATGGAGCTAGCTTCTGGCAGTAACGGTAATTGACCTTCCCGCTTTCGTGAATCATATGTCCAAACATGCTCCATATAAAAATCATGGGAACAGATAATCAAATCAGTCGCTTTTCGGTAATGTTCACGTGTTAATGTTTGCCCGCAACGATGCCGCTGCTCACATACAAAGCAATCTTGAAACGTATCCCAGCCGATTTTTTCCCACTTTTCATTATTTAAGTCAGGATAATTTTTTCTGTCTCCATAATGATAAAATGACTGCAACGGAGCATTGCTCGTTACAAATGGTGGTAATTCTTCGTAAATCTCATCATATAGCTCATCATAATCATCTCGATTACGCTCGGTATCTAACTTTTGTAAACATAAATATTGATCTTGGGATTTTGCCAAGCGAACATCAATATTTAACCCAAGATGTTTGGCTAATTTTGCAATATCTCCCTCAGGTTTCACAAGTTGTTCGATCAGTGATTCATCGGCACATGCAATAATCGCCGGCTTACGCATATACCTGGCATAGCAAATCGCATATAACAGATAGACAATTGTCTTACCAGTCCCTACACCTGCTTCAGCAAAGATAACTTTCTTTTCAATAAAGGCTCTTTCAAGTTGAAAAGCCATAAATACTTGCTCATCCCTCAGTTCAAATCCAGCTTCAGGTAAAATATCATAAAAAACATCGCCAACCCATTCACCTAACTTGTCAAAAAACGATTGCGTCTTATCATACGAAAATGGTAAAGATTCAAATTTATTCAACGAAAATACTCCTTTTCACGTTCAAATAGCTGACAAAATATTATCCTATAATTTTCTATATAATGTCAACTAATTAGTTTAGAGTGTAGAATTTAGAGTTTAGAGTTAAAAGAAACGGGCTTTTGCTGTGTCCTCAAAGCCCTTCTTCTTTCAAAGGTTTCAACTCTAAACTCTAAACTCTAAACTAAAAAAGCTCTTCTTCAATTAACCACAAAATCGAAGAGTGCCCGCCAGATTCTTGGTAGACACTCCAATGATGTTTTATTCTTTTGCTTCTTTCAATTGATGGTCAATTCGTTCGATTAGTTCTGAGGAAAATTCAAAGAACTTTTCATCGATTCCTGTAGCATGTGCTACAGCATGATTGTATTGCTGTTTTGCTTGATTTATTGCATCAGTTGCTGCTTTTAATTGGTCTTCATCCATACTCATTGTTGCTTGACCAACCATACGTTGCGCCGATTTGATTGCCATTTCAATTTGTTGTATTTCAGTTAAGCCATATTCTGTTCCATCATTCGTCATTTCATCATCTCCTAACTTTAAACAATATGTAAATAATCATTGGTAAATGCTAAAGAGTTCTGTCCTATTTAGAATGTCCATTTCCCTTCTTTTTTATCCTATTAACAATTGCCATGAATGAGGAAATATGAACTCATTCATGGCATGTATCGCGATACAATATTGAAGCTGATTGTACCAGTGAAGTACTTGTAACCAACTCTTGGTAAGGAATCGAACCTTACATCTGTACTTCCACCTATAAGGTAGTATTTACTCTTTTATGAGTAAGATTCGAGGGAGACTAAGGTAAATTTCGTACCTATTGTTTATTTTTTGCTAAGATTTTTTGCATAAGCTGATCAGCCTCTTTTTTTACTTGATTCGTTTCCTCCTTTGACTGGGTAATTGTTTTCACTGTTGTTCCATCCTCTTCAAATGTGACATCGAACAGGTCACCTTCTTTGGTTCCTGCAGGAAGATGATCAATATGAATATCTTTTTGAATGGATTCATCACTCCGTAATAACAGAATTGCCATATGCCCCTCAATTCGATCAAGTGTATACGTTGGCATTTATCTTCCTCCTTTAGATGGTAATTTGGTGCTTCATATTTTCAAATGTAACCGGTCCAATACGATTAACATTTTTAAGTTGTTCAATTGATGTAAATGGACCATGCTGTTCACGATAATTAATAATATTTTCAGCAATTACTTCCCCAACACCAGTAATCTGCTGTAATGTTTCAAAATTAGCTGTATTAATGTTAACAGGATATATAATCTCGTCCTCATCACCGCCTGAACCTTCTGCATTTCCAGTTCCATCCCAAGGACTTGCTGTTGCATCGTAATTGATTCCATCAGTTGTTATTATGACATCTCCTGAATTTGCAAGTGAATAAAGTTTCGCTCCACTATTTCGTAAACGTTGAATCGCTTCATGATGTGGATGATTGTAACGATTCCCTTCACCATAAGAAAGAATCGCCATTTCAGGTTGTACATCGTAAAGAAAGCTGTTGTTCGATGATGTAAATGAACCGTGGTGTCCTACTTGCAATATTTGTGCTGATAGATCATATTGATTCACCATCTGTTCTTCTGGTCCAAGTTCGGCATCACCTGTAAATAATAAGCTCACTTGATTGTAAGTTAACTTTAAAGCCACGGATGAATCGTTTAAACTTTTCTCCTCAGAACCTGTATTTAAAAATCTAATCGTAACGGAAGGGTCCAAGTCATAGGTTGTGCCTGGTACAGCTTTTGCAAATGGAAGATTCTGATTATCAACATATGTGAGATAATCAAGATAAGTTTGTGACGTATGAGTACGCCCACTATCAATGATTTGTTTAATTTCAAATTGTTTCAAAACATCGACTAAACCCCCGATATGGTCAGCATGCGCATGTGTAGCAATAACCAAGTCAATTGAAGAGATACCCGCTTTTTTTAGATAAGAAACGATTTTTTCACCTGCCGATTTGTCACCTGCATCAATTAGTATTGTTTTTCCGTTTGGCAGTTCGATCAACGTTGCATCTCCTTGACCAACATTAAGGAAATGCGCTTTTAACGGTTGTTGTTTAACATCTTTTTTGAATTCATCATTTAATGTTCTTGCCATAAACACAGAAAATTCAGCCCGTGAAATATTTGAGCGGGGTTGAAACGTCCGGTCTGGATACCCTACAGTAATTTGATTGGCAACCAATGATTGAATCGCTTCATGACCCCAAAATTTCGAGGAAACATCATTAAACTCAAAATCGCCTTCCCCTTGTAAGCTGTAGGCTCGTTGAAGTATCGCTGCCATTTCAGCTCGAGTTAAAGGTGCATTCGGCATAAATTTACCTTCATACCCGGTTATAATTTCCTCATCTGCTAATGTAGCAATGACATCATAATCTGGATGGGTTACATCAACATCAGAAAAATTTGGTGCTGGTCGATTCGATGTATCAAATTGTAACTCACGTTGCAACATTAATGCCGCATGGACTCTTTTTATTTCATCCTTAGGACCAAACCTTCCATCGGGATATCCACCGACAATGTTTTGATTTTTTAAAAAGTGAATTTCATCTTTTGCCCAATGGGCAGCTACATCCCGAAAGCTGCCCCCCTGTTGAAGTCCTTGTAATGATCCCTCGGTAATACTCGAATCCCCATTACTTTCAAAAGGAATTATCTTTTCATTACTACAACCAAACAATATTAGGCAAACACTAAGTAAAAGAAAAGAAACCCTATAGATCAACTTCATTCCAATCCTTCCTTAACCAGTATTTTTTAACTTTCAACTTTTAACTACTTCAGATGTGTTTGCCTTATTTTCCGCTTCAAAGATCAAAACATACTCAAATAAACAAAGAAAACATTCGTGATAATTAAATGAATAAACCGTTTATCACTATCAATACTAAGGATAGAAATTATAGGTATTTATGGTATGTAGTTTAATTAGCTTTATTTATAAGGGAAATGGAGAATAACGACCTAGGATCACCAATTCACAATCAACCGTAACATATAAAACAGGCGCCACCACTAAGGCAGCTCCTGTTTTTTGGTTTGTATGGTTTTAATTCCAAATTTTACATTTTAAATTTTAAATTATTAAATGCTTAACTGAATCTGATCTTTTCTTTCAAAAGCAAGACCCGTTCCAATAGCAACACAATCTAATGGATTTTCTGCAATATGTACAGGGATCAATACTTCATTTGCAAGTACTTTATCTAAATGTCGGAGGAGTGATCCACCACCAGCTAACACAACACCTTTGTCAATGACATCTCCTGCGAGTTCAGGTGGTGTTTTTTGTAATGTTACTTTTACCGCATCAATAATGCTCGCCTTAACATCGTAAAGTGATTCATATATATCTGTAGAGGTCACTTCGATAATTTTTGGCAATCCACTAGTTATATCAATACCTCTGACAATTTTTGTTTCTGCTTTATTTAGAGGCATTGCACTTCCAATTTCAATTTTTAAAAATTCAGCTGTTTGTTTTCCAATCTCAATATTATACTTTTTCTTAATACACTGCATAATCGCTTCATCCATCTCGTCTCCTGCTATACGGATCGATGTACTGGTAATAATTCCCCCATAGGAAATAACGGCAACTTCTGTGGAGCCACCACCAATATCAATTATCATGCTTCCTGAAGGCTCCCACACAGGAAGATCTGCTCCAATTGCAGCAGCTAATGGTTCCTCAATCGTAAAGACATGATTTGCACCAGCTTGTTTTGCGGCTTCTTCAATCGCCTTCTTTTCCACTGGAGTCGTACCACATGGCACACATATCATCACATTCGATTTCCGGAATTTCGCTAAATTCATTTTCCCTTTTACTTCAAATGCTTTTTTCATAAAATAACGAATCATTTTTGTTGCTACTTCGTAATCAGCAATCACTCCATCAAGCAGAGGACGAACAGACACAATATTTGTAGGTGTTCGATCAACTAACTGTTTTGCCTGACTACCGATAGCCTCAATTTTACCAGTATTAATATTGCGAGCTACAATAGATGGTTCTCGTACAATAATCCCTAAATCTTTCAAGTAAACCAACGTATTCGCCGTCCCTAAATCAATACCAATATGATCCCTTCCGAACATATCCATTTCCCCTCATCTATCTTAATGTTTTTTCAATCTGAAAAATGACCAATTTATTTTTATGTTAATGAAGAGAGTTTAAGAATCATGACTTCCATGTGGATAAACTGTTTTTGGAAATTTATGACTAAAGAATGATAATTCCTTATGTGTTGTTTTAAAGTTCCCGTACAATAAACGAAATAAAAGAAAAAAGCTGCATTTTTTTAAGTAAAATGTAGCTTGCTTTAGCAATATTTTAAAAGGAATAATATACCAGAGCACAAATACTTACAAAGGAGACATAAAAAATAACATGTCATTCGAAAATATTAACATAAGACTTTGGTTGGTAAGCCAAATAGGGGCACTCTTGATGGAGTGCCCCATTTTTTCGATTACGTTATTAATATAAAAAAGCCAGCTCTTCCTTCAGTTTTACACTGAAAAAAGTCTGGCTCTATATATTGATAAATTATTCATTCTTTGGCGGTCTCGGTCCAAAAAACTGGTAATAATCGGTCCTAATGTTGCCGTTAAAGAGCTTTCGTTTCTTTGTTGCCTTTTTACCGTACAGTTCTTCAAAATCTGGATGTGATGTTAACATATAAATGGACCACGTGTCTAAATGGGCAAATGTCCGGCCCATATCTCTGTACATTTGTTCGACTTCTTTCACCTCACCAAGTCGTTCTCCATATGGAGGATTACCAATCAGGCATCCATACTTAGATTTTGTTGTAAAATCCTTTACCTGCATTTGTTTAAACTTAATGATTTCACCTAATCCGGCTTCCATTGCGTTATTTTTCGCTAAATCAACCATTTTATGGTCAATATCAGAGCCATAAATTTCTAACGGTTGGTCGTACTTCGCTAAATCTTCCGCTTCTTCCATTGCTTTATCCCAGTTTGCTTGTCCGATCCAATCCCATCCATGTGATGCAAAATCACGATTAAATCCTGGTGCAATGTTTTGACCAATTAATGCAGCTTCAATCGGTAACGTTCCAGATCCACAGAATGGATCAGCAAACGGTCGGTCTGGTGTCCAATTTGTTAGCATAATCAATGTTGCTGCCATCGTTTCCTTTAAAGGTGCCTCACTATGCAAATAACGGTAACCTCGTTTATGCAGGCCGCTTCCACTTGTATCAATCGTTAATGTAGCGATATCCTTATGTAAGGCAACCTCGATCCGAAATAACGGACCATCCTCATCGAACCATGAACGATGATATGTTTTTTTCAAGCTATCAACTACGGCTTTCTTTACAATCGCTTGACAATCAGAAACGCTAAATAATTTTGATTTAACCGACTTTCCAATGACAGGGAATTCACCATTTTCAGGAATGAACTGTCCCCACGGTAATGCTTTTGTCTTTTCAAATAATTCATCAAATGTTGTGGCCTTAAATTCACCGACCTTTAACTTTACCCGGTCTGCTGTGCGAAGCCATAAATTCGACCGACAAATCGCACTTTCCTCTGCCTCATATGTAATTTTTCCATTATCAACAGTCACATTTTCGTAACCAAGTGCTCGAACCTCTCTGGCAACGAGCGCTTCAATTCCCATTGCTGCCGTTGCAATTAATGTTATTTTTCCCATAAAAAAATCCTTTCTGCTCACCAATACTTCATTATAAATCCACTATTCATTATAAGCATCTTTTCCTCTTTATACAAATTGTACTAGTATATATCGAAAAAAATTTTTCAAAATAAAAAACCCCAGAATTATCTGGGGTTAATCATCGTATCATCCAAAAGCGTTCGATAAGCCATGTTTTGTTCCTTTGTACTGCAAACGGTATGAACCTCGTACTCCGGCGGTAATCATCTATCTACAGATTAGATAATCTGTCCTTCTCTTAGTTCAATTCCTTTGAGAAAGTTCCCCTACCAAATTTGGGTTTCTCGCTCGAGGGGTTTACCCGTTCCACTCTGTTTGTTTCCAAACAGACTACGTCACTGTGGCACTTTCAAGGTATTCACACCATATCCAAAAGACTTAGGTGTTTTCCCTGCCGTTAGTCCAGTCGAAACCAAACTACCCTAGCTTATTTTTTTGCTAGGCACGAACACTACGGTCATCGCAGACCGTGCGAGCATGGACTTTCCTCTACATCAAACGATGCAGCGATTACCTAAACGCTTATGGTGTCGTATCGACGACAAATTCTATTATATGCTTAACTTAAAGGTTTATCAAGTGGAAGTTTACTCCAGTATAATGAGATTGCTACTTGAATCATGTGATCAACTGCTATTTTTGTTTATCAATTGAGCGAATTGCCTTCCGGGCCAGCTCATCCGCAGTTTTATTTTGGTTACTTGGTATCCATTTGATAAAAAATAAATCAAGCTTCTCTATTAGCAACAGTGCTTCCTCTAGTAAGGGCTGAAAAAGCTTATTTTTTACATACTGTTTTTCGATCGCTTCATCAACTAACTTAGAATCCGTTCGAAATGAAACTACAGAATAATGTTTATCTATACAAATTTGTAATGCTGCAAGCAACGCTCTGTACTCAGCTTCATGATTTGACATCAAACCTAATGGAATGGAATACCGTTCCACCTGCCCTGCACCATCTTTGATAAAGACCCCGGCACCGGATGGACCGGGATCTCCGGCGCTTGCACCATCAATATAAACTTCGATCAAGAAAAATTCCCCCTTAAAAAAGCCATAACAATACTAGCAAATACGTTCATTCATTGAAAGTAAAGTTTTTAAGGGACAATTATGTACCCTGATTATATTAGTCAAATAACTTGCTCCCAAATACGTGTTTTTCCAAATTCGATAGACGTTTTAGAATATCATAATTCGTATTGCCCGTAACTTGAGTTGGTCTGACTGGCTTTTCTGGTTGCTTGATAGCAGTAGTCTTTAGCTTATTATTTTCCTGTTCAAGCTGGTCAATTCGTTGTTGCATTGCTTCATAATCTTTAATAATAAGATCTAGAAACTTATCCACTTCTTCTTGATTATAACCACGGATACTCGTTTTAAATTCCTTATCTAAAATATCTTTTGTCGATAATTGTGTTATTTTCTCCATATAACCTTCACCTCAATCTAGTTATACAATCTCCCATTCTACTACTTATTTTTTCAAATATAATGAAATAAGTCAATTTCCATTATAGCTTATTTTTATTCGTAAATACACGAATTTAAAAAAGTGAGCTGTAAATGATACAGCTCACTAGATTTACATGTTACAAATTTAGAACCAAGGTCGGCGAGGCTTACAGCATTTCCCTGGCCCAAATCCAGCACCTGCCACGGTACCCGGTCCCATACCCGGTCCCATCATACCCGGTCCTGGTCCAAATGGACTCACTGCTGATGGTGCACCTGGCCCTGGTCCAAATGGACTAACAGCTGATGGAGCTGTAAAGTGTTGATGAGAAACAGTGTCTACTTGTGACTGTGTCACTGGGAAACTGTGTACATGCTTATAATTATGATGAGTTACATTTTGAATATGCGTTGGATGAATTTCAGGAACAATATACTCACAGCAATGATGCTTCACTTTACATTTAGTAGGATGAACTATTGGACGCATAGGAATACCACGAGGTCCAAACATGTTTATCTCCTCCTTTTAATTTAGGTTCAATATCAACCTATTCAAAACAAGGAGTACATGTACTAGTTTATTCACCTATTTTTGCAGAAATATTGATAAAGTTTGGGAAGAACTAATCTCATTCATAATAAAGAACGTAAAACCAATCATAAGAAAAAACAAAATTAAAATATATTTACTCAATTAACATCTCTCCATAAATCTTATATATCCCTATACATTCTACTTATTTTGCTTCAGATCGACAACAGGAAATTTGAACCATTAATAGACGACCATAGATAGACAAAACTATCTTGAAGAACGACCGAAACACTCGAAATGACTCCATTTTTGCGCTTACCCAGGAAATGAATAAGTAATAGTTTTATCATATTACTTTATCTTATTGATTTAGAAGTTTTATTGATACTAATTACCTTTTTATCTTGGTACAGATCACGGCTTTTGTTGTATATCTGAAGTTTATCCCTATTAAATCCCTCTACTAAAAGATTCCCTCTAAGTGCTGTCACAATTTTGACAAGATTTTGGATTCAAAACCAAAATCTTGACTAAAGCAGCCGAATTTTCGGCTTTTTTAGACCCTATTATTTTTTGATTCGGAAATTATTCAAGATACCAATCCCCTTACAACATAGGATTGCAGTTATTTTTTAAAAGAAATTCCCCTTCAAAATATTTTGGCATCATATTTGCTTTTTAAAAGTAGTGAGTTCAACAAATTATAATTCTAAGGAGGAGTTTTATTATGGCTACTGAACAAGTATTTGCTTTTTTTATGCCAACAGTAAATTTAATGGGGGTTGGTGCAGTGAAAGAAGCTGGACCAAGAATTAGATTACTAGGTTGCAAGAAAGCTTTAATCGTTACTGATATAGGATTAAGTAAAATGGGAGTTGCAGAGGAAGTTGCAAGTACAATTCGAGAATCAGGAGTTGAAACAATAATTTTTGATGGTTCTGAACCAAATCCTACTGATTTAAATGTTGAAGCTGGACTAAAAGTGTATAAGGAAAATCATTGTAATGCAATTGTTTCATTAGGAGGCGGAAGCTCGCATGATTGTGCAAAAGGAATTGGCTTGGTTGCATCAAACGGTGGAACGATCCATGACTATGAAGGCCTAGATCAATCAAAGGTACCTATGCCACCACTCGTAGCTATCAACACAACTGCTGGTACAGCTAGTGAAATGACCCGTTTTTGTATCATAACGGATACATCGAGAAAGGTAAAAATGGCCATAGTAGATAAACATACGACTCCGATGATATCCGTGAATGACCCAATTCTTACTATAAAGAAACCTGCTGGCTTAACAGCAGCAACTGGGATGGATGCACTTACACATGCTGTTGAAGCGTATGTTTCTACAGCTGCAACACCAATTACCGATGCTTGCGCGCTCCAAGCGATTCGTTTAATTAGTAAGAATCTCCGAACAGCTGTTGCGAATGGTGAAGATGTTGAAGCAAGAAACAATATGTCCTATGCCCAATTTTTAGCAGGAATGGCTTTTAACAATGCTTCACTAGGCTATGTTCATGCGATTGCTCACCAGCTTGGCGGTTTTTACAATTTACCACATGGCGTTTGTAATGCGGTTCTTCTCCCTCATGTCGAAAGGTTTAATTTGATTGCAAAGTCTGATCGATTTGTCGATATTGCTGTAGCTTTAGGTGAAAATGTAAACGGTTTATCTGTTCGTGAAGCTGCCGAAAGAGCACTGAGTGCCATTGAAACATTAGCAAGTGATGTTGGAATTCCTGGAAACTTAGCAGCTCTTGGTGTTCGTGAAGAGGATATTCCAGTATTAGCCGAAAATGCAATGAAGGATGCTTGTTCATTTACAAACCCACGTAAGGCAACTCTAGATGATGTTCAAGGGATTATTCGAGCAGCATTGTAATAAAAAAAGGACGAGCAGTCATTGTTGGATGCTGATATTTACATGAAATAGTCTTATTACATTTAACTGTTTTAGGGGGAATATGATGATATATGCAAATCCAGGACAACCAGGTTCAAAGGTTACGTTTAAAAAGAGATACGATAACTTTATTAACGGTGAGTGGGTCGCACCTATAAACGGGGAGTATTTTGATAATGTTTCTCCTGTCGATGGGAATGTTTTCTGTCAAGTCGCGAGATCTACTGCTGAAGATATTGAAAGTGCATTAGATGCTGCACACTCGGTAAAAGCAAAGTGGGGAAAAACATCTGTAGCAGAGCGAGCGATGATATTAAATAAAATTGCTGACCGATTGGAAGAAAATCTAGAAACTCTAGCAGTCGCTGAAACATGGGAAAATGGAAAAGCAGTACGTGAAACTTTAGCAGCAGATATTCCATTGGCGATTGATCATTTTCGGTATTTTGCCGGTTGTATTCGCGCACAGGAAGGATCCGTTGGTGAAATTGACGAAAATACGATTGCTTACCATTTCCATGAGCCTTTAGGCGTTGTTGGACAAATCATTCCTTGGAACTTCCCGATCTTAATGGCAGCATGGAAAATTGCACCTGCACTTGCTGCTGGTAACTGCATTGTCTTAAAACCAGCAGAACAAACGCCTACATCAATCTTAGTTCTTACTGAGTTAATTGCTGATCTTTTACCACCAGGTGTGCTAAACATTGTAAACGGTTTCGGGGTCGAAGCTGGAAAACCGTTAGCATCTAGCCCCCGTATTGCCAAAGTGGCCTTTACAGGCGAGACATCTACTGGGCGTTTAATTATGCAGTATGCATCGCAAAATATTATCCCTGTAACCTTGGAGCTTGGTGGGAAATCACCGAATATCTTCTTAGAGGATGTCGCTGCTAATGATGATGAGTTCCTTAATAAAGCGGTTGAAGGGTTTGTAATGTTTGCCCTTAATCAAGGGGAAGTTTGTACTTGCCCTTCGAGAGCCTTAATTCAAGAATCAATCTTTGACCAATTTATGGAGCGCGCACTCCAACGTGTTGCAGAGATTAGAACAGGAAACCCACTTGATACGGATACAATGATGGGGGCCCAGGCTTCATCTGAACAAATGGAAAAAATTCTTTCCTATATTGAAATTGGGAAAAGTGAAGGGGCTCAATGCCTCAGTGGTGGTGAACGAAATCGTTTCGTTGGTGAGTTAGCTAATGGATATTATGTAAAGCCAACAGTTTTTAAGGGGCATAACAAAATGAGAATTTTCCAAGAAGAGATTTTTGGACCCGTTGTTTCAGTAACGACATTTAAAGATGAGAAGGAAGCATTAGAAATCGCCAATGATACTGCATTTGGTCTAGGTGCCGGTGTGTGGACTCGCGATATTAACAAAGCATATCAGTTCGGGCGAGAAATCCAAGCTGGTCGTGTCTGGACAAATTGTTACCATGCCTATCCTGCGCATGCCGCCTTTGGAGGTTATAAATCATCTGGAATTGGAAGAGAAACTCATAAAATGATGTTAGATCACTATCAACAAACTAAGAATCTCCTTGTTAGTTATAGTCCTAATGCATTAGGGTTCTTTTAATACTTCCCGATGATTAAATCGTTGTGATTGTATAAATATTGTTCGTAATCTCTACGCTAATTTTGTAAAATTCTTATAAAAAATGAAAGAACACTCTCCCTTAAAAGTTATCTGGTAGAGTGTTTTTTTTCATTTAGTAGGTATCGTAGTTGCCGTTGTGAAATGTTTAACTGTTTTGCAGCCACCTTCCGATTTCCTAATGCATCTCTTAGTGCCCTCGTAATAAAGGCTTTTGTCATATTATTTTCAAGTTCTTTAATTTTCGAAGTAACTTGATCTAATGAGATACTGTCCTCATTTTCCCAAAAAGAAACTATATTTTCATTCCAATGACATAAGTAGTGTTTTAATTCGTCTGATGTAAAAATGGGATTTTCGGCATTTTTTTGGGGCGCTAGATCCTCAATCACAGGATTACTAGGTTGCGCTACAGCTAGTAATTGTCTAGGTAAATAAGCGCTAGTGATTTGATTTGTCTCACCTTCAGCAAGCGTTAAAGCTCTTGTAATGACATTCACAAGTTCCCTAATATTACCTGGCCAGTTATAGTTAGAAAGCTTTTCAATGGCATCATTCGTAAAAGCAACGTTCACCGCACCATACTTTTCTAAAAAGTAACTTACTAAGGTTGGGATATCTTCCTTTCTTTCCCGTAATGGCGGAATTTCTAGTTTTACTACATTCAGGCGATACAATAGGTCTTCACGGAACTTCTTTTCTTCTACTGCATGTTCTAGGTTTACATGGGAAGCTGCGATAATCCGAGCGTTTGTACGTAAGGTTTGTTCACTACCTAACCTCATAAACTCTCTCGTTTCTAATACTCTCAATAATTTTACTTGAATGGCATGTGAAGCTTCTCCGATCTCATCAAGAAATAATGTACCAGAACTAGCCATTTCAAATAACCCTTTTCGTAGTTGTGTGGCTCCAGTAAACGAACCTTTTTCGTGACCGAAAAGTTCACTTTCCAATAAAGACTCAGATAAAGCACCACAATTCACACCTAAAAATTTTTGTGTTACCCTTTGACTTGCTTCATGAATAAACCTAGCTAACACCTCTTTGCCCGTACCTGTCTCCCCTTGAATTAGGACATTAATATTTTTTTGTGCAATTTTATATGCCATTGTCAGTAAATGTTTGATCTCTTGATTGTTCCCGATAACAAATCCTATGCGTTCAGATAATTGTTTTACCTCACCTTCTGTTGTTGAAACATCATTGAATAGCATCTCGTCAATTAATGATTCAAGCTGATCGAGGCTGTCAAACGGTTTCTCTATATAATCTGTCGCACCTATTTTTATGGCCTCAACTGCCGTTTGGACCGTACTATATCCCGTCATAATAATGACCTTGCAACTTGGTTGCCGTTCTTTTAACTGCTTTAGTATGTCTAAACCATTCGTGTCTGGTAATTTAACATCAATCATCGCCAAAGAAAACGTATTCTTATCAATTAATTCCAAAAATTGTTTTCCGTTGTAACCAACTTCTACTTGATACCCCTTCTTCGTTAAAAAATGATGTAAAAAATTACCTACTTCACGCTCGTCATCAATGATTAGAATCTTTTTCATACGACCACCCTTCACTCGTTATTCATATCACTGACCGGAAGTAACAATGTAAATGTACTTCCATGTCCAAGTTGGCTTCTAACATCAATCATGCCACCGTGCATTTTCGCAATCCCAAGACTTACCGATAAACCGAGACCAGTACCTTTCCCCTGTTGCTTAGTCGTATAAAACGGGCGGTAAATTTCAGATAAGTCTTCATCTTTGATCCCTGCTCCGGTATCAGTAACGGATAAATAAACCATCGCTCTTTCATCCACACTTGTTAAGCCAGTTTCTATTGTAATCTTGTTGTTTTTTTCATTACTACATCCGTCAAAAGAATCCTTAGCGTTAAGGAGGAAATTAATAATGATCTGTTCAATTTGTTGAAGATTAGCCTCAATAACTGGAATATTTTCATCTAAACAAGCGGAAATCGTAATATTTTGCCTTTCAATTTGATAACCTATTAAGCTAAGCACTTGTTCGACACCATCATTAACCAAACACTCTTGTGGTAAATATTCATCTTGCCTTGAAAAGGTTAACAAGTTTCGAATGATATTTTTACAGCGATCACCACAGTTACGAATATCCTCAAGTAACTTATACGAGGGATCCGTCTTTTCTACTTCCCTTAAAAGTAACTGTGAGTTTCCTAATATAGCGGTTAATGGACTATTTAACTCATGAGCAACCCCTGCAGCCATTTCTCCTAAGGCGGCATGCTTCCCTGACTGAATTAACTGTGCTTCCGTATGAAGCTTTTCTGTAACATCTTTTATATACAAAATAACACCATACATTTCATTTTGATCATTAAACACTGGATACGTATAGACATCACAAATACACTTACTTTTAAAATGCATTTGTGAATAAGCCCTTTTCTTTGTCCGAAAACTCTCTTCAACTGGGCAAATCTCTTCGGTTTTTATCGCGTCCCGAAAAAGGTATTCGTAGTTTTTCCCATATAAATGGTTAGCAGCCAGACCAAAAAAGCTAGAAACTGAATCATTAAAACGCAAAATTGTGTGAGACATATCAATAAAAACAAGCATATCTTCAACTGCTCGGAACGTCTCCTCCCACTCTTTCTTCCCATCTAAGACAGCATTATATAATCTTGCATTTTCAATGCAAACAGCAAGCTGGTCAGCTAACTGCTGTAGAAACGAAGCATCTGTTTCCTCACATTCAATTACTTGTTTGCTGCCAAAACTTAATACACCAATGACTTTCTTTTTACTGACAAGAGGGAAAAGAAGAATACTTTGAATTTTCAAATTTTGTAATGCTACTCTTTCAATGTCTGATAGAACGTCTCCTCCTTCATTTAAACAAAAATGAATTGGGTTTTTTTGTTCTATAACTTTCCAGTAAATAGAATTATCTTTAGGCAAAGGTTCACCTACATTTACATAAAAGGAATCAGTAGGAAAAACATTCGATAGGATAAGTTGACTATTTTCGTAAATTGAAAGACTTAAACGATCGAATGTATATATGGTTTTTAACTTGTCCATGACATTTTTAAGCATATCATTCATCGACATATTAATATTAAAATTTTTCATCACGTCATTAATAATCTCGAGCTTCATATTTTTCTTCTCTAACTGCATAATCGTTTTCTTAAGCTCTGTGTAATAATTACGCTTGGAAGCCTTAACACCTGTTAGTAGCTCAATCATATTTTGTTTATTCTTAAGCATAAAGATCCTCCTAGTTTTACTGTTAAAAAGCTTGACTAAACAAATACTCTACATCCTTTACAGTAATATCCCGAGGATTTGTAATCATACAAGCATCCTCTATTGCAATCAGACTCATTTCTTTTATATACTCTTCTTTTAAACCCATGTCAGACAAACGTTGTGGTGCACCTATATCCTCTGCTAATCTTCTTACTAATTCAATAGCCTTTCTTCCTGCTTCTACTTCCGTTAATCCACGCACATCGACACCCATTAACTCAGAAATATATAAAAAGTGCTTTGGTGCTGCAATAAAATTAAATTCCATGACAAATGGTAGTAGAACGGAATTGACTTCACCATGTGATAAAGGAAACCGTCCACCAACAGCGTGACTCATTGCATGTACAGCCCCTAAAATAGCATTTGAGAAGGCTAGTCCTGCTTGAAGACTTGCCATTGCCATTGCTGTTTTTGCTTCCTCATTTGTCCTCGATGCAACAGAGGGTCGTAAGTATTGAGCTACCAATGAAATCGCATTTTTTGCTTGAACATCTGTTAAAGGTGTTGATGCAACACTAACAAAGGCCTCAATGGCATGAGTTAACACATCTAACCCAGTTGCTGCGGTTAATGCATGATTTTTCGTTGTAAGTGTATACGGATCAATAATCGCAATGTCCGGGACTAATGATTTCGAAATAATTGTCATTTTCTTACGTCTTTTCGAGTCAACAATAACAGAAAATTGCGAAACTTCCGAGCCTGATCCGGCAGTTGTCGATATCATGATCATCGGTGGTAACGGTACGTCAATTTGATCTACACCTTCGTAATCTGAAATGTTTCCACCATTTGTAGCTACAACAGCAATTGCCTTGGCGACATCTAAAACGCTTCCGCCTCCGATTCCAATTACAGCATCACACTCTTCTGCTTCATACACTTGACGACCCTTTTCAACTTCAAAATCCTTAGGGTTCGTTGTAATATTATAAAATGTCGCATAATTTAACCCTACTTGCCGACAACAATGAATCGTTTTTTCTAGCCAGCCTGCATCGATCACACCGTCATCACTAACAATGAGTACTTTTTTTGCTCCAAGACGAAGACAACTTTCTCCTACCTGCTCTATTGCACCTTTGCCGAAAATAATTTCTGGTGTTACAAACTTTTTTATATCCATACGATCACCATACCTTTACGGTTATAAATGTCTTTATTTTTATTGTATCGTATCTATCATATTTTTCTAGTTTCTCTAAAAATATTTATCAAAAAATATTATTGGTACAAAAAAAGATTTCTTAAACAAAAAAAAGACCTGTTGTAATACAGATCTTTTTTCAACAATAGATTATTATCCTTTTTGTAAACAGTTCTCACATTGATGTGAGTAACAGTCGTGCTGCTCATCAATATTATTCCCGCATTCTGCGCACTTTTTTGGCGGCAGGTTTCTAAAAAACTCAGTACTTGGTGTAATTAAATTATTTGGTGTCATTCTGTATCCCCTCCGTTTTTAAGTTATTTAAATTGTAATATAACAGAGTGTGATTGTCAATATACTGTTTTAATACATTTCGCCTTTTTTTCAATTTACATACTATTTTAATTTTTCATCCCCAAGATAAAAAAAGAACCCTGAGATTTCTCAGCGGTTCCAAAAACTTTTCTTTAACTCCTATAAAATTAAATCATCAATTACTTTAACTAATTCAACGATTTCTGGTTTACTAACTTGTGCATTTGCACCTACTGTTATCCCTTTATGGTGAAGATCTTCTGTTATTAAAGAGGAGAAGATAACAACTGGTATCTGATTTAATTGTTGATCAGACTTAATTCGCTTTGTTAAATGATGACCATCCATTTTAGGCATTTCAATATCGGTAATAATTAACTGAATTTCGTCTGTTACTGAAGCAGTTTCAACCGACACTTTCTCTAAATGATCCCATGCTGCTCTTCCATCATCGAAAAACTGAAGGTTAACATACCCGGCTTCGTGCAATGTTTCTTCGAGTAATTTCCTTAACATAGGTGAGTCTTCAGCAATAACGATTTTTTTCATTGATCTTTCTCTCAGACCTAATGACTTGATGCGATCAACAGAAATTCCCGATTGAGGACTAATTTCTACTATTACTTTCTCATAATCTAATAATAAGATCATCATATCATCCATTTTTATTACACCTGTCGTCATACCCTCAAGCCCTTGAGTCAGGTCAGTTGGCTTTTCGATTTGTTCCCATGAAATACGATGAATTCTTGAAACGGTTTGAACTCGAAAAGCTACCTTTATTTGATTCAATTCTGCAACGATAAACTTATCTTCTTCAGGGTTGGGTGATGATGGAAAATTAATAACCTTTGCAAGATTTACAACTGGCAATACTTCTTCCCGTAAACGAATAATTCCTTCAACATTTGGATGACTATTTGGTATTTTAGTAATTGGCAAAGGATTAATAATTTCACGAACTTTGATTACGTTTATGCCAAAGATTCCTGTTCCGATTGAAAATACGATCACTTCAAGTTCATTTGTCCCGCTTTCTAGTAAGATTCCTTTTTCATTTGACATAGTGTAATAACCTCCATACATTCACACGATAATTATGCTTAGAATATCATTAAAACTATCAATATACTATATAAATTCACGATTATTTTTTACATTATTATGTATTTTCCGGTCTAAAAAAACAACCTCCATACAGAAACCTGATGGAAGTTGTTATGCTCGTACGAGTTTCACTTTTAAATAAGTAAGTTAAAAAGACTCCGATCATTATTTATTTCTGTATAACGAAAACCTTTCTTCTCCATACGTTTAATTAAAGGCTCATAATCACTTCGATTTTTCAATTCAATTCCTACTAATGCAGGCCCGTTATCTTTGTTGTTTTTCTTCGTATATTCAAATCTTGTAATGTCATCGTCTGGACCAAGTACATCGTCCAAAAACTCACGTAACGCACCAGCTCGCTGTGGAAAATGGACAATAAAATAATGCTGAAGTCCCTCATAAATCATTGAACGCTCTTTTATTTCCTGCATACGGCCAATATCATTGTTTCCTCCACTAATGACACAAACAATGTTTTTTCCCTTTATTTGATCTTTATAAAAGTCGAGTGCAGCAATTGGTAATGCACCAGCTGGTTCAGCAACAATCGCATTTTGATTATACAGTTCTAATATTGTTGTACAAACCTTTCCTTCTGGCACTAAGATGATATCATCAAGAAGCTTCTCACAAATATCAAATGGCAATTGTCCGACTTTTTTTACTGCTGCTCCATCAACGAACTTCTCAATTTGCTCAAGCTGTACAACCTTTTGTTGGGCGATTGATTCCTTCATCGATGCTGCACCCTCTGGCTCAACACCAACGACTTTTGTTTGCGGACTGATACTTTTAATGTAGGTACCCATCCCTGATGCTAAACCTCCGCCGCCAATACTGCAGAAAACATAATCAATTGGATCTTCCGCATCTTCCATAATCTCCATTCCAATTGTCCCTTGGCCTGAGATTATATGATAATTATCGAATGGATGAATAAAGGCCATTTTCTCTTTATTACAGTAGCTAATCGCTTCATTAAAAGCGTCATCAAATGTATCACCTGTAAGGATGACCTCAACATAATCGGCACCGAACAATTTAACTTGTGATACTTTTTGTCTTGGTGTAGTCGATGGCATAAAGATTTTCCCTTTAATCTTAAGTGCTTTACATGAATAGGCAACACCTTGAGCATGATTTCCGGCACTGGCACAAACAACACCATTTGCTGTTTCTTCCTTTGATAAACTTTGAATTAAATTGTAAGCTCCCCGTATTTTGAACGAACGAACAACCTGCAAGTCCTCTCGCTTTAGATAAACGTTACAGTTATACCGCTCTGATAAAATCTCATTTTTTTGTAATGGCGTATGTGTTGTAACATCCTTTAACACATGATGTGCAATAATAATATCTTCAATCTGAATTTTGTTCATTGCTACGTTCCTTTCTATCCTTGCTGTATACATCTATCATCACCCTTTGTATAGTAAAAGAACCTATCAATCAACTTAATGATAGGTTTATGACTATTTTCAAACATTTTAATAAATTAATGTTTATTATAGCACGCTTTTGATTTCCGATGTTAACTTCTTGATTACAAGAGTTTAATTCGTACAAAGACAACAAAAACACACTATCCCAATGAGAATAGTGTGTTTTTTTATCATTGATAACATAGCAATATGTTGCCAATTTACCCTTTAAACGCAAAAATTTTAATATCATCACTGACTGAATCATCAATTGTTACTCTAAAACCTTGTTCTTGTAATAAACCGATTAATGGGGGTAATACAAACGGTGCATGGATTTCAAACACTTCCCCTTCTTTAATTTCAGCAGCTACTGCCATCACTTTTGCACGTGGGTGTTCACCATTTAAAATTCTTTCGCGAACGTCTACAATGACTCTGTTCTCTTCTCTTACTACTTCTAACATATCGATCCACTCCCTCTCTTTTTATACATTAAGTATAAGCGAGATCAAGATAAATTCCCGTGATGACCATCACTAATTTGTTAATTTCCCTAATTAAAAATATGAATAATCACCATTAGCAAAAAAGTAAACGCCATAAAAATATGCGATTTTCTCCTAAATCCTGAAGCCTTGATATGACGACGATAACCTGTTAGTAATAATAGAACCAATATAAAAAATGACAGATAGCCAGTCACCATTTTAAAATTTGTAAGTGGAATTGTATGGTAACTTATCATTAATGTTGCATGCAGTAAAATTAATGCGGTACCTGTTATAGCAATTGGGATATGTAGCTTCATTGTTTTTCTCGAAATGACGGCTAGTGTTTTTTTTGTTTTACGATTTTTTGTTTTCCGGATCATCAAAAAAACAAAGTACATGTTTACATTTAAAAGAAAAAACAACAAAGCAATTTGACCAATTCCCTGACCAGTCATAATCACTGTAGAAGGTACATCCTTTTGCCAGCTCCAAATAAAAACAGCAAATATGAAAAAAATGTTGATCACTGACCACCATTTAACCATTTGCTCAACCCCTTTTTAAAACTATTTAAACAGTAATAATATTATATTAAGCATAGCGGTCAATATCGATGACATCAATGACGCATGTCACAAAAAAGGAGAATACCGCTTGTCCGCTCGATATATAGCGAATGATATCACAATAATAGCAATGTGATATCACAAGATAATATTAGAGCATTTTTTTCCAACAACCTATTTCTTATTAAATGAATGGTTATTGATGATAATAAATAATGATTATTTATTAACAGCAAATCTTGTTAAGTAATTTTAAAAAAGTTCAGCTATTGATTAATTAACGAGTAAAATCTATAATATGACTATTGGTATTATTTATTAAATTTACTGGTAGAAAATAGGGAGGTTCCTAATGAAACTTAAGAACAGCATTGTATCATTTATTACAGTTTTAGTTGTAGCATTAACTCTTGCTGGACAAGTTAGTGCAGCTGGCGGTGGTGGTGGTAGTACAGAAGCTGCAAGTACAAATCCATTATTAATCGTCGTAGCATTCCTAACACTAGCTTACTTTGTTTTTGTAACAGTTCGTGAATCGTAATCTCACTCATGTTACAAGATAAAAAATAAGGGTTCTGAGATCTTAATTGTGCCGAATGTATACATAATTAAGGAAAGGAAAACGACACGCTCAACATTTGAGCGTGTCGTTTTCTTTATTTACGAATATGTTAAAAATAACCCATTATCAATTAATTCATTTTAGTTGGAGATTATCAACAACATTATTTGACATTTTTGTGTGCATTAACAGGGTTTAATTGGCTGGTATGATGGTTACTGGACATCGTGCTAAATGTAACACTCCATAGCTGACACTTCCAAATTTACTTAATACCGGTCCCATCCCTCTTGAACCCAAAATAACACAACGATAGTTTCCCTCATTTGCTTCAGAGCTAATTTCAATCGAAGGCACACCATAACGTATTTTCGTTTGAAATGGTAAAGACTCTTTTTCAGCTAAGCTGATTGCAGCTTGAAGAGCGTCATTAGTTGCCTTTCTTTGAAAATCTTCAATCACGAATTTATTATTTTAGTGTAACATACACACATTAGGCCAAAGAGAAACAAACTAGTAACGTTTTATTACAATTATTAAGAGAAAGAAAAATAGAAATTTCTTACATACTGTGTAATAATGGAATTACATTACCTACATTTGAAAGGAATTGAGAAATGGGAAATACACATACATTTACAAAAGGAGAAGAAATCGCAAATGCCATTACCCATGGATTGGGGGCTGTTTTAAGTGTAGCTGCATTAGTGCTGCTTATCGTCTTTTCAAGTTTAAATGGAACACCATGGCACATTGTCAGTTTTACGATCTATGGCATTACAATGGTTCTTCTTTATCTTTCTTCTACACTCGTGCACAGTTTCCCAGATGGAAAGGTGAAAGATTTATTTGAAATCTTTGATCACTCCTCCATCTATTTATTTATTGCTGGAACCTATACGCCGATTTTGCTTGTTGTGATTAAAGGAGTACTAGGTTGGACATTGCTCAGTATTATTTGGGGTATCGCGATTGTTGGGGTGATTTTTAAATCGTTCTTCACAAAGAAATTTCTGTTCCTTTCAACAATGTTCTATATCATTATGGGTTGGATGATTGTTTTGGCATGGCAACCCCTTACTCAAACATTACATCATAATGGTGTCGTTCTATTAGTTATTGGTGGTGCCCTCTATACATTAGGTACAATTTTTTATATTTGGAGAGGATTTCGTTTTCATCATGCAATCTGGCATCTTTTTGTTTTAGGCGGGTCTATCACTCATTTTTTTGCGATTTTATTCTATGTATTACAAATCCATTAGATCATTAAATGTAAAAGCTACTCACCAAGTTTAATTTGGTAGTAGCTTTTTTCTTTCAATAATTCTTCTCATTTTTTCCATTAAAAACCTGATATAATTATTTGTACCTATTACTATTAAAGGGGTTACAAGGTAATGAAGTTAGTCCTTACTGCCATTTTCTCAATGATTCTATTTATCACCGTATTTCTGTATTATACAATAAATGATTACTTTACAAGTAAACAAATGATGGCATTTAATTTTCAAGATGGCATTGTTGATATATATGAAGTCACAGCGTATACCGCTGGTCCTGAAAGCACTGGAAAAACACCAGATCATCCTGCCTATCGTATTACTGCATCAGGTGAATATGTAAAGGAAAAAGATACTCTTGCATGTCCTCCAGAACTACCTTTTGGTACAAAAGTGTATATTCCATATTTGAATGAAACGTTCACCTGCAAAGACCGTGGGGGTGCCATAAAAGGAAAAACACTTGATATTTATATGGAACAGCTTGATGACGCACTTGAATTTGGAAGAAAACAACTAGAGGTTACCATCATGATTGATGAACAAGCTAATTAATTACATCACAACAATAATAGGTAACAGGTTGCATACCAAAAATACGCGAAGAGGATGTCTCATAAATGACATCCCCTAGATGCGGTTTGCTTATTATTTCTTTTTAAAACGGCTTTCCTTTCGTGCTTGCAGCTGCTTCATCTTGTCACTCATCCGCTCCTTTGCAGCTGTTGTTTCACTTGCACTTGCCTTTACATCGGTAATAGTATCCGCATCGATGACAACTTCTAGATGATCACCTGCACGTATCCCTTCTGGCAATGATTGAATTGGATACGTATATTCCCTTTCATCTTCACCTACTAGAATAACTGCTATTTTTCCATCAACAATTCGCTCAAATACAGCTTTCAAACAAGCTCCCTCCTATCATTTTACACAAGCAAGGTTCTCATTCTTAATATCTTTCAGTCTTCCTTGGCCAATACCATTGATCTTTGTTAATTCGTCCATTGAAGCAAAAGGTCGTAAAGAGATAAGCTGTTCAGAAAGCTCTTCTCCAAGGTGGATAATACTTTGCAGCTCTTCGATACTTGCCGAGTTAATATCAACACAGTTAGCATTTGTTGTTATTTTCTCTTCGTTAGATAATTTTCCTTCTTTTTCAGTGTTTACCTCATAAGTCGTTCCATCAGTCGTTATGAAAATTGTACCGTGAACATCCGTTCCATATAGAGGAATCCCTAATTGTTGAACACGTGCGACAATTTCCTGATGTGGGTGGCCATAATCATTATCATGACCTGCAGAATAAATGGCAACTTCAGGTTGTACAGCTTGCAGAAAAGCGGTTGTGGAGGACGTGCTCGATCCATGATGACCTAATTGAAGAATGTTTGCATCAAGGTCATGCCCACGCTTGATCATTTCTTCTTCGCCACGTTTTTCAACATCTCCTGTAAATAAAAAGCGAATGTCTCCATAAGTGACTCGAACGCTAATTGAACCTTCATTCAAATCACCATCAATTTCATGTGGATGAAGAACTTCGAGAACAACTGAACCAATTTCAAACACTTCACCTGCTCTTGGTTCATAATATGTTGCTTCACTGCTTAAGACTGCATCAATTGCTCTTTCAAATGTTCTTGACGTATGTGTGTCACCTGACATCCATACTTCATTCACCGTGAAAGATTGCATCACTTTATCAAGTTGACCAATATGATCCGCATGCGGATGAGTAGCAATTAACAAATCTATTTCATTAATCTTATTTTGTTGTAAGTATGGAACCACATCATCACGATCATGTCGTCCGGTGTCAATCAGAATTGTAAAATCAGGACCCTCTAGTAACGTCGCATCCCCTTGCCCAGCATCGATATAATGTACAGTTAATTGTTCACTGCTTTCTTGTTTCGTTGCGTCTTTATCACTTACTTCAGGAATTTCGGCCCCATTACATGCGACTAATAAAGAAAGGAATAGTACCATAAAATAAACTGAAATCATTTTTCTCATGTTTGATCTCTCCTAAATATTTTCATCAGATCATAATACAGTGATTTCTAATTCTTGTCTATCTTCATGAAAAAATATTTCTCAGAAAGATGTATAAAAATGAGCGAAAGTATTAATATTTACTTCCAAGTAATATTCTATGTTACAATAATTGAGGTAAATTTTACTAAGGAAGAGGATGAAGCCAATGATGAGTGATAAATTAGTACAAGGGTTAAATGATCAACTAAATTTTGAATTTGAATCTTCACATGTTTATTTAGCAATGGCTGCCTTTTGCTCGGCTGAAGGATTGGATGGTTTTGCTAACTTTTTTCTTGTGCAAGCTGAGGAGGAACGGTTTCACGCAATGAAAATTTATAATTTCCTTAATGATCGTGGTCACCGTGCTACGATTACTGGAATGGAAGCACCAGAGGGAAATTTTGAATCAGTTCTTGATGCATTTACAAAAGCATATGCACACGAACAACATGTCACGAAACGATTTTATGAACTGTCAGACATTGCGATGGATGAACGGGAACATGCCACAATCAGCTTATTGCGTTGGTTTATTGATGAGCAAGTGGAAGAAGAAGCAATGTTCGACAATATCATTCAAAAGCTAAAACGCATTGATGAAGACAGTAATGCCTTTTTTATGATGGATGATGAGTTTGCTAAGCGTAGCTTTACTCCAACTGAGGCATAAGCTATACTTTTCATGATAAAATAATAATTACTATTTAAAATATCAATATGACTATTGAGGAGGCTTTACTTTGACACAAACATTACCACCAAAAACATGTACAATTGAACGTATGGTTACAATGCAAGAGGACGTCGAAAAGGTTCTAGCTGGTAAAAAGACATCAACTAGAAGAAATGGCCGCTATGCTGATATTGGAGAAATTATGGAGCTTGAAGGAAAGAAATACGAAGTTACTGCTATCTACTCACAATCTTTAGGTGAAATGACAGATGAAGATGCAAAATCAGAAGGCTATGAAAACATGGAATCGTATAAAAATCATATCCTTTCCCTTCATAGAGGAATGCCATGGGTTCCAACAATGAAAGTTTGGGTACATGAATTTAAAGAAGTTTAATCATTAATATACTTGCCAGGCTCTTTGACTGAGCCTGGCTTCTTTTTTAATTATTTTATCAACAAATGTTACTTAATTCATAAAATAGGTTGACGTCTAAGGATAAGTACGTTATGATGACGCATGAAAAATATTTTAACACGTTACCATATAAAATTAATAATATATGTTGCTCATTAATCATTTGATAATTTATAATATTCTTAAAATAAACGGAAGTATTGACTTTACATCCTTTTTCACAGATTAAGGTTTATATGAAAGGAGAGAGTGGATTGAGAAAGAAAAACGTCCCTTCGATCGTTAAGGATCAGCAACTCGTAAAATACCGCAGAAATCAAATCATTCAATCTGCAGTAAAATTATTCATTCAAAAAGGCTTTCACCGAACGACAACAAGGGAAATTTCAAAATTATCTGGTTTTAGCATCGGTACATTATATGAATATATAGGTTCAAAGGAAGATGTCCTTTATCTCGTATGTGATGCAGTATATGATGAAGTTATTCATCGCCTACATACATATTTAAACACTGAATTAGAAGGAATTGAACGGTTAAAGTTAGCGGTAGAGTCCTACTTTAGAGTCGTCGATCAAATGCAGGATGAAGTACTTGTTATGTATCAAGAAGCAAAATCGTTACAGAAAGAAGCTCTTCAATATGTACTTGAGAAGGAAATGTTAATCACACAAAGTATTGAGCAAGTGATTCGTCATTGTGTTGACAGTCATTTACTTACACTTGACGAAAAGCAAATAAAGCTCTTCTCGCACAATATTCTTGTTAATGGTCACATGTGGGCATTCCGTAGATGGGCACTCAAAAAATCGTATACGATTGATGAATATATTGAACTCCAAATTGAGCAGCTCCTTAACGGTTTAAAAGGCCAAGCTATGTCAACAATGCTGTATTAAATATGGCAACAATATAAAAAAAGACGAAGAGATGATCATCAATCATGCTCTTTCGTCTTATTATTTTCTTCGTGACATTCCAAAGTTCTTTTCATCATTGTTTGTTTATATGCTTGATGTGTTGTTATTGCTGCACCTGCTGCAATAATTCCATTCGCTATCCCATTAATAGAAAAGCCTAGTATGATACAACTAGCAATGACTCCTATTGCCAATAAAATCCAAATAATCATCCAATCCTTTACCTTAGGTGTTTTCTTTAATGCGTAGCCAATGATCATTAGTGCTGGTACGACGACAACAAGTTGAGGATGGACTTGTACTTGTGTGAAAATGTCAGTCAGCAAATGATCACCACCTTCCACTTATTAGTATATTCAAAATGAAGGTGGACGTTAAAAAAGACGGAAAACAAATTTCCGTCTTTTTACGTCTTTAAATCATCTATTGGACAATTTCAATACTTTCAATTATGACTGGCTCTAATGGCATATCATTTGCATCAACTTCTTCAGTCGCAATATCATTCACAACATCCATACCGGAAATCACATGACCAAATACAGTATGTTTATAATCAAGCCAAGGTGCTCCACCATATTGTTTATATTTTTCAATAATTTCAGCCGGAAATCCCTCTGCTTCTAACTCTTCAGGCTCTGCATACATATCTGAACTTTGGACTATAAAAAACTGACTCCCGTTGGTATTTGGACCACTGTTTGCCATTGCTAAAGCACCCCGGAAATGTGCTAGATTAGGTGTAAATTCATCCTCAAACGGTTCACCATAAATACTTTCACCACCCGTTCCATTTCCTGCCGGGTCGCCTCCTTGAATCATAAATCCAAAAATAACGCGATGAAAGGTTAAACCATCATAATAGCCGTTCTTACTATGTGTTAAGAAGTTCTCAACTGCTTTTGGTGCATAATCCGGAAAGAGCTTTAATGTGATTTCACCTTTATTTGTATGCATGGTTACGATATTTTCATTGTCCTGTACATCTGAAAATTGTGGCAGTTCAGTTACTACACTCCCTTGCTTGTCATTAGCCTGTTCGTCTGTACCAATCTGTCCACAGCCAGAGATAACAAGAATCATGACCATTAATGAAAATAAAAGCAATACTTTCTTTCTCATTTTTTTAACTCCTACTCTTAAGATTAACTATTAATTTGACCAACTTTAAGTATAGTAAAAGTAGGTAGTAATGCCAAGATATTTATTATACATTGTCGTTTGTGGTGTTTTATGAATTTACGTTAATGAGTTATTTTCATTTGCTTGTCCTAATTCTTTCTCGGCAAATATCTCATTTGATTCCTCTAACTCTTTGTGTCCATCTACTGAGTCCCCCGCATATGTTGATGTCGAATGAAATGGACTTTTAGAATTGAGGTCCGTTCGAATACCAAATTCCCTTTGTTTCGGAGCATCTGTTAAGATCTCCTCGCTATTAAGTTCTTTCTCCTGTTTTGGCAATTCTTCACACCCCCTTCATACCTATCGTTAGCTTGAACGCTTCAAGAGAATTTTATGTAATGTATTGCTTACAACAAAGAAAAAAGATGAGACTATGTTGGTCTCACCTCTAATCTACCTGTTAGGATGGTCGATATTCATCATTTGAAAGCTTTATTACTTTTGTATACTCTCCTCGCTCAATTTCCTCAGGTGTTGCTTTTCTGTCCAATTCTTCATCATCGTCAATCCCTGGGGCTATCATATCTGGAGAAATCATACTAGGATTTATAATTGGTTCCGAATGATTCTTTTCTTTATCATGTTCCATCTGTTCTGTTACACCTTCCTTTTCCATTGATTATCACTAAACGTAACCGTCACTAAATCATGGGAAGAATCCATCTTTTTCCTCAATTTCAAAATAACCTTGAATTTGCGTCATTACTTCTTGGAGTTGTTGATTAGCTGGTTGACCATTAGCAACACTTTCCATTTCGTGATATGCGTTTAAAATTACATTCATCGGATGATTTTTATCAAGCTGTGACTCACTTGCCGGAGTAGACATTACACCATCTGTGAGCTTCTCTACTTGTTCATTTGTAAGTGCTTCAAGTTCATTTTTAAATTGATCCAACTTAGACTGTAAACTGTCAGGTATACTTCCAGCATTCATCTCAAACTTATTAATCATATTAAGCATATACTCTTTTTTATCCATCACGATCCCCCTATACTTACCTAATGTTCTATAATTACTATGTTACAGGAGGAAGTAAAATATACGACCAGAACCAAATATAAAAAGAATCTCTGAGAAATAATATTCTCTAGAGATCCTTTTCCATAGACTTTACAATAAACCATCCTGCTCATATAAGAATGTGTAAGGAAGGTCGATAAAAATATATGCATTTTCATTTATTGGATAAGAAAAAGTGCGTATGAGTTCATTTGTTTCAATATCACTATATAAATCGGAGAGAATCCCTCTCTTTTTTCTGCTCATCCGAAAAATATTTTCTAAAAAATACGGACGCCAGCTCCAGTTATTAGAGCGGTATTCAGGTTGGAGTTTCCAATTTCCTGACGTTTCCTTAAATGCATTTGCCGATTTTTGAAAGCCATCTTCATCACAGATATAAATTCGAAAGGCTTCCGTTGTTAGTTCTTTAGCAACTTGAAGAACAATCTCATCATAGTTCCCATGATTTTTTATTTTTTTGATCATTTCTTGTAATCGATTGTTTAACTGTTCTGAAAAAAGATAAAGTGAATTTAATTTTTTTCGCTCATAAATTATAAACTGATGAAATTGACTTTTTAATTGTTCTAGACAACTATCTCGAGGGATAAAGTCAGCTTGCGGTTCAGCCAAATAAAATCCTTGATAATAACGACCGCCTTTACGCCAAGCGGAGTTTAATTGACTTAATTGACCGATCCCCTCAAATAAAAGTGTCGCTCCAATCTTTCTTGCTAATATTGTCAAAGAATACAGTGCATCTCGAAATGATTGTGGAACAGTCTCATTTTGAAGAAAATGAAGATCAACTTTTAAAATATCTGGATTTAGTAGAGCAATACGGTCGATACTTCCCCCACCCTTACCTACATCATCAATGGCAATCTTCATTCCCATACTTTGAAGATATAATAATAGATGATTCAATTTAGAAATGTCACCATCATAATCGTGCTCTGTAATTTCGAGTACAATACGTTCATAAGGAAAACCACGGTCGCGATACTCCTCAAATGTACGTAATATCTGCTCCCCATGATCTTTCATTAACATATTTGCATTACAATTGATGAAGATGAGTAATTCATCATCATCATGAGAGAGAAAATAATCAAATGCCTGCCTTCTTACTCTCTCATCAACCTCTGTATAGTATTCAGCTGGGATCGTTAAATCCTGAAAGAAAGGTCCTAGGCTTACGACCTTACCATCCATTTCAATTCGACCTAATACTTCGTAACCAATAACACATTGATTTTCCGCACTTATTATCGGTTGAAAGTAAGGGGTAACATTCTCAATATTCATAAGTACTTCTAATGGATCCAATGCTATCAATCTCCACATCAGAACCGGTCCCCACTACATTTATAGTGAGCACCGGTCCATTTTTCATTTTATTTTCTTTTTTTCTTATCAGATCCAGATCGCTTTCGACCATCTTTCATACGGTCACGGTCGCGGAATCCTCCACCGCTCCGTTTTCGGTCACCATCTCGTCGGCCTCCACGTCGGTCTCCTCTTTTGTTGTCATTACCTTTTACCCGTTTTACACGAAGAGGAGCTTCACCCGTTAATTTAACAGGTGTTAAATCTGGTTCCTTTGTTAACATTTTTAAAGCTGCTGATAATAGTGTAACAGAATCGTGATTATCTAACAACTCAACAGCTGTGTTTTTGTATTTTTGAATGTCTTGATCCTCAATGACTTGAAGCAATTTCTCAATTGTCAAGCGCTGCTGGCCTTCAATTGCCTCTGTTAGTGTCGGCGCTTGCTTGCGTGTCATTTTCTTCTTACTCATTTCCTCAATGCGGCGTAAATGATCAATTTCACGAGGTGTGACAAAGGAAATCGCTAACCCTTGTTTTCCTGCACGCCCCGTACGTCCGATTCGATGAACATAACTTTCTGGGTCCTGCGGTAAATCAAAGTTATATACATGTGTAACTCCACTTACATCTAATCCCCTTGCTGCTACATCTGTCGCCACAAGAATTTCAATTGTTCCTTCTCTAAACTGACGAATAACACTGTCACGTTTTGATTGATTTAAATCCCCATGAATGCCTTCTGCTGAATAACCACGCTTCATTAGCGCTTCTGTCAGTTCATCGACACGACGTTTTGTACGGCCAAAAATAATCGCAAGTTCCGGCAATTGCATATCTAACAGACGGCATAACACATCAAATTTTTGCTTTTCAGGTATTTCTATATAATGCTGTTCAATATTCGGCATCGTAATTTCTTTTGCCTGTACTTTAATTAGTTCAGGGTTTTTCATAAACTTTGTTGCTAATGCTTGAATTTTCTTAGGCATTGTTGCAGAGAAAAGCAATGTTTGTCGTTCTTCAGGAATGTCTGCAAGAATCGTTTCAATATCCTCAATAAAGCCCATATTTAACATTTCATCAGCTTCATCAAGAATGGCCATTTTGATTTCGTCTAAACGAATCGTTTTTCTCCTCATATGGTCCATTAATCGTCCTGGTGTTCCAACGACGATGTGTGGCTTTTTCTTCAATGCGCGAATTTGACGGTCAATTTGTTGTCCACCATAAATTGGAAGTGAGCGAACTCCTTTTTGATGTCCAATTTTGTTTAATTCCTCGGCAACTTGAATCGCCAGCTCACGTGTTGGAGCAATAACGATTCCTTGCAATTTAGCATTTTCAATCGAGATTTTTTCAAGTAACGGAATACCGAATGCTGCTGTTTTTCCAGTCCCTGTTTGTGCTTGTCCGATAATATCTTGTCCTTCAATCGCAATTGGAATGGTTTGTGCCTGAATTGGTGTTGCTTCTTCAAACCCCATTTCACTAATTGATCGAACTATTGAATGGCTTAAATTTAATTCATAAAACGTTGTCATTATTTCTATCTCCTTATCATTTTCTAACTGTTTTTAGCGTTGACGTTCGATTTTTATTTTATGTACATCAACAGGATTGCTTTTTAATAATTGGGAAACCTACTTGTATGGAGGTGACAAAAGATGAATAATCATCATACACATGAAAATCATCCTCATGAACATAGTATTGCATGCGGGCACACAAAAATACGTCATGATGATCATATTGATTATGTTCACAATGGTCATTTGCATAAAGAGCATAATGGTCACTGGGATGAATGTGCGATTCCTATATCCGAAGAGAATCCAAACGAATGTATTCCTATGAACTGTGGCTGTACTCATAGTAAAGAGTGCGGTCATGAAGTTGTTCCACATGGAGATCACTTTGATTATTTAGTCAATGGTCGCCTGCATCATGTCCATGGAGATCATTGTGATGATCATGGACCAGTAGAAATCGTAACGATCATTTGACACAAGAAAAGCGCAGGCGCCTTGCTCAGCCGCGACAAGCACTGGAGGTCCGACAAAAAGTATCCTGTCTTTTGGATACGTTTGACGGACCGAAGTGATCTCGAGCGGCTAGGCGCCGGAGCTAGACAGAGAAAAAAAGAAAGGGTGCCTAGTACCCTTTCTTAAATATACAATGTTTGCACAAGCATACATATATGATCGAGTTGTTCAATTATATTATATTTTCTTCGATATGGAAAGTATAAAATCTCAATAATTCCGATTTATACCAAGAATATTTTTTTATTGTTCTTTTGCGACCGGATTTTCTTTATAAGAACACCAATCACTCCAACTGCCAGCATATAATTTCACTTGATTATAACCAGCCTGATACAGTGAGAGGATAACCGGACAAGCTGTTACACCAGACCCACAATAAACGATTTTCACTTTATCATCATTACCTAGTAAGTGAAAGCGCTCCTTTTGCTCACCTTCATTCTTCCATAATCCGCTATCATTTAAACCTTCTTTCCAAAAAAAGTTCAACGCACCAGGAATATGACCGGCAATTGGATCAATATGCTCTTCTTCACCAACATACCGCTTTGTTTCTCTTGCATCTATCAAAACTGTATTTGGATCATTAAGTTTTTGCCGCACGTCCTCCATCGTAACAACTAAATGTTCTTGAACAGTTGGAACAAAGGATTTACGAGTGATGGATGGCATTTCATTCGTGACAGCATTACCTTGTTTTTTCCAATGCGAAAATCCTCCGTCAACAATGTATACCTTTTGATGGCCTAAATATGTTAATAACCACCATAATCGCGATGCCATAGCCCCTCCTTGATCATCATATGCAACAACAGTCACCTGATGATCTATTCCTGCAGCAGATAATTTCTCTGCAAATTCATCAATATTTGGGAGTGGATGACGTCCGCCATGTTCCTCTTTTTTTCCTGACATATCACGTTCTAAGTCAAAATAGAGCGCTCCTGGAATATGCTCTTCTATGTAGCAATTCAAACCATGATCAGGTTTGCCTAACTCAAAACGGCAATCTATAATTTGAATATTCTCATTTCCTATATTTTCAGCTAACCAGTCAACAGAAACAATTTGTTTCACGTTAATACCCCTCTCTCCCAAATAGTTTGCATTTTTGAATTTTCCCTTAGAATAGTTATTGATGGGTTCGAACCTCAACAACCTTTAATTGCCCGCGATAATCCATTACTATGTATGTAATTTCATATACTTCAGTACTGTCACCTTGGTGCGGATCATTTCGATGAATCTCTTCAGTCACATATAAATGATAACCACTATGCTGGTCTTGTTGCACATCATTTACAGTAAAATCAATTACTTCTTCTGTAATTCTTTGAGACCTGTTTTGTTGAATTGTTTTTCTTTGAAAATGGTAATATGTATCATTTGGGATAAAATAGTTCTCCACAACTGCAAAATCATAATGATTAAAGGCTTCAGCAAGTTCGACGCGGTATTCAGTAATAAAGCTACTCAATTCTGCTGCTATACTCTCAGGTACCGGCTGAAGCTCTTCATTATTATTACAAGCAGTTAAGATAAAAATAAAACATAAAATAACAGCTAAATACATCTTTTTCATAATGTCGCTCCTTTATGGTAGCATTATATCATTTCTTGTATTTTTCACCAATAAAGAACCTCAAAAAAACGTAAAAGCAAATCGCCCTTACGTTTTTTCTTCTCAATTTTAACTTTCAACTATTATCTTTTAACTTTCAACCCAATATTATTTAAATACCTTACCTCTTCCTGCTTCTCAACCAATTTTTTGCTCGTGTATCTTTCGGTTTATCAGGGTGTGTTGGATCATAAAGTAATTTATATTTAACAGTAATAATCGCTAAAATGATCGCTAATACAAGTATGAGGAAATTTAACACAATAAAACCTCCTTATCCTTAGCTTTACCCTTTCATAAACAGTTTACAGATGGTGTCTTTTGTTAAGTATTTTAGTATAGCTAAAATAAATCCAGCACTCCTTCTAATGAGAATTCGATATTCTGCACAATCTAAACAGGAAAGCTCACTTCTGAAAGGAGATAACATTACTATGCCAAAGAAAAACAACATGCCTGATTTTGATAAATTAACTGATCGAATCATTGCAGAAGCTCCTTCTGCTCCAATGTTCAGTATTAAAACAAACTTAGATTCAGATGATCCAACGGAAAATAACCCGTACTTTTCTAAAGATAATGGAAAAACAGAAGCAGAAATGAATAAATTTAAAGCCTATTTCGATGAAAACGAAAAAAAATAAAAAAATAAGGGCGATCTTTCGCCCCTACTTCTATGCTAATGAGAGGATCTCTTTTACGATTTCTTCTCTTTTCTTATCTACTTGTTCAAAGTCCATCGCTTTTCGGTAATACTCTTCTAAAACATGTAACAGTCGATTAGCCACTTGCAGGTGCCAAGTTCCTTCTTTCATAATTCCTTTATAGGTTTTCGTTAATTCCTCAAGTTTGTTTGCGTAATCTACTTCGACTTGCGGATTCATACATAGTTCAAACATATCAACAACTTCATCTGTCTCCCTGGAAGGGTCAATGACATGCGGAGCTGTACCATCAAGGACTGCAACATTTAAAGGCTGTATAATAACCATATCTAAACTGGTAGGATCTAGACCACATTGAAAATAGTCTACAGAGTAGCCTAACCTTTGTGCCTCTGCACCGATTTTTCTCATTACTGTAGATTTCCCACTTCCCGAACGTCCTTTAATGATATATCGCTTAGCAACATCACTTGTAATATTTTCAATGTAGTTTAACGCACCCTCAGGTGTGGCGGCCCCAAAGAAAAGATATCGTGATTTTTGTTGTTCCCCTTTGGAAAAACCTGATTCAAAAATCGTTTTAATGAGTTTTTCAGTAACAGCATCAGCTTTTTTAAAATCCATTGACGAAAGATAAATTTCCTCTTTCTTATTGTGCACGGATACTCCATCTGCAAATTTTTTATAAGCTAGCTCAACCTGTTCTTGCATCTCATTTGTATATTTAATGATCTCATCATGGTGAATATTTAATTTTTCACCATTACAATATTGTTGTAAATCGATGACTTTTCCGATTACTCCCGGGTATGCGGGCTCTAAATTTTGTGGGGCTGAACCTGAAAAAACGCCTATATTCAACTTTGGAATAATAACACCATCATAGCTTTTCGGGTCTGTTGGGTTGCTGAAATATTCAAGTGAATACCCTTTATCAGCTAACACTTCACCAATTTTTTTGATAAACGTTGACTTTCCTGTTCCTGGTCCGCCTTTTAGAATATATACATGTGATAAATCTTTTACGATCTCATTAAACAATGAATAATAACCGATACTTGTATTCCCACCCGCATAATAGTATTTTGTTTGGTTCATGAAAATACCCCTCCCACATCATGCTGTTTAGTCTCGAAAAACGTGTGAAAATTTCACCTAGACATTAACCTAATAAAAAAATATGCAAAAACAGCATCATGTGTGAATGGACCACTTTTCTGTCCTTACATTAAAAAAGCAAAAAGCCGAGAAACCTATTTCTCGACCTTTTGCTTTGATTTTGAAAGTGTTGATAAATCATATGGAGTTTCTTGATAAACATAATAGTTTAACCAGTTTGTAAATAAAAGATTTGAATGAGCACGCCATTTTAATCGTGGTTTCTTTTCTGGATCATTATTTGGAAAATAATTTTTCGGCGGAGCAATTTCTAAGCCCTTTTCCTTATCACGGACAAATTCATCATTTAATGTGCAGGCGTCGTATTCAGAATGACCAGTAACAAAGATTTGACTTCCATCCTTAGTCGCAACAATATAGATTCCTGTTTCCGAAGATTCAGATAATATTTCGAGTTCTGGTACCTTTTCAATATCTTCACGGCGTACCTCCGTATGTCTAGATTGCGGAACCATGAATTCGTCATCAAATCCACGCAATAATTTGACGTTCTCTTTATTAATTGTATGTTCAAATACACCGAATACCTTTTGATCAAGCGTATACTTCGGAACTCCAAAGTGATGATAAAGCCCTGCTTGTGCTCCCCAACAAATGTGTAACGTCGATGTTACATGGGTTACGCTCCAATCCATAATCTGTTTAAGCTCTTCCCAATAATTAACATCCTCGAACTGGAGTAACTCAATTGGTGCTCCTGTAATAATCATTCCGTCAAACGTTTGCGTTTTAATTTCATCAATTGTTTTATAGAAGCTGTTCAGATGATCGGCGGATGTATTTTTTGATA
This sequence comes from Anaerobacillus sp. MEB173, assembly GCF_052119505.1. NCBI lineage: Bacteria > Bacillati > Bacillota > Bacilli > Caryophanales > Bacillaceae > Anaerobacillus > Anaerobacillus sp. MEB173. The sequence goes on from NZ_JBJMAU010000001.1 coordinate 377,630, forward strand.
CATGGGTATCGGGATACATAAAGGAAACCTCAACTTGTAATGGCGAGTTTCCTAATAAACGCAACAGCTGAGTTTCCGTTGTTTCCTTGATTGGCATGAGATTTAAAATCACAATTTTTAACGGACGTATATCTTGTTGGTATGCTCTGCTTTCATCCATCACGAAGATATTCTCTTTATTTAGTATTTCCTTCGCCGGCAAATGATCTGGTATTTTAATTGGCATCTCCTCTACCCCTTTTCTCAAATGATGTATGAAATTAGTATCCTTTATTGATTCATGTAGAATCTTACTTGCTTTAATGCTTCTGTTTTCTTCATCTCATAACTTTGCCCGTTAACAGATATTGTGACATACTCTGAGTCATCATTGCCTGTTACTGTCATATCACCATAGGATATGGTAAAGCTACCTTCTTCATCCTTTGTATACTCAGCACCATCAACAGAATTAGCAATTCTTTCAATCGTTTGGTCTTGAACCTTTTTCGTCACTTGTCCAGTTACATCAGATGTTAATTCTCCTACAATTTCTTTCGCTTCATCGATATTTTGTGGAATCGGTTGATTGGAAACTAACATATAGATACCGATAATGATGACAACAACAATCGCCAGCTTTACCGTTAATTTAATTAGCTTAACAAATAGAAACAAAAAAACAATAGCGCCGATAATGAATAACCAATATTCAGTAAAAAACTCAATGATCATATCCACGCTTCATCCCTCTTTCTAAGTTATAATAGCAATAATATACCATAATCATAAACAGTTTCGCACCTTTTATTACAATGTTTAGAAGAGGTTGTTTCGTCTAACACTATCGATAAGAATTTAATTGAAGGAAGTGAAAAGAACAATGATTAGATTAATTCTTAGGAATGTCATTACTGTAGTGGCAATTCGAGTCATTACACGGCTAATTAACCGCTGGTTTGATAAAGGTGACCAAAAAATGATTCAAGATCGATATCGCTAACTACGACAGGATTTGTCGAATACAATCCTTTACTGTAATAAATTATCATAAAATTACTGAATTCACAAATTCTTTTAACAATTGAACTCAAAAGATCATCTTCTCATATATACTTAGTGAAATAGGGGGTGTACCGTAATGAAAATTCAAATTCAGTATCAGTACAGACCAAAGCGTACTAAAAAAACAACCTTCTTTTCTTCAGAGTTTATTCCGATAGCTGAAGCACTTCATGTCGCAAAGGATTTAGAAGGAAGCGGTCGAGCCGAGAATATTGCCTTTTATGATGAAACCGGAATGGAATGGCTTAAGAAGGAATTAGAAAAATATACGAAAAAAATTGAAACCGAACCGCACAATGTCACTGTCTATTTTGATGGAGGCTTTGATCGTGAGGAAAGGTTGGCTGGTTTAGGAGTAGCGATTTATTTTGAACAAGATGGGCAGTCGTATCGCATCCGGAAAAATGATTGCTTTGAACAAATTGAAAATAATAATGAAGCAGAATATGCCGCCTTTTGGCTTGGACTGCTGGAACTTGAACTGTTAGGTGTTCAACATCAGGAAGTACTTTTTAAAGGCGACTCACAAGTTGTGATTAACCATTTATCAGGAGATTGGCCTTGTTACGAAGAAGATTTGCAGCGCTGGATTGATCGGATAGAAGAAAAAATAAAAAACCTCGGACTCAAGCCAAACTACGAGCTCATTGGTCGAAATGCGAACAAAGAAGCCGATCAACTGGCAGGCCAAGCTTTAAAAGACGTATCCATTTCGAGTAAAATCCAAATCGACTAAGTGCATACAAAAAATAAGGCAAACCGACTTTGGATTTGCCTTATTTTGTATGCATTATGCTTCTGACTTACAACCGCGCTTTAACTTGTTCTGCCAGCGAATTAGGAATTCTTGTTTCCCCTAACGGCTGTCGTACTCGTCCATAATCTTCATGATGAAAATCAGATCCGCCGGTACGAATCAAGCTCACTCCATATTTCTCCTCAATAGTAGCAACAATCTTTTCATAACGAGCGACCGCTTCACTATCATGATCCCGGTGATATACCTCAACACCATCTAATTGATACTGACTCACCCATTCTTCAATCATGTGGTCCAAGTCATAATAAATTGGATGAGCAAGAACAGCAACACCACCACTTTTATGTATCCATTCGATCGCTTCAACAGGAGTCATTTCTTTTTCCTTACTAACATAGCAAGGCTTCCCTTCTGCTAAATACAAATTAAACGCTTCGGCAACATCAGCTACGTACCCATGTTCGATCAGTGCTTTGGCAACATGCGGCCGGCCGATACTGCCGCCATCGACATATTTTAAGACATCTTCAGGTGCTAACGTAATGTCTACTTTTTCTAACTTTGCAAGAATAACATCTAGCCTTTTACGGCGCATGTCTCTTTGCGTATGTAACATTTGTTGCAGTTCTTTGTTGTGTCTGTCTAAGCCAAATCCAAGCATATGGACACTTGTACTGCCCTCTTTTGTTGAAAATTCAATTCCAGGAATCACTTCCACTCCTATTATTTGACCTACTGCGATTGCTTCATCTACCCCTTCCATCGTGTCATGGTCGGTTAAGGCAACAATCTCAAGACCAACATCAGCACATTTTTTCACTAATTGATCTGGTGTATATCCACCATCAGACGCAGTCGAATGCATATGAAGGTCCGCATTATAACTCAAGTCAATCCCCCCTGTTACTGTTAGTTTTCCACCAATTCTCGTATAAGGACACTGGATTTTGGCGTTTGTGCTCAGTTATGTAATATTGTCGTTCAATTTTTAATTTAATCTCGCCCGGAACATCCTTACCTTCAAGATAGTCATCAATCTGTTCATATGTCATACCTAGTGCTTCTTCATCCGGGTATCCCGGCTTATCGTCTTCTAAATCTGCAGTTGGCGTCTTTAAGTACAAATGCTCAGGACATCCTAAATGTGATAATAATTGTTTTCCTTGACGCTTATTCAATCCGTATAACGGAATAATATCACAAGCACCATCCCCATGCTTTGTAAAAAATCCTGTAATCGCCTCTGCAGCATGATCAGTGCCAATTACGAGTGCTTTATAATGGGCAGCTAGATCGTATTGTACTTTCATTCTTTCGCGAGCCTTTGTATTTCCTTTATAAAAATGGTTGAGCTTCTCACCAGTCACCCGATAAAATTCTTGAAAAGAAGCATCAACAGCCGGTTTTACATTGATCGAATAAACTTTTGCCGGCTTAATAAATGAAATGGCATCTTGGGCATCAGCCTCATCAAATTGCTCACCATACGGAAGACGGACTGCGATAAAATGATAGTCAGACGTACCCTGTTCTTCATTCAAATCATCAATCGCCAACTGAGCAAGCTTTCCTGCTAATGTTGAATCCTGCCCTCCTGATATCCCTAACACATATCCCTTCAAGCCGGTTTTCAGTAAATAATCTTTTAACAACGTTACACGCTCTTTTATTTCATTTTCTACGTTAATGAAAGGCTTCACCTTCAACGTTGCAATAATCTTAGACTGAGTCTGATTCAAAATAAAAACCTCCTTCTTTCAAAAGCGAATTTAAAGTTTAGAATTTAGAGTTTAGAGTTTAGAGTTTAGAATTTAGAGTTTAGAGTTGAAGATGCTGTATGTATTTCGTCGAAGAACATACAGAAAAGCTTCGAAGCTTTTCTAAAATATAACTCTAAACTCTACACTCTCAACTGTCCTTTTCAAGTTTAAACCTCTCGATCTGCTCCTCTAGTCCTTCTTTTTTCAGAATTTCAAGTTGTTTTTCACCGAGGAGATCGAAGTGGGGATAGTCAGAGCGGTGGTGAATCCACTCTTTTTCCAACCCATATTGAGCACCCCATTGGATGAGCTTGTCTAGCTCACAACAGGCAGCTTTTGTTACTGTCTTTACGTTTGGATAACGAGGGTGGAGCCAATAGTGAGTTAACAATGCAATATTACCGCTTCTTGCTTGCTCTTTCCATTTATATAGTTCAGCCCTCTTGATCCCAAATGCCATTTTCCTCTAACCCCTTTGTTAATGTTACTATTCAGTTTATCATTTTTTTACTGTAATGGCATATTTTCTACCACAAAAAAAGGGAAGGATTTCTCCTCACCCCTTTGCAGTCATTTAAAAGTCTCCACGCTCACGTGCTTGCTGTTCATCAGTAATTTCTGCTTGGAAACTTTGAATACTTTCTTGCCGGCGTTCATTTTTTGCTTGGATCGCTGCTTTTTCCTCACTACTCATGTCTTCATTTTGCATTGTTTTTTGTGCTTCCTCAATGTTTTCGGTTGTATTTTCAACCATTTGCTGTAAGCGTTCTACATTATTACTACGGTCATCTGGATTCGGTTTGTTCATCTGAATGCCTCCTTTTTTTCAATACGAAATTATTTTGTTACTCTCCCAACCAAAATATTCGCAAAAATTTGTGCTTTCCAGCAACGAATTTTACATAAAAAAAAAGAGAACGACTCACTGATCGTTCTCCTCTTGTTCCTGTTATTCTGATTTCTTTTTCGCTCCTTCATATGCAGCATGCCAATCTGGATATTTCTTTTCAATACGAATCGGACGGAAGGTTTCTTTTTTTACACAAATATGAGAGCTTAATCCGGTTACACATACTGTTCCGTCTTGTTTGCCTACTTCATAACCATAGACGATCCGAAAACCATCGTAATGCTCAATCCATGTTTTAATAATAATTGTATCGCCATATCTCGCCGGGGATTTATATGACGCTTGAATATCAGTAACTGGTGAGAGAATGCCATCTCTCTCCATTTCAGCATAACTGAAGCCAAGGTGTTCGATGATTTCTGTCCGGCCAATTTCAAACCACACAAGATAATTTGCATGATAGACAACACCCATTTGATCTGTTTCTGCATAACGTACTTTGATTTCTGATGTAGATATTAGCATAATTATGAAAGCTCCTTTTATATTAAAATTGGTTCAAAGTCGATTTTCTTTAATAGAGATAAGGCTTCGGAAAGATCCTCTTGTTCGTTGTTAAGAATTCGGTATGAATGGTTTTGAATGGCTTTATCAACTAAATCTGTAGCATAACGTCCATTACTGCGAAAGGTTCTTTCATACAAAGTTTCAATCAAATAAGAAGTTGCTTCAGGATCAAGGAAGTAGCCATAATTTTCTGCATACCTTTCGATAATAGCGACAATCTCTTCAGCCGAGTAATCAGCAAAATGAAAATATTTCTTAAATCGGGATCTCAAACCCGGGTTACTTTCAAGAAGTACTTCCATCTCATTTGGGTAGCCTGCAAGAATAACAACTACATTTTCATTATGCTTTGTCATTTCTTCAACTAACGTATCAATGGCTTCTTTGCCAAAATCTTGTGGACCACCAGCTACTAACGAATATGCCTCATCGATAAAAAGAACCCCACCTAGTGCTTCACGAATTTTCTTTTTCGTTTTTATCGCCGTTTGCCCAAGGTAACCAGCAACGATATCTGATCTCCCGGCTGTAATCAGATGCCCTCTTTTCAGTAAGCCCAACTCTTTTAGGATTTGCGCATAAATTTGAGCCACTGTTGATTTCCCAGTTCCCGGATTTCCACTAAAAACAGAGTGAAGTTGGATTGGAACTGCAGGCAGCTGCTGATCACGTCTCATTTGCTGAACCTTAACAAATGAAATAAGCGATTTCACTTCTTTTTTCACATCATCTAAGCCTACTAATTGCTCCAATTTCTCAATCCCACTTAGCTTCTGATCATTCTCCTCTATTACGGATACATCTTCCTGATGGAGAACGGTGAAATCGGCCATTTGCAGGTCATTTTGAAGAGAGATGCTTGCACCTTTTTTAAAAATCGAATCTAAAACAATGTTTTTTACTGTTCTTGCATTACCAAATGTCTCATCAACCTGCTCTTTCTCAACTCGTTTTCTTAGTTCAATAAGTGCAGTATCGGAAAAAGTATAATCATTATCCAAAGCGACCTTTTCAGCAATGTTCATTAGCTCATTCGTTGAATAATCTGGGAGATGAATATGGTTACTTTCAGGGAAACGACTTCGAAGTCCTGGGTTCGACCAAAGAAACTGTCGCATTTCCTCCGGATAACCTGCGAGAATCACCGCAAATTTCCCTGCTAACTCTCCATTTGTCATCGCCGATACAATTGTATCGATCGCTGTTTGTCCATAATCATTGCCTGCACTTCCTTCGCGCTTCAAGCTGTAGGCCTCATCGATAAACAAGATACCGCCGACTGCTTTTTTTATCATATTCATTGTATTTTCTTCCGTTTGACCAACATATCCTCCAACGAGGTGAGAACGATCAACTTCTAATACCTCAGGGCGCTCTAACAGTCCGAGTTCATGATAAATTTTAGCTAATAAGCGTGCGAGCGTTGTCTTGCCAGTCCCCGGATTGCCAGTCAAAATCATATTTAAACTAATCTCGTCTTTTAACACAAAGCCACTTTCTTTTCTGGCCTTCTGGTAATGTAAATAATGATAAAGACGATGGACCCGTTCCTTAACAGTAGATAGCCCGATCATTTCGTCAAGCTCCTGTAATGCTTTGTTTTCTTCTTCCTCTTGCACGTTTGTCCAATTTGGCATCAATTCATCCCATCGCTTTTGCAACCGTTCGATTTCTTGAATGGAATGCTTGATTTCTTGGAGCTGAGATTGTGAATAAAAAATGCCCTTAAGTGAGTCCGAGTAGGCTTCCGTCGCTTTCACAATAGCCATTAAAGGTTTCTTTATCTTCGTAATCACGTTTTGTAAATCAGTGATGTTTTCGATGAGTGCTTGGTCATCCATCCGATTTGCAGCAACCAATGCCTCGTCTAATTTTTCAATGTACAAGGGACATTTACTGAAAAAAGCATTAGCAATGTTTAGATAATCCATGGCTAATTTCTTTTTTGTGTTTCCGTGATCCGTTTCTCTTATTTGCGGAAAAACGAGTGGAAGAAGTCTTTCTGATAGACTGGAAAGATTCATTTTTATTAACGTTTTATTCGCTAGTTCATCATGTACGTTTATCTCTAGAGCTTCTTTTATCCATTTAGCAGCTAACTCATCTTCTTTATCTAATCGATCAAACCGGGCTTTAGCAAGTAAACTTAATAGTGCTGCTTCAAGGTTTGCTAGAGTCGGGTTAGGTTCCTCAGTGTCTTTTCTTATTTTTTGAATATAACTCAATTTCCGGACTGCATCAGCTTCTTGAAATGGAACTCGCTCAGCATGCCATGCAAAAACTTTATCTTCCACTTGTCTAATGTCAAAACTTTCACCATCTATCATCGCTATCCCACCAACCTATTTTCATGATCCATTGCTATTTTACCATTATTAAACATTGGATTCACAAAATTAAACTGGGACAAGCGCAAATTGAAAGCAAATTCATAAAATATCGAGAAAAAAGAACATAAATGAGGAAAGTGAGGGGTAACTCCATGGCTCCTAAAAAGAAAAAAGTCATCCAGAAAAAAGAAGGTAACAAATTCGAACACACTTTAAAAATAGTGACAAGTGATACGTGTATTAAGTGTAAACAACAATGTAAACGAGGATTAAATTATATTGAAAAGATGAGTGAACCTGGTGCAGTAGGCTATGGAGTTCCATGCCACTTAACTAAAGGAAAAGGTTTTTAACACAATAAGACAAGAGTGAATCAACTATCACTCTTGTTTTCATTAAAGGCCTTTAATTTTAATGCCGGATTGATAACATATAATGTCTAATCTCTTCCAAATAATGCGAAATCCGGTCCTGCTCTACGTCCATGCTTTTTTCTTTTATTGTACGTGAAATTATTTCCAACTCCTCTTTAATACCCTCTACTCGAAATCCCTGTTCTATATATTCTTTTATTCTCTTATAATAATTTATCAGCTCATCCACGCTCATATTGTAATAGTGATGTAACTCCATAATTATTACCTCCTCTTATTTATTAACTGAATACTCTATCTATTATTTATTACTTTATTTTATTATCTTACAAACACAAAATCAAAGCTTTTCGTTCATCAAATTGGACAAGGATTCGACCTTTTTTCTACTTAGTGAACTTGGCTCTAAATATAAAAAAGTACCCTTTCCCCTCATTTGTAAGGGTTTTCATAGAATGTAGTGTCCAACAAATAGAAAAAAAGCAGACTAATCTCTGCTCTTTTTCCTGACTTTTTGTCGAAAAATCATTATTTGTCAAATTCAATATACTCTCCATACTCTTCTTTTAGCTGTGCTGTTATGTCTTCAATTAAGTTTTGTCCTTTTGACGTTTTGGGGACAAAGATAAATTCTTCATTTTCATCGACATTTTCATCAAGAATAATCTTAATGTTCGTATCGTCAGCAATGATCCATTCTGTCCCTTCCTCATTCGCCTTATCCCAAATAATATCCACACCTAATCGTACACCAATTTCCTGAGCAAACTCATTGAAAATCAATCCAAAATCATCGTTCTCTTGCTCTTCTTTTATATATTTTGCAAAAGGACTTTCTGAGAAAAATGAATGCGGAAAACGTAACACTTTTTTGTTCACCAATCATCGCTCCTAAATGGATCAAATTAACTTGATTTCATAATTTTTTTGATGGTGTTATCTTTCCTTTTTTCCTTTTTTTTATGCGTACCGATAAAGACCCCGCCTAAAACAAATAAGGCCCCGAGTGCATGAGCAGTCGTAAATGTTTCTCCCAGAAAAAGTGCCGCCATGATTACAGCTGAAACCGGCATAAAGTTGATAAAAATCGACGCTTTTGCTGCTCCAATTTTTTGAATACCATTATAGTACATCACAAAGCTTACGACAGTAACAAAAACTGTCAAATGGAGAATCGATACCCATGCACTGACACTGCTCGCCGCAATATCAGACCATGTTGTTTCCATTATCATAAGCGGAAACAAAAACAATGTTCCAAATCCTACAGCGTATGTCGTCGTTACTATCGAGCTATATTTTTTCAAAGCAATTTTTCCTAAAACACTGTACAATGCCCAGCTGATAACAGCCATTAACAGTATAAAATCAATCGGTTCAAATCCCATTTGCAAGACTTGTAATAGATCACCATTTGAAACGATAATGAAAACTCCAATTAGAGCAAAGATCATTCCATATATATTATTTTTTGTAATCGTCTCTTTTAAGAATAAACCTGAAAGGATGACGATTAAGACTGGATTTGCCCCGATAAATAAAGAACTTTTTATCACAGGTGCATGCTTGCTAGCTAAAAAGAAACAAATATTATAAATAGCAATTCCTGTAAGGCCGAGTAGTGAAAACAAAAGCCAATCTTTTTTTGTCGGCTTTGGAATGTTCTTCTCTTTCAACCACATGAAAGGGAAGAGAATTAACGATGCTAAGAAAAACCGAAAAAAAGCAACAGTTGTCGGCTCAAAACTTTCAATCGCCACTTTTCCAGCAATAAAACCACTCCCCCATATAGAGGTTGAGATTGCCAGCGTTACATAGGTTACCCATAAACGATGATTCATTATATCTGCCTACTTTCACAAAAGTTAAATACAATCAATACTTCGGAGGTCGAAATATCCTCTATTTTAATTCAGTTTTCAAATGTTTTCAATCTATAATACTACTATGACTTTTTTAGATCACTAATCTTTATTAACTTTATTTATTATGAACATCACCATGAAAAAACACATGACTGTTTTTTCAACATGTCATGTGCTCTCTATTCAATCTATTCATCAATAGCATTGATTACAACATTGTTAGTGACAATATACACCTTCTTCCATAAATCCACGCATATAGCCGCCAATTACCTGACGATCATCAGAAAGAAACTCTATCGGGTGACTAGGGTTCCATTCCTCATCGGTCTGAACAATATTTAAGAATGTTTGATTCACGACTTCAGCTTCATTAATTTCTCCTTCGTAATGAATGATAACAGAAGATACGTCCTTAGGATCATTTATTATTCCAAAGGAAACATATACTTGACTTCCATTACCTGAAGACCATAGTCCATCAGTTACGATAAACGTGCGGATTTTATGTTCGGATTCTGAAATCGGGATTCCGCCTATTGTTAGCTTTGCATTCCTTAAACGTTGATACCCATCTTCATGACTAAGAAATAACTCAGCAACAAGCTCTTCTTCATTGACATGATACACTACGGCTTCAAAATTTTCTTCAAAAGGTTGAACTAGCAATACTTCAATTACGTCAGCACCTTCATACCCTTTTTCTATAGCTTCATCTATTGTTTCATAAATTGTGTTATCTTCCGAAAGTGTCTCCCCTTGAACAGAATACATAAGTGTAAAGTAAGTGCTCACAACTAACAGTAAACTGAGTAGGAATGAAGTCCTTATACTTTGCTGATTACGGACATTCATAATAAAAAATCCAAGACAAATAAGTGCAACAATTGCAAAGATGATACTAAGCAGACTTACCGTAAGTTGAAGTGTTATTGTTGGCTCAATTGAACCTTGATAAAACAAGGTAAAAAGGCGACTTGGTGAATCTGTTATTAATGTTTGGCTCACCACATGCGGCGGCCTCTGCTCAGTCATTACAGCCGTAATTACAAATACAGCCAAAGCAAAAACACTTTCTGCTCGAAGCCACTTCTGTGGTTGATATCCTGGATTAGACAACAGCTTTTTTTTCAGTAAAAAACCATTTGAAAAGCCATAAATAATAATTGCAAAAAAGAGGATGTGCTTCACTAGAAGTGCCTGCCCATATGGTAATAACCATGAATGAATATATTCAGGAATGATATATTGCATAAGAACAAGACCCGTTCCACTCAAAACTAGAACGGAACAAATCGATAATGGTGTATACCATTTTAAAAATGCACTCCACTTTTCATTTCCACTTGAAAACCAGCCAACAACAAACAAAATCCCAATCCAAACTGAAATGGCCAAGACATGAATGCTGTTTGCGATAAAACCGCCTAGACGATCAATGCTCGCTGCATGACTCGCCCATCCAGCTGAAAAAACTAAAGCAACCGCTAGAATTAAAGATACATAGTTTAACACACGAGTTTGTAATTTATGAGAGAGATTCAACGATACCATTAACAAACATGTAAGAATTGTTGTTATGATCCAAGCCTTACCGACCGCATATGAAAAAATAACTTGCTTACTGGCAGTCGCAAACGGAAAATTAAAAGATGTTGTAATATACTGCACGACTGAGAACACGGGAACCGATGTTAGGATGATAATCAAAAATGACATGAAATACAGCCATTTTTTAGGTAAAAGTAAAACCGGCTTTTTCTCTTTAGGGATCAATGATAGAACAAGTCCGCCAATCAATATTGCAAAAACAATATATAATAGCGCTTTACTAACGATTACCATGAGCAATCACTTCTTTCTTTAACTATGTTTAATATATAATAAGCCATTGTAATCAAAGTTTAATTCATAATCCGAGTTAACAGGTATGTTTAATATAAAATATAGAATAACACTATCATAACAGGTAAAAGAACTGATTAAAAGAGTTTCCTTTCAGAAAGGGCTTGCTTTTTAATTTTAAAACATTTCGTGGTGAGTTTTGTTAGTATTGTGGTATTCTTATTCTTTACACCCTCTTGTTTTGATTTAATCATATTCAATTTCATAGTATAATTACGGTACGTGAAATTTTTAAGGAGCCCAAACTGATGACAAAAAAAATTGGACTTGCGTTTGTCTATCTATCAATTGCTTTCATTATTTATTATTTTGGAGAAAACATCCTCTTTTGGATTCAGCATCATGGTAATGATTTTGTTATCCTAACCAGTATTGTTGCCACATTAATGGCGTTATTCCCGATTATTCCTTATCCAATTGTTGGCGGAATTATTGGTGCAGCCTATGGGGGTGTTCTAGGTGGATTGGTAACGTGGATTGGATCTACTCTCGCCTCATTGCTTATGTTCCTCTTTGTACGCTATGGCTATCAGGATTGGGGCATGAAAATCCTGCACAAATATAAAACATTAGGTAGAGTCACCGTCTTGTTTGAACAAAATGCGTTTATGACCATCTTTATCTCAAGATTAATTCCGTTTATACCATCGATTATTATTAACGTATACTCCTCATTGAGTCGAGTTACCTTCATTAGTTATGCCATCGCATCGGCTCTTGGAAAGATCCCGGCGATGATTTTGTTTGCTGTTGTCGGAGATAGCTTAATGAACAACCCGCAAAGCATCTTCCTCACCGTGTTTATTTATAGTGTTTTTCTTGCTATTGTCTATAGTTTTTACCGCCTTTGGAAACGAAAAACAATCGCTGCAGCAACAGCAAAACCTTCAAAAATATAACAAAAAGCAACCACATGTCCTAGCCAATCATTGTGGTTGCTTTTTTACAACGAAGATATGAATTTTTCGTTTAAGAAAGACAATGAATTTAATGGCGGTGACACCGATAAATGTTCCAACCGTATTCAATATGACATCATCAATATTAGAGACTCGGTACGTAAAGAGAAACTGAGCACTTTCAATCAAAATTGAAACGCACATTCCAGCAAAGGTTACCTTTATAATTGAAAATTTTAGTTTTCGTACGACAAGCGGCAGAAGAAAACCAAACGGGATAAACAGCACTACATTTCCAAGTAAAATTTTGATTGGATCAATGATTGTCGGACTATAAACAGCGATTCGATAGATACTTCGAAACGGAGTTATATTGTAATTTCTTCCGCCAGGCCCTGCTGGACCTAAAGAAGCCCCATAATTCCATGCTAGCAATGTCACATATATCAGTGCTAGTACATAGAACAGAAACAAAAGAAAAAAGATTGTATTCATCGGCTTTTTCTTTTCATTTACATTTAGAGAAGGCTGACTATTCATTGAAAAAAACCACCCTTCAAAGTAATTCATACCACTCAGACAATCGGCACATGAATCTATTATGAGACGAACAGAAACAAATGACAAGCATTTTTTTCTATAATATATTCAAAAAATTCAGAACTATTAAACTGACATTTCAGATCAGGTAAAAGATAACACTTATTTCAATGAATTAAGGTGTAATACTAGGAAATAGAAAAGAAAATGTCATAAAAAATAAGGAAGTGTAATCTATGCACACAATGTGGAAAGGTTCGATCAGCTTTGGGCTTGTACACATTCCCATCAAGCTCTTTGCGGCGACTGAAGATAAAGACATTAAAATGAGAACATTGCATAAAGAATGTCATACTCCGATTAAATATGAAAAAGTATGCCCTTCGTGTGAAAAGGAAATTAAACCGGATGATCTCGTTAAAGGTTATGAATATGAGCCTGGAAAGTTTGTTATTCTTGAAAAAGAGGAACTTGATGCGCTTGCCCAAGAAAAATCAAAAAGTGTCGAGATCATCGACTTTATCGATTTAAAAGAAGTTGACCCGATTTATTTTAATAAATCGTACTTTATAGGGCCAAATGATAATGGCGAAAAAGCGTACATGCTCCTAAAAAAAGCAATGGAGGATACAGGGAAGATCGGTTTAGCTAAAATTATGATTCGTTCGAAACAGCAATTAGCCGCCGTCCGTGTCTACAAAAATGCGCTTGTTCTCGAAACGATTCATTACCCTGATGAAGTGAGAAAAGTTGAAAATGTCCCAGGGATACCAGAAAATATAGAACTAGATCAAAAGGAAGTTAACACTGCTGTTCAGCTAATTGAACAGTTAACAACCGAATTTGAACCTGAAAAATATACGGATGATTACCGAACTGCCCTGATGGATCTTATTCAACATAAGATAACTGGAGATGAAATTAAAGTTTCAAAAGAGGTACCTGAAACAAACGTCGTTGATCTTATGGAAGCGTTACAGGCAAGCATAGACCAAACGAAAACAAAAACAAAACAAACACAGCCGAAAAAAGAAAAGAAAGCACCAATCCGCAAAAAGAAGGCGACAGGATAAATGGTGACAATTTACAAACCTATGGTACCTACTCTTGTGGAACAGATTCCAACTGGAAATGAATGGGTATATGAAGTGAAATTTGATGGCTACCGCTGCCTTTTATATTGGTCAGGAGAACAGGTGCACATGATGAGTAGAAATTTACACCGATTAGATCACTTGTTTCCTGAAGTTATCCAATCCCTTTCTTCCCTTCAAGGATCACATACAAAATTAATGCCGATGATGTTAGATGGCGAGCTTTGTATTTTAGATTCGGCTGACAAGGCAAATTTTGAAGAAATTCAAATTCGTGGCCGTCTTAAAAATGAGCTAAAAATTGAGCAGGCATCTAAGCAAACCCCTGCTCAATTTTTAGCTTTTGATGTCTTGATGATTGCTGGCGTTGATATGAAAAACAAACCACTTGAAGAACGTAAACAACATCTCGAACAACTCTTTTCTCAGTTAAATCATAAAAGGTTTCCTGCTCTTCAATTTATCGAATCAGAAACAAATCATTCCAGCATTTGGAACAGAGTGAAAAAAGCTGATGGAGAAGGAATTATTGCCAAAAAGAAAACGAGCCTCTGGCTTCCAGGAACTCGAACAAAAGAATGGGTAAAGATAAAAAATTGGAAAGCGGCTGTTTTTATCTTAACAGCTTATGACAAAATTAACGGCTATTTTCATGTCTCGCTACTTCATAACAATGAACTTGTACCTTTAGGTCCGTTTTTACATGGACTGAATGATACTGAAAAAACGGCACTCATTGAGATCATTAAGAAAAATAAAGAATCAGAGTCAAAAGAACTGATCATGATAAAACCGAGTATTTGTGTAGAGCTGCAATTTTTGGAATTGTACAAGCAAAAACTAAGACAACCCCGGTTTCTACGATTTCGGTTTGATGTGAATTGGGAGGATTGCACATGGGAATCAGTACAAAAGAACGAGCTGAACTAACGATTAATGGACAACAACTAACGATTACAAGCATGTCAAAGCCTCTTTGGCCCAAGATCGGCATCAAAAAAATTGACTATTTACAATACTTAATCAAAATTTCCAACTACATGCTACCGTTTCTTGCAAACCGACTTCTTACTGTTATTCGTTATCCTCATGGGGCAAAAAGTGAAGCATTTTACCAGAAAAATTGTCCCGACTATGCCCCAGATTTTATTAACACCCATATTCATGATGACATCAATTATATTATTTGCTCTGATCTGCCCACACTCATTTGGCTTGGGAATCAACTTGCCTTTGAGTATCATGTTCCATTTCAAACCGTGCATTCAATGAAGCCAACAGAAATTGTCTTTGACCTTGACCCGCCTTCTCAAAATGAGTTCCACTTAGCCATTGAAGCAGCATTAATACTAAAGGACATTCTCGATAAATTGAAATTACATTCCTTTGTCAAAACATCTGGAAACAAAGGATTACAGCTGTATATTCCACTTCCAGATCATACGTACACATATGATCAAACACGGCAATTTACTGCTTTTATTGCAAATTATTTAACGAGTAAAGAACCGAAATGGTTTACGACTGAACGCTTAAAGGTAAAACGTGATAAACGATTATATGTCGATTATATACAGCATGCGGAAGGAAAAACGATTATCGCCCCGTACTCGATTCGTGGTAATGAGGAAGCGTTAGCGGCAACACCTTTATTTTGGGATGAGGTTGGTGAGCAGTTACACCCAAGTCAATTTCCTATGACAACCATCGTAAATCGACTTGAAACGAAGGGGAATCCATTTGCCAACTTTTTTGATGTGAAAGAGCAACAAAATTTTGATTATGTCTTGCAATGGCTTGAAGCAAACGGAAGTTAGCACTTTTGCCATCAAAAAACACATGACTTTGAATGTGAATGAACTGCATCAATGTCATGTGTTTTTTCGTTTATTTTTGTTTATCCTTTTGGAGGAACATAGTCAGGATGTTCATTCCCTTTTGTATTCATTTTCTTTCCATTATTTGAATCCGATTTCCGTGGTTGTGTTCCTAAATGATTTGGTCGGAATTTATCAAACGCATGCTTTGATTTTGCCATCATTATTCACCCCTTCCCTCCCTCTTAATATGGCCTTCTGTAAGACCATTATCCATGGAGAGAAGTGGAAGCAACTACAGCTTTTGTGCTCGTCTATCCTCAATTCGCTGTTCGATTTTATCTAATGCATCCCGATCCTTTAATAAGTTCTTTTTATTTTCATTCACCAGTTCATCAAATGACATTTTTTTAATTCTTCTCATACTTATCACTCCAATTTGAATTTTCTTATAATTAGTTTGCCTATTTTTAGGCGATAATAAACATAGTATATGAAATTTTTTGAAAATTTGTTTCAATCTTTAATAAAAAAACTCTCACGATTTGTGAGAGAGATCTTTATTCATTACTTTATTTACTTTTTACTAAAATAAATTTGCCCTCCCTCATCCATTGTTAACAAAAATACTTCTGTATAGTTTCGAATTCCCCGTTTGTGGAGCTGATCAGTTAGCCAGCTGCGTGTACCGACTTTTTTCAGATTGGCATCAATGACATGTCCATCTTGAATTAAAACAGTTGGATATCCTTTAGGTGGCGGTGTTTGGAGCATATCTTTCGGTGTTAAGCTTTGTGCCTCACTTTTCTTTATAATACTTATTTGCCCATTCGATTCTAAAACCGCATAATCTACTTCATCAATCGATGCACCATTTAATCGAATGTCCATTAATAACGATTCTGTTGTCATTTTAACTTTTCTCAATTGCTCATGTAATATTTTTCCTTTTTCCATTAAGATGATTGGTTCATCTTCAATAACCCTTCGAAACCTGGGCATTTTTAAGGCAATATAAGATAAAAACAAATGAAGACAAGCGATCAACGCGGCAGCTGCTAATGGTCCGCCCAGCGGAATTTCACCGCTTGATAATGGCTCCCCGACGACATCACCAATAATAACACCAAACAAAAAATCAAGTGGATCAATCGACCCCATTGATCTCTGCCCGAGAATTTTAATCATTATAAAAATATATAAATAAACAATCAATGCTCGTACTAAAAATCCATATACTGGGAGATCTTCTGCACCCGTCCAAAATTCGAACATGATAGCTAGCCTCCTTCCCTAACAACTATCATTTTATGTTGAAAGAACCCAAGTACATACGTATTCTTGGGCTCTTATAGCAGTTTGTATTCGTATTGTTTTACTGACTTTGATTGAATTGCGGCTCCTCTTGTAACACTTGCTGATAACGTCCTTCTAGCTGTGTTAGAATATTTTTCTGTTGCTGAGCCAACTGCTGAAATAATTGCTGTGCCTGCTGGTTTTGCGTTTCCAAACTAAATTGAGTTAGACTTGCTTGTACACTTTGAGCCGAAGCAATGGCTTGTTGTAATTGTGTTTGCACTGTCACCGTACATCCCCCCCTTTCACAATGATTAGGATTTGCTTCTCTGCGTTTTTTACGCTTGTTATTAATTACTAATTGAAATCACACATAAAAAGCCAGGGAGAAGGTTCCCTAACTTTTTTCCGATCATTCTCTACTGTTTTTTTGATTGGTATAATTTTAAAACCGGCATGAATCTTCATTCATTGCCGGTTTTTGTTAGCTTATTTTTTGTGACTATTCATTTTTTCTGCTTCAAATTCAGAAAAGGTACTTAGCTCTGAAGCATGGTTGTTCTTACCCATGGCTTTTTTGTTGTTATTACGTTGAGCATTGCCATTTCCTTTTTTCTGGCGACCCATATTGACCAGCTCCTTCCTAGCTATAGTGAGTTGCTACATTGTTAGTATCCCTTTAACAATAAATTTTATTTTAATGTATGTATTGACGGTGTAACGAGAAAGATATGCTAAGAAAAGTAAGTTAAGGGGGATTGCGTCATGAATGATGAGATGACTAACAAAAAAATTGAGTATTTAATGCAAGAATTAACTAACATGAAAGGTTCTGAAATTACAATTGAAAAAGAAGAACGACATGACATTGACCGTAATACGTTGGAACTAGAAAACGTATCCATTGTTAAGCAAGCCCGTGATGACGATGATTATGTTGATCCATATACGATTCAATTAAAAGGGAAAGGAACTGTTATTAACAAAAACGGGTCCTCCCCACTACCGTTAAACAGCTATGAACTATCACTAAAAGAACTTCATTCGATTGAAGCTTCAAATGAATTTTTGACAATTAAAACCGATCGTGGCACATATATTTTGAAAAAATAAATCTCTTTTGCTACTCTTTTTAAAAAAACAATAACCTAAATACGGTACGTGAAATTTTATACAAAATAGAAAAAGAAAACTGTTCAATATGAGCAGTTTTCTTTTTCATTTATTTATTAAGCATTCGCTTTTTCTTCAGCAAGTTTACCGCGAAGAATCATTTGAAGGATACCGCCATGACGGTAGTACTCAATTTCAACTTCACTGTCAAAACGTGCTAATACATCAAACTCTTTCTTGTTTCCTTCTTCATCAGTTGCAGTAACTTTAACAATATCACGAGGTTTCACATCGTTTGTTACAGCTACTTCAAACGTTTCTTTTCCAGTTAAGCCAAGTGATTCAGCGCTGTCACCTTCTAAGAATTGAAGCGGAAGAACTCCCATTAATACTAAGTTTGAACGGTGAATACGCTCATAGCTTTCAGCGATAACTGTTTTCACGCCTAAAAGGTTAGTTCCTTTTGCTGCCCAGTCACGTGAACTTCCCATTCCATAGTCTTTACCAGCTAAGATCGCAAGACCAGTACCATCTTCTTTGTACTTCATTGCTGCATCATAGATTGGCATAATTTCGCCAGTTGGCCAGTACGTAGTGTATCCACCTTCAGTACCAGGAGCAACTTGGTTACGGATACGGATGTTTGCAAATGTACCACGCATCATTACTTCGTGGTGACCACGACGAGATCCGTAAGAGTTGAAATCTTTCGGCTCAACACCTTTAGAAACAAGGTATTTACCTGCAGGAGTTGTGCTGCTGAATGAACCTGCTGGTGAAATGTGGTCAGTTGTTACTGTATCTCCGAATTTACCCATTACACGTAAGCCAGATAATGGTTTAACTTCCCCTGGCTCAGCAGATAGTCCTTCAAAGTAAGGTGGGTTCGCAATATACGTAGACTCCTCATCCCACTTATAAAGAGCATCATCAGTTGTATTAATTTCGTTCCAACGAGGGTTGCTTTGGAACACGTTATCGTATTCTTTACGGAACAATTCTGGTGTAACTGTTTTCTCAACAACTGCAGCAATTTCATCAGCTGTTGGCCAGATATCGTTAAAGAATACGTCATTTCCGTCTTTATCTTTTCCAATTGGATCATTTTTAAGATCGATATCAACCGTTCCAGCTAAAGCATAAGCAACGACTAAAGGCGGTGAAGCTAAGTAGTTAGCTTTTACTAACGCATGGATACGGCCTTCAAAGTTACGGTTACCAGAAAGAACTGATGTAACTGTTAAATCATTTTCAGAAATTGCTGCTTCGATTTCATCAGCAAGAGGACCAGAGTTACCGATACATGTCGTACAGCCATAACCAACAATGTTAAAGCCTAATTGATCTAGGTATGGTTGTAATCCAGCATCACGAAGATAACCTGTAACTACTTTAGAACCTGGTGCTAGAGATGTTTTTACATACTCAGGTACTTTCATTCCTTTTTCAGCTGCTTTCTTCGCAACTAATCCTGCACCTACTAGTACGTAAGGGTTAGAAGTGTTTGTACAGCTTGTAATTGAAGCGATCGCGATCGCACCAGTCTTCATTGTTGTTTCGTTACCGTTAGCAAGCTTTACAGTAACTTCTTTCTTGAATTCTTCTTCAGAAAGACCTAAACCTTGTGTTCCTTGTGGCGCCACTACTGCATCACGGAAAGATTGTTGCATTTTTGAAAGTGGAACAAGGTCTTGTGGACGCTTAGGACCAGAAAGGTTTGCTTCGATTTCAGAAAGGTCTAATTCTACTACGCTTGTGTAGACTGGATCTGGCGTTTCACCTGGTACGTAGAATAAACCATTTGCTTTGCTGTATTCTTCAACAAGCTTAATTTGCTCTTCAGAACGTCCTGTTAAGCGCATGTAATTAAGAGCTTCTTCATCAATTGGGAAGAAACCACATGTTGCACCATATTCAGGAGCCATGTTTGAAATTGTTGCACGGTCAGCAAGTGGCATTTCAGCTAGTCCCGGACCGTAGAATTCTACAAATTTCCCTACAACTTTCTTTTCACGTAGAACTTGAGTTACTTTTAATGCTACGTCTGTAGCTGTTGTTCCACTTGGAAGCTTACCAGTTAATTTCACACCGATAACTTCTGGCACTGGGAAGTAAGAAGGTTGTCCAAGCATTCCAGCTTCTGCCTCAATACCACCAACACCCCATCCAAGAACACCGATACCGTTAATCATTGTTGTATGTGAATCAGTACCAAATACTGAATCTGGATAAGCAACTGTATCGCCATCTTTGACAGATGTAAGAACGATATTTGCTAAGTACTCAAGGTTAACTTGGTGAACAATACCTGTTGCAGGCGGTACTGCACGGTAGTTATCAAATGCTTTTTGTGCCCAGCTTAAGAATTGATAACGCTCTTCGTTACGCTCGAACTCAAGGTCCATATTGAAGTTTAGAGCATCAGATGTACCTGCTTTATCAACTTGTACTGAGTGGTCAATTACAAGATCAACTGGAATTTCCGGGTTGATTTTTTGTGGGTCTCCACCAAGATCTGCCATTGCTTTACGTAATGAAGCAAGGTCAACGACACAAGGTACCCCTGTGAAGTCCTGGAAGATAACACGTGAAGGTTTAAATGGAACATCGATATCTTGAATATCACTTGTACCCCATTTTGCTAGGTTGGCAACGTGCTCTTCTTTAATTACGAATCCATCGTATTGACGAAGAACCGATTCTAGAAGAACTTTAATTGAGTATGGAAGCTTAGAAACCATACCAATACCTTTGTCTTCTAGTGCCTGTAAGCTATAATAGTTATACGTTTTGTCGTTCGCTTTGAACGTTTGACGAGAGTCAAAAAGATTTTTGTTTGCCATATGTAAAACCCCTCCTTCTAAATATCTTATACCACATTTTCACAATTGCTGAAATACTAATGTCGAAAAAAGTTTAAAAAATTGTAAAAAAATAACCTAGACACTCACTCTTAAAGAATATCAAATATTCTATTAAAATAAAATAATTTTTATTTAATTTACACTAAACATTTGAAAATTGAGAAAAATTTCGTTTGTTTTTTATCTTTTTCGCAAAAATGCAGATAGCTTACCTGCTACCTGCATGCACTTTTAATTAGACGTTTTATCTGAATGTTTTAATACTTGTTCCCTTACTTTATTTTTATTTGCTTTTGCCTTTTTCGCATTCGGTTTTGTACGGTTTGAATTTGGCATAGATGCTCCTCCTTCATAGGAATTTTAAGAGATTCTATCCTATTTTGCACCATGCTTTACATTCTATCCAACCATGAAGCAACTTCATAAAATTTAACCTTCCTGCCAAAAATAAAAATGGAGGTGAACAAAATGGCTAAGCGAAAAGCAAATCATGTAATACCAGGAGCGAACAATGCAAAAGCCCAAGGAGTCGGGGCTGGCTACAATGAAGAATTATCAAATGAACCGCTAACAGAAGAACAGAAACAATTTAACAAAAAGAAGAAAAAGAACCAGTGATAAGTCAAATTTAGAATTGATAATGTAATTCTAAAATTATTAATAACAAATAAAACGACCGATATTGATCGGTCGTTTTATTTGTTATTGATCCATCTGTTGTCGTAATTGGTCCAATTCTTGTTGGTACAGTTGCAGTTGTTGTCGTTGATGTTCTGAGGCTGTTATCAGTGCTTTGTTTATCACTTGTTGTGCTTCATCAATCTCTTGCATCGCTTGATTTAACTGATGCCCGTAATCACTTGCTTGATAATCAAGGTCGTGAATCATATTTTGTGCTTCAACAAACTCCTGCTGAGCAGCTTGGAACGCTTGCTGTTTATTTTTATTAAATGGCATATGAGGACCCTCCTTTTGTAAAAAACAAAGTTGTACTATAGCCTTATTTAGCCCTGTTTACAAAAAAACTATTCATCCCTACGGTGAATAAGTTTAAGGAGCAATTATTATACTAACGGATAGTAATAACTAAAATTACTTACAATGGAGGAAAAACAATGACTGAAAAAAATACGTACAAAGATCAACGCCGCACTCATACAAAAGGACAATCTGGCCAACCAGAGCCACTAAGCGGATCAAAAAAGGTCAAAAAAGCAAACCATAACAGTCAGACTGATGGTGAGGGTTAATACTTCACTTTGTTAATTGGCACAGATATTTCGTCAAAAGAGGGCTGTCAACGATGACATCCCTCTTTTATATTCCTTGGTTATATTTTCCCTTGCTTAAATTCATTAATCCAACGGCTTATGACACCAGGATTTAAAATATAACGTCTTGCAATATTTGATTTATTCGTACCAGTCATTGCCTGCTTAACTACCATAATTTTGAAATCTTTAGAAAATTTTCTTCGTTTCATTCTTTTCACCTAAATAGTTAATAGTTGAAAAAAGTCGGTCAACGGCAGTATGTGGATCTATTTTATAGGATTTAATATCTTCAATAGTTCTTTCAAAAACAGTTGAACATTTCATGTTTGTAATCACTTCTTTTTCAAAGCGATATTTTATTAATTGAAGCATTTCTTTTTCAATTCGATTCATATTCTTTTTATTTTCTGTTCCAGATTGTATCAAATATTTTTGATGATTCACCAATTGATTTACTATTTCACTTACCCCTTTATTTTGCGAAGCAATTGAAGTTAATACCGTTGGATTCCACTGATCTTTATTCAAATTTTTAAAATGAAGCATTGCTTCAATTTCATGAACAGTACGAGATGTTTCAGGATGATCCGCTTTATTAACAATAAATAGATCTCCAATCTCCATAATACCAGCTTTAATTGTTTGAACTTCATCACCATATCCAGGTGCTAAGACAACCATGGTTGTTTGAGCTAAACTGACAATTTCTACCTCTGATTGCCCCGTTCCTACAGTTTCAATTAATATCACATCTTTTCCAAAAGCATCCAATAATTTAACAAAATCACCAGTAGCCCTAGATAATCCACCTAAGCTTCCTCTAGTTGCAATGCTACGGATAAACAAACCTTCGTCTCCTATACAACTATTCATCCGAATACGGTCACCAAGGATGGAACCGCCAGTAAAAGGACTCGTTGGGTCAACAGCAAGAATACCTACACTTTTACCTAACTTTCGGTATTCAGCAGAAATGCGGTCAACTAACGTACTTTTACCAATTCCAGGCGCACCAGTAATTCCAATCACATGTGCGTTTCCTGTATAGGAATAAATTTCCCGTATTATTTTTGCAGCATACTGATCATTCGTTTCTACTAGACTCATTAGTCTAGAAAGTGCCCTTTTGTCACCATTAAGCATCCTCTCGATCAATTCCATCTTATCTTATCCCCCCTCCTCTACTTATTTTCCATAAAACGTTGGTTTTCTTTTTTCCAAAACAGCGCGTGCCGCTTCAAAATGATCCTCTGAAACCCAAAGTTCACTAAAAATTTCCGTTTCCATGATTTGAGATGGGGAGAATGGCATATCGCGCCATTGGTTCATAGCCAATTTAAACCCTTTTAAAGCTAATGGTGGTTTTGATGACAATTTTTCTGCCAATTGGTTCACTGTTTCAATAAAGTTATCTCTATCAACGACATCATGGACAAGACCAATATTTTGAGCTTCTTTCGCGCTAATTCTCTCGCCAAGCATCAATAACTGTGTCGCTTTAGATCTACCAATTAGCTGCTCCAACCTAGGTCCGCTACCCCAACCAGTAATAATACCCATATTTATTTGTAAAAATCCGAGACTCGCTTCATCAACAGAAACCCTAAAATCACACGCTAATGCCGTTTCACACCCTCCACCAAGAGCATGACCATTAATTGCAGCAATCGTTGGAACTGGGAGCTGTTCAATTCGATTCAAGACACGTCGCATTCTTTCAGCCATTTTTTTTGCGTCAGAAATTGTCGTTAATTGCTCGAACTCTTTAATGTCCCCACCTGAAATGAACGCCTTTTCCCCTGTCCCTGTTAAGATTACTACTCTTATGGAGTCATCTTGTTCAATCTCATTTAAAACTTGATGTAATTCCTCCATTGTTGGCTCATTAATGGCATTACGAACGTCCTCACGATTTATTATTATTTTTGCAACATGTTCATTTTTTTGAAACATGATGTTTGACATTTGAAGCCCCCCTTACATCGCTTTAATATATTGTGGAGCCTCTTTTTGAATAAAGTTCACAATTTCATTGATTGAAGAGCCCATCGGGAAGACACCGTTTGCTCCAATTTCTAGTAATGTATTTACATCTTGTTCAGGAATAATTCCACCAACGACGATTAATACATCATTTCGCACTCCCTCATCTTCTAATCTATTTACTAATTTCTTAGTTAACGAGACATGGGCACCTGATAGAATACTTAAACCAATGACATGTGTATCTTCTTGAATTGCAATTTCTACGATCTGTTCAATGTTTTTTCGTAACCCTGTATAGACAACTTCCATACCTGCATCACGTAAAGATTGGGCAATTACTTTTGCACCTCGATCATGACCATCAAGTCCTGGCTTTGCAACTAATACACGAATCGGCATTTCCATATATATCTCTCCTAACATTGTTTATTTGATTGATAGATAATTAAAACGTTTTTGGTTCATTAAATTCACCAAAAATTTCACGCATAGCTCCCGTCATTTCCCCAACCGTTGCACCAACACGAACAGCATCGATTAAAAGAGGCATCAAGTTAACATTTCCTTCAGCACCACGCTTTAATGCAGAGATTGCCTTATTCACTTCACTATTACTTCTTTCTAACTTTAATTCTTTTAAACGATTTAATTGCCTTTGTAAAATATTAGGATCAGGCTGATAAATTTCCGTTTCGATCTTTTCGTCTTTTCTTGCAAATTTATTCACACCAATTATCGTCTTCTCACCTGATTCAATATTACGTTGTACTTCATAGGCACGTTTAGAAATTTCGCTTTGAATTATTCCACGTTCAATAGCAGGTATCATTCCCCCTAACCCTTCTATCTTATTTATGATTTTCAAAGCTTCTTCCTCTACTTTATTTGTAAGTTCCTCAACGAAATAGGAACCACCTAATGGATCAACTGTTTTTGACACTCCTGTTTCGTCTAAAATAATTTGTTGTGTTCGCAGGGCTAATTCCGCTGTGCTTTCAGATGGGATCGTAAACGCTTCATCCCATGCACATGTAAAGACCGACTGAACACCTCCTAATACAGCTGCTAACGCTTCAAAAGAAACACGAACAGTATTATTTAATGGTTGTTGTGCAGTAAGAGAACTTCCGCCACATACTGTTCCAAACTTAAACATCATTGTCTTTGGATCTTTTGCGCCAAATCGCTCTTTCATCAAATTCGCCCATATTCTTCTACCTGCTCGATACTTTGCTATTTCCTCGAAAAATTCAGTATGAGTGTAAAAGAAGAAGCTAAGCGACGGACCAAATTTATCAACATCTAAACCGCGGTCAAGTGCTGCTTGTACGTAAGTAATACCGTCTGCTAATGTATACGCAAGTTCTTGTACAGCAGAAGCTCCAGCATCTCTAAAGTGGGCACCAGCAATACTAATAGGCTTAAAGCGAGGTGCTTCATTCATACTCCATTCCAATGTATCTACAATTAAACGAACAGATGGTTCTGGTGGGAAGATCCAAGTACCGCGTGCTACATATTCTTTTAAAATATCATTTTGTGTGGTGCCAGTAATTTTCCGCCAAGGTACTCCTTGTCTTTCAGCAACAACAGCATACATAGCTAACAAAATCGCTGCAGTTGAATTAATTGTAAAAGATGTTGATATCTTATCTAACGGTATGTTATGAAAAAGAATCTCCATATCTTTAATAGAATCAATGGCCACACCAACTCTCCCAACCTCTTCCTCAACCATGGGATGATCAGAATCATATCCTAACTGTGTTGGGAGATCCAATGCGACACTTAAACCTGTTTGCCCCTGGTCTAGAAGGAAGCGATAACGCTCATTCGATTCTTCAGCAGTACCAAACCCAGAATATTGCCGCATTGTCCATGGTCTTTTCGTATACATACTTTTATAAATCCCTCTTGTATAAGGGTACTGTCCAGGTTCACCGATCCTTTCTTCATCGATACTAGTATTTTCTTTCGAATACAACGGTTCAAGTTCAATTCCTGATTCTGTTTTGAATTTTCCTGTCTCTGTCGCTTTCATGCAAATCCTCTCCTTTGAAAATGTATATTGTCGACATTATTTATTAACAAAATATTCCATTATGTTGGCCTAGTAACGGTGCTGGAGTAAATTTTTCGTCGCCTGCTTTCCCTTTTAGTTTTATGGGATTACCAATCGCTTTAACTTTTCCACATGTTGGATGATCCATCTCAATAACCATATTTCGTGCAAGAACCTGTTGATGCTGTAAAGCTTTGTCAATCGTTAAAACAGGAGCACAAGGTACACCAGCTTCTATTAATAAATCAGCCCAGTAATCGGTTGTATTTGTAATCAGTCGTTGTTTTATTCTTGTAATGATGTATTCTTTATTTTCCATACGACTTTTCATTTCTTTTAAATTCTCATCGTTACCTAAATCCCACAACTCCAATACGTCACACAGGATTTTCCAAAACTTATCATTCATTGCAGCAATCGTTATAAATCCGTCTTTTGTCGGAAAATTTTGTGCAGGTACAATCGATGGATGACCAGATTCGGGGATTCGCTTTGCAATATCGCCAGCATTTAAATAGTTAGCTGCTAAATACGTTAGCATGGATAACTGACTATCCATGAGGCTAACATCTAATGGTACACCTTCTCCTGTCCTCTCACGATGTAATAGCGCTGAAGCAATTGAAAAAGCTGCAAACAACCCACCTACATGATCGACCATAGAAATTCCTGTTTTCGTTGGCAGACCATTTGGTTCCCCTGTTAAGCTCATTACTCCTGTTAGTGCTTGAATAATATAATCGTATGCAGGCTGATCACGGTATGGTCCTGTATAACCAAAACCTGATATCGAACACGTAATAATATCAGGTTTTATTGTTTTTAAAATGTCATAATCAATTTTTAAACGACTGGTAACTCCAGGCCTAAAGTTATCAATAACTACATCAGCGTCTTTTACTAATTGATAAAATTGCTTTAATCCTTCATCTGTTGTTAAATCAATCGTTACACTTTTTTTCCCGCGATTAAGACTTAAAAAATAAACACTTTCCTCTTCAATGAAATGAGGCGGTACATTTCTTGCACTATCTGGCTTATTTGGATTCTCTATTTTTATGACATCACCACCGAGGTCAGCAATTAACATTGTGCAATATGGTCCTGACAAAAAATGAGTTAAATCTAAAATCTTAACACCTGATAACAAATTCAACATCCGTTTCCCCCCTGTTATGATTTATTTTTAAAAAATTATTAATATTCAGTAAGTTTTGTAGGTAATTTCAGTAAGTCTAGCTATTAACGATAATAAACGTTCCTAATGCTTGCGCAATCAGTGAACCACTCTCATCCTCAATACTACACTCACCAACAATTGTTTTTCCTCCTAAATGAAGAATCTTTGGTTTTGCTATGAGTTTTGCCCCTGATCCTTTTTTAATATAATTTATTTTTAATTCTAACGTAAATACCTTTTGACCTTCGCTAAGAGTATCAATCACTTTATAACCAATCGCAACATCAGCCAGTGTATAAAGAGCTCCTCCTTGAGCAACACCGTACGTATTTGCATTTTGTAAACCTAAATGCATGTATACATGATTTTCTTCCACAATTCGTTCAATCCCTAAAAATTGACCAAGGTAATGAAGCCCTCCGTCCTCTTTTGCAGAACGAAGAGACTCAAGTACATGTAAGACCTGCTGTAACTCTTCAACAGTTGAATTTTCTATGTTGGTATGTACCAACCTCGTTAAGACTCTTTTTTGTTGTGTCTCTTCTATATTATTCAGATTCATTTATAACCCTCACTTTCTCACCATTATCATTTCATCGGAAAAGTAAATGAGTGTCAGACGTTATTTTTTTATATATGTTTCTAATATAGCTAAAGCTCTATTTTCCTTTAAGCGTAAACTTTCTAAAATGCGAGTAAAGTTTCTTTCATTTAAACCTTTGAGCATTTCCTTATACTCTGATAAAGAATATTCTAAACTAGAAGGATAGGAAAGTGAGATATATCTAAATGGTGTTAGTTGCTTTTTAAGCTTGAAATAAATATCCCTTAATACATCATTATCGGAAAACGTAAAATATTTACTTTGCAGCTCATCTAAGAAAATATAGTAGCTTTTAATATCCTGTCTTTTTACCGCTTCCTCCATTTTTTCTACTAAAGAATCTAGCTCTTTTAATTGTTCTGGTGTGACCAAATCCATGACTTTTCTTAAAGCGATTTCTTGTAACCGATAGACAGTTTCATATAAATCACTTAATTCTTTTTTTGTATACTCTTTTACAAAAACCCCTCTTCTTGGAATGCGTTCAACAATTCCATCTTTCTCAAGAATATATAACGCCTCCCGAATCGGTGCGCGACTTGTTCCAAAGAAATTCGTTAATTCATTTTCCAAGAGGCGATCACCCTGTTTGAGAATTCCTTCAGAAATTTGACCAGCTATTGCTTGAGCTATTTTTTGAGATAAAGTAATATTTTCAAACTCATTTGATTGAAATCCTTCAAAAATAGCCCCAGTATGAAAACTATGTTCTTTTGACATCCTAACCACTCCTAAACCTTACTCTATACGTTTTACGCATGTTTCTATAAAGATAGTACCATATTACGATTTAGCTATTAGGTTTAATGTTTGACTATTTTGTTGTGAACTTTTCACTCTTCTCCAATGCAGTATCACAAGGATAGTAAGAAGAGATACCCCTAGTAAATCAGTACCCCATCCTGGAATAATTAAAGAAAATGCGGTAACTAAGGCAAGGAGTCGTTCAAATTTAGTTGTAGGTAAAATAACAATACCCATTGTCCCAGCAGCTAAAATGAGTACACCAACGAGTGCAGTAATAAAACTAAGAAGGATTTGGTGAAACTCTCCATTCATTAGTAAAACAGGATTATAGACAAACATAAATGGGATGATAAAGGCAACGATACCAATACGAAGTCCCTGTAATGCTGTTTTGCCCCAGCTTCCCTGTGATATCCCACACGCTACAAATACGGCTGCACAGACTGGAGGAGTTACCGCAGAAAGGGATGCAAAATAATATAAAAACAAATGTGCCGTAAGCCCTTCTATCCCCATACTAATTAAAGCAGGACCAACTACAGAGGCAGCTAAAACATAGGCCGCAGGAGTCGGTGCCCCCATCCCTAATATAACAGTAATTACCATCGCTAATAATAACGCAGGTAATAGCATGCCTTGACTCATAGTCATGACTACCGTTGAAAACTTCACACCTGCTCCACTAATATTAATGGCCATGACTAATGTTTGGGCGGCTCCAATCAGCATAACAATAGTTACCATATTTCGAGCACCACGTCCAATTGAAACAAATAGACGACTCAATGTATCCTTAAAGCTTTCTATTGAAGTTACATTACATACTAAGTACAACACTGCTGTTGCAACAAAGGCAAAGTAACCAGCTGTACCTGCAGTATATCCTTTGATCATTAAATACACCATAATTACCATTGGTATGAATAATGGCACGGTTTTTCTCCAATTAAAAGCCACCTTCCAAGTAGGGATTTCATCTTTCGGTACACCATGTAACCCATTTTTCTTGGCATAAAAATTAATTGATATCATTAACGAAATGAAAAACAATAGGGCTGGGATTAACGCGGCCATTGCCACATGAATATAATTAATTCCTAGTAGTTCTGCCATTAAGAATGCACCTGCACCCATTACAGGGGGCATAAACTGTCCTCCAGCAGATGCCATTGATTCCACAGCACCAGCAAAATTGCGATTGTAGCCTAAACGTTTCATTAATGGAATTGTAAAGTTTCCAGTCGTTGCAACATTGGCTACTGCACTTCCATTAATAGTCCCAAAGAACGCGCTTGTTACGCAGGCCATCTGTGCTCCACCACCACGCCACCGACCAGTCAGCTTTTTTCCAATGTCAAAAAATGTATCTCCTAATCCCAAATATAAAATAAGGGATCCATAAAGAATAAAAATCACTAATACATTTGCTGAAATCGACATAAGTTGGCCCCAAACTCCTTGCGTTCCTAACATAAAGACTTGGATAAACCTGCCGTAGTCTACACCGGGATGAGCCCAAATTCCCGGAAACATTGGACCAAAAAATGTATAGAATAACGCAACAATAATTAACCCTGGGATCACCCAGCCTAATGTTCTTCTCGCACCCTCGACAACCAACAGTAAAAGAATCGTCCCTAATACGATATCAAGATTGTTATATACACCATGATGCTCAACAATACGAGGATAGATTACGATCATATATACAGTAATAGCAACTGCTAATATTGCAAAAATAACGTCTACAGTAAACAAAACGCGATTTTTTTGCAATCGGGAATGACAGGCATACATAATAAAACATAAGAAAATTGCTCCGCCAAGATGAATTGAACGTTGTATAATTCCTGGCAATGAGCCAAAGCCCATCGTGTAAATATGAAATAGTGCCCAACTAAACCCGACAATACCAAGAATGAGTAAGTATGGCGTTGATAATTGCCTCGTTTTTGAACGATCAGAATGATTTTCAACTTCAAATAACTTTAGAAACTGGTTATAAAGTTGTTGGAACATATTTTCCCCCCTCCTTAAGAGGTCGTATACTCCTAACCAACGTTAGGAGTAT
Organism: Anaerobacillus sp. MEB173; assembly: GCF_052119505.1. Taxonomy (NCBI): domain Bacteria; kingdom Bacillati; phylum Bacillota; class Bacilli; order Caryophanales; family Bacillaceae; genus Anaerobacillus; species Anaerobacillus sp. MEB173. The sequence goes on from NZ_JBJMAU010000001.1 coordinate 408,632, forward strand.
ACTGCCCACTCCTAGTTTACTTCTTCATATTCGGCCGGAATTAATTCTTCAGGAACATCTAATCCGATTTCTTTTAAAAATTGAACAGCACCAGCATGCAAAGGAATTGGTGAATTTAACGTAAGCTCAGGTAAGTTTATATCCTTTCCTGCTGGATATGAGCTTCCCCAAATGCCTTTTCCTTCATCAGACCACATTGCCGTCCACATTTTATAGCCAACTTCCTGTGAAACAGATTCATCTAATAGTGCTCCTAACATGAACTGAGGAGTTAGAACATCTTCATCAACACCTCGATATGAGCCACTTGGAATAGTAGCAATGCTATAATACGGTAGCTCTTGTTGAACTAATTCCGCTTGTTCCTCTGTAATCCCAAGTAAATTAATATCAACTTGTGCTGCGACTTGTTGCACATATGAATCAGGTGCAGCACCCGCCTTAGTCAGTCCATCAATACGGCGGTCTGAAAAAGCGTTTTGAGCATCAGACATACTTCCGCTATAATGATTTGTTTCAATATTTAATACATCAAAAATCTCCCGAATTGAATTTTCCGTTGTTGTACCAGAGCCCCCTAAAGAAAAATCCGCTTCTACTAGGTCTTCTAAACTTTCAATCCCAGTCGACTTATTGACAACAAAATTAAAAGGTGATGGCGCAAAGTACCATAATGCACGAATACTATCGTTTTTTTCAAAGTCATCCAAACCATTAAATGCTTTGTAATCGCTTACAGAGACACCAAGTGAAAAAGTTGACTCTCCTCGTGCTAGCCTTTCCATATTATCAGTAGCACCTCCTGTTTCAGTTACAGTAATTTGTAGCTCTGGAAACTGTGTACTAATTGCATTAGCTGCACCTACGAAAAATGCATAAAAGGAAGAGGAGCTATCTGTTGTTAATAAAGAAAACATATGCCTTTCTTCTCCATCAGCTGAGGACTCTGATGCCCCTGAAGAACATGCCGTTATAAATAGTAAACTTAGAACCATAAGCAATACTTTAATTGAACCAACCCGTTTCATAATCTGCTCCCCCTTAAATGATTATATTTTGTTTAAGAAAAACAAATTGATATTAGTTGTCTGTTCTCCCCCCTAACTCAGATATTTAGTATGCTTGTCCATTGCTAACTAAATCCATTGTTATAACTAAAGCTAGTAAATTATTATGTATAATGTCGACAATATTTCCTTGAACAAAGTATAGTACAATTTCAGAATTTTGTAAATATTATAACTATTGAAAAAAATAGGTTCTTTTGTAATATAAAAACGAAAGCCATTTATTTTTTTGACTTTCGCTTACAAAGCATTATCATTTTTTCAAAAAATTTTTTTTTGATATGTATAACCCTCCTCAAAACGGCAATAATAAATAACGTGAACGGCACTACACAGTGTCTTCACCCAAATCAAATACTTTCCTATATGCCATATCAGTTCGTTTAAGGCTCCAAATGTTTGCCTCAATTAAAGGGGTGGGTTAGCTTGAACAATTTAGTGATTTACACAGATTGTTAATGCAGTGACTTTACACTTTTGAAATGAGGTGTCTACAAAAGACAAATATCGTTTCGACCCTAGACGTAACAGTGATTGGAACTGATTAGGAAGATTGGTTTGGAACAAAAGAGGTGATCATAGGTGATCACCTCTTTTGTCATGTTCTATTATTGGTTCCCTGTGCCAAATAAACGTCTTTCTTTTTCTTCTTGTATTTTTTCCTTGTAACCTAATGCTACTGTTACTAAGTACATCGACAATCCAATGCCTGCTCCAATTCCTACACCTTTAAAAAATTTCCCCATGATACAATCCTCTCCCCAGAAAGATAATTTAACGCAAACCTTGACATAAAATTAGAAAATTTGCATTCTGCATTCTTACTATTATTTTAGAGAATTTTTACTATTTCCTCAATCAAATTTTTTGTGACCGAAATTTTTCCGGTTGTTTTCTAAAATAGATTTGTTTCCTTTAAATCTTTGGAGTATTATGATTGTGTTTTCGTGAAAAAAAAGCTTATACTAATGTTCAGGAGGTGTATAGTATGGACAGTCAAGAAGTGATTCGACTCACATCCTTATCTACAAAAGGGGGTTGAGGATGCAAAATTGGTCCTGAGGACTTGTCGCAAGTTTTGCGGCACTTACCAGAAAGAGAACATGATCCTAACTTGCTTGTTGGGCTTGATACATCAGATGATGCCGGAGTTTATAAGTTAACTGAAGAGATTGCGATCATTCAAACAGTTGATTTTTTTACTCCAATTGTTGATGATCCATATATGTTTGGTCAAATCGCAGCAGCCAATTCATTGAGTGATGTGTATGCGATGGGTGGAAAGCCAAAAACAGTCATGAACATTGTTGGTTTTCCCATTAAAAAACTAGGCGCTGAAGTGTTAGCACAAATTTTATGCGGTGCAGCTGATAAAGTAAAGGAAGCTGGGGCGATCATTGTTGGTGGTCATTCGATTGATGATCAAGAACCAAAGTTCGGATTATCTGTAACAGGTCTTGTGCATCCTGATAAAGTCTACAAAAATATTGGTGCTAAGCCAGGGGATGCAATCGTCTTAACGAAGCCACTTGGTGTTGGTATTCAAACGACCGCGATCAAAAATAACGCCTTAACAGATGCACAAATTGAAAAAGTGATGGAAACAATGGCAACATTGAATAAAGAAGCTGCTGAAGCACTGAACTCTTTCCATCCAAATGCAGTAACTGACATTACAGGTTTTGGACTTTTAGGACATGCGTATGAAATGGCTAGCGGCAGTCATGTAAGCATCACAGTCGCTCTTAACAATGTTCCTTTCCTTGATGGAACAAAAGAACTTGCTGAGAAAGGAATCGTTCCTGGAGGCTCAAAAGCAAATCATCGCTGGATCAAAGATTCTGTACATTACGATGAGGCAATAACAGAATTTGAACAATGGATGCTATGCGATGCGATTACATCTGGCGGCTTATTAATTAGCATGCCTAAGGATGAGGCCAATGACTATGTAAAAGCCTTACATGACCAAGGAACAACGGTTGCGGCTATCGTCGGTGAAGTTAATGAAAAAAGCGAAAAAGCCATATATGTGAGTAAGTAATCTCAAAACAAGACCATCAAAATCGATGGTCTTGTTTTTTTCTATCAATATTCAAATTAATAAAATTTAAAGTGCATTATTCAATTCTTATCAAGTAAAATGAAATGGGAGGTGTTCACTTTGTCAATTTTTCATACGATTTGCGAAAGAAGATCGTATTCAAATAAAAAAGATAGCCATGTACATGATTATTTCCAACTTCTATTTCCGCTACACGGCTGCCTTTATATTGGAACTGCCAACAAAGAATTTTCTTTAACCGAACAAGGGTTACTGTTTTTACCACCTCAATGTGAACATACTTATTACTCAATAAATCGAAATGAATTTATCGTATTAGATATACCTAGGATGCTTTTCGATAATAAACCTAAATATCCAACCGAAGAAATTTTACTCAAAAACGATGAAAACTGGCAAGCGATTCGTACGCTTTTAATGAATGAAGCAGAAAAAGGGGCAAGTAATAGCGGACTAAATGATTTAATGCATTATATTTCTCGACTTTTACGAGAACATTCTACACCACCATCGATTCAATATATCCATGAAAACTATCATAAACAAATGTCCATTGAAACATTGGCTAGTCTTGAACATTATCAAGTAAACTATTACGGGCAATGGTTTAAAGAAGCCTATGGTGTTACACCTACTAAATATATCCAATCAATTCGACTTGAGAAAGCAAAACAGTTACTACATAACACGGATTTATCTTTACTTGCAATAGCCAACCTAGTGGGATATGAATTTCAATCTTCCCTAACTCGCCTGTTTCAACAATATGAGCAAATGACACCTCAGCAATACAGACTAACTTCACGCAAAGCAAATAAAAATGAGATAAAAATAAGCTTAAAATTGGATAAGTAAAACCTTATAATTAGTGATACATTTATTTCATAGAATCTTTACTGATAAGGAGGTTTTTTATTTGAAAGCATATCTCGGCCCAATGTATTTAGCATTAGCAGCTGCCATTTGGGGAGGCCTATATGTTGTTAGTAAGTTTACCTTAGATACGATTCCACCAATGACATTGCTCTTTATTCGTTATCTTATGGCATCCGTTGTTATGTGGCTAATTTGTCTTTACTATCAAGTGCCATTACAGCTAAAGCAATATCGTGGTTTATTAATTCAAATCGGCTTTATTGGTTATTTTCTTTCCATTGCAGCACAATTCATTGGAACAAAACTTACTTCGGCGCATATGGGTTCACTAATCACGACACTATCACCTTTATTCTTATCTATATTTGCCATCTTTTTGTTAAAAGAGAAAATGTCAAGAAATCAGGTATTCTCAATGTTCTTAGCCATCATTGGTATATTTGTCATCGTTGGGATTCCAGGTGCAAATGGGGGTTATAGTGATCAAGGATTAGGTATCATTGTGTTACTTATTGCTGCATTAACATGGGGCTACTATTCTGTTATATCTAGGAAAGCTTCACGTTATTATTCACCAATTCAAATTACAACAATCGGAATTTGGTTAGCGACAATCATAACATTCCCAACCATTTTTTTTGAAATGAATCAATGGCATTACCAAGACTTATTTACCGTTCCGGTTATTCTTAGTACATTGTATATTGGAGTAATCTCAACTGCCTTAGCATACTTCAGCTGGAACAAAGGTCTGCAATTAACTCCGGCACACCAAGCAGGTTTATTTTTCTTTTTGCAGCCTGTTGTCGGCAGTTTGTTTGGCTGGATATTCTTAAAGGAACAATTAAGTGTTACTTTCTTTCTTGGCAGTATTTTTATTTTAATCGGTGTCTACTTAACGATGAAAACAGAAAAACATTCCTCCATTTCGAAAGAAACAAAAACAGAAACAGCCTAGTCACTTCAATGACTAGGCTGTTTCTGTACTTATTCATCCTTGCATGGAAACTAATGCATCTTCTTTCTCTGTATCATAGATTTCATGGAAAATGGATTCACTGAATTGTTCAGGCTTGCCATCAAAAATTAATTCCCCTTGCTTTAAAGCGATGATTCTTGTGGCATAACGCTGAGCAATGTTAACATCATGAACATTGATAATCGTTAACAGCTCGCGTTCATAATGAAATCGTTGCAATAGCTGAAAGATTTTATTCGATGTACCAGGGTCGAGACTTGCCACTGGCTCATCGCCTAAAAACAGCTTTGGTTGCTGCACTAATGCCCGAGCAATTCCAACACGCTGTTTTTGCCCCCCACTAAGTGCCTCAACTCTTCGCTCGGCAAAATCAGCAAGTTCAACATCAGCAATTGCTTGATAAGCTACCTTTTTTTCCTCTTCAGAAAAAATACCAAACAAGTTTTTCATCGGATCACGTCCGCCAAACGTTCCTGTTAAGACATTTTGCAGGACGCTTAATCGTGGAATCAAATTAAAATGTTGAAAGATCATCCCAATTTCTTTACGGACATGTCGCAATTCCTTTTCCTTTAGTCCAGAAATCTCTTTTCCCTGCCAAATCACTTCGCCGCTTGTCGGCTGCTGCAAGCCATTAAGACAACGAATAAATGTCGACTTTCCGGCCCCGCTTTTTCCTAATATACAAACAAATTCCCCTTTTTTAAAAGCGACGCTAATATCTTTTAAAGCAAATTCTTTCGCCTTTGGATAACGTACAGATAATTGATTAATTTTAAGCATTTTGATCTCTCCTAAATTGCCCGTTTGCGAATTTTTCCACCTACGAAATCGACAAGGATAACTAGAACGCTAATCATCAAAATATCAAGGGCAACAGACTTATACTGCATGGTCTGGAAATGGTTAAACAATTGCTGACCAATCCCCCCAGCTCCTATGAAACCAAGAATAAGTGATGTCCTGATAGCTACTTCAAACCGGTAAAAATAATGTGACAATACATTAGGCCAAATTTGCGGCAGAATGGAAAAAAGAACGGCGACCCATCTTGTTGCACCAACAGCTTTCATCGCCTCCTGTGGACCGTGATCAGCAGACTCAATCAGTTCCGAAATCAGTTTTCCAAGAACACCTACATTGTGAAGCATTATTGCAATCACTGCTGGAAATGGTCCAAGACCTACAGCAACAACAAAAACAAGACCAAAAACAATTTCAGGTATTGAACGCAACACACTTAGCGATGCTCTCGTCGTACTAAAAAAAATCGGGTGGCGACTTGTATTATAAGCCGCCATAAAACTGATTGGTAAAGCAATTATCAAGGCAATAAACGTCCCTAGAAAAGCCATTGCCAACGTGACAAAACTCTCTTCAATCAACTTAGGAAGAATCGACCAGTTTGGCGGAAAAAAACGTTCCTGTACAAAGTAAAAGGCATTAATAAACTGCTCGAATTTGTGTAACTGAAAATCAGTCAACCGCATACTTATCCAAATAAAAAAGATAAGAATAAGCCCTATAATGATATAGCGTCGTTTAAACCAAACCAAACCTCTCTACTCCTCTAAAAGTCCAATTTCTCTAGCCGCTTGAACAGCCTCCACAATTGCACTGTATTCTTCATCACTTGTAGCAATAAATGCAGATGCACCACCGAAAATTGTTAAAATTTCTTCATCGTCAATATTTTCAAACGCTTCTTGTACTAATGCAATTGTTGATTCATCCATATCGCCAGGAACTACCCACGGATATTGGTATAGCTGATCTGATTCCCAAATAATTTTAAATTGATCACCGTCAATTGAACCTTCTTTAATTAATGCCTGAAAAATTGCACTATCAATTGCTCCAGCATCTACTTGTTTATTTTGTACAGATTGCGCTGTAATATCATGTGATCCTGTATATGTGATCGTCTGAAAATCTGTATCGTCAACTGTTCTAAATACCCCACGTTGATAAAGTTCAACACTTGGAATAACTGAACCAGATGTTGATGACATGCTTCCGAATGCGAAATCAACTTCACTTGAATCCGCAAGTAACTCTTCTAGAGTTTCCCATTCAGCGTCGACGTGCGTAATAATATAGGAATAATAATACGGTTCACCGTCAATAAGTTGTGTTGCAACTGCCTTTGCACCACTTTGTTCATGAGCCAACACATACGTAACAGGACCAAGGTACGCCAAATCAATATGGCTGTAATTAATTGCTTCGACAACCGCATTGTAAGAAGGGTAATATTCTACCTCTACTTCACGATTTAGTTTTTCCGATAATTCAGCTTCTAAATTATTTATACCTGTTTCCATTTCACCGATTGATTGTGATGGAATAACAGCGACTTTAAAAACTCCCTCTGCTTCTGTTGCCTGTTCTTCATTTTCTGCTTCTGTTTCTCCTGTTTCTTCTGTTTGTTCCACTTCTTCTACTTCATCAGTCCCTCCAGCTCCACAACCAGCTAAAAAGAGTGCTGTAAGGATCATTAATAACCATTTTTTCATCGTATTCACCCCGTACAATTTTTATAAATTTTTAGATACGTCTTAATTTCTTGTTCAATATGATGTTCTTTTGCTATATAATCTTTAGCATTCTTTGTAATCTTATCTTGCAAACTCTTTGATCGCAGTACTTTTGTTGCCTGCTCTAAAAATTGGCTAGGATCATCAAAAAGAAAGCCTGTTTTTCCGTGCTGTATTACACTTTCATTCCCACCATTCCGTCTTGCAAACACCACTTTACCCAGACTCATCGCTTCCAAAATTGCTGCTGGCTGCCCTTCAGAAATCGATGTATTAACAACAAAATCTGCTGCCTCATAAGTACCTTTCATTTGTGATAAAGGCACTTCATTCACATATGTAAGCCATGGAGAGCTTTGACAAGCTTTTAACACGTCATCTAAGATTTCTTTTTCAATCACAGCCCCGACAATAACGAATTGCAATTGATTGTGTTCTTCCTTTAGTTGGTCTAGTGCTGAACGAAGAAAAAGAACATCTTTTACTTTTCGTAATCCTGCTGGTAATAAAAATCGTGGTGATGACATCTCAGTAAATACCGTCGATGCTTCACAATCATCCTTTGGCGGAAACCAAATACTTTGCGGAACAACGTGTAATTTCTTTTGATCCAATGCAAAAACTGAGCCAACTTTATCACGACCATCCTCACTAAAAACAGTTATAGCACAGGCATTCTCAACTAAGTTCTTCATACGGGAAACAAGATCAGATTGAAAAATATCATGATTCACATCTGTTCCCCCAGAGGTTAACACATATTTTTTATCTAAAAAGAAGTTATTCTTTTCTTGCCAGGCAGCAAAGCGCCGGAAATGTAAAATATGATACAGTGAACAGCCGGTAAGCCGCTCTTCATCAGCTTTTGTCCATTGTTTTTCTTCGTATGAAAAAACTTCAACTTCAATTCCTACTCCCCTGAGACCAGTAATAATTCTCTTAGCCGTCGTTGCATTACCTCTGTTCTGTTCAAAATAAGGGGTAAAAAAGGCAATTTTAAGCCCGTAATTCGTTTTTTCCTGCATTATTTTTCCACCCATTCTAAAAGCTTAGTTTACAAGTATACTTTTATAACTTTACTCTTTCTAAGCTTTTAGATGCAAGCAAAATCCCATCTATCACGAGTCTTTTCCTCATTTTTCAACAAATCCTATAAATATTTCCCTCCTCCCCTGAATCTACTCCATATTCGCATAAAAAAAACGAAATTGAACGATAAGATTTAATTATAAAACGAATCATACCGTGGATTAAAAGAAATGTAAATAAATTTATACTGAAAATAAAATTATAATTTTCCGAATTGTTTTATAATCATGATTATGATATAATCTAGATTAACTAGATCTGATTGTGAAAATAATCATTAAAAAAAGGGGAGATTAAAATGACAATGACTAAAGGATTAGAAGGGATTGTTGCAACATCTTCAAGCGTCAGCTCAATTATTGATGGTGTTTTAACTTATCAAGGATATAACATTGATGATTTAGCAAACAATGCAAACTTTGAGGAAGTGATCTACTTATTGTGGAATGGATGTCTGCCTAATGTACAGGAATTAGAGCACCTACAACAAGAACTGCGTATTCATGCTTCAATCCCACAACAAATAATCGAAATCATGAAAGCGCTTCCCCTGAATAAAGTACACCCAATGGCTGCTTTACGCTCTGTTATTTCAAGTTTAGCCCTTTATGACGATGAAGCAGATCTATTAACCGAAGAAAGTAATATGAGAAAAGCGATTCGACTCCAAGCTCAAATTTCCACAATTATTGCTGCATTTTCAAGAATTCGCGAAGGAAAAGAGCCAATTCCACCAAGAAAGGATTTAGGAATTGCAGCGAACTTTCTCTATATGCTAACTGGACATGAGCCTGATCAGATTTCAATTAACGCACTCGACAAAGCGCTCGTCCTCCATGCTGATCACGAGTTAAATGCCTCCACATTCACGGCGCGTGTATGTGTTGCAACCTTATCAGATTTGTATTCTGGGGTAACTGCTGCAATCGGAGCATTGAAAGGGCCATTGCATGGCGGGGCGAACGAAGCGGTTATGTCCATGCTAAAGGACATTGATCAAATTGAAAATGTACAACCATATCTTGAAAGAGCCTTTTCCAATAAACAAAAAATTATGGGCTTTGGACACCGTGTTTATAAAGATGGTGACCCTCGTGCCAAACATTTGCGTGAGATGGCCAAACAATTAACAGCAATCACCGGGGAGCACAAATGGTATGAAATGTCACTTTTAATTGAAGATATTGTAACAAGACAAAAAGGCATTTTACCTAATGTCGATTTTTACTCTGCGACTGTATATCATAGTCTCGGGATTCAACACGATCTCTTCACCCCTATTTTCGCCATAAGCCGTACATCAGGCTGGATTGCCCATATTTTAGAGCAATATCGTAACAACCGGCTTATCCGCCCAAGGGCAGAGTATGTTGGACCAACGAAGCAAATCTTTATCCCGATCGAAAGGCGATAAAACAAAACAAACTACCTTTTATCATTGAAGGTAGTTTGTTTATTATTTACGTTTAGTTCTCTGCATTCTCTTTAATATAAGAGATAAACGATGCAACAATTGGTTGTTCTACTTGGTCTTTCAAGCATGACACATAAAATGTTCGACCTGCACAAAAATCTTTAATCAGAACTTCCTGTACACGTTCAAATTGTACAGCCCGCTTTGCCGCTAACGAAGAGATCGCTGAAATTCCTAACCCTGCTTCTACTGCAGCAATCACCGCTTCTGTACTGCCCATTTGTCCAGCAATTTTAAACATATCAATATGGTACCCTGATTTAGTGATGTTTTCCTCCCAAACCCTCCTCGTACTGGAGTTTGGTTCCCGAATGATCCAATCTAATTTAATCAACTCCTGCAATGTAACTGAATCGGTTAAGTCCCAATCGAGAGGAGCAATAATTGTTAATTCATCATTTAAAAGAGGAAACGAGACGATTTTCGGGTGCTCCTCGGGTTTGCCTGTTACTGTCACATCGACTGTATGGTTTAGAAGCCATTTAATCACCTCTTGGCTCCCGGAAATACACATTTGAATACTTACATCCGGGAACCTGGTTCGATAGTTTCTAATTATCGCAGGTAAGAAATATTCAGATGGAATCGTACTTGCTCCAAGTGAAAGCTTCCCTGAAGCCTCTTGACCAAGCAAATCATTTTCTAGATTGTCCCACAACTTTAATATAATTTGACTTTGTTTATAAACAACCTCACCTTGTGAAGTTAGTTGGATCCCTTCAGAGTCCCGATTTAATAATTTTTTCTGAAAATGGGATTCAAGCAACTGGATTCGTTGGGTAATTGCAGGCTGGGAAACAGATAATAAATGAGCAGCCTCTTTATAGCTTTTTGTTTGGACGACCTTTACGAACGCTCGTAAATGATTTAAATTCATTCTCCCACCCTCTCACGATCTTCAACCATTAAAAAGCAATGATTTATTGTACCTCGGTTAGTCGTTGTACAATAAGTCCACTCTCTTCTTCTGACACTGTACGAAAATCAATCATTAATTGATCTTCTTTCATCCGAGTAATAACTACCGGATCACCAAGACGCAGATGATCGAATAGCTTTTGGGTGCTTAATTGCTTGTGCTTAATTGTAACGACAACTGTTGGAATTTCTACTGTCGGCATTGTTCCGCCCCCAATTTGAGACGTATCCTCTTTTATTTCACAATCAAAATCACCGCTATGATCACGTAACAACGCATGAAAAGCTGACGCTCTAGCCCGTACTTCTTCAACGGTCAACAGGATATCACGTACAGTCGGAATCGAATGAAGTTCATCAGTGCCATGCTCATACGCTCCAATTGTAGCTTCAAGTGCTGCTAATGTCATTTTATCAACACGTAACACCCGTGCTAGCTGGTGCTTCTTTAGTTTAGCTACTAATTCTTTTTTTCCAGCAATAATCCCTGCTTGTGGCCCGCCAAGTAATTTATCGCCACTAAATGAAACAAGATCAACACCCATCTTTAACACTTCGGAAACAACCGGCTCGTCGCCAATCCCATGCCTTGAAAAATCATAAAGTGCACCACTGCCAAGGTCCTCGTAAAAAATAAGGTTATTCTTAGCCGAAAATTGTGCTAATTCTTTTGTATCAACTTCAGCAGTAAAACCAACGGTTTTAAAATTACTCGTATGAACCTTTAAAATCATTGCCGTCTCTTCATTTGCTGCTCTCTCGTAATCATATAAATGTGTTTTATTCGTCGTCCCTACCTCAACAAGTTTAGCACCACTCTCTTCCATGATCGAGGATACGCGAAATGATCCGCCAATTTCAACAAGCTGTCCTCGTGAGACAATCACTTCTTTATCCTGGGCAAGAGCACGTAAAATTAAATAAACCGCTGCAGCATTATTATTCACAACCATCGCAGCTTCAGCCCCTGTGACCCTTTTAATTGTTTCTTCAACAATATCATGACGCGATCCTCTTGCGCCTTTAGCAATGTTGTATTCAAGGTTCGAATAGTTTTCTGCTGTGAGAGTAACTTGACGAATCGCTTCTTCGCTAAGCCTTGCTCGACCTAAGTTTGTATGTAATATTGTTCCTGTTCCATTTATCACTTTTCGCAGTTGATATTTTTGGTATCCTTCCGCTTTTTGTTCAATTGCATCAAATATTTTTGTAATAAAAAGAGCTTTTGTCGGCTCTTCACTCTCCCATTCACCTGAAAGAAGCTGATGGCGAATATGCTCAATTTCTGCCTGAACCCATTCTGTTAACGTATGATATGGAATATTTTTTTCTTCGACCATCGCATCGAACCGCTCGTCTGATTGCAAAAGGTGGATTGCTGGTAACTCTCGTAAATATTGTTTCATTTTTTTCTCCCTCACCCATATTAATAGTTGTAATTTTTCCCAATTCAAGTATGGAATATAGCTACATTCTTTAATTTGCTTGCGTTGCCTGGACCGACTTTCTATGTTGTTTCTGGATAACCGGCAGACTAATTTCCACGATTGTCCCCTGGCCTTCATCACTAAAAAATGTCATGCTGCCATTATGCTGTTCAATAATTTTAAAACAGACCATTAAACCAATTCCAGTACCCTTTTCTTTCGTTGAATAAAAAGGCTCTCCAAGTCGATGCAAACGTTCCTTAGGAATTCCGCAGCCATTATCGATCACACGTATACAAACAGTTTCATTATTTACATTATGCATTTCTACTGCAATTCGGCCATTACTACCTGTTGCCTCCATCGCATTTTGTATCAAATTGATAACCACTTGTTTTAATTGGCTTTCGATACAATCAATCCTTGTTCGATCATCCTGAACAACTAAAGTTATGTCTACATTATCTAAAATCGCATTTGTTCGCAATAAATCAGTTACATCTTTTAACGTTTTTGCAAGATTACGTGACTCAAATAAGTTTTCATGATGCGGTTTAGCCAGACTTAAAAACTCTTGAATAATTAGTTCGACCCGGTTGATTTCTGAGACGACGATCGTCATATAGTCCTTATTGACTGAGGTGGACTCATTCATCATTTGCAAAAAACCTTTTACAGATGTTAATGGATTTCGAATTTCGTGAGCAACACCGGCTGCTAATCGGCTTACAACCGAAAGCTTTTCAGATTTTAACATCAGTTCCTCTGTTTTTTTCTTTTCAGTTATATCCTCGACCATCACAAAAAGTGCAATTACCTTACCATTGACAATAGAAGGAATAAGCGTGACGCGCAAATATTTTTTTTCATCAAGATGATTCGTTATTGTCATATCAAAGATTTGTGAATTTCCTTTTAATGCATGAAGATAAATTAATGTAAAGTCGTTTTCCGTTTTTAAAGACTTTAATAATGTAAACCAATTGTTATCAATGATTTGTTTTTGAGGCAAAGCTAACAATCTTTCACATTCTTTATTCGTTGTTAAAATATTCCCCTGTCTATCAATCGAAAAAATGGCATTTGGGTGGTGATCAATTAACGATTTATATTTCTTTTCGCTTTCTAGTAATTTATTTTTTGTTTTTTCCAATTCCTTTGTTTTCTGCGTAATTTTGTTTAACAACTCATCATTTTCTTTTAACGTAATAACCTGTCTTATTACAATTAAAGCAAGGACAAATGCTCCGCCTACGAAAAGGTTTGTCAGTTCATCCTTATTGATAAACAGTAAGAATAGGAATATGAAAAGTCCAATATAAGGAATCACAATTCGGCGTAGCCCTGTTGTTCCAAACGGAGAATATAAAACGTCCTTTCCAGTTTTTATGGAAACACGGTCATATAAACTGGAAATTGCGATTAAAAGCAGACAAATATTCCATATCGGCGTTAACAACGAAAAATGCTGATAGCTTGAATATATGGACTGCGCTAAATAAACAAAATCACTTACAATATAAATAAACAATCCAATGATATTTAAGTAGATAACTGAAGCTGGGAAAATTGGCTTCGAAGAGAAATAGACTAACACAATCCCCAACAGTAAGCCTAAATGGGCAATTGGATAGGCTAATGTAAGAACACTATCAAACGTGATCAAACTTTCATTTTTAATTAATATAGGCTTAAAAAAATAGACCCAACAAACTGTTGTGACGACGGTTATAATGATAAAAGCATCAAAAAACAATTGAATATTTTTTAATAGTTGTCCCTTCCAAAACAAAGACACTCGGTAGATCAATGCTACTGCATAGAGTAATACAAAGATAATGTAAAAAAAATCAGCAAACCCCGGAAACGTATACTTAGCACCCAAAAAAGAAAGATAATATCTCCAGATGATTTCAGCAATCAAGTAACTAAAAAATGCACAAAGAATGAGAAACCAAAACTTCTTTTCCATCTCATTCCTTTTCGTTTGAATCGCCAGCATAATCACAGCTATCGCCATAACAGGTCCGATAATCCCTATCACCCCGCCCCACCGCAGTGAGTCCAAACTTCCATTACTAGTCATAATCCAAAAATAATAGATGATGGAATAGACAATACAAATAGAGATGACAAGCTTTTTATTCATTTCAGCTGAAAACCTCATGCTTACCACTAACCCTTCACGAATAATAATCATGATTATAAAATTAACTTTGATTATTATTATATCCCACTCTTTATTTATATACAATTCTGAATATTGTATATTTTTGCAGTCAATCTATTATTTTAACTTGAAAAAATAGTTTTAGTTAGTATATAATAGAATTAGATTAGTTCATGGGGTTGGTTGCGTAACTGGTGTTTGCCGAGGTCTTCAAAACCTTATGGGAGGCGCGTGCCGTCTTCGGTGGGTTCGATTCCCACACAGTCCCGCCAAATAATACATATCAAGGGGTTCGGTACTTAACATTCCTTAATAGGAAAGTTAAGACCGGCTCTTTTTTTATGAAGTGGTGCCCAAATTCGTGCCGAAACTGGATTATCTTTTATTTTAACTTTTTTCCTTAGAGTCTATTCCCCTCTGTCATATTACTTTAATGTGAAAATTTAAGATACAATCAATAATAAAAAACTTCTTTAATAAGGTGCTTGTTCTATATACTACCATTTCTACTTTGTACAAAGATCAAGCACCTCTATTGTAGCCTTTTGTTATTCTGGTTGATTTGGAGTATTAGGATCTGGAGTGAACTTAGGTTTATATCCTTGATACTTCATCTCTGCTACCATTCCTCCACCAGCATGATGTAATTCGTGGCAGTGAAATAACCAATTCCCAGGATTATTTGCTTTAAAAACAATTTCATAGGTTTCATCTGGTCTAACATTTAAAGTGTCTTTTAAAATTGGGGATCCTTGAATCATTGTTCCATTTCTTGACACGACATAGAAAATCTCTCTATGTAAATGCATTGGATGATCAACATCTGTTTTGTTTATAATTGCAAACTTTACAACATCTCCCTCTTCAACCTCATATATTTCATGCTTTGGAAACTGCTTTCCATTGATTCCAAATGACTCACCACCGTCGTTTGTTCCTAACAACATCTCATATTCTTTCGTTATTTCTCCTAAATCAATTTTCTTCGATTTCCCATACGTTGTAAAATCAAAATATGATGTTGCTTTAACAGTTTGTAATTCTTGATTTTCATAGCCTTTATACACTAATGGAATCAATATATCCAAATTATCTTTATTCGCTTCGGCAAATACTTGTATCCCCCATGATCCAGGTTGATTTAAGTCAATTTCGACATCATAACGTTCACCAGGCCCAATACGAAATGACTCTTCTGTAAGGAAAGTTGGTTCATTTAATAGTTGCCCATCTAAATGAGTTATTTTAAATGAATGTTCTGGAATAATCACTACCTGTGTAAATAATCCAGCATTTAAGAACCGAAGTTTAATCTTATCTCCCTCAGTAACAACAATCGTTTCAACATCAGGTTCAGCTTTTCCATTTATAACTATTGTATCGTACATTACATTCATCGTTTCTGTATGTGCTGCTTCTTCATCCATGTCCATAACATGGACACCCATTTCCATATTCTGATCCATATTCATTCGAGTATGATCAACTTCCATGTTCATTGGCATATCTAGCATCATCGTAGAAAATTCATCAATCACAATGACTTCATCCAAATCATATGTTGGGCCATTTTTAGGTTCAACAATAAACACACCATATAGACCATTCCCTATTTGCTCGGCACCATTCTGGTGGGAATGGTACCAATAAGTCCCAGGAACATCAGCAGTATACTCATAGGAGAATTCCTCACCTGGCATTATTGCATTTTGTGTCACACCCGGTACTCCATCCATTTCATTAGAAACAGGGAAACCATGTAAATGTAATACAGTTGGAGTTGAAAGAGAGTTTTTCACATTTAAAACAACCTTTTCACCTTCTTGAACACGAATTTCATTTCCAGGTAATGTTCCGTTAAATGTCCATGCAATAAAATTTAATTTTACATTTAACATCCAATGCGTTTTCATTGCTTCAATAGAAAACTCTTTTACATTACCATCTACACTTACATTCTCAATCATAGTTTCATCATTTTTCTGATCTAGCGATACTTCTGTTTCAGTCTCATTACTACATGCACCAACGACAATTAACAGCAAAAGTGAAATTCCCAGCAAAATAAGTTTTCTTTTCATAATCCTTCACTCCTGTTTACCTTGCTTTTTGGCACGTTCCCGACCTTCGGAAAAATTCAGCCGAAAAAAGTTTATGTGGGTATCCGCTCTGTTTTTTTATGGATTTTATAATGCCTAATGTGAATGGTCGCCAAAATCTATCAAAAAACTCTCATAAAACTATCAGGTTTTCATGCTCTTCTTCATGGCCATGTGCATCTTCTTCCTCGTCACCATGACCATGACCACCGGGAGGATTAATTATTAACCAAACTAAATTTGTTTCTTTGTTTACTTCTACGTTATATGCTTTTCCATCTAATTGAACGACTTCTTGTCTACCTTCAGGATAATATATTACTGACAAGGTTTGGTCTTGTTCATTACCAACTGCAACAATATACTCCTCTTCAGCTACCTCTGCTTCAACATCCTCTTCCTCAACTACTTGCTCTTCTAGTCCTAGACCACTTCCCCCGCTAGTACTTGAACGGGACTTATCAACCCGATAGAAACGCTCCCAAATATAAGGGAGATCTTCACTCGGAATTCCTCGTCCTGTATCACTGATCTCAATCATATTCTCGTGGTCATTTTCATATAATTTCAATGTAACTTTTCCGCCTTTAGCTGTATATCGTATACTATTTTCAATGAGATTAATAATCGCCTGCCCCATACGGTGTTGGTCAATAGTCAGCACCATGTCATCAATTCCAATAATTTCATATGTTAACAAATTTTGGTCAAACATGAGTTGTCCGCTTTCTAAAATTGAGCTTAGCCACGGAACTGCTTTTATCGTTTCTAATTCGATTCTTACTTGAATTTCTTCTAACTTCGTTAACTGGAATAGATCCCTTACTAAATGCTCCATTCTACTTGCTTCTTGATAAATAACCTCTATATTCCGTTGCCAATCCTTTTTATCAATATGATTAGTATCTCTCATAATTGCTGAATACCCTTTAATATAAGTGATTGGCGTTCTAAGATCATGTGATATATGTGAGATAAATTGCTGTCTTGAATCACGGTATTCTTTTAATTGTTTTGCCATTTTTGCCATTGAAGTAATATCATTGGCAAGCTGTCCAACCTCATCATTCCCCTTTATGTTTGGTGTAATGTCAAAATCTCCTTTCGCAATTTACAATATCCAATCATTGATTATATTAATACAGGGATCGATTTTCATATTCCTCATATTAAAAAATCATCATGCTGATAACAAGAATTAATAAACAAACGATAATCATCGTAATCTTTGTTGATAATCGTTTCTTCATAACAGACACTCCTTAGACGATTAATATTTATGTATAAAGAAGAATTAACAATTTTACTTGTCAATTCTCCTCCTCTACCATTTGATAACCAATACCCCAAACGGTTTCAATAATCATTTTTGTAAAATCAACTTGCTTTAATTTTTCTCGTATATTTTTAATATGTGCATCAACCGTCCGTGTATCACCACCATAATGATCGTCCCACTCCAATTCTAATAAATGCTCACGACTGTACACTCGTCCTAAATTAGATGCTAATCGGGTCAGCAAATTGAATTCTTTTTTCGTAAGGGGAATAGTCATTCCTTGATACATTACTTTCATTTGTTCTAGATCGAATTGTAGATCATGGACTCCGAATTGTTCCTTTTTTGTATCTCGGTTCGATCTTCTTAATACAGATTCAATCCTAGCTACAAGTTCACGAGGTTCAAAAGGTTTTACGATATAGTCATCAGCACCAGTTTGCAACCCTTCAACCACTTTTTCCGACTCACCTAAAGCAGTCAATAATATCACAGGTAACTCCTCATCTATAGCTTCACGAATTTTATTCAGAACTTCAAACCCATCAACAGTCGGCATCATAATATCTAAGATTACTAAATCATATGAACGGTCCATTATTTTTTGTAGAGCATCATAGCCTGAAACCGCCTCTTCTACAACATAACCATGGGGCTTTAAACATATCGATAATAAGTTTCTCATTTCTATTTCATCATCAACAATTAAAATTCTCTTCTCCATTGTCGTTACCTCCATCAAACCAATTAATTAGTAATTGCCATAATACTTGACCCTTTCTCGCACTATTTTTAGCTTTCTTTGTGTAAAAAGTATGTAGAAACAATGAAATTAATATGCCTCCTAGCATATAACTTTTACGTGTTCAAAACATATCTATATATTCTTCATATTTTTTTCATAACTCATAGTTAAAATAAACATAGAAATTAAGAAAGGAGATAGAATATGAGTAAGTTTAAAAAGAGAATAATCGCGTTATTAGCTACTGGTCTTATACTAGGGATTGGGACTAGTGCAATCGCATCCTCTGATACAGAGGTTTTTGACGACTTTTCATTTGAAAAAATGCTTCCATTTATGAAACAAATGCACCCGGATATGGACGAAGGCCAATTAGAGGAAATGTATGAAAATTGTCACGGAGAAAATGGAATGATGAAACAAGTGCCTAGTGAACAAAAAGAACAAATGATGGAACGCATGATGAAAAATGAAGGAACACAACTACATCAACAAATGATGAATCAACTATAATCACCTAATAGCCTTAGATTAATGACCCCCTTATTAATATAGTGAAAAGCAGGACACTGTATATCAGTGCCTGCTTAATTTGTATTTCATTTTAAATATGAAAAATGATTAAAAAAATACCAGCAAACCGTTGCGTCCATTGTCCAATTTTTCTACCACGTTTCATAAATGTATCACTCAGTCCAAAAGTCCAAATAAGATACATTGCTAGAAATAACGGAATTGATGTACCGATAGACAAAATATGTAGAAACTTTGAAATTTTAAGATACAATATTAAAATTGAGTTTATCAACGAATTTAGGAAGGAATGTATTTACATAAAAAAAATAAGATGGTATCACTAGTTCTTAGTGTACCACCTACGTTTTTTTCATTTATTCATCTACATATAATTGTTTTTTCTAAAAATATAAAGTTTTAATTAATGTCCTCCATGAGGGTCATCGCCTTTTTCTGAAACGATTTCGAGTTTTTCATCAATCACACCTTGTGTCCGATATGAAATAATATCTTCAGACCCTAATACATAGCCATGATTATATGGTCCTTCTGTAGGTTCATCTTTAAATGTTGGTTTTAAAGATCCAAGGTATTGATACACCTCTGTTGTTAACTCCCCATTCTCTAACAAAACCATAGGGGCATGTTTCCCTAGATGAGCAAATGGTGCTCCAGCAATTGCTAATTCTGGAGTTGTTGTTGAGACAAACACTAACCCATGACCCGGACTGTCAATTCCCCATCCAAAATTTGTTTGCTCATCCTTAAATTTTGCAAATTGAATCGACACCTCTACAGGATTTTCTCCAGTAATCCTTGTTACGTTTCCATACTCTTGTAATTGGTTTACAAGATCTTCAGATATTATTGATTCAGGACCTAATACATATATATTTGCTTCCCCATTGCGTTTTTCTAATGCTTCCTTCGTTGACTCTGGAATATCGCCAGCTGATACATAAAGTAACGGTTCTTCCATATGAGAAATCCAGTTACCAGCTGGAAGTGTATAAGGAATAGCTTTCTCTTCAGATGATCCTATTATTACCCCTTGCGGTACACTTCCTGTAATTTCTGAATATATTTGATCAAGATCTCTGGCAAAAGCGGCTGGATCCTCAGATGTAATCTGCTTCACTTCAAAATCTTGATTTAAACTATTCAATTGATCATCCGCTAATTCACCCATAACCATTATTTGTGTTCCCTCTATGTTTCCTTTTGGTTGTAAACGATGAATTTCATTTATAACAAGGTCATTTAAATTATTCCCTTCAAAAAGTAAAACAGGACCATCATTCGGGTGATGGATTAGGTTTACACTTGCTAAAGCTACTTGCCATTGCCCCTGTGGAGCAAGAATAACTGTACCTGGTTGATTTTCCTTATGTGTGGCAGGCCAAATCGTTTGAGAAACCATAATGGAAAATCTAATCGGATCGTCCTCATTTATACGAGTAATATTTTTTGTGCTTAGGTGCAAAAGGTTATTTGTAGCATTTTCATTAAATTCTTTTGGAGGTTCCTCTGCCCCTTCGACTTGACCGCTCCTCTCTTCCTCACCAGTTTGATTATGATCCATTTCTCCTTCGTCCATTTCCTCCATTTCATGATCAGCCTCATTTATTTCATCAGCACGTTCCTGATCTTGATCTGCACCACAACCAACTAAAGCTCCAATCCATATTATTAACACAAAAAACCTGAGTATATTTTTTCCGTACACTAGCTTTCTTCACTCCTTTGTTATTTTGTAATTTCCTCATTATGTTTTTCATATTTAATTTCTTTCATACGATTCAATAATCAATCCAATCTTTCACTCCATCATTTTATAGCATTTCACTAACAATACTTGTACTTATTAAGTTTATAAAAGCATACATTTAAATAAATATTTAAGGGGGGTCAAGTTATGGATTCCGTCTATGGATTGATCATTACCTACTCGATTATTGTTCTATGGATTTTTAGTTTTACGTTTCTGTATAGAAAACGCATTACTTGTATGGTTGGAATGATGATTGCAATGACAATGGGGATGACAATCGGAATTACATTGGGGACCATCATCGGGATGATCTATCCTGATTACCTTTTTAAAACGACTGTTATTAGTATGTTAATTGGAGGTATTACAGGAGTTATTTTCGGATTGCATATTAGTATTATGGGAGTTCTAGATGGATTATTATCGGGTATTATGGGTGGTATGATGGGTGCCATGTTAGGTACAATGATTACAAGTGAAACCTATAACACTGTTATTAATGTTTTAGGTGTCCTTTCTGCGGGTATATTTTTTATTTTATTTTTGATGATGCAAAGTGAAATAAAAGTTAAAGAAAAAGGATGGAAATATTTCTTTTTTGCAAAACCAATGCCTCTTTTTTTAGTTGTACTCTTTTTTCTTTACATAACAAATCAATATTATTATACCGCACCTCAAGCGGTAAAAGATCACTCCGAACATTTTAATAACAGTACCAGCACTCAATTAAACAGTAACTATTCACCAATAGTCATTGAAGCAAATGAATTTAACTACTCTCTGCAAAACATTGATGTAAAGAAGGGGGAAGTAGTGACTATTATTCTAAAGAATAACGGTAACGTTGACCATGACTTAGAAATTGTTGGTACAAATATTCATCTTCATAGTAAGCCTGGGAAACAAAATTCTACTACATTCTCAATAGAAAAAAACGGTCAATATACCGCTATCTGTACGCTTCCTAATCATCAGGAAAAAGGAATGGCGTTAACCATTACAGTTTTATAAGGTTCAGTTATTAAAAAACGGGCATTGACCTAAATTGGGTCTGCCCGTTCTCTTATTTTGTCTTGTATCAATTATTGAATTTTACCCTCTTTGACTAATAAATTCCACGTATTAGCTGCATCATCAGATTTATATATATGTCCATTAAACGTTGCAAAGACTATTTCTGATTTTTTTTGAGGATTTTGGGCAAGGTACATAACAGCATCTTGATTCATTGTAGGGAGTTCCATTTGTTCCTTAGTTTCATTTTCAAGTGAATACTTTACAAGTACTGGCTCCTTTCCGTATGCACCATACCATAACGTTTCTTCAGAAAAATGGACTGAAGTACCTTGTTGTTTAGTGGTTAGCAAAATAAAATTTTGACCAGCGTCCTTTGATAGGAATACCCCTCTTTGACTTGCAATAGCAACCATATCTCCATTTGTAGGGTGTACAGCAATATTTAGAATGTTTTCCCCTAACTCATCAGCATTTATTTCACTCCAGCTTTGTCCCTTATCCTTTGAAACATATAATCCAAGACCAAGTGTTGAACTTGGCATTTCATTTAATAAATACACCGTATGATTATTAAAACCTACCCCCATGGCATGAAAGTCACTTTCCCCTTCCATCCCTAAATCTTCTAGGGTTTGTCCATTATCAAAACTTCTCTTTAAACCTAAAGGATTTGGCAGATTAACACCAGGCCCTGGATGACCACTTGCATAAAAACCTTGGTTTACGGCATTAAAGCCCATATAGTCATTGTTTAATTCCTTAGTTTTAAACCATTTTCCATTTTCATATACTCTAATCCCATCATGTGCTGCAATGAAAATAGCGTTTTGATTGCCTGCATATCCTAAACCATGAATATGGTCAACTAATCCATCATATGGTTCAAAAAAGTCATGATTGGAGATGCCTTCAGTATGATCATCATTTTGCATACCATCCTCCTGCTGAGTTACTTGATTATCCATAGTAACCTGCTCAATGTTAGTCTCATCTTCTGGTACCGCCGAATTCCCACTGCCGCATGCTGATAATAGAATTGTAAAAGAAAAAGTAGTAGCAATTAATAAACTCTTTTTCAATTTTAAGACCTCCTCTATATATTCATCTATTAAATTAACTTAAATTTAAGAAGAAAATGTGAAAAAACTATAATCTTTTGTAACTCTTTAATGAATAAGTAAATATGTAAACGAGAAAACTATATTTTGTTTGGATGTACCGTAAGTCTTCGGATAATTGTGCTATATAAGGGTTCATTTTCTTCGATGATCAGTCCTGCACTCTCAATATTTGCTGTTGTTCTGCGATTAATATTTGCCCCCCATAACTTTACAGTAAGTGGATTTAATAAGTCCATCAATATGCCGACAATTTCATTTTCACTTCTTACATGGTCTATAAGCAAAATTTTACCATCTGGTTTACAAACTCTTCTCATTTCTTTAAGGCCTTGGATTGGATCTGGAACTGAACAATTAACACATGTAGCGATAACATAGTCAAATGAATTATCTGAAAAATCCATAGATTGTATGTCCATTTCAATAAGGTGCAATTGAAATGGCAAGTTGGTATTATCTCCTTTTTTCCTTGCATACTCTAGCATACCTGGACTAAAATCGATGCCTGTTAAAGTAATTTCCCCTGGATAAAATGTCAAGTTTGCACCTGTACCTATCCCTACTTCTAACACATTTCCATGTAAATCTTGAAGTAGTTCTTTTCGCCATTTCTCCTTTACCATTCGATCCATCACATCATAAATTCTAGACACTCGGTCATATCTCTTTTTTATTTTTTTCAGTTAAGTTAGGATTCATAAGTTTTCTCCTTTATTCTAATTAGTTCTAAAAACCAAAAAAAGAATCTATATAAATAAGTTTAAGTTTGAATACTTTCTCTTTAATTGTAAAATTACTAAAATATAACAGTGGTTAACTAAACTTTTAACTTATCTCAACTGGTTTTATTCTTAAAATACCTATCAAAGATTAGATAGCTTAGGAGCAATAAAAATAATATATACAGAACTATTAGAATCGAAATTACAAGTTTAACTATTTTTATATAAAGTGGTTCCGAAGTAGAAACTTCTTCGTCTCCCTCATCTTTCAATTTACTTAATGACTGTTGAAGGATAATCTCATCATCCTGCCCCTTAACGATTAATTCCCCAGAAGTACTGATTCTTATATCAACGTTTTCACCTAATTTACTAGTAAAACTAATATTATGAGTAAGCAGGAATTCATTATCTTCATCATTAACATATCATTTGTTCTTTGGTATAAAATTAGTTTTGTAATGAGAAAAGCCGTAATCCAGTAACTTTACTGTATCTTCATAAGCATTTTCACTACTCGAGGCCTTTAAAGTAACCACGATCAATTCAGTATTTTCTTGCTTGGCAGAAGTAATTAATGTGTGACCAGACTGATCAACAAAGCCATTTTTCACACCGGATACGCCCTCATAACGCCATAACAATTTATTGTGATTGTATAATGTTGTTTCCCAACCTTCTCCAATCCATTCCATTTCTTTTGTAGCTACAATTTCTCGGAACACCTCATTGTTCATAGCATATTTTGTGATCATAGCCATATCTAAAGCCGTAGTTTCGTGATCTGTATCAAATAACCCATGCGGATTGGTAAAGTTTGAATTAGAAACGTTGACTTTTTCTCCTAGAAATCGATTCATTCGCTTAGCAAATAACTCTTCACTCGAATTCATATGTTCAGCAATTGCAATACCTGCATCATTACCTGAATTAATTAACTAGTCTTGTACAAGCTTTAGTAAAGACACCTGTTCTCCCTCAAGCAAGTAAACACGGGTTCCTTCAACATTTCTTGCATTACTACTAACGGTGACGATATCATCAAGATTACCTTCCTCAATTGCTATGATCCCAGTAACGATTTTTGTTATACTAGCAGGATACATCTGCTTATTTGCTTGTTTTTCATAAAGGATTTCCCCAGTAGTCGCATCTATTACAACTGCCGCTTCACTGTTTAAAAATAATTCTCCCTCGTTATCTGCAATAATCATGATAGGGAATATTAAATTTAACATAGTAAGGAATAAGATCATAAGAAGGTACTTCATTGATTGTTTCATATTAACATGTCCTTTTTTCTTTAAGATTGTTTAACTTTTTTCAAAAATAAATATAGTAAATATAGTCCAAATAATATCAAAATTAGCTTCCCAGTCCACGTCCATTGTGTTACCTGGTAAACTGAATATGCTTCTATGAGTAATGCTGGAATTTTCCCTATGGTACTTGCAATAGCAAAAACTAACAGGGATACTTTTCCCATGGCACTTAAAAGTGTCACGATACCCGAGGGTATAAAAGGAAGCAGTCGTAATGAAAGGATTAAATAAAAGGCGTTCCTACCTTGCACACATAGTAATTTTTGGGTTATGGGATATTTTTCTACTATAGGTACAGTGAATCTCTTAAAACCTTTCCTATATAAGTAAAATGCAATGATAGCACCTAGAGCTTCTCCAACAAAGGATAATAATGTACCATACCAAAATCCAAAGAAAATAAGATTGGCTGCAGTTATAAAAAAGCTTGGTATAATACCAAAGATAGCAACAACTATATTAATAAAAATACTAATAAAAATTGCATATCGTTTATAATCTTCAAAAAAATTAAGTAATAATTCGTCCACAGTTTCTCCCTCGATGTTCACCTATTTTTTTAATGTTATATTGGAAATTTTCTTTTGAAATTAACAAATATTAATTATGAATAAATATTAACTAAAAAGTATGTAATTTCTGTGAAGATTTTTAATATGTAAAAATAACTTTTTTCATCAATCTTCACAATTTATACAAAAAGAAGTGCGATAATCTTGTTAATAATGTTTGAAATCATTATTAATAACTATTTTTAAGTTGGAGGCCTATAGGTGATATTCGCATTATTTATAATTATTTATATAATCATATTTATCCTTAGCTATATTGCATTAACAAAGGTTTTAAAGGTTAACGGACTTTTTAAACAAGGACTTTTTATATTCTTTTACCTGATCTTTCTTTTTAATAGTTTGATTCTCTTTTTTTATTTAAAAGACTCAAATTTTAAACTTGAGTTATCAAAAATACAGGTTTTTTTAGACGAGAAAATTGATTCTCAAATAAATTCGGTTAATGCTTCACTCTCAGAAATACCTAAAGAAAAAGACTTTTTACTTTATGATTCTTTTTTTGTATATAAAGATGAACAAGTTAAGGAAAAATTCCCCTCTTATGCGGAGGCTATTTCATATGCAAAAAAAATACAGGGTGCAGATGTCTTTTATAACGATCTAAATCAACGAGTTTGGTCAAGTAGTATTAAATTACCTATTAAAATTATTTTAGATGCCCCTTTAGTATCGCAATTACCTGAATTGCCCAGAGGTTGTGAAGTAGCGAGTCTTACAATGATGTTAAATTATGCAGGTATATATGAGGCCAATAAAATGCAATTGGCAGAGGAAGTAAGGAAGGATCCAACTCCTTATAGTAAAATAGATGATAAAATATATTTTGGTGATCCAAATGAAGGATTTGTCGGTGATATGTATACATTGGATAACCCTGGTTATGGTGTTTATCATGAACCGATTAAAGAATTAGCTGAACTATATTTGCCAAACAAGGTAATTAACATGACCGGCGTAGAGTTTGATACTGTTTTATACCACATAAGTAACGGAAATCCTGTATGGGTAATCTCAAATGTTACATTTGCGGAATTACCACCTAATGCATTTCAAACTTGGATAACCCCAAACGGAAAAATAGATATTACTTATCGATTGCATGCAGTGTTAGTTACTGGCTTTGACGAAGAGTATGTATATTTTAACGATCCCCTGCAGAATGCAAAGAACAGAAAAACTCTAAGGGAAAATTTTCGTGCAGCTTGGGAACAAATGGGGAAACAAGCAATTACCTATATAAAATAGTATAATCAATAAAAAAATAGGCCTAAACCCAACATAGAATAGTTGGGTTTAGGCCTATTGTGATCGATTGTGATTTCGCTCCCACTTTTGAGATACGACTAAAATAGTAACTAAATTTACATATATATTAATTGCTTTTCTTCTGTTTGAAGCTTTTCTTCTAGTCCAAAATTGTATACTTTCTCCACATATACTTGATGCCAAATCATGAAAACAAGAATTGTCCATAGCTTACGGCTCAAATCAGCTTTTCCTTGACGGTGAAGTTCCAATTGGGCAAAAATTTCAAATTTATTGAAATAGCGATCTGTTTCACTTTCTGTTATCAATTTGTGTGCCCAATCATACAATTCGTCCCTTAACCAATGGCGAATCGGAACAGGGAATCCAAGCTTTTTACGTTTTAATATTGAGTCCGGTACAATTCCTTCCATTGCTTTTCTTAAAACATATTTTGTAGTTTGCTCAGCAATTTTTGATGAATGATGTATCTTTGCGGCAACATCAAATACTTCTGAATCCAAAAATGGAACTCGTAATTCCAGAGAGTGAGCCATTGTCATTTTGTCTGCCTTAACGAGGATATCACCGCGTAGCCATGTATGAAGGTCAATGTATTGCATCTTTTCTACGTCATGGTAATGTGTGATCCTTTGATATAATGGCTTTGTTACATTTTGATAATTCAACCCTTTTCTATAATTTTTAAGTAAACTAGCCTTTTCCTTTTCACTGTATATTTTTGCATTACCAATAAATCGTTCCTCAATTGGCGTACATCCTCTTTCCAAAAAGCTTTTTCCTCTTACCCCTTTAGGAAGCATGCTAGCTATTGACTGAAGCATGTTTTTAGATCCTTCTGGAAGATACTTAAACCATTTCAATGATTCAGGTTCACGATAAATATTATATCCACCAAATAACTCGTCTGCTCCTTCACCTGATAAAACAACATTTACATGTTTACTGGCTTCCTTTGCTACAAAATAAAGTGGCACCGCAGCCGGATCAGCAACAGGATCATCCAGATGCCAAATGATTTTTGGGAGCGAACTTACAAACTCCTCTGGTTTTACAACGTAGTGAATATTTTCTACACCTAGTCTTTCAGCTGAATCCTTTGCAACATCGATCTCACTATATCCATCTCTTTCGAAGCCAACGGTAAATGTTTTTATCTTTGGATTGTGTTCCTTGGCTAATGCCACGATACTAGTGGAATCAATCCCCCCGGATAAAAATGCCCCAACTGGCACATCACTTCGCATATGCATCTTAACAGAGCTTATTAATGATTCACGTATCTCTTTGATTTGGTTCTCAAGGGGCATTACAATAGGAGTAAACGTTGGTTCCCAATAGCTTTTTATTGTTACAGCGTGTCCTAATTTTTTATAAAAGTATTGACCAGGTTCTAACCTCTTTACAGATTCAGACATCGTTAAAGGTTCAGGGACATATTGATACGTTAAATAATGGTGTAGTGCCTTTTGATTAACAGAATGATGTTCACATGCCAACAGGATACTCTTTTTTTCTGAAGCAAATAATAGTCTATCTTCCTCCTCCATATAGAAAAAAGGTTTAATTCCAAATCGATCCCTTGCACCGAAAAGCTCCTTATTTTCCTTATCCCATATTACAAAAGCAAACATTCCTCGTAAGTCTTTTACAGCTTTCTCTTTTTTATGGTTATAAAGAGCTATGATTACTTCAGTATCAGAATTTGTTTTAAATCCATAGCCAATATTTTCTAACCTTTCTCTTATTTCAATATAATTATATATTTCTCCATTAAAAATAATCCAATAACGATCATCTTCATACGACAACGGTTGTTTTCCGCTTTCAATATCGATGATACTCAATCTACGAAAACCAAATTGAATATAGTCATCAAAATAAAATCCAACATCATCTGGACCACGATGCGTGATCATATTTGTCATACTAACAAACTGATCCTTTTTATAGTCAGTAAATCCTATTGGATTCTTATTCAAACAACCTACAAACCCACACATGTTTTTTCCTCCAAACAAAATAAAATCTAAAAAGTTAAGATAGAAACCATTATATTTATGAAATGTGTAATTTCTGTGAAGAAAATTAAAAAGAAAAATATTTTTTACGATTATCATAGTGAAAAACTTATAATCATTAAAGAACTGTAAACATATTCTTTTTAACTAGCAAACTCATCCAGTTTCCTTTCCCTAATAACAATACAATTATATTTTTAAACTAAAATAATAAATAGTAACATAGATGAATGTCCATACATATGATGAAATTGTTTCATTACAAACTTTACATTGGAGGAGATTTAATGCAACATATGATGTCACATCACCAGTTATTACACACAATTCAACATTGCGAGGCTATTTGTGAATTTACAGAGTATTCGGTTCTACAAATGCCAGATGCTGGCCATAGAAAAGAACAACTAAGATTACTTAGGGATTGTGCTGATATCTGTACGTTGACCGCGAAGTTTGTTTCTCGTTGTAGTCCATTTGCAAAATCGCTTGCAGCGCTATGTGGACAAATTTGCGAAATTTGTGGTAACCATTGTTTACACCACCCTGATCCACAGTCGCAAACCTGTGGCCAAATATGTTTACATTGTGCTCAAGAATGTCGCGTCTTTGCAATGGGTGCCTAATTATTGTTCCCTGTGTAGTTTAGTGGCATCTGCTAAAGGAACCTTTAACCATAAGATTTAAATAGTAATAATCACGATTTAATTCAAATTTTAATCTAATAAAACTACGTCATCAATAGTAACCCAGTCAAGATTAAGAGTGATGACTTATGCATGGTATTCTATAATTATTTTATTATCTGTCTAAATAATAAATTTGTTTTGTTTAAAGTTTCTAAATTGAAGGTAAAAAAGAAATAATATTATGCTACAAAAGAATATATAAACAGTTGTATCCTTATCAGGAGCTATTATTGGAGAACTCAACAACGTTAATAGCCAAACCATTGACTTATTTCCAATTACGGATGACCATAAGAATGCCTTTATTCCAATTGGAGATAATGCTGCCATAATAGAAATCATATTACTTGGTATAATTGGTATATTACGTAGTAATGTTATTACCCAAACACCATATATATTTATATAAGGAAGCCAATTTTGATAGTTTCCCTTATTCCGATTCCATAACCTTACAGTCCAATCAGAACTAAAGTATCTTGCTAAAATAAAACAGACAATCGCACCTAGAAAACTACCAATCCAACTAAACAAAAATCCTTCAATAAGCCCGAAGCTACTAACATGAATAATTATTATTAAGAAAAAGGGGAATACTGTAATAACTCCTTGTAAAATAGCTAGCGGTATTGTAATCCAAAGCAAACGATAGCCTAATTTTCCCCTCAAATCTTCAGTAAAATAAACAATATTTTCATCGAGGAGATATTGGATTTCTTCTATTCTTAATAACCCAACTATAAAGATTACCAAAAAAACAAATATGATCCATTTTTCTTTTTTCATAGTTTATCTCCTTACTAATTGTTCTATCTAAATATACAAAATTGTAGTTCTTATTTTACTTAGTAAGTTTGATAAAAGTATGAAGAAAATCTAGAAAAGAAACAAAAAATATCAAAACACTGATTTGAAGAAATATTCCTATTTATGCAAGGAATTCAAAGAAGTCGTATCCATGCACAATTTGCCATGATTCAAAGATTTTATTGGAGCAAATTTTCGTATATTTTTAAGTTCATTTTTTATGAAATTTCTTTATTATTAAAAGCTAACCAAAAATGGTTAGCTTTTACTCTTTTGTATATTGACCAGAATAGATAAAAGTAGGGAATCCTTTACTGTTCTTGTTGAAATAAAGCCGTAGATAAATACCTCTCACCTGTATCTGGTAAAATGACAACAATGGTCTTACCTATATTTTCCGGTTTACTTGCGATAATCGATGCAGCATGTAATGCTGCACCCGAAGAAATTCCAACTAAGATTCCTTCTTCTTTACCAAGTGCACGTGCTGCTTGAAATGCCTCGTCATTTTTTACTTTTACGACTTCATCATATATACCTACATTAAGTATTTTTGGTATGAAACCAGCTCCAATTCCTTGGATTTTATGCGGACCAGGACTTTCGCCTGATAGGACTGGAAGAAAAAAACAAAATTGTAACTCAACACCTACATCTTCATTACAACAACTCTGTTCTTTTTTACCAATAAAAACTTTACCAATTTTTTGGTTCATAACCAATCTCAGTACCAGTTGTTCCTCTATAGTTATGGATATGAATTGGATAATTTGTTAAAAAATGATAATTACCTTTATGGAAATATGGAAGGTGTTCTGTTTTTCCTATTAATTCGTGATAATGAGAACCATCTGACCGTGGAATAGCCGGGCCTGTTATTCCTTCAAAATGATGAAAGTGTCCACTCAAAGTTGAGGTAATACCTTTAAACGTATGGACATGACTATCTGTACTATTTCCATTCACAGAAAAAACAAAGCCTTGTAAAGTATGCATATGGTCAAAATTAGTTGAAGTAAGGACACCAAAGTAATGCGAATGATATGGGGCTAGATTAAATGACATAAAATTCACCTTATCAGAAAAAGTATGATTTTTCGATACTATTTAAGTAATTGAGCTTACTAGATATACTATGAATTCAAACGAAGTATGTGTAAAAATAATTGCTTGTTTTAAATCCAAAATTTTTGCTTAAAAGATATGGATAAAAATCATGGTGATCTTGCAATTAATCACAAAAAAATAGATCTATTTGTTAAACCAGGAAATACACATAATTTCTTTATATTTTCTTCATCGGTTCATTATATCTGTTGGATAATATGAAAGTAGAAAAACAAAAGGAGTGATTGAAAATGAAAAAAAGTATAATTGGCTTATTATCATTAGGACTCGTATTTGGAATCGGTACGACTGTCTTTGGAAATGCTGACGTTGAAACAGTCGTTAAAAACGAGTTCCCAAGTTTTGAAGAGATGGCGCCATTAATGCAGGAGATGCACCCAGATTGGACTGAGAAAGACATGGAAACCATGTACCAAAGTTGTCACGGTTCCGAATAATAATTTGCGATCTTAGCAAGTCTTAGGTATATCAGAATAAAATTTTTTCGGAAAATTATAAGAAACTTACACTTTAGTAAAGTTAGTCCCATCGAAAATAATTTTTAGAGCTCTAGTTGATAAAAAACCAGAGCTCTAAATATATACTAATTACTCAATATGGATTTCATTTCACCTGAATACAAATGAATAAGAGGTGATAAAAGATGATGAATGGAATACATGGATTTGGAGGATGGGCGATTTTCGGAATGCTTTTCCAAATTGCTATTATTATAGGTGTTGTATACTTGATTGTATATTTATATCAAAGTACTTCAAGAAGAGATAACAACAATTTAAATGATCATCATGGCCAAAAAACAAACTTAGAAATTTTAGAAGAACGTTATGTACGAGGAGAGATTGATGAAGAAGAGTTTATACAAAAGAAGCGATTATTAATTGTAAGTATAATCAAATAAAAAAAATGGAATTTATTTCACTTCAATAACGTAAGGAAATGCTATAACCTCTTCATCAAATTTAAATTCAGCCCAAAGCTTGTAGACGCCTGGTTTATTAAAATGTGCCATAAACACAGTCTCATGATCAGACATGGGATGAACATGGATAAACTCTTCTACCTGATCATCAATAATCACGACATGACCTAATGCACCTAAATATGGTTCAGGTGTATCATTTTTAATACTAAAAGTAAGCTTACTATCCTTTCCAACTTCAAATGGATCGTGTTTAAATTCAACAATTTTCCCCTGTACCTCTTTTGTTAGCTGCTGATCCACTTGTAAAACTGAATCTATATGGTGTGGATGAGCAGTAGACTCTCCTTTAAATGGAAGTGGCTCAATACGGTATTCTTTTCCTTTAGGGTTAATATCTACAAAAGCTCGATATGAATGACCAGTTAAATCAATTTTATGCTCAAAGATGTAATCATTAAATTGAGTAGGGTGTAAGTGATAATATTCGTTTAAGTCCTTACTCACAACGATGAGGTGGATAAGTTCTTCATGCGTAACACCTAGTTTAAGGGCAACCCCTTCGTTATCCTCCAAATGTACACGTAACACGTTATCCTTATATGAAACAGTGGTGTTAATTTCATTTTCTATCACCATATTATGATGATGATTTCCATGGTCATGTTGTTGATGTTCATGTTGTTGCTCCATTTCTAATTCCTCCTATCGATGATTAAAATACAATATTAAGACTACTAAGTGTTCCTTCTCTTCCGAAAAAATATTTCAGACTCCCACCGATCAAAAGGATGAGACCGATGTTTGGTTGGTCCAGAAGATACTTTTGGGGCATGCTTTGGAGCGTCTTCCTTTTCAGCTGCTTTTTGTAAAGCGGTTTGAATCGGTTCCCATCTTCTTAACAGTAATACAATGAAACAGATCGTAACTCCTGTTATTGCATATACGACCCACGGTAAATAGCTAATTTCTGTTCCTATTTCAAGGAGCCTTCCACCAATAAAATTACCGCCTGCTTCACCTAAGCCAGAAACGACGTTCGCAAGTCCGAAAAATAATCCAATCAATTCTGCTCTTGATAATTGTGACACAGTACTATCAATCGTTGGTAGAATTAGCATTTCACCCATTACAAAGATGGCCCCACTTACCACCAAATGAATAAATGCACTAGAAAAATACAATGAACCTACACCTACACCGATAAAAATCATTCCAAACCCTAATGCTGTTAGTGGATGAAGACGCTGAATAATCCCATTCGTTACAAATCCTTGAGAAAAAATAACAATTACACTGTTAATCGTCCAAATTAATGCTACATTTTTAGGATCAGGTAATATATCAGCTGCACGTAAAGGTAAGGCCAAAGCAAGCTGTGCATATAAAGCCCAAATTAAAATACTAACGACACCAAACACGATAAATGGTTTATTCTTTAATACTTCACGATAAGCACCCGATGGAATGACTGGACAAGGATCATCGCCGCAATTTTTCGGTAAGAGCAACCAACTTTTTATTGTAAGTAATATATATATTGCCCCAGCAATCCAAAAAATGATTTGCGAGGAACCAGTAATTAAAAAGAAAACAATTAACCCGGCGGTTGCAGTTCCTATATTTGCTGCAATTCCACGTAGCGAAAAAGCAGTGGTTTGGTTTTCTTTTGATGCTAAAGCAGCAATTGCCGCTTTCGTTGAAGGTGCGTTTAAACCATTCCCCACACCAATGATAATGGCCATCAATAAAAGTAAAAAATATGTAGAAAAAAGCCCAAAGCCAATTAATCCCCCTGCACCAATAAGAGCTCCTAAACCAATAATAAATCTTCTCCCAATTCGATCCGCTAAAAATCCACCCATAATACTTCCGAATTGAAAAGATATTGCTATAGCAGCAAGTACAGTACCGATCTGGATAAGTGATAATCCTGCTTCTATTCTTAGCATGATCGGTAAAATAGGAATCACCATATACGTACCTAAATGAGACAATAGGACTCCTATCATCAATATAAAAAGTGATCGTTCCAATTTCATTATTTCACTCAATCCCATTTCGTTCACCCTTATTGATTGGAATAAAAGCAGGTAACCATTAGCTACCTGCCTTAAATGTTACATAGCTGCCATTTTACGGCATTCTTCAGCACACTGACGGCAGAAGTTCGCACATTCTTGACAATGCGCATCTTGGAATTTAGCACATTCAACAGCACAAGCATCACAAATTGTTGCACAAAGTTGGCAAAATTGCTTTGCATACATGCTCCCACGCGACATCCACTGGGAGGCCATTGCACAAATGTCTGCACAATCCCTTAAAATATTGATACAATGCGTTCTTGCTTGCACATCAGCTTCTTTCAAACATGATGTTAAACACTGTTCACACGCTTGCATACATTTGTTACAAGCGTCGATACACGTTTGAAATTGTTGGACTGATGAATCAACAACCGTTGTCATAATAATCACTTCCTTTATTAAGATTCTTTTTTATCATTTTCTAAACAAAAAATAATAAACTGGAAATACAACCCTTCACACAAATTAGTCCAGTACATTCTACTGGACTTTAAATTTATCCAATGAGTTAATCTAATAGCTTGGAACGTATTTTTTGCAACATTTGATTTTTCGAATTTTGGTATCAACTTTAGTTTTTCCTACATATTAAAAAGAACAATAATTATACTTTTTAAAGGGAAGTGTTTAAATTGTTATTTAATAATAATTATCAGTATATAAACCCATTTTCCAATATTAATCGTCGTGACTTCATCGCCAGTAAATGGATCAAGAACAAGAATCTCTTGCCCACCCATCATACCGGTATATAGATATTGACCATCGGGAGTAATCTCAATTCCATGTGCAAGATTCTCCTCACTTACTTTTATGTTACTGGTTATCTCACCTTTCGTACTATCGTAGATACTAATCGTTCCATCTGTTGAGTTAGGGATAAAAGCATAATAGCCTTCTTCATCCCCAAAATTTACATACCAAACAACTGAACCTACAGCTACTACAAATAATAAGCCTATCAATATAGAAATTAATTTTTTTATCATTACAAATCAACTCCTTACTATAAGGTAATACAGCTAGAGTGAGTAAACCTAATGTCCCCTTACTCGTTTTCTTTAGTAAATCCCATCGATTAATTTTATTGATTATATTTCCTCACCCTATCTATTCCTTACTACTCTTTTACAATCATTGTTCCTCTGTACATACCCATATGGCAGGTAAATTCTTAATTATCTTCATTCATTAGAGGAAGATTAACCGTGACCTTTTTTACCGATAGGCAACTTTGCACTTTCTTGATAATTATCATGTTCCGACACTTCCTTTCTATTAGAAAGCTACTTATCACCTCCTAAGACAGGTTTACATTGTAGTTATGATATTAGACTTTTTAATAGGTTGTATGAATTAATGTTTTCCATGATCATGAGATTTAGTACTAGAATGGTTGTCATGATTGTGCCCTCTATGCATAAATAAATGTAATAAAGGACAAATCAATAGAAGAAGCAAAATAGGATTAAATGTACCTTTGATAACAAAAAAGATAATTCCAATAACTAAAAAAATACCGAGGCAATATAACATTACCTTTATTGAATTTTTCATTTTATTCACCTCCTAAATATAGGATAAAAAATAAATATGGAAAAACGATGAATCTAATTTGAAGGATTTTTGACACTAGTAAAAAATGTAAAAAAACACTCAATTATTTTGTCAAGACAATCAAAAACTTAATTTTCGAAAACTCAACATTCGTGGTATGAAACTTGTAAGATTAGAATAATAGAACCCAAAACAAAAACCTGAAGGGAAGTCGTATACTCCGCATCAGGTTTTATTTTAGCGACAGTGATAAACAGTCCCTCTTGTTTACTTTTAGTGTACTCGATGATCCATGGGAAGAGAGAACAACACAATATTAATAACAGTAAAGATAATCATTATTAGATAGAAAGGCCATAATTTTTTTATTGGCTTTCTATCGCCAATTCGATATACAGCATAAAGCGAACCAATTGCTCCTAGTCCAATCATTACAAACTGCCAAATTCTAACAGTTTCATCAGAAGCAAAGCCCAAGTCTCCTGTCATCTGAACACCAAATAATGCTACTGTATTAAACCAAACCGCTTTTCCTTCCGTAATTAGATGGAAAAGATTGTGCCCAATGTGTCCGGCTAAGTCTAATGGGATGATCGCATAACCATAACGAATAAAATTATTTTTTACTGTTGTCGTCGAATCAACTGCTACAGTTATCTTTGCAGTGAGCCACATTAAGAAAATTGGGATGATCATTGCAATAAGAAAAGCGATTGTAAAATTAACTGGATAATATGTTGTTCTCGTTAAAGTACCGATACCATTTAAAATACCTTCCCAGAACTCTAGCATTGTCATGTTTTGTACAAAAACAATCCCCATAATAACAGTAGCTAAAAATGCATGCTCAAGCTTTGGATTTTGAAGAAGCCATAATTCACTCGTTGGCTTTCTAACAGACAAACGAATCGAATCATTAGGACATGTTTTAACACAGTTACCACAAAGGTTACAATCAGCACTTGTATTCATAGTTCTAACAAACTGAAACATATTACAACCTTCTGCCTTTTCATTCCCTTTATAACAGTCTTGCGTTTTACACGTACGACATATATCAGGTGTACCCCTTAACTCTAACATTCCTGCTCTTGAATAATTTCCTGCCAATCCCCCTAAGAAACACAGTGTTTTACAAAATGTTCGTCGTTCATAAAACACTGATGTAATGACGACCATTGTAAATAACCCTAATAGTAAATATCCTGAACCCCTTGGAGATTCAACTACACCCCAAATATGATCGCCCCACGTAATTAAAATAAAGAATATGTCTATCAACCAAATACCATATTTCTTTAAAAATTTCGGCATTGGCCTTTCTTTCCCTACTAATCTGCGCACAATATCACTTGTTTTTCCGAATGGACATACAGCACACCAAAATCTCCCTAATGCGATAAAAATAATAGGAATTATCGGCCACCATAGCACCCATGTCATTGAAATTCCAAAGTTATTATGGGGATCAACAGTACCTAAGACTAACTGAAAAACAATAACTGAAAAAACTACCATTCCCATCCACTGAAAAATACCTGGATACCATCGACTTTGAATAAATTTTTTAATAATAGGAACCTTAAGTAAATCATTTTTGGGCTTTGGATCAAGTTGTGGTGGTACTAATTTACGCTCTGGTTTTGCCATTTATATTGCCCCTCCTTTTTAACCATTTGTGCCAAGCTCCATATAGCAGAAAACTCAAGTTAATAACTCCAAAAGAACCTAAAACAATATAATTTGGAGGGGTTTCCTCAATTGTCTCTCCATGACCTGCGTCACCATGACCGTCTTCGTCCATATTCATCATATCGTGATCATCTTCTCCATGAACATCTTCGTCCATGTTCATCATATCGTGATCATCTTCTCCATGAACATCATTTTCCATGTACATCATATCGTGACCAACTTCTCCATGAACATCGTTATTTACATCTGTATTACTACTAGAATCTTCTACTCTTTTATCATCATGACCATGTGGTGAATCCCCAGGTGCTGCGAGTCCAATGTTAGAAAATGATAAACTACTAAGTAATAGCAACAATATTATTTTGCTTTTTTTCATCAAGTTACCTCCTTCTCACTTCTAATATCTGAATTTTATAGTATTACTCCAGTTAAAGTGTGAAAGAACTGTAAAAAAATCTTGTATAAATATAGGCTATTTTATTCAAAAATGTATTTTTATTATTTATTAATAATTTACACTGGAATAATAGTGTAATACTCTTGATGCTTTATCTGGCTATTCTAATTACTTTGGCCACCCATGCACAAATAAATGTAACAATGGGAGAAGTAACAAAAAAAGTAGTATTGGACTAAACCATCCTTTAATAAAAAAGTAGAGTACACCGAACACATAGATTATCCCTAAACTGTAACCGAAAAAACTTTTAAAGTTCCTCATGAAAATCCCTCATTTCTATTTTCACACACATATACCATTCATTTGATTGTTCCAACTCCTTAAATTCTAATATAGAGACAAAATATAATATTTCTTATTAAAAAAAGATGCCTGTTCTATAGTACCGTTTCTAGCTGTACCAAGATCTAGCATCCCTGTTGTTTATATTTATATTATGGTTGATTTTGAATAGTAGGATTTAAGTCTAAATAGTCATCACCCTTGATATTTAGGTTCTAGTAGTGGTTACTATAAATTTCACTAGAATCTTAAAAATCGTTTTTACTACTAATTATTTCGTCTTGAAGTTGTTGATTTTTAATCCTAAGATGTTCCACTCTTTTTTTAAGTTGCTTAACATCTTCCTGTGAAAAACTTTCTTGTTCTTGTCCTTTTTTTGAAACTTTTATCATTTTAAAACAAAAATACAAACAAACTAGTTTTGCCAAAATGAATAGTATTAAAAAGGTATTTAAAGAAGTCATTGCTTTACTCCTTCACAGCTAATTGTTTGACTTATAAATTTCTTTGTGTAAATCTTGACTTTGTTTTTCTAAGTCGTTGATTTGCTTTGCAAGTTCTTGAATTTGTTTTGATTGGTCATGTTTAGAATGACTTGAACTACAACACCCAACCTTTCCTTTTCCTTTAAAACATATGAAGAATAAAATTCCTAAAACAGCAACTAATAAATATGTGAGTAAGTTCATCATATTCCCCCATTACTAAAGGCATTTTTAAACTTTACTTATTTTTTAATGATTGAACTTCTTTCATTAGTTTTTGGTTCTGTTCTGTTAATTGATGAATATCTTGCTGTAGTGAATGGACATCTGATTTTTGAGTTTGATTGGTATGGTTCATTTTACTCATAAAATAAAACATTCCGATTATCATGATAGGACAAAGTAATAGAGCTAGATAATAAAGTAAATTTTCCATTATTAAAACCTCCCTTATTTTTCTTCTTTAACTATAAAATAAAAATATGAAGAAACTATGGATTAAAAAAGGTAGTAACAAATTTTTTTCATTTGCAACTACCTTTCTGAAAATTTTCTAATTATCACTTTTTAAGATATTTATACAATGTTTGATTTGAACCTTCGTAACCGAAGTGTATTTAAAATAACAGATACAGAACTAAATGCCATTGCAGCACCTGCTAACATCGGATTCATTAAAATACCGAATAACGGATAAAGTAATCCAGCAGCAACTGGGATTAAAACAACATTATACCCAAACGCCCAACCAAGGTTTTGCCAGATCATCCTCATTGTCGCTTTTGATAATCTCAGTGCTGTCACAACTCCAATGATATCACCACGCATCAACGTAATATTAGCAGTTTCCATCGCGACATCTGTTCCTGTTCCTAGGGCAATACCAAGATCAGCTTGGGCAAGGGCTGGTGCATCATTAATTCCATCACCGACCATAGCGACCACTTTACCTTTTCCTTGCAATTTCTCAACTTCCTCCGCTTTGTGCTCTGGAAGTACTTCTGCAATATAATGATCAATTCCAGCCTCTTTTGCAATGGCATGAGCAGTCCGTTTATGATCACCTGTTAGCATAATCACTTCAATCCCCATCGCTTTTAGCGATTGAACTGCCTGAACTGTATTCTTTTTTAATGTATCTGCCACTGCAATAATACCAGCAAATTGTCCATTAATTGCAACATACATCGGGGTCTTTCCTTGATCTGCTATCTGTTCGGATTTTTCTAAGTAGTCTTCAAACTGTATGTTGTATTTCTCCATAAGTTTAGCATTACCTACTAACACTTCCATATTATCGATCTGTGAAACAAGACCATGACCGACAATTGCTTCAAAGAATGTAACCTCATCTAATTTAAGGTCCTTTTCTTTAGCCGCTTGTACGATTGCTTCACCAAGCGGATGTTCTGATGCTGTTTCTACTGAGGCGACGATCCTTAATAGTTCTTCTTCAGAAACAATTCCTGTTGTAAGTAAATCGGTTAATTTAGGTTTCCCTTCTGTAATTGTTCCAGTTTTATCTAAAACAACTGTATTTGTTTTGTGTGCTAGTTCAAGACTCGTCGCATCTTTAATTAAAACCCCATTCTCTGCTCCTTTTTCAGTCCCTACCATTATCGCCGTAGGGGTCGCTAAACCTAATGCACATGGACAGGCGATGATAAGAACAGCAATAAATGTCGTTAAGGCGAAAATAAGCGATGGTTCTGGGCCAACAAAATACCAAACAATAAAAGAAATGAAGGCTACAACAACAACTGCAGGAACAAAATAGGCTGAAATAAGATCAACAATACGCTGGATTGGCGCTTTTGAACCTTGTGCCTCATTCACCATTCGTATAATTTGTGCTAATGCTGTTTCCTTCCCTACTTTTGTAGCTCTGAATGTAAAACTTCCAGATTTGTTAATCGTTGCCCCGATGACTTCGTCTCCTACTGTCTTTTCAACTGGAATCGATTCTCCTGTTAACATCGATTCATCAATGGCCGATTTCCCTTTTATGACGACACCATCAACTGGTATTCGTTCTCCTGGTCGTACGATAGTTTCATCATCAATCTGGACTTGATCAACAGTTACATCAAGTTCTTTTCCGTCTCGGATCACTCTAGCAGTTTTTGCTTGTAAACTCATTAATTTCTTAATCGCTGTTGATGTTTTCCCTTTTGCTTTAGCTTCAAAGTAACGTCCTAGAAGGATAAGTGTTGTAATAACAGTGGTGACATCATAATAGAGCTGATACGGGAAACCCATTTGAGTTAATGTCGTTGGGAATAATGTCATGGCCCCACTATAAACCCAAGCAGATGTTGTCCCCATGGCAACTAATACGTTCATATCGGCGGATTTATTTTTCAATACCTTATAACTATTTCGATAAAAACGCCAACCCGGAACTAACTGAACATAACTTGTTAATAGTAATAAAAAGAGTGGGTTTGACATAAACTTCGGTACCCAAGGTCCCCAGCCTTCCATCATATGTGGAATACTGCCAAATAAGACAATCAATGTAACAACAGCACCATATGTGAAATCCTTTTTTAATTTTATCGTTTCTTGTTCATTTTCATCTTGATCGGACACATTTTCTTGGTCCTCTTCAATTAAAGAAGCCTCATACCCTAATTTTTCGACTGCTTTTATTACTTCTGCTGGATCAAAGCCAATTTCCACACTTTCTACTTGAGCTTGATTTGCTGCAAGATTAACGTTAACTGAACCGACACCAATCACTTTTGAAATGGCCTTTTCAACCCGATTCACACAAGAAGAACAGGTCATCCCTTTTACCGAAAACAACAATTTTCTCTTCTTTGTTTCCTTATCGTCAATATTCTTTGCCTTATAACCTAACTTTTCAATCACTTGAATGACCTTTTCAGAAGTAACCTTTGTTGGATCCACTTCTACTTGAGCCTGGTTCGATGCTAAATTTACAGTAACAGAGTGTACACCTTCTAGTTTACCTACCATTTTTTCAACTCGATTTACACAAGACGCACAGGTCATCCCTTGTACAGAAAAAATAACTTTATCCATTAACGCCACCTCCAATTCATAAGCATATGGTAAACCGTATTCTTCCATTTATTTCTCTAAAGGTAAAGATAGTTCATCGTGCTAAAGAAACGGTCTTTTAATGGCATTTCGTGAGGCTCAGAACCTAAAGGAATCATTTCTTTTACTTCAAAATTGTTTCGATCAATTATAGCTAGGTCATTTGAATCACGATATGTCACAAATGCCCAATTACCATTAGGAGATAAAAAGATATGATTCGCATAAGATCCTGTCTTTATTCTTT
Source organism: Anaerobacillus sp. MEB173 (assembly GCF_052119505.1). Classification (NCBI taxonomy): domain Bacteria; kingdom Bacillati; phylum Bacillota; class Bacilli; order Caryophanales; family Bacillaceae; genus Anaerobacillus; species Anaerobacillus sp. MEB173. The sequence continues at coordinate 451,119 of NZ_JBJMAU010000001.1, forward strand.
CTATTACTGTTAAAGTTTCATTATCAATGATATTTTCCAAATTTCCTCAGTATTCAAATCAATCCCTAATAAACTTTTCGCATCAAATCAGTACCAACATAAAGAATATCCCCATTTGGCGACTGAGCAATCCCATGGGAAAGTTGTTCACTGTTTAACTGGATCGTACTAGGTGTTTTACTCTCCTTTAAATCGACTATAGACACAGTCCCTTCATCTGCATTTGCAACAAAAAAACTTGGAACTTCGTAAGTTGGTTTAAAAGTAGTAAAAAATAAAAAAACGGCAAATCCCGTTAGTATATTTGCTAAAAAAGTATTTGTTTTTCATAATATTCCCTCCCTTTTATTATTGGTATTATATAGAAAAAATAAGTAGAAACCATGAAGAATTTTTGAACAAAAAAGCCTTATCTTTATAAAGGGATCAATAGACAGCACCAACAAAAGCGATTCAGATTATTTGCTTCCACTGCGATTAACCGTATATAATCGTTCATAGAAATTTAAGGACTATTTACTTTCATTTAAGGTAAAATATTCATGATATAGTTTTTTCAAACAAAATTCTTGACCTTACATTATAATTATTATAAAGTAAGATTAAGTATTAAATGAATGGGGGATTTAATCGTATGGAAAAAATTACTTTGTACAGCAGCACTGGTTGTCCTTATTGTGTCAAAATTAAAAATGACCTTAAAGCATGGGGTTATGACTATGAGGAAAAAAACGTAACTGAGAATCCGGATTACTTTGAAGATTTACACAAACATGGTATATTTTCTGTACCTGTTACATTTGTTGGGGATGAGCCATTTATAGGATACCGTCCAAAGAAAATGGCAAAAGCATTAGGGGTGACTGGAGACAAGGCTCAGGCGAAACCAGAGGCTGAATCTGAAAACGCGGAAGAACTATTCCAACCTGTTGAAGGCAAAATACTTGACGAAGTTTGGGATTTTGTTACTATTGGTGGTGGACCTGCTGGTGCCGCAGCAGCTGTTTATGCTTCCCGCGGTCAATTAAAAACATTGATTATTGACAAAGCTCCTGCAGCGGGAACACTAGCAATTACACATAAAATTGCAAACTATCCTGGCGTTCGCGGTGAGTTAACAGGTCAAGAACTACTATCACAAATGCAATTACAAGCAAAAGACTTTGGCACAACATTTGTTCGTTCAAATGTGTTAAGTGCTGACTTCTCTGGGGAAATTAAAGAACTTGAACTTCCAGAAGGAAAAATCAAAGCGAAAAGTGTATTTATCGCTGTTGGAGCAAAAGCACCAGGCAGCAAAATTAAAGGTGAGGAAGAATTTACTGGACGTGGTGTAAGTTATTGCTCAACTTGTGATGCGGCATTCTTCAACAATCGTGTTGTAGCAGTAAGTGGTGATACGGAAGAAGCCGTACATGAAGCTCAAGCACTTGCCAAATTTGCTAGTGAAGTTAAGTTCCTTGTACCAACAAATAAATTAAAAGGCGATGCAGATGTCTCCGAAATTGAAAAGTTAGATAATGTCGTGATACACTGGAATCATCGTGTCAAGGAAATTATTGGTGACAAAAAAGTAGACAAGATTGTCGTGCGCGATGCAGATAAAAATGAAGTTACTTGGGATGTCGATGGCATTTTCTTATACTTAGCCGGAATGAAACCAGGTACTGATTTCTTAAGAGGACAAGTTGAACTTGACGCAGAGGGCTATGTAGACGTTGATAGTGAACTACGTACGAGTGTCGATGGTGTATTTGCAGGTGGAGATGCTCGCAAAACACCAATTAAGCAAGCTGTTATCTCAGCTGCTGATGGTTGTATCGCTGCAATGGGTGCCGATCAACATGTCAACAAACGTAAAAAGTTAAGACCTCAATACAGCTAATTGCCTGGGAGAGGGTGAGAATCTCTCTCCCGGATAATTAATAAAAATTAATTTTACATAGGAGGGATAATCATGCCAAGCGGAGCAACTGAAACAAAAACGCTTAAAGTTGGTGATCAAGCACCTGACTTTACATTAAAAGCTCATGGCAACCGTGAAGTTAAACTTTCTGACTATCGCGGGAAGAATGTATTTTTAGTATTTTACCCACTAGATTGGACACCTGTCTGAGGCGCGCAAATGCCTTCATACGAGGATGACCTCGAAGAATTTGAAGGCTTAAATACCCAAGTTTTGGGTATTAGCGTTGACAGCATTCCGTCTCATGAAGCATGGCAAAAATCAATCGGTGGAATCAGCTATCCACTTCTTTCAGACTTCTACCCACACGGTGCAGTGTCTGAACAGTACGGTGTTCTTCGTACAGTTGAAGGAGAACCAGCATTTGGTGCATCTGAGCGTGCATTATTTGTTATTGATAAAAATGGTGTAATCCAATTTATCGATGTTCATCCAATTGGAGAGCAACCAGATAACGCTGAAATCTTCGACGTATTAAACAAACTTGAAAATCAATAATACCTCGATTTAGTAAGAGCCCGGCTGCGTTTATTCGCACTGGGCTCTTACGTATTTCGCTAAACCCTCTTCACTTATCTAATTTTATTACAATTTAGAAGTTAGTTTTTGAATATCTAATAATGATTGATCTTCCATCGCTTCAAAAAGAACTTGATAACCATCAATTCCAGCTCCTTCGGCAATAACCCATTCATTTAACCCTTCCAACTCCATCATTTTTCGAATCTCTGGCTTAGTCGGATCCATTGCTAATAATAGATTCGTGAATCGATTAGCTAACTCATCATCAAAATCAGGTAATACGGTGAAATTACAGTGAGAATACCCTGATGACGTCCAAATTCCTTTTATTTCATTACTATTGACTAGACCTTGTTCTAACATTCGAATCCAAGTTGATTCACCAATGGCACCTGCATCTGCTTCACCATCTTTTAATGCACGCAGTACCTCATACTCACTTGTACCTGTATCCCCATGTTTACCAACATCTAAATTAAATCTAGTAAGCTCAATATCTTGTTCCGGATTTAATCCATTTTGTTTAAGAAAATGATATGGAAGAATGGCTGCCTGTCCTGAATCTGCACTCCCTAGTGTTACTTTTTTACCTTTAAGATCTTTTAATGTATCAATTCCCCGATCTGTTCTTGCAATAAACTTCGTTGTAAAGTTAATGTCCGTGTCTCTCATTCCTAAAACTTTCGCCTTTCCTTCCAGTGCATGTTGAATCCTTACGTAAGCGACGTTCGTATTCCAAGCGATATCAACAAAACCATTTAATAACGAATCAACCTGAGCTTCATAATTTGAAAACAAAACAAAATCAATTGGAAAGTTATTTTCTTGAAAATAATCACGAATCATTTCCCAGATTGTCACTACTTTTGGATCGTATGCAACTGCACCTAACATTAACGTTTTTTGATTTGTACTCATTTCATCCGCCACCTTTTTATTTTTTAAAATAAAGGAATGCCAGCTACCGATTTTCCAACCCATTCTTTTAACACTTCTGTAGTTGGTCCCATTACCGATCCTGCTCTTGCATCTCGTAAAAAACGTTCAACTGATAGATTTTTTGTGTAGCCATAGCCGCCGCAAACTTGCATCGCAATATTGGTTACTTTTTGAGCAGTGTCACATGCGACGATTTTTGATTGCATTACATTGAGGACTGCACCCTCTTTTCCTTCAACTGCCGCCTGAGCTGCGCTTTTATTAAATAATGAAGCGGATTCAACCGCACCATACATGTCAGACAAATAAAATTGGATTGCTTGGATCTCGGCTAACGAACGTCCATCTGTATATCTTCTATTTTTGGCATGTTCAAGTGCAGCATTGTATGCCCCTCTAGCTAAGCCGACATTCGCACCAGCAACACCAATAATAAAAGTTGGAGCGATCACTTCGAATATTAAATCCATTCCCTCTCCACCAGAACCAATTACATTTGTTTCAGGTACCATTACATCATTCATCTCTAAAGCGATACTGTTATTCCCGCTAAAACCGATCCCCTCCCAAGTTCCTTTAAAGTCAACCCCAGGAAGATTTGTATCAACAATAATCATATCTAACTTCTTTTCAAGTACAGAATTGGTTAAGACGATGAGAAAATCTGCGTGTTCACCATTTGTAACAAAACTCTTTTTTCCATTTAAAACATAGCAATCATCTTTTAAATTAGCTTTTATTTCTGGAATATAAAAGTGTGAGCCAGTTCCGCTTTCACTAAATGCTAACGTACCAATTTTTTTACCTTGGGCGATTTGTTTTAAGTAATTTTCCTTATGAACATCATTTGCTCTTGAGGCAATCACTGCTGTCCCAACTGAATGCATTTGAAAGCACATCGCTGTCGAACCGCAACTAGTTGCAAGTAGTTCTGTCACTTCCGCCAGGTCTTGAAGTGTTCCCCCTAATCCCCCGAATTCCTCTGGCACTAATAATCCTAGAAGACCATTGCTCGCAAATGTTTCAAATGCTTCTTTCGGGAATCGTCTCTTTTGATCAATTTCTTTCGCTAATGGAGCGACTACCTCATTTATCACTTGTTTTGTCACTTCAATGACGTTATCTCGAGAAGTTACCGCCATATACTATTCCCCCTACATGTAGATTCATATTTTCAAAGTTTACATAAAGTTTTCAGTATGACTGCTCGATATTTTCTCAGCAGTCACACGGTCTAACCCGATTTGCAGCATCCGTTGCACACGGTGTTCATACATAATCTCCTGTAAACGCTCCACCTTCTTAAAGCCAATTTTTAATTGTTCAGGAGAACGGCCACCGCCAGCAAGAATGGCTAGAGCCTCCATCAAAAATGAATTTTCATTTGTACCAGAGCCACTTAAATACTTATTTCTTTCTTCTGCAGCATCAATGAGTGATTGCACCATTTTTGGATTTTTTTCTAAAATATGACGGACATGTCCGATTCCATAGGATACATGACGGCCTTCATCGATTTTTGCTAAATGAACAATTTTACGGGTAACTGGGTCTGGAGCATGTTCTTCAATATACGTCAGCAGATCGAGGAATGTCCCTTCGCCTAATACATGGAGCAGAAAAGATGATTGGAAATAATTATCTTGAATGAACAAACTATGTAACGATCTTTCTGTTAATGAAGAAGAGTATTGAAGTCCTCCCCCATTTGCTACGGCCCGTTTAATGAACGCTTCGATATGTCTTGATTCGTCTTGAACCAATGTCGATAAATACATCATGACTTCGATATAATGCGGATTAATTTGTGCCATAAATTTGGCTGGAATATACAAAGCAGAATATTCATTCTCAGCTAAAAAGGTCATAATTTGACATACAGCCCACTCCAAATCTTCGGATATTTCCGGCAACTCATTCCATGGGATATCTGTTGTCGCATTCCATTGGTTTTCTTTTGCTTGTTCATAGAGGTCAGTGACATTCTCTGCCCAAACTTCATCTTTTGCATTCAATTTGAAATTAAAGTCAGGTATACCTGGCTCTGCCACGGCCCCCCTAGGAACAAATCCGATATAAGATGGTGCATGGTCAAGAATATTGCCAAGGCGACCTTCGAACCAATCACGAATATCAATCTTGTCCCCTTTTCTGAGTGGTAGTCGAATCCCCCAATCAGGAGCTTCAGTCATCGATGTATGTTTTTTTCGAATTAAATGGCGATAATGATTACCGGCATCTAATGCCATTACATACTCATATTTGTGCAGGCGACACCAGCTTTGTAAATCATCTTTAACATTTGGCAAATATGAGATAACCTCTAATATCTTATTTGCCTGCAGCCGTTCTAACGCGTTTTTTAATAGTAGAAAAAAATTTGAACCAAATGGCATATCACCTAAATCCAGTTGCTCATTCGGCGTAATTCCAACCACTTCGTACTGCTTTTCTAGTTCATTCAAGTTGACACCACCTTTGTATATATAAGGAATATTCAGTAAATTATTTTTTCTTATGATAATGATAACATTTACTTATAAATTTTACAATATAATCTTGATTACTTTATAATTTTTATAAAAAAGCTAACTTCTTGCTATATTCTCACACTTGACATTACACTAAAAAGAGGTTGCTCCATATTTGGAACAACCCTCTTTCTTATGCAAAAAAATCTCAGAAAACGTAAAAAGAATTATAGATCAGCTATCGGCAACAACGGATAATGTTTCATTCTTGATATTCATCGATGTTAAGAGATATGTTCTACTCTTTACTTCTTCAGGATCCATTATTTTTCTTGCAACACCAGTCTCTATCGCCGCTTTTGCTGTGGCTGCAGCAACTTCAGGTGCAACACGGTAGTCAAACGGTCCTGGTATGACATAGCTTTCAGAAAGCTCATAATCAGAAACAAGGGAAGCGATCGCATAGACAGCAGCCTTTTTCATTTCTTCGTTAATTTCGGTCGCGTGAACATCCAATGCTCCTCGGAAAATACCTGGAAATGCTAATACATTATTTACTTGATTTGGGAAATCAGATCTCCCCGTTCCAATCACTCTTACTCCAGCATCTTTCGCCTCTTCAGGCATAATTTCCGGAGTTGGATTGGCCATCGCAAAGATAATTGGGTCAACATGCATCATCTCGATCATTTCTTTTGTCAATGCTCCTGCAGCTGAGACACCGATAAAGACATCAGCATTGTCTAACGCATCAATTAACGTACCCTCTTGCTTTTGACGGTTTGTATATGTCGCCACTTCTTCTTTTATGTTGTTCATTCCATATGGACGTCCTTCATATATAATTCCTTTAGAATCACACATGATAATGTCACTCACACCAAATGAACGTAACAACTTGATGACGGCAATTCCAGCTGCACCTGCTCCATTTACAACAACTTTAATATCTTCCATCTCTTTTTGAACGATTTTGAGTGCATTAACTAACCCAGCGACCGTTACAATCGCTGTACCGTGCTGATCATCATGGAAAATTGGAATATTCGTCTCTTGCTTTAATCTTTCCTCAATAATAAAGCAATTTGGTGCGGCAATATCCTCCAAGTTAACACCGCCAAAGGTTGGCTCCATTAACTTTACGGTTTCAACAATTTTATCAACGTCTGAAGTATTTAAACAAATTGGAAAGGCATCAACACCAGCGAAGCTTTTGAAAAGAATCGCTTTTCCTTCCATAACAGGCAAAGAGGCTGAAGCTCCAATATTTCCAAGACCTAATACAGCTGATCCATCGGAAACAACAGCCACCATATTACCTTTCATCGTATACTCATATACTTTACTTTCATCTTGATGAATTTCTTTACAAGGTTCTGCTACGCCTGGTGAATATGCTAGACTTAAATCTTCCGCATTTCGAATCGAAACTTTTGATGCTGATTCGAGTTTCCCTTGATTATCACGATGCATCTGTAAAGCTCTTTCCCGTGAATCTGTCAATGTTTACACTCTCCTTTTTTGATACACTTTTGTGGATTTTTACCTATTCTGAATATTCAGAATCAAAAACTCAAAAAACAAACTTCTTAACGCAATTAAGAAGTTTCCCTAACAACCGAACTAAAAAGGAGAATGTATCGAATCAACATTCGTGTTAAAAGTAACTAGATACTTTCCAACAATGAGATATATTCGTCATTGTCATTCTCTATTCCTTTTTATTTTTTTAAAATGCCATTGCTGATTTTTCGTCTGTGACTGAATCAGCAATGGCATTCAATAAGGACTGTAGTTGACGATTACTTAGACAACAAACTTTGCTCTTGCATCGTTCATTGCTGCGACAATCGTATCTTTATCAAGTGATAATTCCATTAATCCAATGTGCTCTTGGTACACATCTTCTGGGATTGCCGCTTTAATCTCATCCTCTAAAATGTGATAAACAGAAAGTCCAAGTCCTACACCAGCTAGTGGTCCAGCATACGTTGGATCACCAACAGTAACCGTTTCGGCATAAATATCTGCACTATCAGCATCAGGAGAACCTAAAATAACAATTACGTTTTCTTTGCCAAACTTTTCAGCTGCTTTAATTAATTCTGATTGGACCACCTGGTCCACTGCACCTGCAGCCGTTCAAACGAAGCATTGTGTATCCATATAGGCAATTTCTACATCAATCGCCTTCATACATTCTGCAATCGATGGCGCTGGAACACCATCACGTTCACCTAATACAAATACCTTTTTCCCTTTTAACATTAATCTCATCCTCTCCAAATTAAATTAAGTATATTAACTCCTATGAATATAGGAAACTGTTAAGCAATTTCTAAAATGATATTCTCGATATCCTGTTTCGTTAAATCGCCGCCGGATACGCGCTTTACCTCTTCCCCGTTTTTATAGACTAAGAAAGCTGGTAAGCCCATAACACGAAGATCAATACACAGTCTGCGGTTTTGCGAAGAGTTAATTTTAACGATCTTGACTTTTTCTTCATAAGCCGCTGACAATGATTCGATATCTGGCATTAAATTCAGGCACGGCACACAACTTGGGCCCCAAAAATCAACAATAACTGGCTTTTCTGATTCAATTACCTCATTTTGAAATGTATCCTTGTTTACTTCGATCATCTTACTTCACTCCTTCGTTTTTTTCGATAATGAATGACATTCCATCTGATAAAGTTGTCATTTTTCCTAAAAAGAGACTTCCTTTTCCTACAAACATTGCAGTTTCGATTTCTCCATTCATAATCATTTCTCTAGAATGACCTAAGAATGGAATCGCTGAGGCGATATGGCCTTGAGTTGGCGAAAAACCAAGCATCCCGTGTTTATCTTCAAATGTTTCCATTCCAGAACGTTCCATTTCCTTGCGTAATACCGCCATACCCGCAAGAGTTCTGTAGTTTCCACGCGGGACATTCCCGTTCCCATTTGGTTCTGTTACATCCGGATTGTGTAATTCAACTGCAAATTTATCAATCTCAGTAATCTTTTTACCGATTTTCTCTAATGGCTTAACGACAAGAGATTGATAGATTGCTTGGGCTGACGATCCAGCAGAAATTTCATGCTTTCCGAATGCATCTGTTCGGATCTTCGGACTTTTACCATCATCTTTCCCGATAAGGATAGCGATCGCTCCCATTTGATCCTCTGTGATCGGCATTTCTTTTGAGACGTTACCGGCATATTTCATGCCAAGCTTCGCTAAGCACCCGCCACCGATAATCAGTACCTCATCATGTACGCCTGCTTGCACCAAGCTCGCGGCAATACTTACAGCGTGAGCTGGGGCACAACAAAATGATTTAACATCAGATCCTGTCGCATTCACACATCCAGCATGCTCAGCAATCGACTTTGCCATATTTCCGCCGCCGCGCTGGTAGCGGTCACCAACTGCTTCCTCGTCACATCCGAGAACATAACCGATTTGTTCAGGTCGTACATCAAAATTCTTTAATGCATGACGCATCGCTACAATCCCAGATGCTTTATTACATAAGTTTTCTAGTAAAATGTGAGCAGATAGAAACTTATCTTCTTCATGGCCCGTTTCAATGCAGCCAATCAGTTGATCTTTATTAATATGAAGAGGAAGTGCGATACCTTGTTCAATTTTTTCCTGAATGTCAGGCAGCTTCACACCTTCCCCAAGAAGTGTGAGATCTTCTTCATTAATAAGCGGATGATTTTGCAGTTTTGGCTTAACCTCTGTTGCTAAAAACTGTTCCTCAAGAGAAACAAGCTTGTAGCGGTCAGCAATTTTTAACCATCCATAAAACTCATCTTCTGGAAGAATCTCTCCCCATTGACTAAAACGATCCGCTCCTTGTAATTTCACATTCGTCCATGGCCGCTCATAGTCTTTGAGAAGCTCAGGTCTCATATTCCCAATAAAAACCTGGTTAGGAGGGTAGGCTACTGCATCCTCATAGGATCGTAAGTGTGAGTGAATCGTGTCTAACACTTTTGGATCCTTCTCAATTTCACGAATCGGCTTTGAACCGTGACGAACTAAACTTGGTGTATGTGTAATTACAAATGATGCTCCTTTGATTACTGGTTGCGTTGTCATCTTATACCTCCAAATTCATTTCTTTTACTTGTTCCTCTAATTCCTCGACATATGTCTGAGCCGAAAATGCGGCAATACTTCCATCACCAGTCGCGGTAATGACTTGGCGCAGCTTCTTTTCGTTTAAGTCACCCGCTGAGAAGATTCCTTTTACACTTGTTCTCATCTCTTCATCAGCAACAACGTATCCTTCTTGATTTGTAATCCCTAAGTTCTCTACATAGTTTGTGATCGGATCCATACCAATATAGATAAAAATTCCGTTGCATGGAAATTCCGATACTTCACCCGTTTGTGTATTCTTTATGACAACACCTGATACCATTCCGTCTCCCTTAATTTCCTCCACCACATGGTTCCATATAAATTCTATTTTTTCGTTGTCAAACGCACGTTTTTGTATTATCTTTTGCGCACGTAATTCATCACGACGATGAATAATGGTTACTTTTGAAGCGAAGCGAGTTAAGAAGAGTGCTTCTTCAACAGCTGAATCCCCCCCACCGACAACAACTAATTCCTGATCAGCAAAGAATGCACCATCACACACTGCACAATATGAGACACCAAAACCTGATAGCTCTAATTCACCTGGAACACCTATGTTGCGATGCTTAGCACCAGTCGCTAAAATAATTGACTTCGCCTGAATCTCTGCCCCATCACTAAGGACGATTGTTTTATATGGAAATGTATCTTTTATTTCCTTCACTTCTGCTCGAACAAACTCAGCACCGAACTTTTTTGAATGTTCGAACATTTTATTTGATAGATCCGGACCCAGAATGGATTCGTAGCCAGGATAGTTTTCAATATCCTCTGTTTTTGTCATTTGTCCGCCTGGAAGTGCTTTTTCAATCATCAACGTTTCCATTTTTGCACGGGATGTATAAACAGCTGCGGTCATCCCGGCAGGTCCTGCACCAATAATGATCACATCATATAATTTTTTTTCACTCACTCGTAGCTCCCCCTCTTTTTTAAACTTTTTATAGAAAACGACCCCTTATCAATCTCTTATATCATTAAATTTTCACTTCACAAATCGTAACTTCTTCAAGTGGAGTTGAGAGACTTTCAAGTGCGACACCTACGCGATGACGGCGCAGCTTCAGCTGTTGCTCTTCTGGTAAACTTGGGTTTCCAAGCGGATTTGGAATCGAAACCGTTGGAACAATACGGTTTGCCCCTACTGTTTTGGCAATGGATACGAGATTCGCCATTTGAACAATTGTAATTCCTGCTTTTTCAATTTCACGTGTGATCGTTGCACCGCAACGAGTACACGTCCCTCAGGTCGAGGTAAGAATAACCGCTGACACATTGGCATCCCTTAATTCCTGGGCAATCTCAGCACCCATTCTGCTCGCATCTGCTTGGGTCGTCCCTGTTCCTACAGTACTGTAAATGAAATCATGGACTTTCCCGATGGCTCCATCTTGTTCAAATTCACGCAGAACATCAAGCGGAACAATAACATTTGGATTGGCGTTCGCAGCTGATGGATCAAACCCGGCATGGATAGTTTGCCATTCTCCTGCTTTTAATGTATCAAGTCCAGAAATGTTATATTTGCCCCATTTTGTTGCTGAAGCTGATTGAATTCGATCAGGATTTCCAATAGGAACAATTCCCCCTGATGTTACAACTGCCACAGTCGCATCCGCTAAATTTGGAACGGCATTAGCAATCGGAACACGATCGACAATCGGCATTGGCATTTCTGTATCATACTCAGTACCGGCTAGCTTTTTCAAAAGCATATCGACAACACGATCTGCCCCTGGCACTTTGTCCTCACGAAACGTTTCTAAGCGAACACCGCGGGCAAAATAGCCTTCCTCCTTTGCAGAAAGGATGTTTTCACCTTGAGCAAGCTTTTTAATGAATGCCGCCATTTTTGGAACATCCTGTCTCATAGCTGCAGCACTGTTTCCGCCTGGAAAAATGTAAATATCCTTATGGAACATTTCAACCGCTGGATTTTCAACATACATACTTGTTGCCACAGGTACGTTATATTTTTCTTTTACAGCCTTACAAATTTGCCCGCAAGCAAAACCGTAACGGCCTGCCATGAACGCTGGACCAGCCACAAAATAATCAAAGTCTTTGTCAGCTAAAAAGCCTAAAATCGTTTCAATCGCTTCTTCTGTATTTGAGCCAAAGAAGTTGTCACCGCAAATGATTGTATGTGTCACTTCCATCTCTGAACCGAGTACGTTATTTAATAACATTCCTGGTCCAACAACGCCCTCTTGGATGATTGGAGCAAAATCTGCCTTGTCTTCACCGCCGATTTGCCCAAAAAATTGGTTAATATAATGGATAACTTTTTTCACGATTTCCCCCCCTTTTTAATATTCAACCACTGTTTTATAGTGATTGCCTGTATTCGAATCGGAACAGAACATTCCGTTGTTCTCCATTTCAATCGAGCCGTCGTCTTTCACACAACCTTCCCAGCCGCCTGAATTACCGTCTCTTGCTAATGCTTCAAGTTCTCCAATCACAGTTTCCATTGGCGGCAGTGTGATAAATTGCGACACATTCCCTGTAGAAACAATCGCATTTGCTTTTTCTGATAAATCAACTAGCGATTGCGATCTTCCATCGCGGCCAGTACATTCATTTGTAATTCCAACTGTTTTGATACCTGCGTCCTCTAATTCGTTAATTACAAGAATGAAGTCCGCATCAGGATTTCCATAGCCTTCCTCACAAACGATTGCCCCATCGGCTCCTAAGGTTGTCGCAATGTTTCGAACGAACATTGCTGATCGTTGTTTTTCTTCTAATTGAACATTTAAGTTGGAAACGATGACTCCCAGCAAATTAATCGTTTTCCCATGTTCACTCATTAAGCGTTTGATTGTTGCATTATTTACATGTTGATACGTCGAGATTTTTGATGACGATGGCATGAAGCTTCCTGAAATCAGTGCTCCATCCAACAGTTCATTTGGATGCATCAACGTCGGAACCATCCGATTCGAATCCCAGCCGTAGACAAGGGCATTGTAACCGTTTTCAAGCATTTGTGATTGAAGCTGCATCACATAGACAACACGTGGTAGCTGGTTTGTTTCATCACTTCGCTGATCAACTGGTGGCAGGTCATACACTTCTAAATCCTCTGGTAAACTTTCTTTTACGCAATTTCCTAAGTATTCAGCTAATCGCATTGCTGCCCAGCGAATTGCCTTATTTTTCTTTTGTTGTTCTTGCTTTTCGAATTCTTCATTCGTATCAGCAACAAGGCATATGTTTAATGTTTCTGAAAAAATCGTTTGCTGTGCCCCAGGTCCGCTCATGTCAATCAAGCCATCTTGGAAACCTCCCCAATGTTTTCCTACGGCTAATACACAAGTTCCTTTTAATACGTGTGTACGGCCGTTTCCAGCAGGGACAAGTTTGTTTGTTACACCAGGAAACATCACACCACCAGATACTTTACAACGTGGTTCAATAGCCTCCTTGACTGGATTAATTCGAATCGCATCTCCAGGCTTTGCTAGGACAAGATCAGCATCAGTAATGCTATCGTCTTCATAGACAACCTGCAATGCTTCCTCCTTATTAATCGTTAATCGTCCGTTTTCATAGAATGTTTTTTCTCCAAAAACAACGTCTCTTACATTAAAATTTCCTACCTCTAATTTCACGTATGTCCCTCCCTTTATTAAAAGTATTAATCTTGACTACATAATAATCACGATTACTAAAAGTGGTAAATTTTTTTCGTTTTCGCAATTTCGTAATCATGATTAGATTATAACCGTGTTATAATGGGTTTGTAAATACCTTTTTCGAAATTTTTTAATTTAATTTTATTTTTCAAATTATCTGAATCATTCCCCTTTACATTTTACTGTAATCGTGATTATAATTTAACCACGATTGGTAACTTCCTATCAACAAATCATTCGAAAATGAAAAGAAAGGGGTTGTAATAATGAAAAAGATTACAAAAATTAATAAGCTACTCGTTGCAAACCGTGGGGAGATTGCTATTCGTATTTTTCGAGCTTGTACAGAATTAAATATTCGTACAGTCGCGATTTATTCTGAAGAGGATATGAACTCCCTCCATCGTTACAAGGCTGATGAAGGCTACCTCGTTGGCCAAGGAAAGAAACCAATCGATGCTTACCTTGATATTGAAGGAATTATTGAGATTGCATTGCGAAACAATGTTGATGCGATCCATCCTGGGTATGGGTTTCTCTCAGAAAACGCCCAATTTGTAAGAAGGTGTCAAGAGGAAGGAATTATTTTTATTGGTCCAAAGCAGGAGCAAGTTGATATGTTTGGCGATAAGATTACTGCCAGACAAATTGCAATCGATGCTGGGGTACCAGTCGTTCCTGGAACAACTGAACCAATCGACAAGCTTCAAGATGCTATGCTTTTTGCAAAGGACTACGGCTATCCAATTATTATTAAGTCGGCATCTGGTGGTGGCGGAATAGGAATGCGAATCGTTCGTGAGCCTAACGAACTTGAGGAATCATTTAATCGTGCCCGGTCTGAGGCTTTGTCTTCATTTGGAAATGCAGAGGTTTATGTTGAAAAGTACATTGAAAACCCTAAACATATTGAAGTGCAGATTGTTGCCGACCAATATGGAAATACGATTCATTTATTTGAAAGAGATTGTTCAATCCAAAGACGTTATCAAAAGGTTGTTGAAGTGGCACCTAGTATTGCCTTAGACGATGACCTCCGCCAGCAAATCTGCGAGGCAGCTGTAGCGTTAGTCTCCAATGTTAACTATATTAATGCGGGGACAGTTGAATTTTTACTTACTCCTGATAAGCAGTTTTACTTCATTGAAGTCAATCCGCGAATTCAGGTCGAGCATACGATTACCGAGATGATTACTGGGATTGATATTGTTCAATCACAAATTAGAATTGCTGAAGGGTACGCTCTATCAGATGAGGAAATTTCGATTCCGCCGCAGGAAGAGATTACAATGAATGGCTTTGCGATTCAATCCCGTATCACAACGGAGGACCCTGCAAACGGCTTTATGCCTGATACAGGCCGTATTTTAGCTTACCGTTCTGGCGGTGGTTTTGGCATTCGCTTAGATGCCTCTAATGACTTTACTGGTGCCCGAATTACTCCCCACTATGACTCAATGCTTGTAAAAGTATCGGCATGGGGAAATTCGTTTGAGCATGCCTCTAAAAAAATGCTGCGTACCTTAAAGGAATTTCGAATCCGTGGTGTAAAGACAAACATTCCATTTCTCATTAACGTTGTACAACACCCGCAATTTTTAAATGGACAATACTCTACCGCATTTATTGACCAAACAGCTGAACTATTTGAATTTCCAAAAACGTTAGACCGCGGAACAAAGCTGCTGCAATACTTAGGCAATACGATTGTTAACGGTCACCCAGGCTTAAATAAAGCAGAAAAAAAACCGGCATTCATTCAGCCGCGAATTCCCAAAACAACGTATCAGCAGTCTTATCCTAGTGGAACGAAGCAAATTCTTGAGCAACAAGGAGCTGCCGGTGTTGTTGATTGGATTAAAGGGCAAAACTCCTTGCTCGTCACAGATACGACATTCCGGGATGCACACCAATCTTTATTTGCAACCCGAGTTCGAACTCATGATTTAACACAGATTGCTGAAGCAACTGGTAAGATGGCAAGTGGTTTGTTCTCACTGGAAATGTGGGGCGGCGCGACATTTGATACAAGCATGCGCTTCTTAAAGGAATGTCCATGGGAAAGGCTTGAAAAATTACGAGAGCGAATTCCAAATGTAATGTTCCAAATGCTATTACGAGGCGCAAATGCAGTTGGGTATACAAATTATCCGGATAATGTGATCCGCGAATTTGTAAAGCACTCCGCTGAACGTGGTATTGATGTGTTCCGTGTTTTTGATAGCTTAAACTGGATTGAAGGAATGCGCGTTGCGATTGATGCTGTTTTGGAAAGCGGAAAAATTGCCGAAGCAACGATGTGCTACACAGGAAATATCCTAGATCCATCAAATAAAAAATATAATCTTTCCTACTATGTTAATCTTGCAAAAGAACTGGAAGCGACCGGTGCTCATATTCTAGCCATTAAAGATATGGCAGGGCTTCTACTTCCACAAGCAGCCTATGAATTAGTGAGTGCGTTAAAACAAGAAATTTCCATTCCGATTCATTTACACACCCATGATATGAGCGGCAGTGGTAGTTCTGTTTTATTAAAAGCGGCTGAAGCCGGCGTCGATATCGTTGACGGTGCTCTTGGTTCGATGTCAGGTCAATCCTCTCAACCAAGCTTAGACGCCCTTGTTGCTGCACTTCAATATGATGAAAGAATGCCACAGCTGGAGCAAGAAAATCTCTTAAAGCTAAGCGACTACTGGGAGGATATTCGCCACTATTATCAAGGATTTTCGAACGGAATTAACGGAGGTACAATCGAGGTTTACAAGCATCAAATGCCAGGAGGTCAATATAGCAACCTTCAACAACAGGCTAGGGCTGTGGGATTAGGTGAACGTTGGGGTGAAGTGAAAGAAATGTACCCGGCGGTCAATCAATTATTTGGAGATATCGTAAAAGTTACTCCTTCCTCCAAAGTTGTCGGAGATATGGCCTTATTTATGGTCCAAAACAATCTTAATGAAGAGAATATTTATGAAAAAGGAAAAGTAGTAGATTTTCCTGACTCTGTTATTCAATTTTTCCAAGGCTATTTGGGTCAGCCTTACCAGGGCTTCCCTGCTGAATTACAGGAGGTTATTTTAAAAGGACGAGAAAGAATTACGTGTCGTGCTGGTGAACTCCTCCCCCCAGTTGATTTTGAGAAAATAACAGAGGAGCTTCAAGGAAAAATTGGTCGAAATGTATCAATGCTAGATGTTCTTTCTTACATTATGTACCCGCAGGTTTTCTTAGAGAAAGAACAGCATCAAAAAGAATTCAGCAATGTTTCCGTTCTCGATACACCGAGCTTCTTCTACGGACTAAATATCGGTGAAGAAATTCCGGTAAAAATTGAGCCTGGGAAAACGTTAACTGTTAAATTGTTATCAATTGGACCCATCCATGCCGACGGAACGAGAATTATTTATTTTGAACTGAATGGCCAGCCACGAGAAATTGTTGTTCAAGATCAGGCCGCGCAAGTTACTGTTCAAAAACGAAAAAAAATAAGCGCCGGTAATCCCAAACAAATCGGGGCATCGATGCCAGGAAATGTGTTAGCCATTTTAGTAAAGCCAGGCGACAAAGTAACAAAAGGTGCTCATTTGCTCGTCACTGAGGCAATGAAAATGGAAACAACCATTCAAGCCCCAGAAAATGCAACGATTAAAGATATCACTGTTCAAGCAGGTGATACAATCGAAACAAATGATTTGTTAATCGAGTTTGAATAATTATTTCACCTTGTTTATTACAGAAAATTGCAACCGCTTCCACGATTCGATTTGAGTGAGGTGTTGGTCGTATTAAATAAATGAGGAGGAATATAAAATGTATACTACTTTAAAAAATAATATCGTGTTTGCTGTGTCCCTACTGATTATTAGTATCTTTATCGTGTTTGGTGTATTTTTTAACGAGGCATTGGCAAAAATCACGTCCGGCTTTTTATCGACAACGATTGATTACTTTGGTTGGTTCTACTTAATGGCAACACTAGGCTTCCTATTCTTTGCAGCGCTGTTAATTTTCTCAAGATTCGGGAAGCTTAGATTAGGGGAAGATACAGATCGTCCAGAATATAGTACATGGTCTTGGATTGCGATGCTGTTTAGTGCCGGGATGGGTGTCGGTCTCATCTTCTGGGGAGTCGCAGAACCGATCTTCCACTATACAACGCCTCCTTACGGTGAAGGTAATACTGCAGAAGCCGCTAACACGGCAATGACTTATACTTACTTTCACTGGGGCCTACACCCATGGGCTGTATATACGGTAATTGGGTTAAGTCTGGCGTTCTTTCAGTATCGACGAAAACTACCTGGTTTGATAAGCTCAGTCTTCTATCCATTATTAGGGGAACGTATCCATGGACCAATTGGAAAAACTATTGATATTCTTGCGATCTTTGCAACGGTATTTGGGATTGCTACATCATTAGGACTTGGAACAATGCAAATTGCCGGCGGATTAAACTTCATTTTTGATGTTCCAAATAACACAACAACACAAATGATTATTATCGGTTGTGTGACGTTAATCTTTGCTGGATCTGCATGGATTGGAATTAGTAAAGGGATGAAAATCCTCTCGAATATCAACATTATTCTCGCCTTTACCATTATGTTTGCCTTAATGGTTATCGGTCCAACGTCTGAGATTTTTAAAGTACTGACGAGTACAGTCGGTAGCTATTTAGATAATATCCTTTATATGAGTTTACGTATCCGACCTTTTGGTGATAATTCGTGGATCGCTGGCTGGACCCTTTTCTATTGGGCATGGTGGATTGCTTGGGCACCATTTGTCGGCAGCTTTATTGCGAAGGTATCTAAAGGAAGAACAATTAAAGAATTTGTTCTAGGCGTGTTGTTTATTCCAACGATTGGAACATTTGTCTGGTTTTCTACCTTTGGAGGCTCTGCCCTACACTTAATCCACAATCTTGGAAATACAGCTTTAGCTGAAGCAGCAACATCGGATGTAACAACTGCTTTATTCACATTCTTTGAATATTTTCCATTAGGTTCTTTGTTAAGCATCCTGGCTGTCATCTTAGTCGTTACGTTTTTTGTTACATCAGCAGATTCTGCCACTTTCGTATTAGGAATTTTTAGCTCCCAAGGAGATTTAAATCCATCAAAAGCGATTAAACTTACATGGGGTGTTATCCTGGCGCTCGTTTCGATCGTTTTATTACTGAGTGAAAGTCTCCAAACATTACAGACAGCATCAATCGCTGCAGCGTTTCCATTCGCGATCGTCATGACAGTTATGTGCTATGCTCTCCTCAAAGGGTTAATTGAAGATTATGCAGGTGTAAAACAAATTAAACAGCCAGTTCAGGATGCAAACGAAGAAAACGAAAGAAATGTAATGTAAACAAAAAAGGAAATGGAAGGGGGCTCACCCCTTCCATTTTTTCAGATTTTTATCCGGATTGAATTAACTGCTGCTTTAATATATTTCATTGTGATATTAGTAGCCTCTTCACTCGTATAATCGACTCGGTTATTCAGCATCATCGTATGCATTCCCTGCCAAATAAGCGTCGCATGTTCATTTATTTCCTCCGCCTGTTCTGCCTCTATTAAACCTTCTTTTACACTTTCCTCCAGAGCAATTTTCCCTCTTTTTGATAGAATAGATTCCTTAAACATCGGCTTTAAATTCGCCGGTAAATCCAGGAAATCCTCTGGAGAAACCACATAATAATCATTAAATAATTGTTCAGGAGAACAGCCTAAATTTGAGGTGAATAATGCATGATATATTTGTGGTTCTTTGTAAGAATACTTACAAAAACACTCCCATATTAGAAGGTATCTTTCTAAAGGATCTTTGGCCGGCTCAATGTATTTTGGCAATGCTGTTGAATATTTCTTTAATGAACGCATTGCAGCAAAAAAGATTAAATGTGAAAGCTCACCAAAATAATTATAGATCGTTGCACTATTATAACCTGCTATATCAGCAACCTTTCGAATCGTTACATGTTCAACGCCTTCTTTTTCAATGATGTCTGATGCAGCATCAATAAAATAACCCATCATCCGTTTCATCTGTATCTCTTTCTTATTCACTGGTTCCACCTCTGCATCCTATTGAACTCTTTTATTTTTCTATCTAAACTATTTGTTATGTAACCTACTATTGAACTTTTAAAATAAACATGATTACTTTTTCTTATTATATCATGGAAAAAAAACAAAACTCAAAGTTTAACACTTTGAGTTTTGCATCTGAGTATATGTCTTCCATTAATTACCGCTGCGTGAAAGATAGCTTTCGACAACGCTGGATTTCCACCTTCTATTGCCATCTTCGCGTTCAGTTAGCGTCAATTTATCCAATAGCTCTAAAAAGGTAACAAGGTACTTTCGAGATAGCTGCAGCACTTCTTTCGCTTCCTGCAGCGTAAATAATTCATTCGTTTGTTGAGTGAGCTTCTCGAGATGTTCAAGTAATACTTCTTTATGAATCATATGTTTCTCATCAAGTGCGTACCCGATCTCTTTTCGTAACAAATAATGCTTCAATTCCTCCGATAATGGCTGCGGAATTTGCGCGGATGCGACATTCGTCTCCCACGGTTGAACAGTAAGTCCTTGTTGTTTCAGTGCTCCCTCTACCTGTGTCATTCGTTTAGACCACTTTTCCGGATAGTACGGTTCAAAGTCTTCGATCGCAATAAACTGCTCCTGCCTTATTAGCCGGCCTTGATTTACTGCATAATCAATAATAAATTCCATTACTTTTTTCGGTACCGCCGTTGTAAATGACTGAATCAACTCTGCTTTATTTTTTCCTTGCCGTAATGGGTATTCCTCATGATACTCTTTAAGATCATTAATAATAAACTCAACAAGATCTTCGTAGACCTCTTTCAACATAAATTGCCCTTTGACCGGCTCAATCAATAAATCATTCTCAGAGAGTTCTGTCATGATCTCTTGTACAGTATCAACAGGAAGGACAATTTCCTTAGCTAATTGTTCGATCGACAATTGCTTATGTTCCTTTAACCCGTCAATGACTCGATCTTTCGGTGTCCCTTCTTTCTTTCGCGTTAGCATCGAGATGGTTTCTTCACCAAAGCGATACCGCTCACCCATCGCATCAATTACGGTACCACCCCCAATCGTTTCGACTGGAGTTGGACGTCGGACAATAAAACGATCTCCCCTTTTCGTAACAATTGGGTTATCTAAGCGAATTTGACAAAGAACTGACTCATTCTCTTTTAGCTCATTACGATCAAAGAAGACAATCTTTCCAAACTCTTCGGCCGTACCAATATGTAATTTCACTAACGAGCGCTGTTTCACTGGAAAATCCAAATCTTTCACTGACTCTAATGCTACATCGATAGTTTGTGTTGAAGTATAGTGTCTAGTTGAAACGAGAACATCCCCGCGTTTAATGTCTTCTTTCGAAATGCCGCCAAGGTTGATCGCTACCCGTTGCCCAGCTTGACCAATCTTACGTGGTTCACGGTGAACTTGTAATTGTCTTGCTCTTACTTTATCGCCTTTTGGAAGAATTTCTAACGTATCCCCCTCTTTTACAACACCTTCATATACTGTTCCACGTACAACAGTTCCTTGACCATGCACAGTAAAGACTTGATCAATCGGCAGACGAAAAGCGCCTTTTGCATCTCGACCAGGAATTTCCTCTAGCTGCTTGGTAATCATTTCTTTTAATTCGTCTATTCCCTTTCCAGATAAACTGTCAACAAAAACTAGCGGAGCTCCTTCAAAAAAGGTTCCTTTCACCTGTTCTTCAATATCTTCTTGAACAAGTTTGATAAAATCCTCATCGACTCGATCTACTTTCGTAACGACGATCATGCCCCGTTCAATTCCGAGTAATGTTAAAATATCCAAATGCTCCTTTGTCTGTGGCATAACACCTTCATCAGCTGCAACAACAAGCAGGACAAGATCAATCCCAGCCACACCAGCAATCATCTGTCTAATAAATCGTTCATGTCCCGGCACATCTATAATTGAGACTTCAGCATCGTCACTGATTTTAAATGGTGCATAGCCCAATTCAATTGAAATACTACGTTCCTTTTCTTCTTTTAAACGATCAGTATCTACATTCGTTAGCGCTTTCGTTAACGACGTTTTTCCATGGTCAATATGTCCAGCCATCCCAATTGTAAAATATTTTTTCTCCTTCATTCTGAAAATCCCCTCCGCTGTTTGCCTTATCTATTATAGGGTTGTCATTAATTTATTCTAACTAGTGTACCAAATTCCCTTTATTTAAGCTAAAAAGAACATGTTTACGTTATCATAATATCGGAAAGAGTTAAAGGATTCCATTATTTAATTAACCCTGTTTCCTCAAGCCACGCCCGACTAACTTCAGTAATGCCTTTATGCTCTTTATCAACCTGATAAATTAACTGTATAATAGTGTCCGTTGATAATTGAAGAGTCAATTCGCTGATTAGCTCATGTAGATCATTCGAATACATGCTGTCACTTAACAACGGTTCTACTCTTCCTTCCGTATTATCCGAAACCACCCAATACATATCAATTTGACCTTGTTCAAGTGCAGAAACTGCTACATCACTTTCTAAGTTAATCGTCTCCTCAACTCGAAAGCCATTCTCTTCTAACAGTATGGAAGTGATCTTTACTAGTATCAGTTGCTCTGTATACTCTGTACCACCAATATTTATCGTTCCCTTTGATTCAATTGTTCCCGTACCTGATTGAGTATTACATGCAGTAATAAGGACAACTGGTAATAAAAGCAAAAAAATAATTATTCCGTTTTTCATCATATATCATCCACTCAATTTTCGATTTAGTTTGTTCTATTAATTTTTAAGCAATTTTCATGCCATATTTTAGCGGATTAATAGTTGTTTCTCCATCTATTTTGTCAAATTTCATGTTACTACCGTAAAGATTTTTTGACAACTAACAAAAATTCAAAAAAGAGACTCCATAAATTAAAGTCTCTTAAACAAAAACTATAAAAATATTAACCCAAAAATAACTGCTAACGCGATAATTAAAAGAGGATTAAATTTGAAAATAAAAACACCAATGACCGTAACTACAAAGATTGCAATTGTTACTTTATCTGAAACTTCCTTTAAGCCTAATTCCCAAGTTACTTGTAGTAACAAAACGATAACGACAACTCGTAACACTTGAACAACTGATTCAATTTTTGAGACATTTTTAAATTTAATGTATAAGCTGGTTAAAAGTATGACAAGAATAGCAGTTGGTAATACCATTCCTGTTATCGCGACAACTATACCCATTACTCCGCCAACTTTATATCCTACAATAGCTGCCAACTTAGTCGTTATGGGGCCAGGAAGAGTATTACCAAGTGCAAGCATATCGAGAAACTCCTCATTTTCCATCCACTGGTAATTTTCAACAACTTCTTTTTGAATAAAAGGAATAGATGCAGGTCCCCCACCGAATCCAAACAAGCCTGGTTTCACAAAACCAACGAAAAGCTCCCAATATATTTTCAGCGACTCATTCATCTGCGGAGTCCCTTACTCTTTTAACTGTAACAATCGTATCATTCCACGCTTGACCACCGCCTATAGGATCAGCTAGACTAGCTATCAACGAGTTAGGATTAACGCCTGTTGATTTCCACCATTTATTTAATTCAAGATCATTATCTTTGATACTTGCCTCTCCACTAATAGGCGACTTTTTTCCTGAAGCAGTTTTTCCATATTCACGATGACCAAAACTGGCTGAAATCGCAATTACTTTTGGATGAATCCCTTCGGTTACATGTGCAGAAACCACGATTTTCCCTAGTTCATTACTAATTTCAATTTGATCACCCTTATTGATCTTTAATTGCGCAGCTGTTTTTCGATTAATCCATACAGGGTTATCATGTACAAGCTCTGCTAGCCATTTTTGATTCATCGTTCGGGACTGAGTATGAACATTCCACTTAAAAGTTGTTAATACACATTCATTTTCTTTGAGCTCTCGCTGAACGGCTTTTTTATAGATAGGCAACGGTGAATATCTTTTCATAGTTTCCTTATTTAGCTGTTCAATACGAGGGTTAAAAATTTGAAACTTTCGTGATTGCGTTTGAAACCCCTCGTATGCTATTCCGTCAATATAAACACCGACTGGCTTCTCTGCAACTGTGATGACACCTGTGTCTTTATCAATATGTCCATTTTTCATTAACTCTGATGAGAGTGGTTTCTTATACGGTTCATAAGGCATCTCTTTTTCCTGATCCCAATAAAATCCAGTTTCTTGTAATCGTTCTAAACCCCCAGGAATATGTTTTGTCCACTCCTTCATAAATTCAATTGGTGTTTCATAATTAAAATAACGTTCCATACCAAAGCCAACTTTATGGGCAATATCACGAAGAATCATTCGAATCTCGCGTACATCACCTAATGGCTTGACAACAGGCTGTCTTAATCCTACATACGGAGTAAGTTCATACGAATTTCTAGCATCCAAATCCCATCGCTCTAAAAAGGTAGTATCTGGGAGGATGATGTCTGCTAAATGGGCTGATTCACTATAGAAACTATCAATAGCTACATGAAAAGGTATTTTTTTTTCATCAAGATATACACTGTGCACATCTGTTGGTCCTTCTGGCCAACTCATTGGCGCATTGACAAAATAGGTGATCAAAACATCAATATTAACTTTACCTGAAGCAATCGCCGGATATAAGGTTGAGGAAATAGCGCGAGGATATAACTCATTTGCATATGAAAAATAAAATGGGTGTGATAGTTCTGTTTTCATTTCAACCTTAGGTGGCACAGGCTTTGGCTCACGTACAATCGTTTGATCAAACTTCTCATGTAAGTAACACCATCCGCCTTTTTTTCCAACAGATCCAACAATAGCATTTAATAAAATTATCGCAGATTCATTATAAAAACCGTTCGTATGCGCGTGGCTTCCTCGATTCGAAATCGTCGTACATTGTGGTGCAGATTGAGCAAATTCCCGAGCGATACGACGTATCGTGGCCGCCGGAACACCACTTTCTTGCTCTGCCGTCTCAGGTGTATACTTTCTTAAGTGAGCTTTCAGCTTCTCAGATGGAAATGTGGTCCATTTATCTAGAAATTCCGCATCATGCAGACCCTCTTCCATAAGTACATGGCCAATGGAAAGAGCAATAAGTCCATCTGTTCCTGGAAAAACTGGAATCCATTCGTCAGATTTTGCCGCTGTATTCGAAAGTCTAACATCAAAAGTGACTAGTTTTGCCCCCCTTTTCCTAGCCGCTGCGACACGGTTTAAAAATGGAATATGACCTTGATGTGCTTCATAAAAGTTGCTTCCAAAGTTGAGCATATAAGAAGTATTTGTGACATCATTTGTATCCCAATCAGCATCGCCAACTGCTGCTTTAATCGCCATCCGCTTGTTTAACGAACAAAGACCACGATGGCCAATTTTGTTGGGTGTTCCAAAGGCATTGGTGAAGCGGTCGATCAATCCGTTTGTACAGTCGCGCCCATATTGAAAAGCAAGTTTTTCTGGTTGATTTTGTTCCAGAAGTGGTTTTAAACGACTGCTAACTTCATCTAGTGCTTCGTCCCAACTAATTTTACGCCACTTCCCTTCACCTCGACGTCCGATTCTTTTTAATGGAT
This sequence comes from Anaerobacillus sp. MEB173, assembly GCF_052119505.1. NCBI lineage: Bacteria > Bacillati > Bacillota > Bacilli > Caryophanales > Bacillaceae > Anaerobacillus > Anaerobacillus sp. MEB173. The sequence goes on from NZ_JBJMAU010000001.1 coordinate 476,445, forward strand.
AAAGAATTCGGTTTGGATCATATAGCATATTGATTGCTGCATGCCCTTTTGCACAAATAAAGCCACGAGAGTTTGGATCATGTTGATTTCCTTCTATTTTTACCACTTTCCCATTTTCAACATTAGCAATTACACCGCACACTGTACTACAATTAATACACATCGTAGGGATTTTTTTCCTTCGTTTTACCATTGATTTACATCCCCCTTCTCCCCTTTTTATTAACTCCTTTCAATTCTTCTTCCACTTCTTTATTTAATTGATAATAATAGATATTTGGTTTTGTACCTAGCTCTACTTTTAAATTAGATACTTCATTATTTTTGATGAATTGATAAATTGGCGATTCTTTATCATTCAAATCCCCAAAAATAAAGGCTTCCGTTGGACAACTTTCCACACATGAGGGTTGTTGTCCATCATCTAATCGCTGTTTGCAAAAATCACATTTACTTGCAATGTTTGTCTGCGGATGCAGATAGATGGCATCATATGGACATGCAGTAACACACTTTCCAACTCCTGTACATGTTTCTTCAATAATATCAACAATTCCATTTTCATTTATAATAATTGAATTGGTCGGACAAGCAGTAAGGCAAGGGGCTTCACTACAATGGTTGCACATAACAGGGACAAAAGTCCGGGTAACTGATGGGTATTCACCTGTCTCCACATCCTCAACTTTTGTTCGAAACACACCGAGTGGAACTTCGTGTTCAGATTTACAAGAAACTGTACAGGACATACATCCTGCACAGCACTCAATATCTATTACCATACCGTAACGCTTTGTTGACATACATATCACCCATTTCTAGTAATAGAATTAACCTGTTTTTTTTGATACGATACGAACGTAAGAAGGATCGACGGTTGCATAAACGACATCACCCTCTTGAATTTGAAAATAGGCCTGATCTGATGATGTTACTTCTACTATTAATGGTATAGCTCCTTCAATAAATATACGAAGCCGGTTTCCATACCTTAACAGATTACTAACTTTACCTGAAATAACATTTAACGATGAATTATTTGGCAGCCTCTTTGTAACCTGGATATCCCACGGATGAATAACTAACGAAATATTACCTTCTCCCTGATCCTTTGAATACAACGATTGATTCCCAAAAATATTTAATTGGACAAGATCCTTATTTTGTCGAATCACGTTGGCATTAAAATAGTTTGTACCACTAAAATCAGCGACGAATGCAGAAGATGGTCGTTGAATTAATTCTTGTGGTGTCCCTTCCTGTAATACAACTCCTTGATCCATAACAAGAATTCGTTGTCCGAAACTAATCGCATCCTCATAATCATGAGTAACAACAATGGCTGGAATTTGTAAGAGCGCTAGCGTTTTTCGTAATTCCCTTCGTACCTTATCACGTGTTGTTACATCTAACGCAGAAAGAGGCTCATCAAGCAAAAGTACCTTCGGCCTTAATACTAAGGCTCTCGCTAAAGCAACCCTTTGTTGCTGCCCACCTGAGAGTTCATTTGGCATATTATGTAAGTACTCTGAGATGTTTAACATGTCTAGTTGTTCCTCTATTAAATTACGGTGCTTTTTTTTAGGAACTTTTCTTGCTTCAAGTCCATAGGCGATATTTTCATAAACGGATAGATGCGGAAATAAAGCATAGTTTTGGAACAAGAACCCACATCCGCGTTGTTCCGCAGGTAAGTCTGTTCCTTTTTTCTGATTAAAGTATTCAACATCATCTACTAAAATACGACCAGAATCTGGCTTTAATAAGCCTGCAATTGCTCTTAACGTTGTACTTTTTCCACAGCCACTATGACCTACAATGACCAATGTCTCTTTTCCCATTGAAAATGATACATTTAATTCAAAGTCCCTGAGGCTCTTTTTGATTTCACAGATAACCATTGATTTTTCCCCTTTCGTTTTTTAAGATAAATTTTAAATGCTGGATAATGTTCAATTATTTTTACACTCAATAATAAGCAAAATGAAACTATGATCAGAAGGGCAGAGAGTGCAATAGCAATTTTCATATCAGATTCCATGGCTGCAAATATTGCAAGCGGCATCGTTTGTGTATGTCCTGGTAAATTACCTGCAAACATAATCGTCGCCCCAAACTCTCCTAATGCACGCCCCCAACTGAGCGCCGCCCCTGTCAACAGACCTGGTAATGAAAGCGGTAATGTTACTTTAAAAAAGGTCCGAATACGTGAGCCGCCTAAAGTTCTTGAAACAGAGTCAAGATTTGAGTCAACACCTGAAAATGCAGTACGTGCTGCCATAATATAAAACGGTGCTGCTATAAAGGCCTGGGCCATAATAACAGCAATCGCTGTAAAACCAATTTGAATTCCAAAAAGGTCAAACCACTTTCCTAATAAGCCAAACCGTCCGAAAACCATTAGTAATCCTACACCAGCGACCGCGGGTGGAATGACGATAGGAAGCTGAATTAATACATCTAGTACTTGTTTTCCTTTAAAATTATTTTTTGCTAGAAAATAAGCTAGCGGTGTTCCAAATAAAACAATGAGACTTAAGGACCAAACCGTTGTCCAGAGGCTTAGCTTTAACGATTCTATCGCTAGTGGTGTATTTAAATATGAGATTACCTCTGATGGTTTCATGTCGAAAAATACGATAAACATTGGTAAAAAGATAAACGTTAGTGTTGTTACTACAATGACTGTAAACAAAGTCCTTTGGCTTAAGCGTAGAAGTTTCAAATTTCCTTCACCTTCCTTTTCATTATTTCACTTTTATAAATTGATGATGGGCAAGTATTTCTTGTCCTTCTTCTGATAACACATAATCAATCCATTGTTGTGCAAGTTCAGGCTGTTGCGCATTAGTCGTAATGGCAATTGTATTCTCTGAAATAATATTTAGCTCATCAGGTATGTCGATCGTCATCACTTTATCTTTTATACTTGGAATGACATCGGTCACGTACGTGATGCCGATATCGCCTTCACCCATTGTGATCTTCCCAGATACTTGCCTTGTATTTGTTTCTAAAGAGGCAGTATTTGCTAGTACTGTTTCTTTAAAATTACTGCCATACTTTTCATTAGCTCTTTCTAAAAATTGTCTAGTGAACATTCCAATTGGCACATCTTCAACTCCAATGACTAACCGATATTCCTTTGTAGCCAAATCTTCAATAGAAACTATGTTACTTGGATTACTTATTGGCAGCATGATCGTTAATGTATTATTTGAAAAACTCAAAGCCTCTCCTACTAACTGTTGCTCTTGAAGTGCATTCATATGGCTTATATCAGACGATGCAAATACATCAGCAGGTGCTCCTTGCTCAATTTGTGCACGTACCACTTGAGCCCCCGCAAAGCTAATTATCACTTTTACCCCCATCTTTTCTTCAAAATTATCCTTTAGTTCAGTAAAAGCATCCTGCAATTGTGCTGCTGCAAATATTGTCAATTCTGGTTCTTTTGCTTGACTAGAATTACTACATCCCAAACTACTAATCATTAATATGCTGAAAAGACAAAACAAAATAATTCTCATATCCACCCCTCCAAGATTTTTGATAATTTTTTCTTATACATCATATAACATTTTCTTATAATATAATCATGATTATAAAGTAATCTAGATTTATAATCAATACTTTTCTACAATTTTTTGACTTTTCTTAAAATAATAATAAGGATTAAAAAAACGTTACAGTCGACAATAGACTTGTAACGTTTCATTAATAGTTTTTTAATGGATTAAACCTTGCTCAATGAGCCAAAGACGACTTATCTCAGCAATATCCTTATATTCCATATCAACAGCGTGATTTAAAGTGGTCATCGTCTCGCTATCAAGTTTTTTTACTAGTTGATTCATCAACTCATTAAGCTCGCTCGTATAAACCTCGCTCCTAACGACTGGAAAAGCATAGTAGGGTAGGAAAAACGATTGATCGTCTTCTAAAATAGTCAGGTTAAAGCCTTTAATCCGGGCATCGGTCGCAAAACCAACAGCAATATCGACCTGTCCTTCCCGAAGCGCATCATACAGCAGTCCTGTATCTCTCCGAACAATATTTTCTTTAGGGAAATGAAAATCATAATGCTCCTCTAAGCCTTTGACTCCATCAAGTCGCGAATAAAACTCTGCCTCTGTTCCGAACAATAAGTCGCTATCACCACTGTTCATATATTCTGCTAAATCTGATAATGTAGAAATCTGTAGCACATTCGCTAATTCTTCTCGCATAAGTAAGGCATACGTATTATTTATTTCCGAATGATCAAGCCAGAGTAAGCCGTCTTTTTTATCTTGCTCCCTTGCATTTTCATAATCATGATCAAAATCTGAGAATTGACTCGAGCTCTCATGAACTAGGATGGCTGTGGCTGTATATTCCCAATAGAGATCAATCAGACCATTTTCTAGAGCAGAGCGAATCGGGGTACTTCCCATATGACTGATTTCTTCTATCTCATACCCGTGCTCCTGTAAATAGATTGAAGTTATTTTTGCTAATAAAAGCTGTTCCGTAAAGTATTTTGCCCCAACCTTAATTTTCCCTTTTGGCTCTTCAATTGGAGAAAGACTTTCCGTTTTGTTCGAACAGCCGGCTAGTACACTAATGAATAAGAAAATACATAGTATGCCTATTGAATTTTTCATTCTTCCCCCCATAAAATCTCTTCTAATTTTTTGAGAAGTATTTGTTCATCTTATAGAGTAGGCTTTGCCTTGAAATACCTAGTTTCTTTGCTGCTGATGCTGGTTGTCCTAAGCCCTCATCTAACGCCTTTAAAATAAGCTGCTTTTCAATCTCTTCAAGCTGCTCTGGAAGTGTCTTCTCATCATCCAGCTCCGGCTTATGTAAAAAGCTGTTTTTCATCTCACGAATTTCACGTGGAAAATCATCGACAGAAAGCTCTTCACCACGGCAAAGAATAACAGCCCGTTCAATCACATTTTCAAGTTCTCTTACATTTCCAGGCCATGAATAGCTCATTAACCGTTGCGTTAAATCTGGTGACAAAGTAAAGCTTCGGTTCATTTTTTGCCGATACCGCTCAAGGAATTTTCCAATCAGAAGGGGGATATCATCGCTACGTTCTCGTAATGGAGGAATATAAATATCAATCACGTTTAGGCGATAATAGAGATCCTCTCTAAATTTCCCCTCGTCAACCATTTGTTTTAAATTACGATTCGTCGCAGTAATAATTCGGACATCAACATTTCTAATTTCATCACTGCCTACCCGCATAAATTCTTTGTCTTGAACCGCCTGCAGTAATTTCGCTTGAAATGCTGGTGTAATTTCCCCGATCTCATCTAAAAATAACGTCCCGTGATTTGCTGCTTCAAACTTCCCTTTTCGACTTGCAACAGCGCCGGTAAAGGACCCTTTTTCATGGCCAAAAAGCTCACTTTCTAACAGCTGCTCGGGTATCGCTGCACAGTTAATTGAAACAAAAGGACGATTGTGACGATCACTATATTTATGAAGTAATTTGGCAATCATCGTCTTGCCAGTCCCGCTTTCACCTTGTAAAAGAATACTTGCATTCGTTTGCGATACCCGTTTGACTAACTCAAATATCTCCTTCATTTCTGAACTTACACCGAGCAGCTCATCAGAAGACTCGCTGTCCCTTAGCTGCTCCTTCAAACGAATATTTTCTTCCTTCATCCGTAAAAACTCAAATGCTTTTTCAATCACAACGATCAACTCGTTTAATTTCACAGGCTTTACAATATAATCAAACGCTCCAGTTTTCATTGCCGTTACCGCATTTTCAACATCACCATAAGCTGTCATAATTACATAAACCTTATCAGGATAGAGTGCGCTAAATTCCTGAAGAAGATCGAGTCCTGTTGCATCTGGTAATTTCAGATCTAAAAATACAACCTTTGCATTCGATTCAGCCATTTTCCGCCTTGCCTCTTGACCATTAGCGGCAGTACTCACTAGATAGCCTTTTTTTGTTAATGAAGCTTGGAAAATCCGTAATAATTTAGACTCATCATCAACAAGTAATAATTCATTCATCATGGAGTGCCCCCTTCCTTTTCGGTAATTCCACCCACATTGTCGTTCCCTTGCCTAGCTCACTTTCCACACCAATGTGCCCGTTTAATTGTTGAATAATTTCATGAACGATTGACAAGCCTAAGCCTGTCCCCTCGCTCTTTGTTGTATAAAACGGATTAAAAATCCATTTGATCTTCTTTTCATCGATACCGATACCAGAATCAGTAAAAAGAATCGTCCAGTTGTCTTCTTTTTCAACAAACTGAATCGTTAAGTCTCCACCAGCTTCCATTGCTTGCACACTATTTAACATAATATTTAAAAATAACTGTGCTAGCTTATTCTCATTCGCCTGAACAATCGCACGATTACCTTCAAATTTCTTTGTCACCGTAATGTCGTGCTCAGTAAACTTTTTCCGTAAAAGCGAAATGAGTTCTTCGACAACAGGAACGACATCAACCGGCTGTAACGTAAAATCTCGATCATCCTTGGCCATTTTTAAGAAATCAGTAAGAAGAATATCTAGCCGTTCCGTAGTTTCTAATATATCTTCTGTTAAACTTTCAATATATTCATCTTCCATTTCGTCCTTCACCTCTAACTGAATCGCCTCCGCTGCAGCTTGAATAATACTAAGCGGGTTTTTAATTTCATGGGCAATTCCTGCTGTTAATTGACCTAATGAAGCTAACCGTTCTGTTTGTCGTACATGGTCCTCTAGCTTTTTAATATCACTAACATCGCGGAGAATGAGTATCGCACCGATATTTTGATTTTTTTCATCATAAAATAAAGAGGAATAGAGGCGTACATCGTGTTTTTCGCCATTTTTATTCATAATCTTAGTTTCTACTTCGTTAAATTGCTTTCCTTCTTTTAATGTTTTCCAGGATAAAAATTCCGCCTCTGAAGCTCTTAACGGAATATCAATAATTTGCTTTCCAATCACTTCTTCAGCTGTAAAGAGAGTTAATTCCTCTGCCCCTCTATTATAAGTTATAATTCTACCATCCTGATCCATTGTTATGACGGCATAAGGAATCGATTGAAGAATATGATATAATCTTTTTTCATTATCCTTTAATTCTTTGGCCATATCATCCATCGTATAGACTAAATCTTCTATTTCATCATTTGTTCTCATAATTTCAAAGCTTTCACGCTGGTGATCTTTATACTCCTGAACCTGCCTGATTAAACGGTGGATCGGTTTTACGACACTGCTTGTCGTTATAAGGGTGATGATGACCGTAATAACTACAATAAGGATAAATGCTTTTAGCAACAGCGTTTGTACTTGAGTTGCAGGGTGCAACGCTTGACTGACTGGTTCCCCAACGATAAGACCGAAGTTACCAATCTCAGTAGGCCGATAAGCAAAAATCATCTGATGATTAAATAATCTTCCTTCCCAAATACCAAATCGGCTTTTTCGTAAGTTCTCAATCAGTTCCACAGAATTGATTTTCTGTCCTATGTATTCCTCCTTATTGTGAGCGACAATATTGCCACCGCGGTCAATTAGTACATTCATCCCTCCATCACCAATTTTTACTTGGTTTAAATAGCGGGACATTGAATGTAAATTTATAACCGAAATTACCCCTCCAACAAGCTCATTGTTCTTATTAAGAGCTGGGTACGTGACTGTGATGACTGGTCGATGTCCATCAATCATATGTAAGGGAGAGATGTAAAACGTTTTACTCCAGCTTACTCTTTCAATCATTTCTGTAAAAGGATTGCCCTCAGCAAATAGTGGTGTTTCCGGGGTCGTTTTAATAATGTGACCATTGTGATCAAAAAGAGCGATCGTGGAATACAGCGCACTTCTCGATACTATTTCATGTGCTTCACTCAGATCAACTTGACCTTCATTCTCAACATTGTGGACGTATTGATTCGAAATAATTTTCATATCATTAATAATGTTTGACACAATAAAAGTCGTTTTCTTGCTAATTGTTTTTGCCATAAGTTCATTGCGATACTCAATTTCCGTTTGGACTGACTGATTTGTTACTTGAAACGTAATGACATAGATGGCGATTAAAGAACAAATACTAACAATTAATGAAATGAATACGTATTTTTTTACTAGTTTCGATTGCAGAAATGTCATTCGTCATTTACTCCCTACTATGTAAGAATTTATCATTTTAACTAGAATAACAACTCTTTTTTTCAAACCATAATGGAAAGGCTTACGATTGTCAATCTAAAATTCTATTAACATCAAACAATAACTAAAACAATACGAAAAATCCTGACTGTCACGTAGTCAGGATTTTTTTTAATGGGACTACCTAGCCCCTCAGTATTACTTTCAGGATACTCTTTTTAAAGAATGTTGATGATATCGATTTCCAGCTTCAATGGTTGCATCTAGTCCTAACAATTTCCTTGGATTATCTACAATCATTTTGCGAATATCATTACCAGAAATACCAACGTGAAGCATATCCTCAACGAATAAATTCATCGCATCAATTGGAGAAATATTATGAAGCTGACCATAGTTCGTTACCATGACACACGAATCTGCGCCTAATAGCTTTATGCTTTTTGCCATTTGTCGTAATGTTAATGCCTGATAATCTTCACTGCATGCTAAGTAGCTTTTTTCAATAAAACATCCTTTGCGCGCAAATTCTAACTCAGCTTCATATGGCAGACGTGATATACCTAGATCTGTTTGCTGAACCAAAATTTTTTCTACTCTATGTTTTAATGCTGCCTCTACTAGGACGTTGATTTCATCCGAGCTAATATGTCCTGTAGCTAAAACAACATCATTGTTTGCAATAAGCTCCAAAATTGCATGCACTTGTGGTAATACCTTCTGATTCTCATCCCAAATCACTAGTCCGTTGTTTTGGCTACTGCCGTTCCTTCTTTTATTAAAATGCTTTAAGGTGGTGCCGAAATACCGCTGATGATTTAATGCAGAAAGAGTTGGCATTGAAATAATTTTCGCTCCAGCTTGAATCGCCTTTTCCACCGCAGCTGGACTCAATCCACCGGCAAAATGATTACAAACAAATTCACCGTATACATGAAGCTCTGGCTCTTTACTGCGAATCATTTGAGCTCTTTGAACCGACTCAAATTCATCTCCCTTTAATATCACACCTGCCAGACTTGCTCTTTTTACATCTTCTATTAGTTCCAAATCTGTTTGCTTTTGCGGAGCCAGACTTGGTGCATTATGTACGTGAAGCTCAAAGGCACCTTCTAATAATGGGTGAAATGTACTAATCATTACTTACACGCCCCTTTACTATTCTTCGTTATACCATTTAACTTGCAAAAAGCGTGCCAAAGAATAAAAACAATGAAATCGGCCATAAATTTATAAAATTCTAAATATTATTTATATATTTGTAAAAAAATTTTGCGCATACTAATAAGATTTTTTACATATCGTATCCATCAAAAAAACACCACATATCTCAGTGATGCTTTTCAATCTATGTTACTTCTTCCTCAAGCTCATTAACAATTACTTTAAACCGTCGAATTCGCTTCCCTTCCATTTCTGCAACAATAATGGTTACATGATCAATATTTAACTCATCACCTATGACTGGGATACGTTGTAACGCTTCTACAAACCAACCACCAAGCGTATGATATGTACTGATTGGTAAAGTAATTTTCATCATCTCGCAAAACTCATCAAGTGCAAAATCAGCAAAAAAGTCATACGTATGTTCATCAAGTTGATCCATTATACTTATTTTCTCGTCATGTTCATCCCAAATTTCGCCAACAATTTCCTCAAGTATATCCTCCATCGTAATAAGTCCTTCAGTGCCTCCAAATTCATCAATAACAATTGCCATATGTGTTTTACTTTTTTGCAATTCAGGCAATAAAGTCGAAATTTTTAACGATTCAACAACAAACATCGGCTTACGTAACAGGTCTCTCACTTCAAATTCCTTTTGCCTGACAAGCTGGGATAAAAATTCACGTTCAGATAAAATTCCAATTATATTATCAATGTTATCTTCATAGACCGGAACACGTGAATACCGTTCCTCTAAAAACACGTCTAATATTTCTTCAATTGGTTGATTCACCTCTACAGCAACCATATCAATTCTAGGCTTTAGTATTTCACCGACTAAAATATCGTTAAAATCAAGGGCACTATGTACAAGTTCCTTTTCTTGCTGGTCGATAACCCCTTCCTCTTCACTAATATCAATCATCACTTTCAGCTCTTCTTCTGTGACAGAAGGTGATGTGTTTGATTGAAACATCTTGGAAGTAGCCTTCTTTAACTGTAAAAAAAACCAAGTCACAGGTGTAAGAGCTGTCATTAGTAAAGAAAGAATGCCAGAAATATAAATTGAAAAGCGTTCAGCATTTTCTTTTGCTATTGATTTTGGTAATACCTCCCCAAATATCAATACTAAAATCGTCATTACAATGGTACTTATGAGTATACCTGACCCAGCCCCAAAAATATTTGTCGCAATCTGCGCTGAAATAGAGGCTGCAGCAATATTTACAATATTATTGCCAACCAAAATCGTTGACAATGCTTTATCAAAATTTTCGGCGATTCCAAGTGCCCGCATACCGCCACGATGATTCTCGTCAGCAAGGTTTTTTAGACGAATTTTATTTACACTCGAATACGCCGTTTCTGCAGAAGAAAAAAAGGCAGATAAAAACAATAAGAACACTAGAAGTAAAATAAGACTAAAAGATAAGTCCTCCATAGCAGTCACTCCCGAATCTATGCTAACTGAAGAATCATTAGTTTATAGTGTACCCAAAAGTGGTATTTATAAAAAAATAAGTAAATCGAACAAAGAAAAACAGTCCGATTTACTAATAGGTTAATTCCTTACTCAGAGCACTTCCATTTTTTAGCACGATGTTGAACCTCGACAAATTGCTCTTCAAATTCAGTAACTGGTAATGATTTACCAAAATAAGATCCTTGGATCTCAGGGCAATCATTGCGCTTTAAAAACTCAACCTGGGCTTCCTCTTCGACACCTTCTGCAATCACGTGAAGGTTTAAGTTATGAGCCAGATAGACAATCGTCGAGATAATTGAACTTTTCGATGAAGAAACCGTCACATCACCAATAAATGATTTATTAATTTTCAAGCGATCAATCGGTAGCTCTCGCAAATAATTTAGTGAACTGTAGCCAATCCCAAAATCATCAACACTTATTTGGACTCCTAATCGTTTTTCATTCGTTTGAAAGTGACTCTCACGAAATGGATCATGTAACAATTGTTTACTTACTTCTTACGATGTAACATGCTCAATTACTTCCAATACTTTGTGAGCAGTCTCTGAATCTTTGGAAATCGTTACTACTCTGCCAATCCAAGTACCACCGCGTGATTCATTTGTCCCGCCCCCAGGAACGAGCGTCCAGCCTACCTTATCAGCGACCTGAGATTGTTTTTTCATATTATACACTGGCTCTTTCCTAAAATTTCTTTAATTATTAGGCGATATCGTCAACATTTCAAATTTGTTTCTTTAAAATAAAAGCTTGTCAAAATATAGAACAAGCTGTATAATATGAACCTGTGAGAAAATGATTTCATAGTAAATGAAGAATTTCTTTTTATATGGGGCTGGTTGTGTAACTGGTGTTTGCCGAGGTCTTCAAAACCTTATGGGAGGCGCGTGCCGTCTCCGGTGGGTTCGATTCCCACACAGTCCCGCCAAACTTCTAGTACACCGTTGGACGGTGGAAATTGAATAAGAATAACACTTTACAGTTGATGTAGTTCATCATAAATACACATTTGACAAAATTATTTCACACCAAAAAAATTGTTTGGTTTTATTGATTTTGCTTATTTCCTCAATGTACACCGTTTTACGAAATGGACCAAATTTTATTTTGATTACCCCATTTTCAATCGTATAGCCTGTCGCAAACCAAAGCCAGCATATAAAGAACGCCATCGGAAATGTAATGAATATTCCAATTACGTCTTGCCTCGTAATCGCTGGGACAAACATAATGAGAACCGTTCCCCAAATAATGAGCGTTAGACATAGATCTTTTTAGACGGAAAATACATAGTCTTCACCTTTAAATATAGTAGATATATTTCTTACGACCTATACGATTGGAACAAGAACTAAGTTTCATTTACTTTTTATTCTCGCCAACCATATGTTCAATTACTTCCTCAAGTGATAAACGGTTAATATGGTTAATGGTAATTCCTTCTGTTTCTAACTCTTTTTCGATGACTGGTAAATCATCCGTAACCAATTGCAAAGGATTTTCTTCTATCTTTATTACATTCGGATGATTCTTCAACACTTCTGAAACGTGTGATACCCATAACCGTGCCCATTTATCATGAAACTCATCTTTTTCAAATGAGTGGATGATCTTTCCTTCTTCCAAAATTGTAATGTAATCACACAGTTGCTTAACCTCATCGATGTTATGGGTAGCTAGGACAATACTTCTTTTCCCATCTTCCATATAAGTCATAAGATCTTCTTTCATTTTCCGTTGTGAAATGATATCAACACCTGCTGATGGTTCATCTAATAACAGAAGCTTTGGTTCATGGCAAAGAGCAAAGATAAACTCAACTTTCTTCTTTGTCCCTTTTGAGCATTTCCCATACTTTTGACCTTCATCGATATGATATCTCTCAAGTAATTGAGTGTACTGCTTGTCGTCCCAACTTGGATACTGCTTCGACTTGAAAATCAATTGAACCTAAAGAAAACTTTTTATAATGTTTCGTCAATCCTTTTATATCAACAATTGAGGTAAACATGTCTATCCCCCATTTACTTAATTATCAAAATTCCGCTTTATCACTTCGTTAAAAATCGTCAATAAATCATCTATCGAACAACCGACCTGCTTCCCTTGTTCAATCGCTTTTTGAAAAGCATCATATACAACTTTTTGTTTTGCTTGTTCCTTTTGTAGTGCCTCGACCTCTTTAACAAATGTCCCTTTTCCTTGTACTGTTTTGATATAGCCACTACTTTCTAAATTTTGGTAAGCCCGCCGCGTTGTAATCACACTGCACGCTAATTCACTGGCCAATGCTCGAATAGAAGGAAGGGGTGTTCCCGGTGGAAGCTGACCACCGACAATTAACGCTTTAACCTGAGTTTCAATTTGATGATAGATCGGCTCCCTGCTTTCCTCCGAGACACGAATCGGTAGCTTCATCTCTTCCTCCTCCCTCCTTACAAGTAATCTCTTTTTGATAATCTAATAGTCAGAAATTTGTTCCAAATATAACTACCCCATACACCGACAAGAAGGGAGATGATAGCTAATGGCCAGCCATGACTCTTAATAAGTACCAATACCGTTTCGACGATGCCTTGGTCGACTAAATTGTAGAAAATAAATACTGTTACGAAAAAGACAACGATAAAAGCCCATGGAACAATATGCAGTATTTTTCCATTTGTTCCATATTCAATAAATGGATTGATCCCTCCGATAGCTAGTGCATACCCGAACCAAAAGAGGATAAAAATCAAATACTCAACCGGTGTTAAAAGTTCAAAGAAATGTCCTGGCAATACAATCGTTATCGTTAAATAAAATGCAAAGGACATCATGAGTAATGTTCCAACCATGAGAAGGATTCGACTTAACGAGAGTGTTGGAATAGGAATTGGCAACGAACGCAATAAGGCCATTCTTTTACTAAATGGATCGTCTTTAACGGTTTGAAAGTTTAAATACGGTCGAGACATAAAGATCGCTGCAAACGATGGGGTCAGTACGAGAAAAATAATGTCCAGTAACGTATGATTATAAAACATCATTTCATCCCCAAATAACTTTCTTACAGATTGATCAAGAAGAATACTAGAAAATATAGCAATAAAAATCGTTGCTAATAACGTCAAGCTAATGGCTATCCATTGTGCTTTTAGTTCTTTTTTTGCTAACCAAAATGCCTGTTGAAACAAGTCACTTCCCCCTCCTTTTACTCAAAAAGATTGCGCTCTCCATGGCCTAATAAATCGATACCAAAATGAACCAAAACAGCAAATGTTAAACTCCATATCACGATACTTGTTGTCATCCAATAGGCTGTTTTCTTTTTCGCTCCTCCTAATGTTAAGCTCATAAACGCAGTAAGGTGACTCCCAACAAATAACGGACCAATGATGGCAAGCCCTGGTAAGCCGTACTTTTTCCATAACTTTTGTGCTCTTACTGCTCTCGTACCGGGTGCTTTTTCTTCATTACTTTTTTCCTTTTGTCTCCATTCTTTAATTTTATTAATAAAAACAATCACAAATAAAACCGTTACAATATTCCCGACTAAACCAAGGATGATGACTGGTACTGGAGATAAACCAGCAATCATCGCAATCGGAATAACGCCATATGCCTCAAAAAATGGCACCGCAGCAAATATAAAAACAAGAACATAAGCCCATAAAGTATCTAATAAATTCATTTATTTATGACCTCCAAGTGTTATGGTGTTTATATCTGTATATACACTATAACATCTAAATAATCGATTGCAAAGTATAAAATAAAAAGGGACCAGATATAATGAACTGCCCCCTGCCAAGTAGACAGGGGGCAGTTCATTATGGAACCCCTTTTGCACATTTGTTTTTGCTGTAATTGTTACAATACTTCTACACCTAAACTTTCTATAGCCATTTGTACATATTCTTGTAAATACTATATGTAGAAAGGCGGATCGTTTTGGATGTGAAGAGCTTAAAAGAGTCTTTTGGTGCAATTCATGTGGTTCAAGAGATTAGCTTTTCCAATAACCCGTTGATTTATCATCCTTAATATTTAGTTAAAATTTCACCATACACATAAGGTAATACCTTAATCAAAAAGACGTGCTATTTGCACGTCTTTTTGTAGTTTAGGCTTGTCAATTCCCATTTCAACATTGTATCTACTAATTCCGTACTGTTCATATGCAATTTTTCTAGCACTTTAATTCATGGTATATTATCATACTCACATTCAGCGACTACTTTTTCAACATTACTAAATGAAAATGCCCAATTTATAATTTCTTTTATTGATCATTAACCATAACAAAATAAAATCCACAAGTGACATATAATTCTGAATATTAAATTGACTTTATTCTTTTAGTGTAATAAAATGAATTTAAATGAATAATAGCGGTTGAATATTGTGGGAGAGACTAAACAAATCGTTTAGCACCGAAGGAGCAAGGCCTAAATATTAGGCATTAATCTCTCAGGTAAAAGGACCACAGTAGGACGCGTCTCTGGAGAGAGCCATGAGCCACCCACGGAGTTAAACTCTCAGGTAAAAGGACAGAGAAAAATAGGAAATCACCTATTTTTCTCTGTCCTTTTTTGTGGAGAAAAAATAGGAATAACAAATAAAGAGGTGGTAGTCCACACAATATTAAAAACTGCAGTCAATATACCCAAAAAGGAAAGCGCTTACACCCTAGAGTAACTTAACGTACAATCTAAAAAATGTTATTTTTAGGAGTGATAAAATGGATATCTTAGAGATATTAGGAAAAATCAATAACGTATTATGGGGTCCTCCAAGTCTTATCTTATTATTTGGGACAGGCTTGTTTTTAACATTTGTTTTAAAAGGATTGCAATTTCGCCATCTCATTTATGCATTTAAGATTGGATTTGGTAAAGAAGATCATAATGATGCTGCTGCTGAAGGAGATGTAAGTCATTTTAAGGCACTTATGACAGCACTCGCTGCGACTATAGGGAACGGAAACATTGCTGGTGTTGCAACTGCTATCACACTTGGTGGCCCTGGTGCAATCTTTTGGATGTGGGTTGTTGGTTTACTAGGTATGGCGACAAAGTACGCTGAAGCCTTGCTTGCTGTGAAATATCGTGTAAAAAATGACAATGGTGAATATTCAAGTGGGCCGATGTATTACATCGAACGGGGCCTGGGGAAAAAATATAAGCTGCTAGCGATTACCTTTGCCTTATTTGGTGCCTTTGCCGCTTTGGGTATTGGAAACAGCGTACAGTCCAATACGATTGCTGATGTAACAAGCAACAGCTTTGGCATTGCTAACTGGGTTACTGGCTTAATCTTAGTTTTATTAGTGAGCTTTATTATTTTCGGTGGAATTCAGCGTATTAGTACCGTTGCTAGTTTCTTTGTTCCGATTATGGCGTTCCTTTACATAGGGGGAGCAATCATCATTCTTATACTAAATTACGATATGATTATCCCAGCTTTTCAATTAATTTTTCATTATGCCTTTAATCCTGTTGCTGCAGCTGGTGGTTTCCTAGGTGTTGTCGTATCCGAGGCTATACGTAATGGTGTTGCTCGTGGAATTTTCTCAAACGAAGCAGGTCTTGGTACAGCAGCATTAATCGCCGGGAACGCACGTGCAGATCACCCTGTTAAACAAGCACTCGTAGCCATGACTGGTACATTTATCGTAACGATTATTGTATGTACAATGACTGGTTTAACACTGCTTATTACAGGTTTCTGGGATCCATCTGGCGGGTTACTTTCTGGCGTGACTCATGACGCAGCACTTGAAGGGGGCGCATTGACCAGTGCAGCGTTTGCTTCTGTTCTAGGTGTAGTTGGTGAATATATTGTTTCCTTCTCGGTTATCTTCTTTGGCTTCTCAACAATCGTTGGCTGGTATATATACGGGGAAAAGTGCTTTGAATACTTAGCTGGCTCTAAAGGAATTGCAGGTTATCGTCTTATTTATATTGCCGCTTGTGGTATTGGGACAGTTGCTAACCTTACAACAGTCTGGGCATTTGCTGATATGGCCAATGCATTAATGATGATTCCAAACTTAATTGCCCTTCTCCTTCTTTGGAAAGTTGTCGTAGCTGAGACCAATGATTATTTCACAAATTTCTACGGTAATGTTAATGCGGCTCGTTCTGTTGAAAAAGAGATTAGTTAATCGATGAGCGATAAGAATAAGGCTACTGGAACGTCCCAGTAGCCTTATTTTTTTGCTAATATTCATAATAAAATTATCTTTAATCATTTTTTAAAATTGATTTTATCAATTCATTTAAAAACTTCTACTCGTAAACGTCATTTTCAACTAGTATTTTTCTAATATTATAGAAAGAAACAGCCAAACCTAAACAAACTAGGCTGGCTGTAATGAGTTGTCTATCTTGATAAAAATGAACAGAAAAACTCATGTAAATACAATCGTTTTATTACCATGGACAATCACTTTATCTTCAATATGCCAGGAAACAGCTTGGGCAAGAACAAGACGTTCTACATGTCGTCCTGCAACTTTCAACCCTTCTATCGTATAACGATGATTTACTCGTTCCACATCTTGCTGGATAATCGGCCCTTCATCAAGATCATTCGTTACATAATGTGCAGTTGCTCCTATCAGCTTAACCCCGCGGTTAAATGCTCTTGCATAAGGATTTGCGCCAACAAATGCCGGTAAGAATGAATGATGGATATTAATGATTTGATTTGGGTATTTCGCTATAAAACTAGGAGAAAGAATTTGCATATATCTTGCTAAAACAATAAAGTCTACCTTTCCATCTAGCAGTTCTAATGCTTTCTTTTCTGCAATTTCTTTCGAATCAGAAGAGATCGGAATATGATAAAATGGAATACCATACCCTTCAACCTCTTCTTTTAAATCCTCATGATTACTAATGACCATTGGGATGTCTACTTGAATTTCGTTCGATTTCCAACGCCAGATTAGCTCCATTAGGCAGTGATCGGCTTTTGATACAAAAATGGCCATTCGTTTTAATTTTTTCTTACTACTCAGCGTCCATTCCATTGGATAATCTTCAGCCATCAAATGTAAGTTTTGTTCAAGAGTACTAAACGAAGAATTAAAGTCTTCTAATTCAAACTCAATTCTCATAAAAAACATCCCTGATTTAGGATCAGTAGTATGTTGGTCAAAGTGGATAATATTAGCGCTGTGCTCTAGCAGTAAATTAGACATCTCTGAGATAATACCTGGTTTTTCTGGACACGTAATTAACAGAGTAGCCTGACTAACCTCTTTTTCTGTATGCATTTACTCTTCCTCCCTCCTTTTTTCTTCTTAAGCATGAATCTCCTTACCGTCAATAGCTAATGCAGCCTCACCAATTGCTTCAGATAAGGCCGGGTGTGGATGGATGGTATGTGAAATATCCATAGATGTTGCGTTTAATACATGAGCAAGACCTAGTTCAGTAATCATATCGGTTACATGCGGTCCAACCATATGTGCTCCTAATAGCTTATTAGTTGTTTCTTCAACGATAAGTTTGACAAAGCCATCCGATTCACCATAAACTAACGCCTTTCCAATCGCACGGAATGGGAATTTTCCTATTTTTACTTCGAATCCTTTCTCTTTTGCCTCTTCTTCTGTTAAACCGACACTCGCTACTTCTGGATTGCTATAGACGCACTTTGGAACAAGCGTCAGATCAAGTGGTGAAGTCTCTTTACCTGCCATATGTTCAATTGCGATGATTCCTTCATGTGAGGCAACATGGGCAAGTTGTAGCCCACCAATCACATCACCGATCGCATAAATAGTAGGTTCACTTGTTTGATAGTTTTCATTTGTTTTAATAAACAGACGATCAACATTAATGTTTTGATTCTCAAGACCGATTCCGCTTGTATTTGGTACTCGACCAACAGACACTAATAGTTTGTCAGCCGAAAACTGTGTTTCTTTTCCTTTATGTTCAGCTGTAATCGCAACACCTTCGCCCTTTTCTAATGTATCTGGAAGTACCTTCGCACCTGTTACGATTTTCACACCTTTTTTCTTCATTAATCGTTGTACTTCTTTTGAAACATCTTTATCCTCTGTCGGTAAAATGCGATCAGCATATTCAACCACAGTTACTTTCACACCAAAATCATTGAGCATTGATGCCCATTCAATCCCAATAACGCCACCGCCAACAATAATAATCGAACTAGGAAGGGTTTCCATTTGTAATGCTTCATCTGAAGTCATCACGTATTGTCCATCTGCTTCAAGGCCAGGAAGTGTTCTAGGACGAGATCCTGTTGCAATTAAAATGTTTTTTGAATGAAGTGTGATTTGTTCTCCATCGCTAGTTTCAATCAAAACATCTTTTGCTTCTGAAATACTGCCTTTACCCTCATAAACATCGATTTTTCCTTTTTTCAATAAATGTTGGATCCCTTTAAACAAACGATCTGTAATTTCCTCTTTTCTGGATTGTACTTTTGAGAAATCGAGACTAACTTCTGGGGCAATGACACCAAACTGTTCACCGTGCTTCGTATTGGCATATACTTCTGCACTTCTTAACAAGGCCTTGCTTGGGATACACCCCGCATGTAGACAAGTTCCACCAACTTTACTTTTTTCAATAACTGCCGTTGTTAGCCCCAATTGAGATGCACGAATTGCCGCGACATATCCGCCAGGACCTCCACCGATAATGACAACATCATATTCTTTTGCCAACAAATTCTCCCCCTCGTCTCTTTCACTATCAATCTTTCTGCTTTACTCTACTCCAATTCTACCAGCCACGATCTTGCATTCGTTCAGAAGGTTGAAGGGTTGAGATTTCAATCCCTTTCATTGCATTCCCTAATCCTTTTGATAGATTGGCGATTAATTCATAGTCTTCGTAATGAGTAGTTGCTTCGACAATTGCAGTTGCAAATTTTTCTGGATGATCAGACTTAAAGATACCAGACCCAACAAACACACCATCTGCCCCTAGCTGCATCATGAGAGCCGCATCGGCAGGGGTTGCTACACCACCCGCAGCAAAATTTACAACTGGCAGCTTTCCTGTTTCTTTAATTTGAAGTAATAAGTCGTATGAAGCGCCTATATTTTTTGCTTCCGTCATTAGTTCATCGGTAGACATTGAAGCAACTTTCTTAATTTGCGCTTGCATCATGCGCATATGACGAACTGCTTCAACAATATTTCCTGTACCGGGCTCACCTTTTGTCCGGATCATTGATGCCCCTTCACCAATCCGGCGGCAAACTTCACCTAAGTCCCGAGCACCACAAACAAATGGTACGGTAAAGTCTCGTTTATATAGGTGGAACACTTCGTCAGCTGGTGTTAATACTTCACTTTCATCAATGTAGTCAACACCCATTGCTTCAAGCACTTTGGCCTCAACTATATGCCCGATTCTTGCTTTTGCCATCACTGGAATTGAAACAGCATTCATCACTTCTTCAACAATTCTCGGATCTGCCATACGCGCTACACCACCAGCGGCACGGATGTCAGCTGGTACACGTTCTAGTGCCATAACCGCAACAGCACCTGCTGCTTCGGCAATCTTTGCTTGTTCTGCATTGACAACATCCATAATGACGCCGCCTTTTTGCATTTCCGCCATTCCACGTTTCACTCGTTCTGTTCCTGATTTCTGCATTTTCTTTTCTCCTCTTAATCTATTTCAATCGCACATGCACTTGATTCAAAGCTTTCCCCAACGAGAAACCCTTGTTCTTCACAATAATCAATTTGAGTTTCTTCATCTAAATACCGTTTTGTAAACCGATCGATGCGAATTTGAATTCCTTCATACTCAATCACCGTATCGTTTCGTCGGGGCTCATCAACAATTAACGAAAACTTGACTGACACCCCACAGCCTCCAGCTACATCAGCATCAATTCGTGCTGAACGTTCTTCATTGATCTCGATTCCTTTTAGCTTCTGTAACGCAGTATCTGTAAGTGTAATAACCATCGAATCCCCTCCTTTCTCACGAATCCAGATCTTACAAGCTTAGGCATTAACCCGTGCTGATTCAACCTGCTCATCAGCATGATAAGAAGAACGAACAAGCGGTCCTGATTCACAATGACTAAAGCCTTTTGAGATTGCAATTTCCTTCAATTCTTGAAACTCTTGCGGGCTCCAATACTTTTGGACTTGTAAATGTTTTTTTGTCGGTTGTAAATATTGGCCAATAGTCAAAATATCAACCTCATGAGCGCGGAGATCATCCATTGTTTCGATAACTTCTTCCTTTGTTTCACCAAGACCAATCATAATACTTGATTTAGTTGGAGTCGTTGGGCTAAGTTGTTTGGCTCGTTGTAATAACTCTAGTGAACGCTCATATGTTGCCCTGGCACGGACTGTTGGAGATAAACGCTTCACTGTTTCAATGTTGTGATTTAGTATATCCGGCTTTGCATCCATTAAGGTTTGTAAATTTTCATATTCCCCATTCATATCCGATGGAAGTACTTCAATGCTACAAAATGGATTACGTCGGCGTACTGCTCTTATTGTTTCCGCAAAAATTTGAGCTCCGCCGTCTTTGAGATCATCCCGAGCAACAGCCGTAATCACGGCATGTTTTAATCCCATTTGCTCTACTGATTCGGCAATACGTTCTGGCTCTTCCCAATCGAGCTCGGTCGGCAGTCCCGTTGTTACCGCACAAAAACGGCAAGCACGTGTACAAATACTCCCTAAGATCATGAATGTCGCCGTCTTACGTTCAGCCCAGCATTCGTGTATGTTCGGACATTTTGCTTCTTCACAGACCGTATTCAGGTTTTTTTCGTTCATCATCTTTTTTATTCCGGTGTACTCTGCATTCGTATTTAATTTAATTTTTAGCCATTCTGGTTTACGGACGTACTCGATCGGCATCTTATCACTCCTATGACTGAAACTTAAAATGTCCCTCAATTTGGTTTAATATAAACCACCAGGAGTGAATTTCCTTCCCGGTGGTTTACTTTCAACTGTAGAAGTAGTTTAGGATTTTACTAGTTCTTTGTCTGCTAGTTTCTCATCAATTTTTTCCTCTTTTTTATAACGTAAGATTGGTTGTCGGGCTGCTTGCACTTCATCCAATCGACCAATGACAGTTGTATGTGGTGCTTCTAGTACAACACTTGGGTTCTCCTCAACTTCTTTAGCAATTTGAGCCATGACATCAGCAAATGCGTCCATCGTTTCTTTTGACTCTGTCTCTGTTGGCTCAATCATCATACATTCCTCTACATTTAGAGGGAAATAGATTGTCGGTGGATGGTAGCCAAAATCTAGAAGACGTTTTGCCATGTCAAGTGTTCGAACGCCCAATTTTTTCTGTCTTGATCCTGATAAAACAAATTCATGTTTACAAACTTGTGAGTATGGAGCTTCAAAATACGGCTCCAGTTTTTTACGAAGGTAGTTCGCATGAAGAACCGCACTTTCAGATACTTGACGTAATCCATCAGGACCCATCGTGCGAATATACGTATAAGCACGAACGAGAATACCAAAGTTTCCATAATAGCCTTTGACGCGACCGATTGAAAGTGGATAATTTGAGTTCAATACGTATTGTCCATTATCTTTTTCAATACGCGGGATAGGTAAATACGGAATTAACTTTTCTTTTACACCGACTGGACCTGCTCCAGGACCACCACCGCCATGTGGCGTTGTGAATGTCTTGTGGAGATTTAAGTGAACGATGTCAAAGCCCATTTTTCCTGGTGTTGTTTTACCTAAAATCGCATTAGCATTGGCGCCATCATAGTACAGTAAGCCGCCTGCTTCATGAACCACTCTAGCAATTTCTTTGATTTCTGTTTCAAATAATCCAAGTGTATTAGGGTTTGTCAGCATCAAGGCTGCCGTATCGCTATCAACATGTTTCTTTAATTCTTCTAGGTCAACTAAACCATCCTTATTCGATGGGATCGTTACTGCTTTATAACCAGCCACCGATGCCGTTGCTGGATTTGTACCGTGAGAGGAATCTGGAACTAGGACTTTTGTTCTTGTCTCTCCTTTTTGCTCATGATAGGCTCTTACCATCATTAGACCGGTCCATTCACCTTGAGCTCCTGCGGATGGTTGTAATGTCACAGCATCCATACCTGTGATTTCAGCTAATTCTTCCTGTAATTCGTATAATAGCTGCAACGCTCCTTGTACAGTCTCGCCTGGCTGATATGGGTGAATGCGGCTAAAACCTTCAAAACGCGCCACATCTTCGTTAATTTTCGGGTTATATTTCATCGTACAAGATCCAAGCGGATAGAAACCGTTATCGATCCCATGGTTTTTATTCGACAGTGCTGTATAATGGCGTACGAGCTGAAGCTCTGATACTTCTGGAAGCTCTGCTGCTGTATCACGAATTAAATGTTTCGGAAATTTATCATTTACATCAACTTTGCCGACGTCACTTTCAGGAAGGCTGTAACCAACACGTCCTTGTTGACTGACTTCAAAGATTAGCTCATTAGTCTCTACCATTTACAACCGCCTCCAATACTTCTACAAATTGGTCCATCTCTTCTTTTGTTCGTTGATCAGTCACAGCGATGAGCATGACTTTGTCTAAGCCGTAATCAGTTCCTAAATCAAACCCACCGATTATTCCTGCATTTAAAAGTGCTTCATTCACTACCTTAACAGGGATTGGAAGTTCAACGGCAAATTCATTAAAGAATGGTGATTTATTGACAACAGAAAATCCTTTTTCTTCTAAACGTTTAGCCATGTAATCCGCTTTTTCAAGATTCAACTGTGCCATATCGCGAATCCCTTGCTTTCCAAGAGCTGACATACAAATTGCCGAAGCAAGTGCATTCAATGCCTGATTTGAACAAATATTTGATGTCGCTTTGTCACGACGAATATGCTGCTCACGAGCCTGTAATGTTAACACAAAACCACGTTTTCCTTCTTCATCTGTCGTTTGCCCGACAATACGGCCTGGCACTTTACGCATAAATTTTTTGTTAACCGCAAAGTAACCGCAGTGTGGTCCACCAAAAGACATCGGAATTCCGAGTGGCTGCATATCACCGATAACGATATCCGCCCCTAATTTACCTGGTGCTTCTAGGAGTGCTAGTGCCAATGGATTTGCACTAACGACTAATAGTGCTCCTTTTTCTGCAGCAATTTTCTTAATTTCTTGTAAGTCTTCAATTGAGCCAAAGAAGTTTGGGTATTGAACAATCACCGCTGCAGTATCCTTTTCAATTTGTTCTTTCAGCTTTTCTAAGTCGGTCGTTTCCTCAGTAAGATTTACTTCTTCAACTGAATACCCTTGACCACGTGCAACTGTATTTAAAATGGAGCGTGATTCAGGATGAACCGCTTTCGAAACCAATACTTTTGAACGTCTCGTTTGGGCAACGGCAAGTGATGCTGCCTCTGCAAGCGAAGTGAAACCGTCATACATTGATGAATTGGCAACATCCATTCCTGTTAATTCACAAACCATTGTTTGAAATTCAAAGATCGCTTGTAACTCACCTTGACTGATTTCTGGTTGATAAGGAGTATAAGCTGTATAAAATTCTGAACGTGAAATCATATGATTAACGACACTAGGAATGTAGTGATCATACGTACCGGCACCAAGAAAAATAGAATATTGATTTGCATTTTTATTTTTTCCAGCCATCTGGTACATTTTTTTCAGAAGTACCGGTTCCGGATCAGCCTTCGGAATGTTTAACTCCCCGTCTAGACGAATATCCGCTGGAATATCGGCAAATAAATCATCAACAGAATTAACATTTAATAACGAGAGCATTTCCTTCTGATCTTGTTTCGTGTCAGGAAGGTATCGAAAAGTAGCTGTCATATTATTCCTCTCCTTCATCAATAAATGCTTTGTAACCATCTTCATTTAGTAATGCGGCCAGTTCCTCAGGATTTGATAATTCTACTTCTATTAACCAACCTGCATCATATGGTTGTTCGTTAATTGTCTCTGGAGCATCCTCTAAATCTTCATTTACACTAACTACTGTACCTGATACAGGAGAGAAGAGTTCAGAAACTGCTTTCACCGACTCGATTGTTCCCATCGATTCATTTGCTGTTACTTCATCATCAACTTCTGGATTTTCAACAAAGACGATATCTCCTAATGAATTTTGGGCATAATCAGTGATCCCGATTCGTACACGATTTCCTTCAAGTTGTAATACCCACTCATGTTCCTTGCTATATCGTAAGTTTGCTGTAATTGTCGTCATCATTTTTTCATCCTTTCAAATCTATCTATTTTTTAGTTCTAATATATATACTAATCAAATGCGAATACTAGGTTAACGGTTAAAAACGTCTCCAATAAAAATCGTATCATTCTCGGAATTTCCACTTCCTATGAATCTGTTATTATTACCCGTTCCCTTGTGAGTTTTACCCTTTTTTATAAAACGGTGATTTTACTACAACAGCATCAACCAATTTCTTACGGATCTCAACTTTCAGCTTTGTTCCCACCTTTGCATGTTCTGCTGATAGTAGAGCAAGTCCTAAGCTTTTCTTTAAAGTTGGTGACTGTGTTCCTGATGTGATAAAACCAATTTCCTCTTCACCAGCAGCAGAAAGGACTTTGTAGCCGTGGCGTGGAATGCCCCTGCCTGTTACTTCTATACCAACTAGCTTACGTGTTAATCCTTCTTCTTTTTGTTTTGCAAGAGCTTCTTTACCGATAAAATCACTTTCTTTATTCGTTTTCACTGCAAAGCCGATTCCTGCTTCAAGGGGACTGATATCACTTGTAAGTTCCTGACTATAAAGTGCGAGACGAGCCTCAAAACGAAGTGTATCACGCGCACCAAGTCCACACGGCTTTAAGCTATCATCTTTTCCCGCGTCGATTAGCTTATTCCAAAGTGCTTCACCTTTGTCAGCTGCGAAATAAAGCTCAAAACCGTCCTCTCCTGTGTAACCCGTTCGGGAAACGAGAACTTCTGTAATACCATCAACATTGACATCTTGAGCAAAGTGGAAAAAGCCAATTGCCGATAAATCTGTTTCGGTTAATTTTTGTAAGATTGCTTCTGCCTTTGGACCTTGGATCGCAAGTTGGGCAATATCATTCGAAATATTCTGAACTGTCACTCCGCCTTTTACATGCTGCTTCATCCATTCAACATCTTTTTCGATGTTTGCTGCATTAATGACGAGTAAATATTTTTCATTCCTAAGCTTGTAAACGAGCAAGTCATCGACTGTACCACCGTCTGGATAACACATTGCTGTATACTGCGCTTGATTTATACTAAGTTTTGTAACATCATTTGTCAGCAGGCAGTTAAGATAGCTTTCAGCATCTTTACCTTCAACGAGCACTTCCCCCATATGAGAGACATCAAAGAGACCTGCTTGATTCCGTACAGCCTCATGTTCCTCTAAAATACTTGAAAACTGTACCGGAAGTGCCCATCCTCCAAAATCAATTACTTTTGCACCATACTTTTCATACGTTTCAAAAAGTGGTGTACGCTGTAACGTTGTTTCATTACTCATGTCAAAACCCCCTGGATTAAGTTTTTTAATATGAAAGCGCAGGCGCCTTGCTCAGCCGCGACAAGCACTGGAGGGCCGACAATAAGTGTCGCGCCTTTTGACACGTTTGACGGACCGAAGTGACCTCGAGCGGCTAGGCGCTGGAGCTAGACATCTCCGAATTTTTCTTATCTTTTAAAGAGACGTTCTTTCACTTTTTTACCTGTTTCTGTCATCGCCAAGCCCCCTAATGACGTTTCCTTGAGTGTCCAGGGCATATCTTTTCCGATCTTATACATGGCTTCAATCACTTGATCACACGGAATACGGCTTTCAACACCAGCAAGCGCTAAGTCTGCTGCTGAAAATGCGATTGACGTTCCAATGACATTTCGCTTAATACAAGGTACTTCAACAAGTCCTGCAACTGGATCACAAACTAAACCAAGGAGCGATTTCATTGCAATCGCCGTTGCATTTACCGCTTGTTCTGGTGTACCGCCTTTCAATTCAACAATTGTTCCTGCTGCCATCGCAGCTGCTGAGCCGACCTCTGCCTGACAACCGCCTGCAGCCCCTGAAATAAAAGCGCGATTAGCAATAACATAACCAAGTGCACTTGCCGTAAACAATCCCATAACCAAATCGTTATTTGGGGTGCCTCCATTTTTCTGAAGAGAGAATAGTACTCCAGGTAATATCCCAGCAGCACCGGCAGTTGGAGTGGCTACGATGACCCCCATCCGTGCATTACTCTCTGATGTAGCAAGTGAAAATGTCATCGCATCACTGATAAAACTTCCTGATAAAGATTTACCTTGTCTTACATAATCATTCATTTTCGTTGCATCCCCACCTGAAATACCGCTCGGTGCAGACGAGGGGTCGTTTGTTCCGCTATCTACAGCTTCTTTCATTTTAATTAAGCGCTCTTCCATCATCCGGAAAATTGTTTCTTTATCTTTTCCTGATTTTTCCTCTTCCATCATCAGCATGATTTGGCCAATCGTTTTCTTTTCAGTTGTACAAATTTCAATAAGCTCACTCATTGACCGGATTTCCATCATACAACACCCTTTAGAACAGTTTCTTTCTTCATGTCTTGATGGAAGCATGCTACAAGCGTCGATATACTATCGCTTGAGCTCAACCGGATATCTTTCATCTCATCGTTAATCATAAAGATTTTTGATAAACCTCCACCTAACGACACACCACCAACTTTAACTTCAATGTTTTTACGTTTTGCCGATATAACCGTTGTATTCGGGTGATCAAAATACGGACAACTCTCTTCAAGTTGAAGCCTATAGTATAGTCCATTGTGATGAGTCATTTCGATGGCATGTTTTATCCGGGAATCATCTGTATCCATTCCAAGCAATCCACCTAGAATCGCTTTATCTGTTCCATGTCCTTGATGTGTTTCTGCAAAGGAGCCGTAGAAAGTAATTTCTGCTTTTTCAGGACATCCATCCAAAAGTTCGTGAACAAACTTACCAATTGATACGACACCTGCAGTATGAGAACTCGATGGTCCAACCATAATTGGACCAATAATGTCAAAACAACTTTGAAATTCCATGAGTGATTGCTCCTTTCTTACACATTGATTGGTTGTTGAAATAATGGATAGGCACCACAAATGGCTTTTGTTGTTTCCTTTGCCTTTGCTAAAACCGTTGAATCCCCTTTACTCTTCAATACATCTGCGATTACTTTAGCGATTTTCTCCATTTCATCCTTTTTCATCCCGCGTGTTGTTAATGCAGCAGTTCCCATGCGGATTCCACTTGTAACAAAAGGACTTTGCGGATCAAACGGGATCGTATTTTTGTTCACTGTAATACCTGCTTCTTCTAGCAACTTCTCCGCTTCTTTTCCAGTTAAGTTCCACGGACGTACATCAAGTAATACAATATGGTTATCTGTTCCTCCTGAAACTAGGGCTGCTCCTTCTTTCTTTAGAGCTTCACCAAGTGATTCGGCATTTTCGATGACCTGTTTGGCATATTCTTTAAAGCTTGGCTGTAACGCTTCTTTGAAGGCAACTGCTTTAGCCGCAATAATGTGCATCAATGGCCCGCCTTGGATACCTGGGAAAACCGCTTTATTAATTTGTTTAATGATCTCTTCATCATTTGTTAAAATGATACCGCCGCGAGGTCCGCGTAATGTTTTATGCGTAGTACTTGTGACAACGTCAGCATAAGGAACTGGTGATGGGTGTAATCCTGCTGCAACAAGACCTGCAATATGTGCCATATCCACCATTAGCTTCGCACCAACTTGATCAGCAATTTCTCTAAACCTTGCAAAATCAATCTTTCTTGGATATGCACTTGTACCAGCAATAATTAATTTTGGTTTTTCTTTTTTGGCTATTGTTTCAAGCTCATCATAATCAATCAGCTGAGTATCTTCTCTCACCCCGTACGATACAACATCAAACCATTTTCCTGACATACTTACTGGACTTCCATGTGTGAGATGTCCACCATGCGATAAATTCATTCCCATCACTTTATCACCTGGTTGAAGTAAGGCAAAAAATACAGCTGTATTCGCCTGTGCTCCAGAATGAGGCTGGACGTTTGCGAATTTGGCTCCAAATAAAGTAGTCAACCGGTCAATCGCCGCTTGTTCTGCAAGATCAACGTATTCACAACCACCATAATAACGTTTTCCTGGATAACCTTCTGCATATTTATTTGTCATTACACTCCCCATGGCTTCTAATACGTCTGAACTTACAAAATTCTCAGATGCAATTAACTCCAATGTGTTATGCTGACGTTTTTTTTCACTTTCTATTGCTTCGAAAATAACTGAATCATTTTGTTTTAAACTCATTCAAATCCCTCCTAAATTTTTAAAACACCTAACTTATCTATCTGCTACACTTTTTATCCATGAAAAAAAGGACAGGAAAGGTAGCTCACTCACTACCTTTTCTGTCCTTGATTGCAAACAAAAAGGACAGAAAAAGATAGTTTATTTTCGCTACCCTTCTCTGTCCTTTTACCTGAGAGTTTAACTTCATTATTATCGAAGTCTACCCCTTTGGTGGCGTTTAATTACGCGCTCTCCAGAGGTGCGTCCTGTTGTAGTTCTTCTACCTGAGAGATTTGTCCCAAGGGTCTTTTTGGAACTTGCTCCTTCGGTGTGCACTTACTTATACACTCTCCTACAACCATCATCCGCAATCTATTCATTTTTTGATTAAGTTTAGAATAACGACTTAATTTACGACTGTCAACTATATTTTCCTACTATTTTTATTTTTCTAAAAAGAAATAATATTATAAAAGAATTATTTTATTTCAATTGTTTTTTCAAATTGAGAATAATTATATTGTTCAAAATAACTACACACAACGTGTCCAACTGATTTTGCCGCAACCAAAAGGGAGTCTTCATCAATATCGAACTTCGGATGGTGATTAAAATAGACTTTTTCTACTCCTTTTGGTTTACAGCCAATATAAAAGAATGTTCCAGGAATCTTTTCTAGGTAGTAAGCAAAATCTTCTGAACCGGAAAACTTCGGAAATTCAATCACTTGTTTTATATCTAGGTCGTCCACCTTTTCAAGTGTTGATTTTACAAATTCAGTAATTTCCGGGTGATTATATAAAGGCGGATAATCATTAACATACGTAAAATCGCACTCTACCGCAAATTCAGCTTCGATTCCTTTCACAATTCGGTGCATTTCTGTTTCAATGATTTGTCTTGTCTCAACTGACATATAACGAGCATCACCTTCAAGTTCAACACGATCTTTAATAACATTTCGGGCGCCTTTCCCATCAAAAGATCCCACCGTAATTACACCAGTATCAAACGGATTTAATCTACGGCTTATAATCGTTTGAATCGCTGTTACAAAATGTGCCCCAGCTACAATCGGGTCGTTCGCCAAATGTGGTGATGAACCGTGTCCGCCAGCTCCTTGAATACCTAGGTTAAAACCACTTCTCCCTGCCATCGAATACTCGCTGTTATAACCAACTGTTCCTGTAGATTCAGTAGGAAATAAATGAGTACCAAAAATATGATCCACATCATCAAGGATCCCTGAATCCAAAATACTCTTTGCTCCACCAGGTGGTGTTTCTTCGGCATGCTGATGAATAATTTTGATTGTACCTGATAAAGATGATTTCAATTGAATGAGACAATCAGCAAGTATCATCAAGTAAGCGGTATGTCCATCATGTCCACACGCATGCATTACACCGTCATTTTTCGACTTAAATGGTACATCAGTCTCTTCTTTAATTGCCAGTGCATCAAAGTCTGCACGTAAAGCAATCGTTTTTCCCGGATTTTCTCCTTTAATTGTGACGACAATTCCATAACCATTACCGACGTTCCGTGCAATGTCTACATCTTTTCCCTCATAAAAATTGGCAATATAATTAGCGGTATTTGCCTCTTTAAACGAAAGTTCCGGGTATTGATGCAAATACCGTCTAATCGTAATCATTTCTTCTTTTCGTTCTTCCAGCATTTTCATTAATTGTTCCTTCATAAAAAAGTTTCCCCACCTTTGATTATGAATAATTTAGTTCTAAACGTTGTAAGTGTAAGAGGAAAAGTGGATGTAAAGATAATCATGAAAAAATGTCCCTTCCTCTAAAAAACGTTATACAGGCATTTTTGCTTCGTTTCTCTTTTCTAAGAAGAGGCAAATCGTTATTGTCAAAATGATGCATAGTAACATTTTCATATAAACAACCAGTGCTGTCAGATTAATTACAAATCCTATCACAAGTCCAATCACACCATAAATTGGCTTTTTCATCGCAAACTGAGCTAATACCCCACCAAAGATCGCTGGTAAAATAAACGGAAACACTTGTTGTATATGCTCTGGTATTCTTGAAACCAGCATGGCTCCTACCAAGATCATTGGAATTAGAAACACTTTGTTTACTAATGATGCAGCTCCTATTGCAAGTGTCGCTGCTATTTCTCCTTTCTTGGTTCCTGGCTCTGCACCAATTGAATTTTGGGCTGCTGCAGCAGCTGGCAGACACATGTTTCCTACATTACCTGTCAGAAAACTAATATAAGTACCCGAAACACCCAAAATAGTATAATACATGATTGGTTCAAGCACCCAAACAACAGCAATAATTCCTGCATAGGCGAGAAATCCACTCAAAATAACATTCCAACCAGGATGATGTCCTAAGAAAAATGAAAGAACGACCGGCAACGATAACGATAAGATTATCGCGGCCCAAACTGTCAATCGACCCCAAAAATGAGCTCTTTTATGAAACTGTTCCATTGCAGAACTACTAGTCCCGCTAACTGTTGTCTCAATTGTTTCTTTCAAACCCATAATTTATCCCCCCGTCATTAGATAATGATAAAGTAACCCACAACTAAGCTGGCAAGAATCGATAGGCCAAGGGACCATTCGCGTATCCAGTTTTTCTGCAGCTTATCCGCTAATGCAGTTAAAACAAACATTGTTATACTCGCTGTCAGTACAGCTACAATATACTCAAATCCTTTAACCATTTCAGCACTTGCTAAATTCCCGAATGCAGCTACCATTGCAGCTGTGGCTATCACCATCATAAGCTTTTTATTTTTTTCATTTTTATTGATGATTTTCTTTTCAATCTTACTGATTGATTTCGTAGCCAATGCAACAAACAGTAACCAGCCTACCCCACCTAAACATAACGTCCAAACAACTGCTGTAAATGCCTGGGTATTAAAGCTCGTACTTCCTAATTCAGCACCATAAGCATTTGCACCTAGACTTGCACCAACCGATTCAATCGGGGCCGATCCAATAATTCCAATCCTCATCAACGTCAGGGGTTCTCCCAAAAACGGGATTAATGATAAGGCAACAATAATAATCGCAAATGAAGGGCCAATTGCCGAAATGGCTCCTGTTTTTATGGCGCTATTCACCTCACCTTTTGTCATGCCAATTTCTTTACTTGCATCTTTTGCTAACAGAATAAACTTAATCGCTTGAAAAATGACCACGCCTAAAACCATGAGTGCAATAACCCAAACTAAGAAACCACTAGCTAACCTCATAGCCTCTACCATCATCAGCACCACCTTTTCTTCTTTCATTGACAATTACCAGAAACCACGTGTACCCAAATACCAATTCAGGTCTTTCTCCAACATATTTTTTCACCCAGAAAGGATCTTCCCAAACACCTCCTTGATTGATAGCGTTTTCATAAATTACAAAAATGAAGTAGCGGGTTACAAACCCCGCTATAAATCAGGTTAAAATAGGAATTCAGTTTTTTCTAATCTAGGATGTTAAGACTTTAGGATTATGTTCTAGCCATAGTGGCGGTTCGTTTCAGCAAAGTAGTAAATTCTTATTATTCTATCGATACCATTTCTTAATTTTCTGTCTTTTCTTTCTACACTTTTTACTATACACTGGGGTTGGGAGTATTACAATGTGGTAACATACATAATAATAGATGATATAATGTATATTATCACATAACGATAGAAGGAGTTACATATGAACGCAACTGAGTACAGTCTATTATTTTTAAAAGATAAGTTGAAAAATAGTTCGTTTCAAGTGTGGGGATATAATCATTTCACGAATAATGAATACTTAATTCATAATAACGGAGATAACGAACCATCCCCCCCTTCAATTCACTCATCAAATGAGGAAGAAAGCTCATATAACATAGTAAAAGAAAGCAACCGAGTGGTCCTTTCTTATTTCTACCCAGAAGGAAACCAAGTGAATGTCTGTATTTATTTGCAATCAGTACCTTTATCTAAAGAAGAAATTCAGCATTTATATTACTTTTTCTACCTTTATCACACGAAAGAAATTATCGAAAGAAAAGATAATGAACTATACAATCTCGTCAATAGTATTCACTCAATAACCTCTAGTCTTGATCTTGATGAAGTACTTGAAAAAATTATAAGTAATGCACTTAAAGTTATTCCTTCAGCAGAAGCCGGGTTATTATTTCTTTATGATCAAACGAGTGAGAGGTTAACACCTAAAGCGCCTGTTGGATTCAATAACTCCATTTATAATATAAAATTTAAAGTCGGGGAATCAATTACTGGCAAAATTTTCGAAGACGGGAAAGGCAGAATATTCAATTCAAAAAAAGACGTATTTGAAGAAATGTCCAAATACAATATCTCAACAGAAAACTTTGATTATCTTACTTCGGGGAAATCTCCGGAAGCAGCAATGGGTGTACCTGTATCAATTGAAGACAAAAGAATTGGTGTAATGATTATTCATCAATGGAAGCAAAAAAAAGTATTCGACAATCATGACTTACAATTATTGCAAGGTTTTGCTGAACAGGCTGCAATTGCTATTCAAAATGCACAATATTATATGGAGGCAAATAAAAGGTTAGTCGAGGTTACAGAGTTAAGTCATGAACTTCAAGAAAAAAACATGCAACTCCAAAAAAGACATGAGATACATCAAGCATTAATCAATATTTCTTTGCAAAATCAGGGAGTTGAAAAAATTATTTACGAATTTAATCATATGATTAAACCAACATTATCTTTTTTTAATGCCCTTGAAAATAAGTTCTATTTAAATAAAAGATCAAAGCAACCACCTTTCAGTATTTTTGAAATGAAAATGATATTTAGGGAAAAGCGCATTTCATTACATGTTACTGTGAGTGACGATGATAAGAACAGTTATTTACTGTATCCAATATATAACGGTATTGCTTTTCTAGGTTGCTTTATTGTTCATTTATCAGAACCTTTATCTAAATCTGACCAAATGACCCTTGAACAAGGCAGCTCTGTATTAGCTCTAGAATTGGTTAAAAAACAAACAATTACTGAAATCTATTATAAAAAAAGACACGAACAGTTTCAGAATTTACTAAGCTATAAAGATAACGAGCAATTAATTCAACAAGCAAATGAAATCGGAATAGACATCTCATCTTACTGTTTTATTGCTATTTTCGAGATACCGGGATACTCTGATTTACAACTGCTTGAGATAGAAATACATCAACTAGTTTCTAAAATAAAAAATGAACTAATGGTTTCAGATAAATTAATTTACGGATTCCATAATAAAATTATATTACTTGTATCAAGTTTAGAGATTGAAGACCTAAATCATATTCAAATTAAAATTCAGACTATTAGAAAGGAATATAAAAATAGTAATAATGCTCTCTTTCGAGGTGGAATCAGCAGTACTTATAAAGGGCTGGAAAGTGTAAAGAAATGTTACGATGAAGCAACGAAGACCCTATCTTATTTAGCTGATCGTAATAGAAATGATATTATTTGTTACGAAGACATTGGTTTAAACCGTTTATTTTTAAATCAATCCTCGCAAGAAATAGAATCATTTGTACATGATGTACTATCCCCGTTATGGTCTGATAACGACAGAAACAAAGATTTAGAAAAAACTCTCATTACTTACATTGAATACAATCGTTCCGCTACGAAAACAGCGAATGATCTGCATATTCATATTAATACGCTTTATCAACGACTAAAAAAAATTGAAGATTTACTTCATATTGATTTTCAAAATAATGAAGATGTATTAAAAATTCAATTAGCGTGTCATTTAAAAGCAACTTATGACCGTGACAAATCATAGCATAAAAACACCCAGGAATTTTTCTACGATCCTGGGTGTTTGCAGTTTATAATCCCTTTTTCAGTTTTAGTTGTCAAGTATTAAACAATCCTCACATTTCCACGACTATTTCATCATTTTTAACACAGTTCTATAGAGAACGTCGGCACCGATTGCTAAATCTTCATTGGAGGCAAATTCTGCAGGGTTATGACTGATCCCCTCCTTACAGCGTACAAAAATCATTCCGTAGTCACATACATTTGACAACATTAGCGAATCATGAAAAGCGCCACTCATTAGGTTCGGTGCATCTAGACCTAGATGTTGACATTCACTACGAATAATATCTTTAATCCATCCGGCACAGAAACTCGGTTCACTATTTTGGTCTTCAATAATTTCAACAGTTACGTTGTGTTTTTCAGCAATTTGTTTAAAATTCTCTCTCAGATCGTATTCGCACATATTTCTTCGATCCAGGTCAATGTCACGCAGATCAATCGTAAATTCAACTTCCTCTGGAATAACATTTCGAGATGCAGGAGAAACATTGAGAGCTCCTACTGTTCCAACTGTTGTCGCAGCAGAATCACGTTTTACGAGCTCATTGAATGAAAGGATCATTTCTGAAGCACCCACTAGTGCATCTTGACGCATATACATAGGTACGGTTCCAGCATGCCCAGCAAAACCTTTCACTTTTACAGTTAGCCATAATGGTCCAGCAATACCCGTGACAATTCCAACTGGTTGATCTACCTTTTCCAATAGTGGACCTTGTTCGATATGAAGTTCAAGAAAAGAATGAATGCTTCCTGGCGGATAAACGGAGTCCGACAATTTATCTGGATTACATCCGAACTCACGTAATGCCTGTTCTCTTGTAACTCCGTCCTTATCTACTCTTCCTAATTCACCTTCATCTAACTTTCCGATTATTCCTCTCGAACCGAAAAGCCCTTTATTAAAGCGCCACCCTTCTTCATCACAAAAAGAGACAACTTCGATTGGCCGGTCTGGTACAATTCCTTTTTCAGTCATGGTAGCAACGGCTTCAATGCCACTAAGTACACCTGCAGTTCCATCAAATCGCCCTCCATTGGGCTGTGAATCTAAGTGTGAGCCGATCATTAATACGGGAGCATCAGGGTCTTTCCCTTCTATACGACCAAATAAATTTCCGCAGTTATCAAGACGTGTCGTCATACCTGCGTCTTCCATCCATTTAGAAACCAACTCAAATGCCTTTTTTTCAACGGTTGATAAGGTCGGACGACAAACACCCGTTTCACCAATCTTCCCAATTTCCGCTAGTTGTTCAATATTCTGGCTTAATCTATTTTTATTAATCGTTAATTGATCTAAAATTGTCTTCATCATGCTTCCTTCCTTCTATAAGCTTGTAAGTTGTACCTTTTCGTTTACTAATTAAGCACCTGCCTTTTTATCTTTTTGTTTTTCCATGAAATAAATAACTGTGATTGTAAGTGCGACAGTCAGAGCGATTTTTATTAAATTAAAAATCGGTGAAAATAAAACTAACATCCCTATTCCTAATGCCACGATTCCATACTTTGGTGTTTTATAGGCAAACTGACCTAACACCGCACCAAAGATGGCAGGGAGAATAAAGTTAAATGCGTTGTGTATTGCTTCTGGTAAAGCATTAACGATTGCCGTGCCTAATAAAATGATCAAGACCATTATCGTAATATTTACAAGCGATGCAACTGCAATCCCCAAAACGCCAGCAATTTCAGCTTTGCGTGATCCAGTTTCTGCTCCTATTGCTTTTTGTGCGGCTGCAGAACAAGGGAGACACATATTAGCAATATTTCCAGTTAAAAATGCTAAATACGTTCCGCCAATTCCAAGTGTAGGGTAGTATGTGATCGGCTCCAATATCCACATGATTCCGATAAAACTCGCATAACCAATTAGTCCTACAAGAATGACATTCCAACCAGGGTGAGCACCTACAACAAACGACATATATAAAGGTACGACAAGACACATTGCAATTAATACAAAAAGCGTTAAACGTCCCCAAAAATGTGCTTTATCATGAAACATTTCAATACCATTTGACCTTGAAGGTTCAATATCTGTTACAACCTTTTTCTGGACATTTAAACTCATATTTTCTCCCCCTTGTTAGATTAAAAATTTGAATAACTAAATAACAATTTTCTCTATTAATCATTAAAGACCATCATATTAAACTAGTGAAATATCCACTTGCCATCCCGATTACCATAGCTATTCCTAATGCCCACTCTTTAAGCCAGCCAATATCCTTATTATCAGCAACTTTCATTATGATGATCATTGCAAAGATTGCGACAACCCCAGCAACGGTGTGATTAAAACTATTAACCATTTGCGCACTTGCAAGGTATGCAAACGCCCCTAACATTGCAGCTAATGAGATAATCGCCATCACTTTTGAATTCTTTTTCTCGATTTTTTTCTGAGTTTTTCCTAGTTGTCTAGTAAAAAGGGCTGTAAAAATTAACCACCCCATTCCTCCCAAGGACATTGTCCATAAAACGGCACTAAAGGCTTCTAAGGAAAAATCAGGTGCATTAAGTTCAGTTCCAAATGCATTTGCACCGATTACCGCAGCAGATGATTCTGTTGCTGCAGAACCGATAATACCAATTCTCATTAACGTGAGCGGTGATCCTATAAGAGCAATTAACGACACAAGCACAATCGCAATTCCAAATGAAGGTCCGATGGAACTGATAAACCCTGTTCTTATTGCCGTTTTTACTTCTGTCTCTGTCATTCCGACACCAGGAGCAGATTCTTTTGCTATCTTTATAAATATAATTGCCTGAAACACTACAATTGCTACAAAGATAAAAGCCATGATCCATAATGGAGTACTATTAGCAACACTCATTACTTCATTCAAAATAATTCCTCCTTTATTTTTCGTTTTAATATTAAGAATAATAGTTACTATGACATTATTTCATAGCTAAACTTTTGGTACTTGAGAAGTAGTTTAATACGGAAGAAATGAATAGTTTTCCTATATACATCATTGCTTCCTCTTGTACATCAAACATTGGATGGTGGTGTGGGTATACCTTACTTTCTTCTTCCATCGCTCCACCTACCCAAACAAATGTACCTGGCACTTCTTTTAAATAATAAGCGAAATCTTCCATCCCCATTTGCGGTGGTATTGTTTGTACCATTTCTTCTCCAAATAAATCCTTTGCTACTTTCTTTACTCGCTTCGTCTCGACGGGGTCGTTTACTACAGCTGGATAACCACGTACGTAGTTATACGTCACAGAAGCTCCAAAAGCCTTGCATGTATTCACAGCTATTTTTTCAATCGATTCTTCAACCCAATCACGAACATCGTCATCAAACGTTCGTACAGTTCCTTTCAGAGTTACTTTATCAGGGATAACATTAAAGCTGTCACCACCATTAAAAGATGCCACTGATACTACGGCTGGTTTTAAAGGATCAACTTGGCGACTAACGATTTGCTGCAAGTTTAAAAGTAATTGACTTCCAACAACGAGGGGATCGATACCTAAATGTGGCATAGCGGCGTGTACACCTTTTCCTGCAATCTCGATTTCAAATGTGTCACCATTTGCCATTGAACTGCCTTCATTTACACCAATAACTCCAAGCGGTGCTGTCGAGTTCACATGTGCCCCATAAATCACATCGACTCCCTCAAGGCAGCCATCTTCAATCATAGACTTTGCACCGCCAGGAATCACTTCTTCAGCAAACTGATGAATAAAAACAACATTTCCTTCTAAACTATCTTTGTTTTCACTTAATACTTTGGCGACACCAAGTAATCCCGCTGTGTGAAGATCATGTCCACACGCGTGCATCACCCCCGGGATACGCGAACGGTAGTCAACATCTTTTTCATCTTGTATCGGAAGTGCATCGAAATCAGCACGTAACGCAACTGTTTTACCAGGCCTGCTTCCTCTTAAAATACCAACTACTCCACGTCCCCCTACACCAGTTTTTACTTCTAATCCTAAATCAGTAAGAAAATCGGTAACTTTCTTTGGTGTTTCAACTTCTTTGTGGGAGAGCTCGGGGTACATATGGAGATTCCTTCTAAAATTTACTAATTCAGGATAAATTTCTTCTAATCTAGAAAACAACTTTTCTTTCATGTGAACCATCCCTTTCATATAAAGTAAAATGTAATGCTTTAAGATTCTTTATTTTTTCCTACCTTCTTCAAATTTGGCAATTTTCGGACGATTTTCCCCATAATTTGTTGCTTGTTCAAATGCATATCCTATTCGCATTACTTCATTGTCTGCTCTGTGAGGGCCAACAATTTGTAATCCTAGTGGTAAACCATCAGATGTAAATCCACTTGGAACAGATAATGCTGGATTACCAAGAGCGGAAATGTAATAGGCAGAACGCATCCAATCGATATATGTTTCCATTTGAACACCATTTATTTGTGTTGGAAACTCCAAATTTACATTAAAAGGAGCTACTTGGCTAACCGGTAATATAAGAGCATCATATTGGTCGAAAAATTTCCGTACTCTATGATACAAAATGTTGCGTAACCTCTCTGCTTGTCCAATATCTACTCCAAGTAGTTCTCGTCCTTTATTTACATTCCATATAAAGCTAGGCTTCAGCACTTCTTGATATTGATCAAATATTTCTCTACTGGACAACTCGAATTCCCAAGCGCGGAACGTATGAAATACTTCATTGGCTTCTGATAAATCAGGACAAGCTTCTTCTACATGACACCCTAAATCTTCAAAGTAGTTTATTTGTTCCTCGATATTCCTTTTTACAACAGGATCAACGGGAATTGCTCCGCCAAAATCAGCAGACCAGGCAATACGCAGACTGCTTATATCGTCATTAAAGGTCTTTAAAAATACTTCTCCAGGTTCTTCAATGGAAATGGGTGATCTGTTGTCAGGTCCAGCGATAACTGACATCATCAGTGCTGCATCCAACACATTCCGTGCGATCGGGCCTTGTACTCCAAGCGTTGAATAAAGTGCATCTCTAGGGTATATTGGGACACGTCCTGGTGATGTTCTCATACCTACAACATTATTGAAGGCAGCTGGGTATCTTAAGGAGCCCCCCATATCACTGCCGTCTGCTAGTGGTAGCATTCCTGTTGCAACAGCAACCGCCGCTCCTCCACTACTTCCACCTGCTGTACAATTTAAGTTATATGGATTTCTCGTCACACCATATACTTCATTAAACGTATGGGCACCTGCTCCAAATTCAGGTACATTCGTTTTTCCGATCACAATCGCACCGGCACTTCTTAAACGCTCAACAATAAGCTCATCTTCTGTTGAGATATTGTCACGTAGGGCGAGGGAACCACTTGTCATTGGAAATCCTTTTGCATTATGTGTATCCTTTATTGCAATTGGTAGACCGTGGAGAGGTCCTACTTTTTTTCCTGAAGAAAGAAATTCATCGGCTTTCTCGGCACCTTTTAATGCCTCGTTTTCATTTAAAGCAACGATTGCATTCACATCAGGATTTATTCTTGCAATTTGTTTTAGATGAGCCTTCATCACTTCAACGGCAGACACTTTACGTTGTTGAATGGCACTCGCAATCTCTCGTGCAGTAGAAAAACAATTGACATTTTCCAAGTTATATCCATCCCCCTTTTATAAATTCTGGTTAGAAGTAAACGCTTACATTCCTTTTAACACATGAAAATTTGAAAAAAATAAATACGAAAATGATACCTCGTCCTTATATTAAGTTTATTTGCAATAACCATGCCAATTTTCAAACAAAACAAAAAACGTTGATTCACCGCCTTTTTTTCACGAAAGAAGTCTTTTTTCTGTTTGCCTAACTGTTTTCTAATTATGCATTACCGCATAGATATAACTTTTTATATTTCTGAATTTTCAAAATGGACAATTGTAAGTAAGTGTTAAAAAAATTATGCGTTTGCGCATAACGGTATGCGCAAACGCATAAATTAACGTTCGTATTTCTTTAATTTTCGGCTGATCGTCGACTGATTTACTTTTAACACCTCTGCAATCTTTGTTGTTGTTCTATATTTCTTTTTTGCCTTCAAAATTAATTGTTCTTCTAGCATATCCATCGCATCCTTCAAAGGCATTAATCCAATCACATTTACCTCATTAGTTGCTTCTTCGCCTATAACTAAAAAATTAGGGAGATGGTGTATTTCAATCGTATCTTCTCCTACAGTTACAACAAGCCTTTCAACAATATTTTGTAACTCCCTTACATTACCAGGCCAATGATAATCATGAAAGCAATGTAATACTTCCTTTGTAAATGATTTATTTGATTTATAACGGCGATTGATTTTTTTCAAAAAATAAGTTATAAGGTGAGAAATATCTTCTTTTCTCTCTCTTATTGGTGGGACATAGATTGGAACTACATTTAATCGATAATATAAATCCTCTCTAAAATTACCTTTTTTTACTTCTTGTTGGATATCACGATTTGTTGCGGCAATCACTCTTACATCAACTTCAATTGGTTTTGTGCCACCTACTCGCATAAACTTACTTTCTTGAATGACACGTAGCAATTTCACTTGTAGCTGCGGAGAAATTTCCCCAATTTCATCTAAAAATAAAGTCCCTTCATGTGCCATCTCGAAAAGTCCAACTTTCCCACTCTTTGACGCTCCTGTAAACGAGCCTTTCTCATAACCAAATAGTTCAGATTCAATTAAATTTTCAGGAATGGCACCACAGTTTACTGTTATAAACGGCTTTCCTTTTCTTGAGCTATTTTCATGTATATAGGATGCAATGACTTCCTTACCTACTCCTGACTCTCCAGTAATTAAAACCGTAGAATCTACTTGGCCTAATTTATGCAATAATTGCAGAATAACTCTCATCTTATCACTCTTAAAAATATACTTTTCATCTTCCATATATAACTTTCGTAAATCTTGAATTTCCTTCTTATAACCTTCCAAAAGTACTTTCGTATCTTCTAACTCCATCTCCAGCTTTTCTTCTTCCGTAATGTCTCTTGAGATGTTTACAACTCGAATAATGTTGCCTTGTTTATCTTTAATCGGTGTTCCTAAAACCATTAGTTTTCTGCCGGTTTTCGTTGTTTGAATAATTTGCATTTTTTCCTTTTTTTCTAGTACTAATCGTATTAGTGACGGTCTAAAAACCCCTTCCTCCTCAAGTTCTCGAACATTTCGCCCTAGATACATTTCTTCTTTTTGCCCCCAAAGTTTTTCACAGGAAGAGCTCACCCTCAATATATTCCCCTTCTCATCAGAAACAGCAATTATATCAAAACTCGAATTAAACACAGCTTTTAAATCGATATCAAGATTTGTAAAACTATCAAGTTGCTTCGCTATTTTTTCAATATCATTTGCATATAATTCGATTTGCATTGCCCCAACTGACTTTCCTCCTTGGTGAACCTTTGTTTCGATCATAACCCGTTCTTTCTTGTCGACTACATTACTTTTCGTCTTCTTGACCGCAGAGGTAACGTCTTCCTCTTGTTCATGTGTGACTAGCTTTACAATTTTTTCTTCATTTTTAGAAGACTGGAATTCCTCAGTATCAATCATCATTTTTTCATCCTCGTCAATCACTCTTAATTTAAAAGGAATTGAATGAA
Organism: Anaerobacillus sp. MEB173; assembly: GCF_052119505.1. NCBI lineage: Bacteria > Bacillati > Bacillota > Bacilli > Caryophanales > Bacillaceae > Anaerobacillus > Anaerobacillus sp. MEB173. The sequence goes on from NZ_JBJMAU010000001.1 coordinate 519,007, forward strand.
TGACAGACTGATACTGTCTATATAAATAGCGGTAGAGTGCTTCTCTTGTAATCCAACCTAAATTAGTATTTTCCTCGCGGACAAACCAAATAGAATAGTCATCGAAAGTTGAATTTGAACTATATATGCTTTTAATATCAATTGTTCCACAATCAATATATTGTTTTTGTCCCTTTTTTGTAATCGCCCCAACGATTGTTCCTGTATCATCTTGCAAAAAAATAATACCAACTTTATCGAATAAGTGATCATACTCATATATATATGAGCTTTTCTCCCAATCTTTCATATGAATAATGGTATACTTTTGTTCTAATTCATTTACTAATTTCATAATCTCTCAGCCCTTATATAAGTTGTGGAAATATTTGAATTATTTTATTATACCATAAAAATTATTGTTCAAAGTTAGTATGTCAATGTTAGTAGTGATTTCAAGACACCAAGCATTAATCAAGATTTCTTTGCAAAATCAAGGAGTTGAAAAAATTCGCCACTTTTTACTCGCACCTAGTTAATTTTTGATACATAAAGTATTCAAAAAGGGGCGTTTGAGTATGAACTGGCAATATAAAATTCCATATTTAATGGGGCAACCAGTAGGTGTATCTTTTACCGATGGAACTGGTACATCGGGTATATTGTGCGACGCAGATGGAGGACAGATTTATGTCTTGGAATATTTATACCATACACAATTTGCACTTAAACATTATGATTATAAAACAATCCAAGATCTTCTCCCATTTCCACCTTGTCAACCAACACTATATTAATAAATTAAAATCTCACAAAATTTTATGACACACAAAAAGCGAAGTCATCACTGAAGATTTCGCTTTTTGTTTATAAACATAGATCTACTTATTAAAAGATTGCCAAAAAGGACCATCAATATCAATAAGATCAATGATTTTATCATAAGGAATAATAAATGTTGGAAATCCTGCTGCATATGCTGCGATTTCATAAGGTTGAAAATAAATTGCTAATCCATCTTCCGTGATATAAAAAGGTTGATCATGTTGAATTCCTTTATATTGATCAGGAAAATAGTAAGTAAAGCCTTTTTCTGCCTCATCATTGATTTGCTTTTCAATGATATCACTTAATACATTTACGTAATCACTATTTGCTTTAAATAAATCCTCCAGTTCATAAATTTTACCAGTTTTCAAATCAATGTGTACATATGTTTGATACGGCATACCATGTGCTGCACCAAATGGATAGTTATACCCCTCCAGCTTTAAAACAAGTAAATTGTTTTTATAGAACTCAACCGAGAAATTACCATCATAGCTGTAATCCAACTGAACATTCTGAGGTATATATTTTACTTGAGACTTATTTAAAAGCACTGTATTCACACGCTTTTGGGCTGCTTGGTCATTCATACCTTCAACCTGAGGATAATAAACTAAGTAATCCTTATTTGGTCTATATTTGCCAATACGAATTCGATATTGCTCATCCAAAGGAAAGCTAGTGTTAGGTTGGTAGACAGTCCTTCCCGATAAATCATAATAGGATAAACTTTGGTCGACATGCGCTTGAATAATCTCTCCTTCTAGCTCTAATGTTCCAATACCCTGAATCGTTGGTAATTGGTTGGCCTTTCTTCCGGTTAGATCAATAAATAAAGAGACCATATCTTGTGAGACTGAGCTTACTCCTTTTTTATATTCCCCAACATGATCATACAAAAAATCGGTAAGAATACGACCGTCCGTGTCTGCGATTCCAAGCTTCGAACCGATATAGGGTTCTTTTGGGTTTAGGGCAGTTCCAATTGCTACTCTTTTTTCACCCAACTGGATGATATCGTTATATTCCGCTGGAATTATAAATTCTGCCTTTATATTTATCAAACCATACTTGTTGTACATATCATCAGCAATGTTCACGACTGCTCTCCCATCTTGAAAAGCCATCGCATTTGAATACTGTGGTGAAATTACAATATGTCCTCCTTCATCCACATAACCCCACTTATCATTAAATGTTTTTTGAAATGGAATTAAACCTTCACTGTAGCCCATCATGAATGCATATGGATACGTCTGAAGGATTTCTCCGGTTCGAGTAATGAGAGCGTATTGATTTTCTTTTGTTTGCACGAGTGCTTTTCCACCTATAAAATCATATGCATTTTCAAATTGCAGTGGGATTACTTCGTTTCCTTGCTCACACAAATACCCATAAAGATATTGACCTTCCGAATTTAATCCCCCAAATATGGCACGGCTTTCGACATACGGTCTGATCAAGTCGTATGTTTTCTTTGTAATTTCTTCTCCTCTTTCATTTATCACCTTGTAGCCAACATCATCCATAACAATGGAACGACCTTCTGTAAAAGGCATCATATAATTGTATTTTGGAGCAATGACATATCGACCTGAGTGATTAATCATCCCTGCTTTTCCCTTTGCACTTACGATCGCAAGTCCATTTTCTTGAAAATCACCCGCTTCATCATACTGTGGCTTAAGTATGAATTTGCCTATGTTGTTAATATATCCCCACTTTTTTCCATCCTTCGTTATCAAGTAAGCGGGAAATAGTTGAATTTTCTTTGCTCTTCTTATGTCCACATTGTTTCTCATCACCTTACACCCACCCCGTATGATCATGATCTAAATATCATACGAAGAGAATCGTAAACTGGTGCTCAACACTTTTAAATAGATTTAAGTCTAAGTTTCATTTTATACATTGATAAGTGATTTAATAATCTTATTTCTTAGACCTCTAAGTCTTATTTTTTATGTATATTCTCTCTTACAAGTAAAACACTATTACTTGTATTTACAATTGTACTTACAAGTGAGGATGAGGAAAGTGAAAAATGTATTACTTAGACAACCTTATAGGAAAGAGTTTTGTGAATGTAACGACAAATGAAAAACAATCAAGATGTAAATCCGTAATTATTACGGCGGAAGGAAAACAAATTCTAGGTAAAATAACGAATGCCGCTATAGATATGGAGGAATTTCCCTTTGATTTGAGTCATCTATCTGAGGAAGATGTAACAAAGTTTTTAGAACTGGGCCAGAGTATTTTAGATGTTCATAAAGGAGTTTACTTCAAAAACAAAGTGATCGATGCATTAGTTGAGGCTTAAATTTATTGAAGCTACTTTTTTTAGTAATCAAACTGATTTTTGAAAATGGGACAAGTAGTGGAAGTTTAAAGGAATGTTACTCGTGAATTTTTATCCTTTAATAAAATAATAAGGAAAAGAGTGGTTATCATGCTAACAAAAATACATCGGGCATTTAATATTGCAATGATTGTTTTTCCTTGGTTGTCGTTACTTTTTTTGGGAAAGCGTAATATAATACGCTTTTTTCCAGCGGCATTAATAACGATTGCTTTTGAAATCATAAACGCCAAAATTGGACAAATGCGTAAATGGTGGGTCTTCTATAATAAACGGAATTCGTTTTTATTAAATGAACTACCCTTTAGCTTAGGTCCATTTATACCAGGTTCCATGTGGATACTCAAATTTACTTATGGAAACTTGAAAAATTTCCTTTTGCTCAATGCTGCTGTAGATGGACTCTTTGCTTTTATCTTAACAAGAATACTTGAAAAATTAAAAATAGCCAGACTAGGAAGACTTAATGAGTGTCAGTTTTTTTTATATCTATTTTATAAAGTCGTTTTATTATACAGTGCCCAATATTTTTTTGAAAACAGTCGAAGATATTCAGATGGGACAAATTTAGATGGAAGGGACCTGAATACTGAATGAAAAGTACCGAATACTGATTGCCTTGGTGCTTACGCCTATGTTTAACTCTTCACGGAGTTTTGACTGGTCATTATGTTAAGGGGCTGTGAATAGTAGTCATAATATAATTCTAGAATAAAGAAAAGAAAGTATAACCGGTGATTCCAGTCATACTTTCCTCAAATAAAAATGCTACACCAGATAGATAATCATACTCTTTCTATTTTAAAGGCTACTATCTACGATTACTTAAAATCAACCGGAAAAACAGAAATGTCGATCCCCATCATCATCGGTAACATAAAGTAAACAGCAAGAACAATTAACATCGTTGCGATAATATTTAGCCAAAAGCCTGTTCTTACCATTTCAGAAATCGTAATTTTCTGCGTTGCATAAATGATCGCATTTGGCGGTGTACCAACCGGTAACATAAACGCACAGTTTGCAGCCATTGCAGCAGGTACCATTAAAACAAATGGATGAACATTAATAGCAAGAGCAAGTCCAGCTAAAATCGGTAAAATCATTGTAGCTGTTGCTGTATTTGACGTAATTTCAGTTAAGAATAGAACAAATGCAGTAATAATTACAATCATTAATATTAAACTCAGTCCATCAATAAACGTTAATTGTTGACCAATCCATTGATCTAACTCTGTTTGTTTAAATCCTGTTGCAATCGCTAGTCCACCACCGAACAGTAATAAAACACCCCACGGAAGTTTCGACGATACATCCCAATCTAGTAATTTACCATCCGTACTTTTAGACGGAATTAAGAATAAAAGAATACCAGCACATACTGCGATCATTGCATCACTAATCCCAGGAATAATACCGTCCCAAAGGAATGATCTTGAAATCCACATAAAAGCAGCGAAAACAAACACAGCGAGAACTGCTTTTTCCTCAAAGCTCATTTTTCCTAATTTTACTCTCTCCTGAGTAATAACCTCTTTACCGCCTGGCAGCTCCTTCATTTTCACTGGGAAAGCAACATTTACAAGATAATACCACGTAAGGAATAGCAGGATTACTACAATTGGTGCCGCAAAAAACAACCATGTTGCAAAGGAAATTTCTGTATTATATAACGACTGAATTGTACCTGCCAAAATAATGTTTGGAGGTGTCCCAATTAATGTCCCAAAGCCGCCAATTGTTCCAGCAAAACCGATTCCAAAAATGGTTGCCTTTTCAAACGTTTTCATCGAGGCGTCGCCATGTGCTTTCCTTGAATTTGCAACTGCTTGATACGTAATCGCTGTTCCAATTGGAACCATCATCATCACGGCAGCTGTATTGGATACCCACATCGATAAAAAGCCGGTTGCCAGCATAAATCCTAAGATAATTCGCTTCGGACTTGTCCCGATGACAGAAACAATGAAAACCGCAATTCGCTTGTGTAAGTTCCACTTTTCCATAGCCAACGCAATTAAGAATCCACCTAAGAAAAGAAAAATAATTGGATCTCCATATGAAGAGGCCACATCTCCCCCGCCTACTGCTTCTGTAATCGGTAACAAAATCAGTGGTAACAATGACGTTGCTGGAATCGGAATTGCTTCTGTAATCCACCATACAGCTACCCATAAAGTTGTAGCGAGTACCGCTCTTGCTCCATCATTCAACCCTTCAGGTGTAAAAAATAACATCGTTAGAGCAAACAACAATGGACCTAATATGAGTCCAATCAGCTGTGGCGTATTGTAACTTGGCTGGTTTCCACCATCGTTTCTTGGTTCATTTTCAACACTTGTTGGTTCGTTATTTGACTTTGATTTTGCAGATAGCTTTCTAACAGTTGAAAATGTTAAAAGCTGTTTCATTTTATAGTGAGCATCCCAGCTCATATTCCATGCTTGTTTTAAAATTGACTTTTCCATTTCTACTCACCCTTTCATTACATACCTTTTTCATTATTGAATTGGGAACGCTTCCATTTCCCCTTGTATTAACAAAATACATGTTATTTTTAGAAAGTCTAGTTGTTTTAATTTTGATAACTTATTTCACATTCTAAATTATTTGAAAATAAAGTATAAGCTTTTGTAATTTAATAAAACATTTTGTAAATAAAAAAAGTAAGCGCGACGATTCACGCTTACAAATAATGTTGAATAAAATTACTTTTTGATACGTTATATTTGTATTGATTGAGTGGTCTGCCTACAGAACCATAAACAATCTCTTCATCAATTACTCCCACTTCATTTAAAAAAGCCAAGTATTTTCGGACCGATACTCTAGATATTCCAACCTTATTTCCTAACTCTTCGGTTGTAAACGGTTGATCTTTTATTTCCAAGATTGTCTCCCAAATCGTAATTAACGTAGTTTTCGTGAGACCTTTTGGTAATGGCTTCTGCCCAGTAGGATGGATCGCTTTCTTTTGTCTAATTAATTGATCTAGGTCAATTTGAGTAAACGTTTCTTGCAACTCCATTTTTGTTTTATTCTCACGATAGGCAGTTAAAGCTTGTTGAAATCGTTCAAAATCAAAAGGCTTAATTAAATAATCGACTGCCCCATTCCTTAATGCTTTTTCAATACTACTCTTATCATTCGCTGCTGAAATGAAAATGACATCGATCTCTTTTTCGAGTTTCCTCAGTTCCGATAGAAATTCTAATCCATTCATACCAGGCATATAAATATCAAGCAGTATGAGATCTATCTTATTTTGCTCTATTTGTACAAGTGCATCACTAGCTTTTGAAACAACCGACGCTAGGGCAAACCCATTGATTTGTTCTAAGTACAGCTTATTAAATTCCGCTACCATAGGATCATCTTCTACAATTAAAACATTAATCATTCGTTATTCATCCTTACTCTTATAAGGTAATGTAATTTGAAAGCTAGTTCCGGCATTCTCTTTTGATGTAATATTCATCTGACCATGCAGGCTTTTGAGACTTTGGTAAAGTAAAAATAAACCGTAGCCTCTTTCTTCTCGTTTCGTCGAAAAGCCTTTTTCAAAAATCTTCTTTTTTATTTCTTCACTCATTCCAATCCCTGTATCACGAACCATAATTATTAGCTCTTCTTTTTCTTCATTGTAAGACAATAGAAGTTCTACAGAGTTACTAACGCTCTTTTCTACAGCATCAAACGAATTGTTTATTAAGTTGCCTACGATTTTGACGATTTCGTGTGTCATTTCCTGATGCATTGGTTCGGGAATGTAGGTTTCATCACTTAAGAGAAACTCAATTCCGCGCTCTCTTGCATGACTTAACTTAGCGAGGATAAAACCTGCAAGTACTGGATCCTTTATTCTCTTTGAAATAAACCCGATCTCCTCTTGATAATAGTTTGTAATTTGATTTATGTATGGAGCAAGTTGATCAAAAAACTTCATATGAACCATACCAAGTATGACTTGCAGTTTATTCATAAATTCGTGCGTTTGAGCACGAAGAGCACCGGCATACATCCGCGCACCAGTCAGCTGCTCAGCTAAGCTTTTCACTTCCGTTTTATCACGTAATGTTGTGATCGCTCCTACAACTTTCCCTTCTACATACAACGGTACACTATTTACGAGGAAATGTGAGCCGTTTATTTCAGACTCCTTGTTATACATTGGTTTCCCAGATTCGACAACATTACTTAGCTCTTTATTTTCTAGGTAGCTATCGATATTTTGACCAATAGGCTCACCCGTTAATTTTGCCTGTTCGAACAACTTATGCGCCTTCTGATTAACGAATGTAATATACCCATTTTGATCAACTGCAACAAGCCCCTCAAACATCGACTCAAGCATAACATTCCGTTCCTCTAATACTCTGGCAATTTCAGAGGGCTCAAGCCCGAACAGAATCTTTTTTATCCGTTTAGCTAAAAAAACAGCTCCTATAATACCTACGAATGATCCGAGAATAATTCCGATATAAATAATTGTTTTACTTTCAGCGATAGCTTCCTTGACCCTTTCAAGAGAAATACCTACCGCCACAGCACCTAACTGCTCCCCATTTGCAGAATAAATGGGCGCAAATGTTCTAAGTGACAACCCTAATGTCCCTTCAGCTATAGAAATATGTTCTTCTCCCCTAAGGACATTTCCTTCATCTCCTCCAACAAAAGGATGTCCAATTTTACTAGGATCAGGATGAGACTTTCGAATGCCTTCCATATCAAATACAACAATAAAATTAACACCGGTAACTTCACGTATCTCTTCTGAATAGAATTGGATTTCTTCTTCGTCGGCGAGCCCACTCATCGCTTTAACGACTGTTGTTGATTTCGCTACTGTACGTGCAATCGTCATCGCCTTATCTTCGAGATGTGAATGTTCATTTTTCGAGACGGTTGCACCAATTAATAGATGTGTTACAAACATCGCAAAAAGAACAACACAACATACAAATATAATGATCATTGTCTGTAACTTAAAAATAGATTTCCCCTTCATAAACACCTCTATATTCCCAACAAATAATTACTTTACATATAAGCATTTCAAAACAATATAACACATCCATTCAAAAGTTAACAGATGAGGTTGTTTTCAGATAAAAAATTAACACCCCAACAAGATTTATCGTTGGGGTGAACTTATATTTATATCAAATTCATAAAAGGGAAAAAAGTCTGCTAATTAGAGTTATCTATATGTGGAATAACTAGAGGTTAATAAAAAGAAGTAACTAATAGTTCATTGAAGATATTTAAATAATATTTAATTTAGCATACAAATTCAGGAGTTGGTAAAAAAGTTGGGTCAGGACTTAGCAATAGCATTAAATCAATAGGCGACAGTTCGGTTAACCTTTCAATAAAATCGCGAGCAATATCTTTATTCAAAAGAGAAACAGCTTGTATCTCATATAATACTTGAAAGTTAGGTTCTGATCCTTCTCTTTTAATGGAGTAAAATCTTAAGATCGCATCATTTGATTGTTCATCAGAAATAAACACAGCGACTCCGATATCTTCATTAGGACTTACCATTACCTTTTCTAATTCCAACCCCTCGAATAATTTTTGTTCATATGTTAATTTAACATCACATAAGACATTCATTTAATCTCCCCCCTGCATTTCCCGGTAATATTAAACACTTTTAATTATATTACAATTTCATCATAATCTATTATCAAACAGTTTAGACCAATCAAATGTTAAGGGGTTGTGAAAAAGTATAGAAAAATTTATGTACAAGCATAAAACCCCCCATCTACATTACAGTATATAGGTTTGCTCTCTACATAAAAATCATAAATAAAGGTTGTGCCTTTTAAATAAGGTACAACCTCAAACGAATATTCGTCTATTAGAGTTCTGCTATTTACTAATTTTAGTTTTACTCTCTTAATTTTATTCTCACGTAAGGAATTATCCAGCGATCAAGTCCTAATTTTCCTGCATTTGCTCCAGCTACTAAGATAAACATAGCGACTAAAATCATAAGAGGATTTGTTGAAATTGTCCCTGCAAATAGGAATGCAAAATTCATTACAACTCCAAAAAATGCTGCTAAAGTAGTTAATGCTCCGAGTATTAAACCAATTCCAACAAGCAGCTCTCCCCAGGCTACTAGCAAGCTAAATAGATCAGCATTTGGTAATGCAAACCTTTCTAAAAAGATAACATAATTAGGATAAACAACCTCCCCATGACTAGTCACAGGATTGGCTACTGCATTATTCAAATATCCTGTTGCATTAAAATCACCAACAACTTTCCCCCACCCTGAAGTTAACCATTTCCATCCTAACCAAAATCTTAAGAAAGTTAAAATCCATGCTGCCCATTTATGATATCTAAGAAACTCCCCAAACATTAATATTACCTCCTTTTTTTTGATACTAAATCTTATTCTTTTATAAACTTCGAGGAATGGGTATAGTTAACAACTTCACAGTATTGCCATAAAAAAATAAATAAACGAAGTTAATTAGAAAAGCCGGTCCAAACATATTGAAATTTGGGCCGGCAATAAAATAAAATTTTATTTACATTTAACTTTTGTCTATTGTTTCCACAAATGATTAAGTGAAATTTGGGTAATTTATATATAGGAGGTAGTGTAAATGATTGTTTATTTTGGATCAATTAAAAAATTTGAATATTTTAATAAAGAAATAATTGTTCAAAATGGACTTAACGATATTGATACAATTGGATTTTGGTTTACTTCTGACATTCATTCCGCTAAACCTTTTGCAATAGGATTTGAGACCGTTACAGAAGAATCTAAAACTGAATTTTGGGAGGATGGAGAACCTAAAGTAATTCAAATTGACAAGCCAGTAAATGGCTATATTTACAAAGTATATATTGATGAACCGCAACTAAAAATATATGAATCAAATACGGTTGATTCTTATGACTTGTTTATGAAAGACCGTGATAAATTTTGTGATTATTTTAGCACCCAAAAAAAGAACCTCACATGGAAAGATAAAGCTATTCTGTTAAATAAAGAGGAAGCCAATGCAAATTTTCGTAATAGCCTTATTCGCCAAGGGTTTGAAGGTTTTTTAATAAGAAACTATAAACTACAGATTGGAGTTTCTGACTTGTACTGTCTTTTTGCCGAAGTTTCTCTTCACATTGCAGATATAATACCTATTGATGCTCTGGATAACCACTTATTTAATAGTTGATGTAAAGTAAGGGTTTCTCCATTCCATTAGCGCCCCATAATTATGTGATTCTTCATCGTCTAGGTAGTCGGCAACAACTTTTACAGGTGTACGGCCACATCGAAGTAAGAAAGTAATAACTGGATCTTTGAGATTCCCTTTAACAACTTCATCTAAATATTGTTCCGCTGTCAGTTTATGAGCAACTTTTTGATAGCCAGGAATCCTCCCTCCTCCGAGCAAGCGTTCCAAATTTAAATTGATGACCACCTCATACATCGACTGCATTAACCACTTTCCTAAACCGTATTTGCGATAAGCAGGGCGTACACCAATATCAACAACGTACAATGTATTTCCGTTTGGGTTATGGTTCGTAATATAGCCATTATCTGTTATCTCTTCCCAAGAGTGCTCTGAATGAGATGAATCAAAATTGACAATCAAACTAGTCATTGACGCAACAATTTCACCATCTATTTCCATACAGAGTGCCCCTTCTGGAAATAGATTAACATGATTCAAAAGCTGCTCACTATTCCACCATAACTCAGATGGAAATGGCGGGGGAAAACTCTCCTCCTGAATTTGAATTAAACTTGAGAAATCTTCTTTTTTGTAGTTGCGAATAACAGCTGGAAAAGGCCTCTCGTCTTTGAAAACATAAAGTTCCTTACGAAACATTATTACCCTCCTTAACAAGAGTCGTTTCTTCTGACTCTTAGCTTCATTCATTTTCCCTACATCCATAAGTATCATTATATACTTTAATTCATTCAGAATCTTCACTTTATTTTAAATATTCATTATTTTTTAATATGTATATTTAATAATAGTCATTGTATTAGTTGTTACTTTAAACCAGCTTGGATTTCTCAAGGTATTCATCCTTAAGTGATTAACTCATTCATGTTTCGTTATATTTACTCATTACAGTACAGCAGTATTATTTGTTTTACTTATAAATAAAGCTACTGTAAACTCTAAATTATCAATCATTAGAGAAATTAGAAAATTCACATTAGAAAATAAAATAATGAAGTAAAACACATGTCATGAGTTAATTCTCATAGTGGTTAGTAATTTATCAAAAAGATTTTACTAGGAGTTGACTCCAATGAAAAAAATCCATAGAGGTTGGTTCATTTTAATTTTAATTACATGTTGCGTTTTAGCATCACTCGGATTTGGCCGCTTTTCTTTTGGTGCAATCCTTCCATTTATGAAGAATGGTCTTCACTTAAATTATCAAGAAACAGGGTATCTAGCCTCATCTATTTTTTTAGGCTACTTATTTGCGGTTTTTGTCGCAGGATATTTTGTCATACGATTCAAGGAAAAAAGAGTTATTATCTCTTCTTTAATTCTCATCTCGATAGGGATGGTACTTACAGCAATGGCACCAAATTTTTATATCGCCTATTTGGGCTGCTTGATGATTGGTCTAGGAACAGGCGGAGTCTATGTACCTTCATTAGGTATTCTTAGTCAATGGTTCTCAAATAAAAGTAAAGGTATGGCTATGGGAATAGCTATGGCTGGTTCTGGGATTGGGATGGTTTTTAGCGGTTTAACAATCCCTATGCTTATTGATCAAACAGGGATTAACGGATGGAGGATTGGATGGTATTTACTTGCATTACTTGTAATCATTATTGCTATTATAAACGTATTTTTCCTGATAAATAGGCCAAAAGATCTTAATCTTAAACCTATTGAGAAAGGAAAAGAATCTTTATTAATAAAAGAACAACGAAATGCTAGTTTAGATACGAACGTTTATCGGAATAAAACAATCTGGTTCTTAGGATTCATCTATTTTACTTGGGGTGTAAGTTATTTAGTTTTTTCTACTTTTTTAGTCGATTATCTCATTGTTGATAGAGGATTTAAAAATAAATTAGCAGGAACATTTTTTGCTGTTGCTGGTATTACTAGTATTATCAGTGGTTTTATTTGGGGGAGTCTCTCCGATCGAATAGGACGTATGTTTACTTTAATAGTTGTATTTTTCATACAAAGCTTCCTTCTCCTCTCAATAAGTTTTTCTGGAAACAGTATTCTAATTTTTCTTATCATTGTTATCTATGGTGTTACACTATGGGCAGTTCCATCGATTATAAATGCAAGTGTTAGTGATTATATTCATCCAAAATATATAACGGTTGGTATGGGATTTGTGACAGTATTTTTTAGTACTGGCCAATTAGTTTCACCGGTTATAACTGGGTTTCTTATCGAATATTCAAATTCATATTTTACTGCATTTCTATTTTCTAGTGCTTCCGCATTGTTTGGTGGATTAGGTTGTGTAAAGCTATTGCTGAACAATAGAAAAAATGCAGAATTTAACCATTCAGATTGATTATGAAGGGGAGACTGTACAGTAGTTAGCCCTATCAGCATAATAACGGAGAAAATAAGCATTCTCCATATTTGACAATAAAAAAAAGTTTTATTACTATTAGATTAACTTTCTTGTATACCATATTTCAAAGAGTATTATTAATAAGAAACAAAACATCATTACAGTAACTATTCTCTATAGCTTTTTAGGTATACAATATACCAATTGAGAGTAAGGCGGGTTTTAATGAAAAGTTATTTGATTTTGGCGATGTGTTTTCTTTTTTTAATTCAGTATTTTGTTCAATCACAATCGCTCCAAATTATGTTAGCAATCATTGCGTTAATCGCGTTTAGTGCGAGTATTACTTTAGCAAAGACCATACCACGGACTATGAGTATTTTAATGTTTATCGGGGGTATTATATTTACCTTATTAAAGGGACAAGGAATAATGGAAATGATCACAGGAATTACAGCAAACATTCCTTTACTGACACTTCTCGTACTTGTGCCTTTAATTTCTATTCCATTTAAAATGGGGGGATTTTTTGACTCAATCATAGATTACCTTCAGCGTTATAAAAACAGCCCAAAGAGATTGTTTATGGGGATATCAACCATAATTTTTTTCCTGGGACCGATTTTAAATATGGGTGCGATCCGTATCATACATGAGTTTATACATAACTTGCGGTTAAACTCTACCTTTCTATCAAAAGCCTATCTTGTCGGTTTTTCAACAACGATTCTTTGGTCACCCTATTATGCAGCAGTTGCCATCGTTCTATTGTATTTACAAGTATCAATTACCGATTATATGACTTACGGCTTTGGACTAGGTGTTTTCTTTTTAATCATTGGAAATGTACTATTTGCAATAAGAACGAGCAAGCAAACGTATGTAAATGAAGTCGCTTCTACTCAAGTCGCAGAACATACTTATCCTAAAAAATTAAACCTGCTTGCACTTACGATCTTTTCACTCATGTTAATGACGATATTAATTGAATCGATTACCAATTGGTCAATGCTTGTCATCGTTAGTTTAGTAGCCATTTTATTTCCGATTATCTGGTGTCTAGTATTCAATCAATGGCAAAATTTGAAACCCTATCTTATTGATTATCGAGATAAATCTGTTCCAATTATGAATAATGAAATTATCATGTACATTAGTGCAGGTTTTTTCGGGATGTCACTAACCGGAACATCGTTTGGTAACGGAATTAGCGAATTTATGATTATGCTTTCACAAATTTCCTTTTTAGTATTTGCATTATTTATTGTGATAACGATGGTTTGTGTAACATTTTTAGGCATCCACCAAGTTGTCATCGTAACAGTACTTGCCACACAAATGGATCCAGTCATGCTAGGAACTTCAAAAGAAATTTTAGCAATGCTTTTGATGCTAGCATGGTTAATATCCTCAGTAACCAGTCCAGTAAATCCAGTAAACTTGCTAGTTAGTAATCTCGTAAAAAAATCTAGTATTGAGGTTGGAATTCGCGACAATGGTTTATTTTTACTAGTTATTTGTATCGTTGGCCTAACAATCCTTACCTTGATTTCGAACTTTTTTTAACAAGTCTCAGTTAAAGGCGTGTGAATTTAATAATTCACACGCCTTTAACTGAGACAAAAATCAACATCAAACTTTAACACAGCCCTTAAGAAAAACAGCACTATCAATTTGAATGGGATTCTCAGTTGATTAATAATAACATACTGCTTACTGGAAAATGGTCTGACGCCTCACTTTCAAGGACGATTGTTTCAGTCGCTACAAAGTGATCACTATGAAAGATATAATCGATTTGCCAGTCTTTTTTATGATAGGTTTTGATTGCTTGTCCAAAGTTGCTTTTCGTTAGTAGTCGATCCCACATTTGATATTCAAATTGTTCAGGCGTTGAATTTAAATCTCCAGTTAAGATAATGGGATGATCGAGTAAACTTATCCGCTCATGAATCTCTGCTATTGCTAAAGAACGGTTTTCCTTATTTAAACCTAGATGTGTATTCAGTACATAAATACTTTGTTCGTCATTCAATTGGATTTTAGAAAGAATTGCAGTCCGATTTTCCTTCGTTTCTTGGAAAGGGATCGCTTCAAAATCAATGATAGGATATTTAGACAAAATCGCATTGCCATAATAAAACCCAGGGTAGGATAGCGATGGGTAAAAAACAACATTCATATCGAGGGCTTGTGCCATTAATTGAACTTGATCTACAAATCCAGAACGAATACTATATCGTTCTACTTCCTGCAAACTAATAATATCAGTATTCAGATGTTTTAATGTACTGATCACTCGCTCTAAATCTACTTTTCCATCTATCCCCTTACCGTAACGAATATTATATGTTGTAACCGCTATCATTTTTTCTTCAAGAAAATCTCCCTTATGCTGCCACATATGCTTTGTTTTCAATTGAGAATGAAATAGATAACTACTCGTAAAGAATAGAACTATACTGATGAATAAAACAAAACGGTGTTTATACATTCTGTAGTCACCTCACCTAATCTATATCTATCTTCTATTATACTTTAATAATTCAGATAATTCCGAATGCAATATTTCCCAATAGACATATAAAAGGAGATGTTTCATAAGTGACAGCTACCCTCGTGGATCAAGGTGACTTTTTCTTACAATTTGCCTCTGATTTTTTTAAAACTGTAAAAAACAAAAAGAAGCTGCCACTTCAAAGGCAACTTCTTTTCTATATCTAATAAATTTAATGTTAATTTACAAGCTGTTTTTGTTCACTTTTAATTGTTGCTTGAGCAGCTGCAAGTCGTGCTAATGGTACACGATATGGTGAACAACTCACATAATCCAGTCCAACATCATGGCAGAATTGGATAGAGCTTTTCTCTCCTCCATGTTCCCCGCAAATACCTGTTTTTAAGTTAGGTTTTGTTGCACGGCCAAGTTGAACACCTGCTTTGACAAGTTTTCCTACCCCTTGTTGATCAAGAGAAGCAAATGGGTTTTCAGGTAAAACTTTGTGCTCAATATATGATTGAAGGAATTTTCCTTCTGCATCATCACGGCTATAGCCAAATGTTGTTTGTGTTAAATCATTCGTTCCAAATGAGAAAAAGTCTGCTTCCTCGGCAATTTGGTCTGCTGTTAAAGCTGCTCGAGGAACTTCGATCATTGTACCGATGAGATAATCAAATTCCACCCCAGTTTCTTCTTTTACTCGTTCTCCTGCATTAATCACTAATTGACGCATTTGTTTTAACTCGTTGACATGACCTACTAATGGGATCATAATTTCCGGCTTTACAGTCATTCCTTTTTCTTTTACTTTGGCAATCGCATAGAAAATTGCTTTTGCTTGCATCACATAAATTTCCGGATACGACATTCCAAGACGGCAACCACGGTGGCCAAGCATAGGATTAAATTCATGTAATTGACGTACTTTTCTAAGTAACTGTTCCTTTTCCTGTAGTTCATCTGAATCAGGATCTGTTATTTGCAGTTTTGTCACTTCGACCAAAAGCTCATCCTTATCAGGCAAAAACTCATGAAGAGGTGGATCAAGTAAACGGATCGTTACAGGGTGCCCCTGCATTGCTTCAAAGATTCCTTCAAAGTCTTCTTGTTGCATTGGCAATAGCTTACTTAGCGCTATTTCACGATCTTCATATGTTTCAGCAAGAATCATTTCTTGAACAATCGGAATACGAGTTGCATCCATAAACATATGTTCCGTACGGCAAAGTCCGATACCGCCTGCTCCAAATTCAACCGCTTTCTTCGCATCTGTTGGGTTGTCAGCATTTGCTCTAACACCTAGTTTTCTTACTTCATCTGCCCAAGCAAGTAAAATTTGAAACTCCTCCGAAAGTTCAGGCTCAATCATTGGGATCTCACCTATGAAAATTTCCCCAGTTGAACCATCAATCGTAATGATATCGCCTTCGTTCACGACTGTATCTCCAACTCTAAATTGCTTTCCTGCTAAATCAATCTTTAACGATTCACATCCGCAAATACAAGCCTTCCCCATTCCTCTGGCAACAACTGCTGCGTGACTTGTCATTCCCCCACGACTCGTTACTGTTGCTTCGGCAGCAACAATTCCATGAATATCATCAGGTGTTGTTTCTGGGCGCACAAGAATCACCTTTTGTTCTTCCTTAGCAAACTTTTCTGCATCATCGGCATCAAAGACAACTTTCCCGATGGCAGCGCCTGGTGATGCCGGCAAACCTTTCGCTAACGGTGTACGTGTATATGAATCATCAATTCTTCGGTGTAACAATTGATTTAGTTGATCTGGGTCAACACGAAGAAGTGCCTCCTCCTTTGTAATAATGTTTTCATTTACTAATTCTACTGCAATTGTAATTGCTGCTTGAGCCGTTCTTTTACCTGTTCGTGTTTGCAGAATAAACAGCTTTCCGCTTTCAACAGTAAACTCTATATCCTGCATATCCTGATAGTGCTTTTCTAATAGATTGCACGTCCGCGAAAATTGTTCATATACTTCCGGCATTTCATTTTGGAGGGTAACAATTGGTTGTGGTGTGCGAATGCCAGCAACAACATCCTCCCCTTGAGCATTAATCAAATATTCTCCATAAAGCTTATTTTCACCAGTCGATGGGTTTCGTGTAAAAGCAACACCAGTACCAGAGTCGTTACCCATATTTCCAAAGACCATGCTTTGAATGTTTACTGCAGTTCCAAGATGACCTGGAATTTTATGAAGTTTACGGTATACAATCGCACGTTGGTTATTCCAAGAATCAAACACAGCACGAATCGATAGGAATAATTGCTCTTTAGGATCTTCTGGGAAAGTTCGATCAGCATGCTTTTTGACTATTTCTTTATATCCTTTAATAACCTCTTTCCAATCCCCTGCATTCATTTCCGGATCTGAGCTGTATCCTTTTTCTTCCCTAACTTCTTCTAAATACTGTTCGAAATAAAAACTATCAACCTTCAAAACTACATCACTAAACATTTGAATAAATCTTCGGTAAGAGTCATAGGCAAACCGTTCATTATTTGTCAGCTTTGCCATACCTACTACCGTTTCATCATTCATCCCAAGGTTTAATACCGTATCCATCATTCCAGGCATTGAATGGACAGCACCTGAACGAACAGATACAAGCAGTGGATTCGCAGGGTTTCCTAGAGTTTTCCCTGTTTTTTCCTCCAGCTTAGTTAGAGATTCTAATACTTGTTGTTCGATCTCTGTCGGCAGCGTTTTACCCGCATCGTAATAAGCATTACATGCATTTGTAGAGATCGTAAATCCAAATGGAACCGGTAACCCGATGCGAGTCATCTCTGCCAGGTTCGCTCCCTTACCTCCTAAAAGCTCTTTTTGACTTCCATTCCCCTCATCAAACATATAGACAAATTTATTCATGGACACCTGTTCCTTTCTTTTTTAACATCGCTAATATCAAATCTGCTGTTTCTTCAACAGCTTTATTCGAAACATTAATAATTGGACAGCCTAACTTTTTCATAATCTTTTCAGCATAATCTAATTCCATAAGAATACGTTCTAAATCAGCATAATTTGCCAGCATATTTAAGCCTAAACTTTTCAAACGCTCTTTACGGATTTCATTCAGTTTGTCTGGTGTAATCACTAAACCAACGCACTTATTTCTCTCAAGTTTAAAAAGTGCATCAGGTGGTGTAACTTCTGGTACTAGCGGTACATTTGCCACCTTATATCCTTTATGGGCCAAGTACATTGAAAGTGGAGTCTTCGATGTTCGGGATACTCCAATTAAAACAATATCAGCCCGATTTAACCCCCGCATATCTTGACCGTCATCATATTTTACAGCGAACTCAATTGCTTCCACTTTTCGAAAGTAATTATCATCTAACTTTCTCATTAACCTTGGTTCTCGTTTTGGTTCTTTATTAAGTTTTTGACTTAATGCTTCCATGAGAGGATTCATTAAATCAATGGCAATAATTCCTTCATCTTTCGTTTTCTGGTCAAGATATTCCTTTAAATGTGGAATAACGATTGTGTAGGCAATAATTGCATTACTATACTTCGCTGCTGCAATCGTATTATTGAGAGCTTTAATGTCTTGAACACTGGATATTCGGTTAATTTCAATTCCTGCTCCATTAAACTGAGAGGCAACTGCTTTTACCATTAATTCTGCAGTCTCTCCAATTGAGTCAGAAACAACGTAGACAATTTGCTTCTTATTCACATTCCGCTCTCCTTATTCATTTTTTGTTTTGATGTTTGTTGTTCAATACCTTTGATAATTTACTAGAATAGTACTCCTAATATGTCACTTAATATCTAATAAATAACCATTTTTTCTATTTAATAATGATTCAAATGAAATGGTACACCTCAAATGTGTTATACAAATAAGGTTACAATTATTATATATGTTATACTTTATTTTAAAAAGTATATTATCATTAAATGTTATTCGTTACAATACTTTTTCTTTTTTTCATAATCTTTTTAAAAAAGCTGTGTTATCGTTTGATGTTGATTTTTGGCTCGTTTTATTCACCTTTCAGTACCTGAAAGGCGTGTGAATTACAAAATTCACACGAACGAGCAAAAAATCAACATCAAACGATAACTGAGCCTAAAAAATAGGTAACATAGTAAATAAAAAACACCAGGTAATTCTCATGTGTTCATGAGTAGTACCTGGTACATATGTGTTATATAACTGTTTGGTTTACCTTAGATCGCTTATACACAAATTTAGATAATAACACACTGCATTCGTAAAGAAGAATCAACGGAATAATAACTAATACATCAGATAAAAAATCAGGTGGTGTAATTAAAATAGAAATAACAATGAGGATAAAATAGGCATATTTTCTTGATTTCTGCAGTGTATACGGATTGAGAATACCTAAGCTCGTTAAAAACATAATAATCACGGGTATTTCAAAGAGAAAGCCAAACGGAACGGTCATTTGCATCATAAATTGAAAATATTTCTCTGTTGTATAAAACAACTCAAATAGATCACCAGCTAAAGAAACGAGAAAACTCATAATAATTGGAAACAGTACAAAATAGCCAAAGCTAATACCCAAAATAAACAGCAAAAATAATGCTGGTATGTATGCAAGTGTAACTCTCCGTTCTCTATTATTTAATGCTGGCCTCACAAATAACCAAATTTGAAATGCTGCAAATGGAATGGTAACAGCAATCGCAAAAACACTTGAGATTTTCAAGTAAACCCATAAAATATCACTTGGACCTAAAATAGCAAGCTTCGTTGGTAAATCTTGTACCAAATATGCATAAATTGTCTCTACAAAAATAAAAGCAACAATTAACGTTAGAAAAAAGACAACAGCAGTAACAATAATCCTCGTCCTTAATTCTGTAAGATGCTCAACTAAATTAAACTCTTTTTCTTCCAATCTCAACAATCCTTCCAAATCAGTCTTGAAAAAAGAAGATGCAGGGTAAACAAACACCTACATCCTCTATGATCCTTACATCGCATCTTCTTTCTTTTCTTTTTTCTCTATTTGTTTACTAGAATTTTCATCACTCATAATCTCATTTGTGGAACGTTTAAATTCACGCAACGTTTGACCAAAGGCCCTTCCGATTTCAGGAAGTTTTGAAGGTCCAAAGATGATCAGTGCAATAACTAAAACTAAGATCAGACCTGGTATTCCAATATTTTGCAGCATCTTAGTATCCCCCCTCTTAAAAGCCTTTAATAACAACTACCGATGGCCTTGGCATTGTATCTCCTTGACGATGAGGCCACATACTTGTAGGGTTATGAATGTCTTTTGTACTTTCACCAGGATGCTGAACTGCCAGAAACATATTTTTTTGATTTGGTGTCCACCAAGGTCCTGTTAATTCAGCTTCTACCGGTCCTGAAGCAAATTGAAATGCTTTGCCTTTTTCTGTCCCAGTTGTCGGAATCACAAACATTCCATTGTTCTTGAATGAGGCATGTGCACCTTTATTCAAACTGCTGCTCGAAATATCCGTAACAGTCCAAAGGTTGCCATGGCGATCAAAATCTAAGTTGTCTGGTGCACTAAATCCACTTTGCGTACCACCTGCCGCAAAAATTTCAAACTCAAAAGTAAGCGATCCAAGATCAGCATTTGTTTCAAAAAATCTTGTAATATGACCATGAATATTTCCTTTTGAAGCATTGTTTGTATGAGCAATGAAAATGGAATTATCAATTGGACTAATTTCCACATCTTCAGGGCGATCTGTAGGCGTAGCCCCAAGGAATAATGCTGCTTCATTAGCATTGACTAATACATCCGCTTGAGTTTTAAATTTATTTAATTTCTCTTGGTCACCTTTTTCAATGGCTAGTTCTCGTACAGATTCAATCGTTAATGGTAACCACTTCCCATTCATCATATCGGCAGCAAAAAGCGTGCCATCCTCTAGTAATTTGGAATTCTCCTTGCCTAATGCTTTGTTGTATTTTCCTTTACTAATATACTTGTATACACATGCACCTGCTTTATCATCACCTGAATACACCACAATACGATGGTCTTTTGATAATCCCATTGCACAGTTTTCATGATGAAAACGTCCAAGTGCTGTATGTTTACGCGGTTTGAAATTCTTATCATCTTTATCAAACGGATCGACTTCTACTACCCAGCCGTAATGTGTTGTGTCAAGACCAGCTCTGTTCGCTGTCGTTTCCCAGTTTTCTTCACAAGAAAGAACAGTTCCCCAAAGCGTAGCTCCACCTGAGCAATTGGCAAACGTTCCTTGCACTTTAGTTGCCCCATTCACTGCGGAAGTACCTGCTGCCGGACCAGTAAGTTCGAATGCAGCTAATCCTGAAATGCGACGTGCGTATTTAGAGTCTGTGTCCATTTTCCATGTTTTTGTTTTTGGATCTTCATACACTTCAATAATTGATAAGCCTTGATTGTAAAGGAGTTTATGTACTTGTTCCGGAGTATACTTTCCACCAATCATGGGCCCTTCAACGTATAACGGATTCGTGTACTCATGATTTACTAACAGTAAGCCTCGTGAACTTCCCTGAATTGGCAGATACATTGTAAAGTCACAGTTAAATCCGAACGTATCTCCTTGTTGGTTGATTACATCCCCGTAAGCAGCAACAACATCATATGAATATCCTTGTGGAAGAAGAAGCTCGTCCTTACTGGATGGAGCAATCGGTTTAAAGTTAATGAACGACTTTCTATTTTCATATCCGAATAAACTGTCGCGAGCATTGTCGGCCGCCGCTACTTTTGGGGCAAGTGCTCCAATTCCTGTAGAAGCAATTGTCATTGCTGTCATTCCTGTACCAACAAACGTTAAAAACTTTCTACGATTAACATCCATTTCGTTCACCTCAAATTATTTTTTTAATTCTTACAATGTAATAATACATATCTTTTGTTAATCTAATTTTGTAAATAGTTTAACAATCTATTAAAATATGTAAATTTCATGTAAAAATAGGATGTCAAATCACAATGAAAATAAGATATTGCATGGGTACGATCCTAAGCTCCGCCTTTTTCTACCCTTATATTTATTTGTTAGATCATAAAATGTCATTTGAAAAATTCCCCATCGTATACACTTCTTGGTTTCATTGTGTTTATCTACTTACAGATTTCACATCCAGTCTATGTTATAGTTAACTAGAGTTCTATACATAAAGTGTTCAACACGACGACTAAGAAGGGACTGATCTCATGTACCAAATTAATAATTATCTATTTTCTATTGAAGGTAGAGTAATCACAGTAAAAGAAAATGAAAAAGAAATCGATACAATCGCTTATGAATATAGCAACACGAACTATGATGAATTTGTTGCTTTTTGTGAAGATTACATTGAAAGCAGCAGATTTAAAAAAGTGCTGCTAGAAGTATAACGAAATACAACAAAGTACCTTATTGTAGACTTTATCTTAGTCATACAGTAAGGTACTTTTTTTATACTCGTTTTTCTAGGAAAGATCGTAATTAGACAAGTTGTCATAGAAAATACTGCTCTTTAATTCCAATTTATTTCCTCATATTCCAAACAACTCACATTTACGTGTCCTAATATCCATAGTAAAATGTAATTATTCAGTTGAAACAAGATCGCAATAGACGGGGAGGTAGCGGTGCCTTGTAACCTGCAATCCGCTGTAGCAGGGTCGAATTCCTATAGAAGGTGTAGTCATGTGTGGACTGTGCTTTTGATTTGATGTTGAGGAAAAAGTCTTTTGCAAGGAAAAGCCTGCGAACGGGTCAGATCCGGAAGGAAGCAGCCATAAGGAGGATCCTTTTCTTGTGTGAGAGGTACCTTTTTCTGAGTCAATGAGAAAGAAACGCATGGATGATTCTATCGAATATAGGTTTGCGGTTTACATAACAGAGGTTGTTCCTAAATAAAGGAACAGCCTCTTTTTTTTAAAAAGCCATAAAATAAGCCTAAGCATTCTTTATCTACTGAATTATTCTGTATTATGGCTTACTTATTCGGAGCCAAAATTGTCGTCATTTATGCCTTGTAATCTTAATAAAATAGTCATATATGAATACGTAATCGGACTATCTTTACTATCGTCGCTTTAACTGCTCCTCAATTTATAACACATAAAGGTATCCCCTCTTATTCGTTTATCCTCCTAAACTAACAATGAGAAAATAGAATAAAACAGAGGTGAAAAGATGGGCCTTCAATGTATAAAAAAGAATCTAAGCTTTACGAAGACCAAATTAACACCAGTTTTAAAAGGTATCAAAAAAGACCTAAATAAAAAACATTTCATTGCCATTCCGAAAATAAAATTAAATTCAGAAGAACAAAAATTAATAACTCGTATAAAAAAAGAAACGGCAAAGAGAAATATAAATAATATTACACGGACTCAATCTTATTTAGAGTATTATAAGGAATTCCCTGAAATTCACTGGGCTTTTTTAGGTCATATGGTTTCTAGAAACGGTGGGTGGAATATGACTGATTTAAAGGGGGATTTATTATCGAAATTGCTTTCAGTTGATGAACAGAACAATTTTTTTACTTTTTTAGAACGTGGGAATTGGTTAATTTTTCAAGATGTATATCCTCAATTGTTGTTGTATCAAGAAAGTATAGTTAGAAATACTAACTTGTTTTATCTGCTACCTTGTTTTGGTGTTTCTACGTTTATGGAAGTCATTTGGAATCACTTTTTACAAAATAGGGATGAATATCTGTTAGCAATAGCACTCGTCATTAATGAACAAAGTTATTTAGAAAAAAGAGTCATTCAAAATACACATTACCAAGATACAGTATTAGAGACGACAGAATTTAAGCTACAAGACCTATTAAGTTTAAACCAAATTCTTTTCCCCTATGCAGATAATGGTGAGATAAAAGTAATCGGTCAAACCATTCATCAGTTTGCCTCTCTTCATGATCGAATTTTGTTAGGAAAAAGACTATATCAACTGCTGTTTGATCACGAAAATTATCCGAAGTTTTTCAAATGGGCGCTTCAAAAATCACACACCGGGTCCCGCAAAGATTATTGGCCACAATTATTCAATAATATAAATGAGTCAATACCTGGGGAACTATTTAAAAGGAGAACAAAAAATTGCCAGTTAAAACCCGGCGTAAATCGAATATATAGTCCACGATTAGAATATGCTTGGAAAAATAAAGAACATGCACACGCAGAACCAGGAGATTGGTACTCCGACTGGAAAATTATTTATTATTTGAAACAAAATAATTCAAACGTGAATGGAGATATTTTGGATGAATACTGTGAAACACTCGAGAGGATTGAGCTCGCGATCCTTGCAAAAGAAACCTTTACATCATAAAGGTTCTAATAATGGTAAAGCTTATCTATGTACACTACTATTAGCATCATTGATTGGCACCTACTTAGATCTATGGATGGTTGGAAAAGGCTATTATTCGTTTCCGTTTCGTCCCTTTCCAACTATATTTTCTATTAATATAGTATTTACACTTTTGGTATTACCAATATCAACTTTTTT
This sequence comes from Anaerobacillus sp. MEB173, assembly GCF_052119505.1. Classification (NCBI taxonomy): domain Bacteria; kingdom Bacillati; phylum Bacillota; class Bacilli; order Caryophanales; family Bacillaceae; genus Anaerobacillus; species Anaerobacillus sp. MEB173. Next base: position 543,733 of record NZ_JBJMAU010000001.1, read on the forward strand.
CCTTATTTATTTCTTTAAAAGAATTAATAGATTGTTACGCTTAGTAATAAGTATTCTCTTGAGTGTAGTTATGGCTATTTTAGAACATTTCTTTGAACAATTAGGATTTTTTGTTCATTCTAATGATTGGAGTCATTTCTATTCGTTATTTGGTTACTTTGTCTTTATCATTTTAATGTGGAAATTTTATAAGTGGTTAAACTCCAACTAAAAATATATTAATAACTGTGTGGTGAACAGTATGAAAGAACATATAGACAAAGAAATCAATCGAATAATACAGGTATTAAAAAATGATCAATACTCCGATGGGTCTTGGCGGTACCCGTTTGAAACTGGTATCTCAACAGATGCATATATGATCATTTTGTTACGAACGTTAGAAATAAATGATGAACAGTTGATTCAAGCTTTAGTGAATCGTATTCTTAGTAAGCAGGAGAACAATGGTTCTTGGAAACTATTTTATGATGAAGAGGACGGAAACTTATCAGCAACCGTTGAATCATATTATGCACTTCTTTATTCCGGATATTGTAAAAAAGAGGATAAGGAACTACAGGCGGCTAAACATGTGATTTTATCATTGGGTGGGATTGAAAAAAGCCATATTTTTACCAAAATTATGCTTGCAATAACAGGTCAGTATAAGTGGCCACCTTTTTTTCCGATTCCAGTGGAAATTATGCTATTACCATTATCATTTCCGGTTAACTTTTTCGATTTTTCAGTGTATGGAAGAGCGAATATAGTCCCTATTTTGATTCTCGCTGACAAAAAATTCTCTTGCAGAACAAAAAGAAGTCCCGACCTTTCAGATTTATATATTTCAAGAAACCAAGGAGAGCAGGATGATTTCTTTAACATGAACCGATCAAAGGAATGGCGATCTTTTCTTTCTATTATTCAACAAGGAATACAAAATATTGTTGGGTTCCCTGCACGTATTCACGCTGCCGCTATACAACAAGCGAAAAAATACATGTTAGATCGTATTGAACCAGATGGAACGTTTTATAGTTACTTTAGTTCCACCTTTCTTATGATTTTTTCGTTGTTAGCACTGGATCATCCAAAAAACGATCCAATTATAATAAGAGCTGTTAATGGATTAAAAGCAATGGCTTGTCAAATTAACGGTTATACTCATATGCAATATACAACAGCAACGGTTTGGAACACGTCATTAATTAGCTACGCATTGCAAGGTGCTGGAGTTTCACCGACGCATTCTGTGATCCAAAAGGCAAATCAGTATTTACTTTCCCGTCAACATAATAAATATGGTGACTGGTTGATTCATAATCCGTATAGCTTACCAGGTGGCTGGGGGTTTTCTGACATTAATACAATTAACCCTGATGTTGATGATACAACAGCTTCTCTTAGAGCTATTGCATATTTAGTTAATAAAAATAAGGTTTATCAGCAGGCTTGGGACAGAGGAATTAACTGGTTATTTTCCATGCAAAATAATGACGGCGGCTGGGCAGCATTCGAAAAAAATGTAGATAAAACATTGTTGAATCTTCTGCCAATCGAGGGAGCTGAATTTTTACTTACAGACCCCTCTACTGCAGACCTAACAGGAAGAACTTTAGAGTTTTTCGGTAACTTTACAAACATGTCCAAAAACCACCCTTCTATAAAAAAAGGGGGAAATTGGTTAATGAAGCATCAAGAAAAAAACGGTTCTTGGTATGGACGCTGGGGAATTTGTTATATATATGGAACATGGGCAGCAATTACTGGGATGATTTCAGTAGGTACTTCTCCTAATCACTCTTCGATTCAAAAAGCTAAAAATTGGTTAGAAACCATTCAAAATTCAGATGGTGGTTGGGGCGAATCATGTAAAAGTGACATAAACAAGACATATACCCCATTAGGAGTCAGTACATTAACACATACCGCTTGGGCATTAGATACGTTAATAGCAATATCCGATAAACCAACACCTGAAATATATTCAGGTATGGAATTTTTAATTAACTCTTCCCAAAAAGAAGACTGGACCACATCGTATCCAAAAGGCCAAGGAATGGCAGGAGGCTTCTACATTCATTATCATAGTTACCGTTATATATTTCCTTTACTCGTTTTAGGTCATTTCAAAAAGAAATTTCTAGAAGAGTATTAAAATTAAACACCTACTTAATTGAATCTCCAACGGATAATACAGCTTTATCTGCGTAATTTGTAGGCCTAGAATTAGTCAGGAAGATCCCTTCTTCACCTAACTATCACTCAAATGATAGAGTGAAAGGGTCAAGCGGTTTTGGCTTGATGCTTTCACGACATCATCTATACTTTAAAAGGTGAAGAAGAGATCTTATAAGAAAAGCCAGGTCTGTGTTCATTATTTGGGTGTCTACTTTCTTGACATAGGTCCAGACTGTCCTTTAGCACAGTGATTCGTTATAATATTATAGATTCATAAGCATAGAGAGCTGGTGAGCCACCTGTATGAATAAACAGAATGTTATCTGTTTTCTTAAAATATCCTTTCCTTACTAAATCTATGAGTCCGGCCATCGCCTTACCGGTATAGATTGGATCAAGTAAAATCCCTTCTTTCTTAGCTAATAATTGAACTGCCTCTATCATTTCAGGGGTAGCAAGAGAATATCCCGGCCCTACATAATCATCAAAACATTTGACATTCTCATGTGGGATAGTCATTTTTATCCTTAGATGATCAGCAGTTCGCTCGGCCAGACTGTATACTAACCTTTCTTGCTCTTCAACTTTTCTACTCACATTAATACCTATGACAGGAATTTGACTATTTAATCCATGTAGGCCTGCAACTAAACCAGCATGAGTTCCAGAACTTCCACTAGCACAAACAATGTAATCAAACGAAAGGTTCTTTTCATTAGTTTGATGAATAATTTCCAACGCACAAGAGGCATAGCCTGTAGCCCCTATTTCATTCGACCCGCCACCAGGAATAATATAAGGTTTTCCCCCAAACAGAGATACTTCTGCAGCAGCTTTCTCCATTTCCTCCATCATATTCGATCCACCAGAAACAACAGTAATGTTCTCTGCACCAAGTAATCGAAAAAGAAAATTATTTCCACTACCATCTTCTTGATACGTATTCGCTACACGTTCTTCTAACACTAACCTACAGGACAAACCTTCTTTGATCGCGGCAGATAATGTTAATCTACAATGATTCGATTGAATGGCACCACAAGTAATTAACGTATCCGCGCCTTTTTCCAATGCATCAGCAACTAGAAACTCTAGTTTTCTCGTTTTATTGCCACCACCAGTTAATCCTAACTGATCATCTCTTTTCATAAAAATGCTAGGACCATCTAATAATTTAGAAAGGTGATCTAGTTTTTCTATGGCAGTCGGTCCTTCAGTATATTTTCGCCGCGGAAAATGTGATAGATTCATAAAATCCTCCTTTAAATAAACATGAATACAAGATTAATTAAACACTCCTCACTATTTTAAACCTGGCAACCAAAGACTAATTTGCGGTAAATAAGTGATCATCAACAACGTAACAATACACGCTAGTAGAAATGGTATAATCGCAACACTTAATCTCTCAATACTAATGTTACTAATTCCACAACCGACATATAAATTTACGCCTACTGGAGGTGTGAGGAAGCCTAACGACAAATTAACGATCATAAGAATACCAAAATGAACAGGGTCAACACCATATGCTTGAACTACTGGCAAGAGAAGAGGACCGAGAATTAAAATATTAGCCAATGCATCCATAAATGTACCCATAATTAATAGAAATACATTGATAATTAAGAGCATTAAAATCGTACTCTCGGTAATACCAGTTAACATCGTTACAATTTGATTTGGTACGTTATAAAACGTTAATGTTTGTGCTAATACCGTAGCAGTAGCAACCACTAAAAAAATCGAGGCGGATGTGACAGTTGTTTGCCTTAGTGAATCAAATAGCTGACTCCAACCTAAATCACGATGGACGAAAGCTTCGATAATTAAAGAGTAGACAACAGCAATTACAGCTGCTTCTGTTGGTGTTGTAATCCCCCCATATATACCGCCTAGCACGATAATCGGAACTAATAGCGAGTATTTCGCATTGTTTAGCGCGACTAAAAATTCTTTAAACGTACTACGCTTTCCAGTTCCTCGATATCCTCTTTTACGTGAGATAAGATAGCTGACGATCATTAACGCAACTCCAACTAATAAGCCTGGGATTATCCCTGCAATAAAGAGATCACCTACAGATGTCCCTGTTGCAGCACCGTAAATAATTAATGGAATACTAGGAGGGATCATAACACCAAGACACCCAGCAGCGGTATTAACCGCTGTCGCAAATGGTTTACTATACCCTTCCTTTTCCATTGATGGAATCATCACCCCACCAACTGCTGCAACTGTCGCCGGAGATGAGCCACTTAACGCTCCATAAAACATACTGGTTAAAACAGAAATTTGTGCCATCCCCCCCGTAACGTGTCCAACTAAACTCCTTGATAAGTCTAAAAGCCTTCTTGCCATGCTGCCTCTCATCATTATTGAACCTGCCAAGATAAAGAAAGGGACTGCCATTAACGGAAAAAGATCAAGTGAAGAAAACATTCTTTGCACAAGAAATTGTGGTGTTAATTTATCATCAAAAAGGATCGCAAATAATACGCTTAACCCTATGGCTATACCAATAGGTACACTAAGCAGAAGAAAAACAGCTAACAAGACAAATAAAATAATAATTATGGGGTCCAAAACTACTCCTCCCTCTTATCGATCATTTTTCATAGATAGTTTTCTCCTTTATTCTCAGGCTGTTTACTTTTAATGACTTGATAACATTGAATTATTGTTCGTATTCCCATTAGCCCCATGCCTACTGGTACCGCGGCATACACAATATACATCGGCAGCTTTAAAGCAGGACTTGTTTGTCCTGTTCCCATAATAAAACTGCTTAGTTGAATGCCATAGTAAACACAATAGATACAGAATAACAATGTCAAAAGTGATGCAATGACTGTAATTACTTTTTGTATTATGAATGGAAAAAAGGTTTTCAAAAACGAAATTTCTAAATGACGGCCTTCTTTGACCGCATAGCTAACTCCTAAATAAATTGACCAAATAAACAAGTACCTTGCTAATTCCTCCGACCATGTTAATGAATTAGATAGTACATAGCGATTAAATACTTGCAACGTAATAAGGATTACCGTTGCAGATAATAAGATTGATGATACGATCTCTTCAAAACGGTCTAATTTTAGTAAAAGAGCTTTCAAATCATCACCCCTTTATTAGATCTATGAAAAAAAGAATAGTTTTCTAGAAAACTATTCTTTTTCCAAGATTATTTAGTAACTAGCTCTTTAACTTCTTCAATTAAATCCTTTCCGATCACATCCTCATATTTGTCATAAACAGACGCAGCAGCTTCACCCCATCGTGCTCTTTCTTCTGGACTTAATAATGTCACCTCTACACCGTTTTCTTCCATCTTTTCAATAATCATTTCTTCATTTTTACGGATTAAATTACGTTGAAATACTTTCATTTCGTCAAAAGAATCCAGTATGATCGTTTTGTGTTCTTCACTTAAACTTTGGAAAAACGGCTCATTAATCATCACCATATGAGGACTGTAGATACTACCAACGATGGTAAGGTATTTCTGAACCTCAGGAAAATTATTAAAGTGCGCTAAGTTTAAGTCAATATCTATTCCATCTACCGTTTTCTGTTGAAGAGCAGTAAAAACTTCTCCCCAGGCAATTGGTGTTGGATTCGCTCCAAGAGCTTCTAACGTACCAATATGTGCATCACTATTTGTAGCACGAATCTTTAATCCTTCTAAATCCTCTAGTTTTTCAATTGGACGAACATTATTAAAGATATGTCGAAAACCAATTTCAATAAATCCTAGACCTCTAACATTACTTGATAGTAACGCTTCCCTTAACTCTTCACCAATCGGACCATCTGTCACTAAATCTGTAGAAGGATAATCTGGGAATAAAAACGGCATATCAAAAATAAGGAGACCATCAGTAAATGGAGCTAAATTCGGAGCAGAATCCGAGCCCATTTGGAGTGTTCCCATCTGTAAACCCTCTACTGTTTCTCTTGCATTACCAAAGGTACTGCTATCAAAAATCTCGACCTTGATTTCACCATTAGTCTTCTCTTCTACTAATTCCTTAAATTTAATAAAACCCTCACCCATTGGATGGGCTGGAACATTAGGATGTGCTAATTTGATAGTAATTGGATCATTCTGAGTACCTGATCCTGATCCATCCCCATTTTGACCAGAATTGCTACTTTCCGAACTACAGCCAAACAGAAATGCCAAACTGACTATACATATCAAATTTACAAACAAAAGCCTTGAACGTCGTCTAACCATGACAAATCACCCTTTTCATAATATTTTGACTTTTCAATAACCAGCTATTCCTCCTTCAAATCTCTTATCAATTACACCAACCCATGTATTTTGACTGTTCGTAGCTAAACTTGAGGCAGGTCCATAAAAATGTTGATTTTCTAGATTACTTAATTCATACCCTAATTGTTCAAGTTCTTCCCTAACCTGAATCGGCAAGTGATTTTCTACGAATAATCTACCACCTCCCTCAATGTGAAATCGTGGATTGTTCATAGCCTCATCTAATGGAGTATGATAGAGTAACGTATCTATTAAAAAATTAGTAACAGTAGAAATAATTCTTCTAGCTCCAGGGGTACCAACCGCTAACATCATTTCTTCACTTTTTACTATTGTAGGTGTTAAATTATTTACTGGTAGCGCTCCAGAATCAATATCATCAAATAAAGCCATACCATTATTCATAATGATCCCAGTATTTGGGATCGTCACGCCTGAACCATACCACAAAGGTCCATGGGTCAATGTGAGTGAAACGATATTTCCAGATGAATCAGCAGTACATAAATGTGTTGTATGTCCATGATCCTCCTGATTTTCAAAGATGATAGGACCAGCCCCGCTACCCACATGTCTTCTTAGCTCGTCTGCATAGTTTTTATCAATGAGTCTATTAATTTCATCCTGCGGAGGATTTCCAGGTAAATTTAAACGATCCTTCCAAGCCCATGCCATCGCTCTAGCGACAATATCTATCATTTTTGAAGAACGGTTATGATACTGGTTAATTTTTATTCCTTCAATAATATTTAACGTTTGCATCATTGTAAAATGCCCGGTATTCTTTGGTGCCCCATAAATCTCATAGTCACCAAATTTGATTGTAATAGGATCTAGAATATCAACCTTATAATTTTTTAAATCCTCTAAGTCTAATGAACCACCATGATTTTGAATATCATTAACAATCTCTTTTCCTAACTTTCCTTCATAAAATACATGTGGGCCTTCATCCGCAATTAACTGTAGACTTTTACCGTAATTGTTTCTTCTTACCCTTTCTCCTATATGAAATGGCATGTTATTTCTATTAAGCAATTCTTTTCTCGTTTCTGGAAAAATATGAATATGAGGCTCATTAAGTGTATTTGCAATTGTAGGATTAATAACAAATCCCTCATTCGCTAAAGTTATTGCTGGTTCAAATAAATCTTTCCATTGTAAGGATCCAAAGTTTTTGGATAGTGCATATAACCCTGCAACAACACCTGGAACTGAAATGGATTTATATCCCACCATATTTTCAGGATTTGGACCATCCCTTCGATAAGATTTTTGAGGGGCTTTGACGGGTAGTGACGTATTAAAGTCGATAACTTTTACACTATTTTGCTGTCTGTTATATATTAATGCAACTCCTCCATAACCACCAATTCCACTATTGGCTGCATCGACAACACCCAGTGATAGGGCTGTGGCAATCGCTGCATCGAAGGCATTCCCACCTTTTTTTAACATTGTACGTCCTGATTCTGCAGCGAACGGATGAGCTGCTACGACCATGCCATTGGTACATTCCAATTCACATTTGATTTCCAAATCAATGCTCCTTTCTATTTTTCTTGTTAGTAGAGCCTTTAATCATTTTTATCAGCGACACTTCTATCTATTAATACAAATCAACCATTACGTATAGCAAACTAAAGCTATTTTTTAAAAATGTATAGTTTAAGTAATTTATATGTTAGTAAAATTACTTTATATTTCAAATGTTATGATTTTATCATTTGATATTTTGATAAATACTATTAAGAGATTTTATATATCTTTTATAAAAATAATATTTACATTTAGCGAGGAATTCGACAGTTTATAAATCTAGTTTTCAAGATATAAAACCATTTATACTAGAAAAAAAAAAATAGAATAAAGTAATAATAAAATAGCGACTGCCTTTGCAGTCGCTGTAATCTAGCTTAAAAAAGATTGCCCTCTTCATTAAAATTCATATACTCTGGTTCACCAATTATTTCGATATTCGGATTCGCCTTGGCTTCCTCGAACAGAGCTTCTGAAATGAGCATATGTTTGAGCTCAAGTGTGTTTTTGATCCTAATGATCTTCATATCATTGTAATCGACGTCAAAACACGTTTTCATCGCAGCCCGAATAGCCAAACTGTCATTTTCCATGACCATAGGTATTTTTACACTTTGGGCCAGCCTGTTTGTCAATGGATTCGGATAAGTAGCTTCAAACTGAATCTTAGTAAAGAATCGCCTTGAGCAGGTGTCAGCATTTGTCATCCCATTAGCATTTCCATGCGACTCTCTTGTCAGATCCAAGACAGCGATTCGTTGTGCCAATGGATTGTGCTTAACAGATCCTGAGTAATTTCTTCTTATAATATTAGGATCCATCCCGCTTCCGGAGATATTTTTACCCATTTCATCGACGATAAGAACATCGCATTTATCAAACATAATACTCGGCATCAGCTGTTTTGCTTCTTCTAAAAGAGGCTGCTCTTCTTCCATAATCCTCTCGCTCGGTATCGCTACAATTTTATACGTTTCATCATAGGCATTTTCGATAATGCCTACCCCAAATATGATATTCGATTTGTCGATCGCTTCCCTTGCAATTTCCTCGACTCTGAATGGAATATTCTCCACACCGGCAGCATGGATAATTTCGGCACCGACTTGTTTACCAAGTCCGACGGCAATCATTTTAGCGAGGCCGCTTTCATAGTTCGCCCTAAAGGACGTATGCGGCTTAATCCGTCCGGTTACGATAATGGCATCAGCCTCTGTATAAGCATTTTTATCGATATAAACTGGATGACCATTTTTTGAAGTCCCAACTTGAACAACCTTCATACTTGAAACAACCGGAGCACCAGTTGATTGTTCGGTGATACCAAGCTCTGCAAGCACTTCAGCCTGTCCTTCTCCCGTCGCTCCTCCATGACTTCCCATTGTTGGAACGATAAACGGATGAGCCCCTCTTTCTTTGACCGCGGACGCAACTTCTTTAATGATGCACGATAAATTAGCAATTCCTCTGCTGCCAACAGCAATCGCAACACGGTCACCCTTCTTTATTCTTCCTATGATCTCTTCTTGACCAAGCTGTTCATTCATTACATTAGGGATATCGCTTAGTGCTACTCTATCGAAATGCTGCTTGATTTTAATCATTTTTGGAATGTTAATCCCGGTGAACAATTTCTCCATTTCAAGACTCCTTTACAAGAAAGTTGCGTAATGCCTCCCATTTTCTCTATACTTTGTTGCAAGTCATTTTCTAGTAATCTTTAAGAATTTAAGTTTGATTGTTCAACGCAATTTTCATCGTTTCAATATTCTCTCTCATCATATAAAAATAATCTTTACCTTCTTCTCGTTGTTCCTCTGTTAATGCTTCTAAATTATAAAAATAAAGCCGCTCAGCTCCTAGTTCATCAATAAACATGTCTGCAATCGGGATCGAATAGTTTTTTTCAAAAACAACATGGCTAATCCGATGCTCAGTTGCAAAATCGAGTAATTGTTGAAGCTGCTGGATTGATGGTTCATTCGTTGGTGAAAAACCTGTAATGGAAACTTGCTCTAACTCATATCGATCAGCCCAATACGTATATCCAGCATGTGCAACTAAAAATGTCGATGTGGAAGCACCTTCAACTATCTCTTGAAATTCTTGATCAAGAATCTCTAACTCTCTTTTTAGATTGTCAAAGTTTGCTTGAAAGTCTTCTTCCTTTTCTGGCAACAGCTCCGCCAGGGCATTTTTAACATTGTTCGCGACATCAATGGAACGGATGGGGTCGATAAAAATATGGGGATCATAATGATAGTGATGGTTGTTTTCATTACTATGATTATGACTATGACTATGGTCGTTACTGTGTTCATGATTGTGACCATGGCTATGACTGTGCTGATGCTGACTTCCTTCCACAAACTCAATGCCCTCTGATGCTTCTACCATGAACACATTTTCTTCAGCCATCGACTCTATCAATCTCTCAACAAATCCTTCCATCCCGCCGCCGCTGTATATAAAAGCATCCGCATCAGCAATTCTTGTTAACGTTTTGATGGTTGGGTCATATGTATGGGCATCTGCACCAGCAGGAATGATATTTGTTACGTTAACAGCATCCCCACCAATTTTTTGAATGAAATCTTCCAAAGCATAAATTGACGTATAAATTTGCAGTGGTTCTTCGATAACTAAGACCTCTGCAGACAATTCTGTTTCTTCTTTACTTTCTACTTTTTCGACTGTTTGGTTTGTGCTACAACTAGTGAGAAGAAAAAGTACGCTCAACAAAAGGAACACTCTTTGCACTGTTTATCCCTCCTCATCTTGTTGTTACAAAGTATTAAAGTTCACCTAAGATCGCTCTAAGAACATTTGGATGCTCTGGAAAGTCCTTCGTCCCTGCACCATAGCCAACTTTCTCAATCGTCATGGAAGGGATTGGGCCAAAGTCAGAAACAACGCCTTTTAATATTCCTGCACCTGTTGGTGTTGTTAATTCTCCTTCAACGCTTGAAGATTTTAACGGGATTTTTGTTAACATTTCAAGTGTTGCCGGTGCTGGTACTGGGTAACGTCCATGATCGATCATAATTGATCCGCCCCCTACAACGACAGGTGAGGCGTAAACCTTATCAATATGTAACTGGTCAAGCGCGATCGCAACACCTACTGTATCAACAATGGAATCGACAGCACCAACTTCATGGAAATGAACCTTTTCCAATGAGCTATTATGAATTTTCGATTCCGCTAACGCAATCGGTTCAAAGATGGCTAAACTTAATTGTTTTGCTCTTTCGGTTAATGACGAGTCTTCAATCATTTTCTTTATTGTGGAATAATGACGGTGGTTTACTTTTTTTCCTTCGACATTTTCGATTACATGAACCTTTTTTGAGTAAATTCCCTTTTTCATTACGCCCTCTACTTTAATTTCAAACGGTTCAATTGAAAATTCATTTAATAGTCTTTCAATTTCTTTAATATCCGCTCCTAAATCAACTAATGCACCTAAAGTCATGTCACCGCTAATCCCGGAAATACTGCAATCTAAATATAAAACCTTCATCACTCGCCCTCCTCTAGCCCTACTCGATTAATTAACGATGCAGAATATGCAGCACCAAATCCGTTATCAATATTGACAACGCTCACTCCTGAAGCACAAGAATTCAGCATCGTGAGTAACGGTGCTAACCCCTGAAAGTTAGCGCCATATCCAACACTTGTCGGCACAGCGATAATCGGTTGATTAACTAAGCCTCCTACAACACTGGGAAGTGCTCCTTCCATACCGGCAATCACGATAAGGACAGAGCAGCTCTTAATATCTTCTAACTGATCAAATAAGCGGTGAATCCCTGCTACACCAACATCATAAAAACGCTTTACTTCATTTCCCATTGCTCGGGCAGTGATGGCTGCTTCTTCAGCAACAGGTAGGTCGGTAGTGCCTGCACAAAGAATTCCGATTGGCCGTGAATGCAGCGGCTTCTGCTCTGTTTTTCGGTAAAGTAATGTTCTAGATACGAGATCATATCTTACGTCAGGAATGGCTTCCATGACAGCCTGTCCTTTTTCTCCATCAATTCGCGTCGCTAATACCGTGTCATGCTTTTCAATTAAATGAGTAAAGATACCAATCATTTGCTCGGTTGTTTTTCCTTCACCATAAATAACCTCGGGAAATCCTTTTCGCTTCGTACGGTGATGATCGATTTTTACATATCCTAAATCTTCATATCCCTTTAAGGAATCATACGCCTCAGAAGGAGAAAGCGCTCCCTCTGATACGGCCTGCAGCACTTGCTTTAAAGAAACGTCCATTTATTTTTGAGCCTCCTTTTCGGCAATCTCTAGTTCAGTATCTAGTATTCTATTCATGCTACCGCTTTTGTAACCTTGTAAATCAAGTGTGACAAACTTATACCCTAAAGACTGAAGCGCTTTTATTATGGCATCGTGATGATTGATGATCACCATCAAATCTTTCGGCTCGACTTCAATTCTTGCCATCTCTTGATGGGTTCGAACGCGAACTTGTCTCACCCCTAATTGCTTAATAAATGCTTCTGATTTCTCAATCTTTGTTAATTTCTGCTGCGTAATTTCTTCACCGTAAGCAATCCTTGAAGACAGACAAGCAAATGATGGCTTTTCTGACGTCGGCAGGTTTACTAGTCTTGACAGATGACGTATTTCATCTTTGTAAAGTCCTGCTTCTTGAAGCGGGGCCCGGACACCATGCTCCATTGCTGCCCTTCTTCCTGGACGATGCTCGCCCATATCATCGGCAATTAGCCCGTACACAATATTCTTGAACCCTGTTTGAACCATAATTGGCTTAATTTCTTCAAACAGTCCGTTTTTACAAAAGTAACAGCGATCTTGCGTATTTTCTTTATAACCCGGAATATTTAATTCTGATGTTTCAATGATTTGATGTGTTGCTCCGATCTGCATTGCATATTCCTTTGCCTCTTCCAATTCACTGCTTGGATATGTTTCAGAGTCTGCTGTTACAGCAAGCACATTTTCTTTTCCAAGTGTGTCAAATGCTACTTTTAATAAAAAGGTGCTGTCTACTCCACCAGAAAACGCGACAACGACACTTCCCAATTCACGTAAATTCTCTTTTAACAGTTCATACTTTTCGTTCAACAAATCCGATCACCTCTCGTATTCAATGTAAACGCTATTGGATTCCGACAGCTTCTGCTAAATACTCTATTAGATGAAGCGCTTTAGTTTGTCCTTGAAGGTTTTCTCGTTCAATTCCCAGCTTCATTTGCAGTAAACAGCCAGGGTTTGTCGTAAGAATAATATGGGAGTTTGTTTTTTTCACATTCTCCATTTTCTGATCTAGAATTTCCATTGATTCCTCATGGTTTACGATATTATAAATCCCTGCTGACCCACAGCACATGTCTGCTTGGTTCATTTCGATAAAATCGATATTTGGAATTAATTTGATTAATTCCCGCGGTTCCTCCGTTACTTTTTGAACATTTGTCATATGACAGGACGGCTGGTAGGTCACTCTTTCTCGGTCATGATCAGGGATGGTCACGCCTCCGCACAAAACAAGTACTTCACTTATATCTTTTGATTTTGCAGAAAATGCCTGGGCTCGCTCACTCCATTGGCAATCCTCTGCTAACAGATGACTGTATTCATGCAGCATGGCACCACAGCCGCCGGCATTGTTAACGACAAAGTCGACATCATTTTCTTCAAAGGCCGCAATGTTTTTCTTTGCTAAACTAACTGCTTGGTCAAGCTCACCGGCATGAGCATGCAGGGCTCCGCAGCATGTTTGATTTTCAATAATGTACACATCACAGCCTACTGCTGCTAACAGCTCAACGGATAAACGATTAATACGGGCGAACATTGCATCCATAATACAGCCGGTAAAAAAGGCAACCGTATACTTTTTTTCACCCTTCGCCTTAATGAAACTTGGAAGTCGATTCCGCTCTGACGGAGAAACTGCTTCTGGAACAATCGCTTCTATTTTGCCAAGATTTAAAGGCAGCTTTTTCATTACACCCGATTTTCTGGCTAGTTTTTGCATGCCGCTTTTTTGATAAAGCCATAGTCCATTTCCGAGTGTTTTCATTGCCAATCTACTAGGGAACACTTTTTCAAATAGTAGATTTCTCACTACTTTAGTAGAGGAACGATACTTTTTCCGACGAGTCAGGGCAGCCCTCGAAGCTTCTAAGATAGCGCCATATTCCACACCAGTTGGGCAAGCCGTCTCACAAGCGCGGCAGCCAAGACATAAATCAAGCGGCTCCTCTAAAAGTGATAAGTCGGTAATCCTCCCTTCCCCGGCCATCTTCACTAAATTGATTCTTCCCCGTGGTGAATGGGTTTCTTTGCCCATGGTTGAATACGTAGGGCATACAGGCAAACAATAGCCGCATTGAACACAGCTATTCGTTTTCCCATAATTTAATTCTTTTTGTAATTCTAGTAACTGGTTTCCCATTACTTCAACACCAACTTTTGACCTTTTTCAGGGAAAATCTTCCCCGGATTCATTATGTTATTTGGATCCCATGCTTGTTTAATCCGCTTCATCATATCAAGTCCAACCACACCTAATTCCATCTCCATAAATGGTGCTTTCATCGTGCCGATTCCATGTTCCCCAGATAATGTTCCTCCTAATTCAACAGCAGCCTCAAAAATTTCGGCTACCGCTAATTCCACACGTTCCATCTCCTCTCTATCACTTTTGTCTGCGATAATATTCGGATGAAGATTCCCATCACCTGCGTGGCCAAAAACAACAAGATGCAGGTTATACTTCTCTTTAATTTGCTGAAGTCTGCGGCACATCTCAGGTATTTGACTGCGAGGAACCGTTGCGTCTTCAGAAATCTTTGTCGGTTTAATTTGCACAATAGCAGGAGAAACAAGTTTCCGCGCTTTCCAGACCTCTGCTTTTTCCTTCTCTGTTTCAGGAATTCTGACCTCGCGAGCACCTACTGATTCACAAAGCATAGCGACTTTATCAATCTCATCTTTAACAGCAGCAGGATGACCGTCCAATTCGATCAAAATAATCGCTTCTGCATCTCTTGGTAGATTTGAAGGTTCATAATTTTCCACGGCAATGATCGATGCTTGATCCATTAGCTCCATTTTTGCTGGGAGGATACCAGATGATAGAATTTTAGATATTGCACCCCCTGCATCAACAAGACTGTTAAAGATGACCATGACTGTTTCTGAAGCAGGCGGCTTTGGAATTAAGCGCAAAATTGCTTTTGTAATAATTCCTAACGTCCCTTCTGAACCTACAATTAACTTTGTTAAATCATAGCCGGTCACGTTCTTTACCGTTCTTCCACCAGTACGAATGATCTCGCCTTCAGGGGTAATGACTTCTAAGCCGATCACATAGTCTTTTGTGACTCCATACTTCAAACCGCGCGGTCCACCAGAATTTTCTGCGAGATTTCCTCCAATGGTTGATACGTGCGAACTGCTCGGATCAGGCGGGTACATTAAGCCTTTTTGTTCTGCTGCTTTATGAATCTCAGACGTTAAAACCCCTGGAGATACGACTATGACTAAATCCTCCTCATCGACGACTAACACATTGTTCATTACTGACAAATCAATAACGATCCCGCCTTTTACTGGCAATGGTCCGCCGCTTAATGACGTGGATTGCCCACGTGGATAAAGAGGGATTTTTTCTTTATTTGCATATTTTACGAGCTCGGCAAGCTCTTCGACTTCCTTCGTTTGAATGACAACGTCCGGTAAATAGGTACCGAAAGAAGCATCAAACGAATAACTGTATCGATCAGATTCGTCCGTTAATACACTGCCAGTTGACACGATATTTTTTATCGCCTCAATTTTCTGGTGATCCATACGATCCCCTCCCATTTTTCCATCAATTTCATAAAGCTTATTATGCGTTCTCTAAGCCGTATAAAAAACGAATCGAGTTCTTTCTCGCATTGATGATGTGCTCTCGGATCAGCTTTTCAACTTGGTCTGCATCTTTTTCTAAAAATGTATCAATAATGTCAATATGCTCCTGAATAGACACATTATATTTTTCATTGATCGTTGAAGTATGGAGCATAATTCGATGAGTATGATCCATCACATTATCCATTATGTTGTGAATGAAACTATTATTATGTGTATAGATGATCTTATGGTGCAGCTCCCGGTCTAAGTTAGTGAAATATATTTTCCTTTGTTCCGGGGTTAACTTTGCTGGTTCATCCGTAAAATTTTGTCTTAGTTTCAATAACCATGTATCAGGTATTTGATGGCAGACAGCCCTAGCGACTGATGGTTCGATTAGTTCACGGACTTCATAAATATGGTTGATTAACTCTGGTGTGATCCCAGAAACAATGATCCCTTTTCGAGGATAAATATAAACAAACTTCTCCTTTTCTAACATTTGCAGTGCTTCTCTGATCGGTGTTCTGCTTATGCCTAATTCCTCTTGCAGCTTCTCTTCAGAAATATCTGCCAACGGCTTCAATTCACCGTTAAAAATTTTTTCTTTTATATTTTCATAGGCGATTTTCGTTTTCCCTTGTTTCATA
This sequence comes from Anaerobacillus sp. MEB173, assembly GCF_052119505.1. Lineage (NCBI taxonomy): Bacteria > Bacillati > Bacillota > Bacilli > Caryophanales > Bacillaceae > Anaerobacillus > Anaerobacillus sp. MEB173. Next base: position 560,263 of record NZ_JBJMAU010000001.1, read on the forward strand.
GCAAACCCTCTGTTCTTTCACTGATATATCTAACATATATCTATGATAAGTCGGTCGAAAGTGTAATGTCAACTCAATATAGTATGAATAGTTAAAATATTTACAGCATAAGTCTTGAATTAGCAATGATAGTAAGATACAATTCAATGTGTAATTGTCTTACAATTTTAATAAATGAACAGTGAAATCCTATTGGTTTTCTCTTTTAAAATTTCTCTGATATATCTAAAATATATCATTCTAAACCTAATAATTTGTAGAGGTGAAAAACATGCATATAGCAAAAACGTATCCTTCTAATTACATTCAAGAACAAGGAATACTTAGAAAAACTGGGGAGTGGATCAAAAAGTTTGGAACAACGCCTTTTATTGTTGCAGGGCCTACTGCGTGGTCAAAAGCTTGTGCCAAAGTTACAGAGAGCTTACATGAAAGCGCTTTAGATTACACGCTAGAATACTTTGAGGGCCACTGCTCTGAGGAAGAATTGCAGCGAATCCTTCCTAAAGTGCCTTCTCATGTTGATATCATTGTTGGTGTAGGCGGAGGACAATGTCTTGATATGGCCAAACTTGTCGCTACCCGATTACAGCTGCCAGTAATCAATGTCGCAACACTAGCCTCTACTTGTGCCGCATCAGCTGCACAATCGATTCTTTATACACCTGATCATGTATTCGTACGAGTAGAGTCTTTTGATCACTCACCTGCTGCTGTACTCGTTGATCCGGATATCATTCGAAATGCTCCCGTCCGCTATTTAACTGCTGGAATTGGGGACACGATTGTGAAATGGTATGAAGCCATCCCCTTAAATGAAGGGAAATACCAAAATGCGATGACCAAGGCCGGCTTAAAGATGGCTGAATTAGTGCGAGACTTACTTTTTGAATTCAGTGAACAGGCTATTCAGGATTGTGAGCAAGGTAAAACGAGCGAATCGCTTCGTCAAGTAATAGATGCCAATATACTCTTGTCAGGTTTAGTCGGCGGACTAGGCAGACATACATGCGCTTCATCTGGAGCACATGCCATTCATTATGGAATGACTGTGATCCCAGACATGAAGGGTGCCTTTCATGGAGAGCTTGTCGCTTATGGATTGCTATGCCAATTTAAGCTTGAAGGAAAATCAGATCAGGAAATCGTTGATTTTATGAGATTTTATCAAAAAATTAATCTTCCTATTTCATTACGTGACATGGGCTTAACCGAACTTCGTGAAGAAGAACTGCGCTTAGCTGCAAAAAAAGCTTGCGCGCCAGAACGAACGATTCATAATTTACAGTTTGAGATTCTTGAAGAAAATGTCTATCAATCGATTGTTGATGTTCATCAATTAGGGGAATCAATGAAAAAGAACGCTGCATTAAATTAAAACCAAAAGGATGTCTTATAAGACTCAGATACTGTAGATATAAAAACAAACATTGGAAATAACACTGAAAATAGCAATTTAAATCAGAATAAAAAATACACAAAAACGCATGGACAATCATATCATCCATGCGTTTTTAAATTGCCACAGCTTTGTGAAGTTTAAGATAAAGAACTAGATAGAAATTAAAACTTCCTTTCTAAGTTCCCGTTTACGATACTCAAGCGCAAGCAGCATTGATGGAATGGTACAAATAATCATTCCGATAAAGGCATACCTAGGTTCGATTTCGTATAAATAGCCGCCAAAAATTGTAAACACTGCAGTGCTCCAGCTAAGTGCCAACGCTGAATACAAGCCTTGTGCTTTTGGAATCTGCGCATGTGGAATGTTATTGATTAAGTATTTCATAAAGGCATAATGTCCCATAGCAAATGAACATGCATGAAGTATTTGTGCGATACTGAAAACAATCACATTTGGAAAGGCAAATACTAATATCCAACGTAGAGTAGAACCAAGTGCTGCTAGTGCCAGCAAAGAGCCTACTGAAAATTTATGAAATCTCTGATCTGCGATTGAGAAAAAAATGATTTCTGCGACTACAGCAATGTTAATAATTACACCAATTAAATATTTGGGTGTATCGATTTCTTGTAAAAAAAGGTAACCATAATTGTAATAAGTAGCATGTGCCGCTTGCAGTAAGATTACAATGATAAGTATCAAACTAAAGTGCTTATTATGAAATAACTTTAACATGCCCCATTCTTGTGTTTGGTTCGCTTGCGGCTTTTCAGATAAAATAACAGGCGCACTCATAAAACCAAGCCACACGAATACCAATGTACCAAGTAACATTGCCCATAATATCACTTCATCTCCAAACAACCCTATAAAGACCGTTAAAATCATGCCAGCCACGACAAATCCGATGGACCCCCACTGGCGGCTTCTCCCGTAATGTCTTAATTGTCCGCTTTGCATAAGGACGCCAGCGGCGCTGTCTAAAGCCGGCATCAACGTTGGATAAAAAAAATGAAATACTAATGTGACTATAAGTAAGCTAGCAAAGGAACTTGCCGGAATATAACAGAGAATTGCAATTAGCGTACCGATTGCCGCCCCATTTAATAAAATTTTACTACTAAATTTCCCTGATAAATAAGGATATGCAACTAATGTGGAAAGGCCTCTTGACACCAAGCCTAAGCTCATTATCAAACTAGCTTGAGGAATTGTAATCCCTTTTGTATAAACCATCCAGCCCGTCCAATAAGGTAGAAAGATGCCCCACGTCACAAAAAAACTAAAAAACTGCATACTCATCCAACGATGTGTTTTCATTCTGTATCCCTCCATTATTGCATGATATCATGGAGGAATGATGAATAATATGAGATATCTCATATTTTTGAGGTGAGTTATGGAAATTTACAAAGATGAGAAAAAGCGACTGTATTTGGAGAAGAATTCTATTGCGCATTTATTTTCTTTTCTAGCTGAAGAGTATATGGAAGTACACGAATATCAACGCGATGAATGGATTATTCAAGAAGGTATGAGGCCGGATTTTCTGTTTTATGTTATGGAAGGAAAAGCAAAAATATATGTAACTCATCATAATGGTAAAGTTTCGTTAATTAATTTTATCAATGCAAATGATTACATTGGGGAAATGGAATTATTAAATGAGGTGTACTATACAAAAGGAATCCAAGCGTCAACGAAGACCGTTTGTTTTGCATTGCCTATTCATCGCTACCGTACACAATTGCTGGAAGATGCGAAATTTCTACGTGAATTAACCAAATTTTTAAGTGTAAAGGCAACACTTATGGCTGTAAAGTATACACAAAGTCTCGCCTTCCCGCTTGAAAATCGACTTGCGGATTTTATCTTGCAAACTGCTGATGAAGGAGTTTATAAGGAGAAACATGTAACGGTTTGTGATTATTTAGGCGTATCCTACCGACACTTATTGCATGTGCTTACACAATTTTGCGATAAAGGATACTTGCAAAAGGAAGGCCGGTGCTATCAAATTAAACAGTATCATTCCCTATATGAGCTTGCTGAGATGCTGAAAAACAAGTAACCATTTTGTGTAGTAATCAAATGTGGTAAAAAAACTCACTTAGATACACTACAGTGAACCGTACAACAAGTAAATGACTTTTCCTAAAAAAATTACAGCACCTTCTCTAAATAGTGGGAGAAGTGCTGTTTTGTTATTTAGAGGATTCGCATACTTCTTATTGAAGTAACTGCAACACAAATTTTCTTATCTGGTTGACCTTATGATACGAATGGGTGTGTTTCTGGAGTAAGTAGGAATGCCTATTTTACAGTCGGTATTTTCCATATACTCATCATTTAAAGTCTATTTCTTTTTTTGACGAAACAAATCAATTGATTTATATCCCTGTGATAAGATATCAACCATTTGTACTTGGCGGTTATCACGTGTTTTCTGTTGCTTAGCAGAAAAGATATAGCGGGCCCAATCCCTTTGGTAACCTGGTGTTAGTTCCTGATAGAACTTTAGTTCATTTGGATGATCTGTTAATAGCTTTTCTATATCTTTAACATTATCCTCGTAATCTGCTACACACTGACTTGCAGCAGATGACTTTTTATCTTTCTTCTTTTCACGCTTTAATCCAACGACAGTAAATACATTATCCATGCTTACCATTCGCGAAAATTTCACATCGCTATTTTTCACATATCCATCTTCACCCACTTTCATTGCTGGAAAAATATCATCTCTGTGAATGAACGAATCATACCGCTTGTTCCCTTTTTTCGGATATGCAAAAAATAAGTATCCTTTTTCTAGTAATTGTTCTTCATTGATAACTTTTTGGGTGTGATTCACCATATCATCAATCGTTTCCACAAAAATAAAAATAGCATCATGGTCTCCTGATAATGTTGTCTTATATCCAATAAACAAATCATAATCACTTGGTTGATGAAGCACGGCCATATTTTTATATTTACTCAGATTTAATTTATCTATAATTGTCATAACATACTCCTTTATTTCACCTTGAGTCAAATCTTCTTCATCCACATAGGTCCTGCCATAGTAGGATTAACCCTCATCAGTAATCAGTTCTCCAAATAGCTTTTTAAAGCATCTAAATCTTTTGCACAAGCTTTTTTAAAAGTTCCTGCCATCAGTTTCCCAAATAATTTAGTTAAGCCAGAAAGTCCCTTTATCTCACCATGTAAAGTAATTTCTGAATGATTACCTGTCGACGTAATGATATATGTAAACAAGAATTCTCCTTTGCCCGTTGTTCCTTTCGTTCCATCACAGCGCAGTACAATTTTGTCTGGTTCATGTAGTTCGACAACCTCAAAATGTTCAGAAGCCTCTTTTCCAAACATTTTTCTTGTTTCCTTCCACTGACTTCCCACCTGTAACGGCCCTTCGTCCAATCGATTGATTCCCACTAAACCTCGCATCCAGTACTTGGCAGAATCAAGATCAAGCAAAGCCGCGTAAGCTTTTTGTTTGGATGTCTGGAAAGTTCTGTTCACTTCAAAACGAATACTCAAGTTATTTCCCTCCTTATAACATAAGGTCCCTCCTAGGCCGCTTAGACATACAATACGTTTTTTGCGGCCAAAACAGACCTTATTTTCTCTACTAAATATGAACTATTTCGTTGGTGAAACAGCGTTATTGCTAAACAAGAAATTTATTTTACTCAGACATCATTTCCTACTAATACTTTGTAAAAGGTCACTTTGAAGCATCCTTATGATTTGTTTTCATTAACTGCTTGTACACTTCTTCGTAGACCTGCTTTAACGGAATCTCTTCTCTTTGGGCAATCAACCGGCAATCTTCATATTCTGGACTTTGTTGAATAATTGTTCCTTTATAGATTGCTTGTTTCACACGAACTATTCCCCATTGGGTCCCAACCTCAATGAAATCCCTGCCTAAGCGATGGACAATAAATGGGGTATAACGGAGGCCAAATGTTGTGGTTTCTCTAAATAGAACCTCTTTTATTTTTTCCACAGCATCCACTGAAACGAGAACGGATAGTAAAATTCCAGGACGGTTTTTTTTCATATAAATAGGTGTATAATACACATCGTTTGCCCCTTTAGCTAATAACTCCTCCATTAAATGACCGATTAATTCACCAGACATATCATCTAAATTTACCTCTATTTTGAACATATTTTCATCAATATGTTCATGATTATGCTGAAATGAAGTCAAGCATAACACCACCTTTTTCTTTACCTGTTCTCAACCGGGCCCTCTTAGTAATTACTTCTTCTGTCACTTATTGTAATTGTACCAAAAAACGATAAAATCTAGCTACTTACAGTGGTTAACATAATAATACTAATCAACAATCAAATCATTTGACACATAAAACATCCTAGCGTAAAATTTGTAATTGTAAGTTAGTATGTATAGCAACCAAAGTTATTCAATATGTTGCTATTACAACTAACTAGATTATTTTATTTACTGGAGGAAACAAACATGGCAAACGTATTATTTATCAAAGCAAATGATCGCCCAGCAGATCAGGCAATTAGTTCAAAAATGTATGAAGCATTTCTAAGCACATATAAAGAAGCAAATAGTGAAGATGAAATTATTGAGTTAGATCTCTTTAATGCGGAACTTCCTCATTACGGAAATACTGCAATAACAGGTGTTTTCAAACGTAATCAAGGTGTAGAACTTACTGCAGAGGAATCGCAAGCAGCTGATTTAGTAGAACATTACTTACATCAATTCTTTGCGGCTGATAAAGTCGTCTTTGCCTTTCCATTATGGAATGGGATGGTCCCTGCTCCACTTGTAAATTATATTTCTCATCTTGCTCAAGCCGGGAAAACATTCAAATATACAGCTGAAGGTCCAATTGGCTTAGTCCCTGATAAGAAAGTAGCCTTACTCAATGCTAGAGGTGCAGATTATTCAGCTGAACCAATGGCATCAGCTGAAATGGCTGTAAACTATGTGAAGACAAACCTAAGCTTATGGGGTATTAATGATCCTGAGGTTCTTGTAATTGAAGGACACAATCAATATCCTGATCGCGCTGAGGAAATTGTTACTGAAGGGTTAGAAAAAGTAGCGAAATCAGCAGCTCAATTTTAAAAATTTGCTAAAAACCCACCCCAAAATTAATCTGATTTGGGGTGGATACTCTTTACATATAATAAAGCCTTTTAAGAAATTACATCATATTTCTTGTGATTGACAACTGTTCTTCTTGGTTTCCCATCTTTTTCAGTTTTATCTAACTGAACAGCCACTGAATTTGTGTAAACTGCAATGACTTTTGCTTTTTCCCCTTTATTATCTCCTTTTTTTATCAGTACATTATCTCCAATTTGAACTGTTACTGTTATTTCTTCTGACATGTTCGACTGCTCCTTTTTCTCTATTTTTACATATGAACATAGTTTAGTTATTTGTATTACTATGTATTTTAAACGTCTATCTCAATTTTTTAAATATTTTTCTCTCCATTATCGAAAAATCAACAAAAAATCATGTAAAATATTCTATGGTTACGAATTTCTTTTGAAGTTGATGTAACTTTATAAGGTAACATGTCGTCTAATGAATAGATAAAGGTAATTAAATTTTTTTCTCAAAATATGGACAAACTGTAATTAGAGAAAACCTTTGGAGGAATATATTATGTGCGGTTTTATCGGAGAGATTCGTAATCGAGACGTAAAGAAAGTTGATTCAATGGTGTGGGAAAAAGCTTTAGAAGCAATTCACCACCGTGGTCCTGACTCAACAGGCAATTTTGAAGACAAGCACGTTCAACTCGGATTTAAAAGATTAAGTATTATTGATATAGAACAAGGTCACCAACCGCTTTCTTATATGGATCGGTACCACATTGTTTTTAACGGAGAAATATATAATTATCTGGAATTAAGAGAAACTTTACTTCAACAAGGATTTTCATTTCAAACGCATTCAGATACTGAAGTAATCCTGGCAATGTACGCATGGAAAGGTTCGAAATGTGTAATCGATTTACGTGGAATGTTCGCTTTTGCTATTTGGGACCAACAAGAAGAAGTATTATTTGCTGCAAGAGATGGTTTCGGAATAAAACCGTTTTATTATTCAGAATCGAATGAACGTTTATCTTTTGCTTCCGAACTAAAAAGTATTGCATCATCTGTTATGCATGAAGACATTTCAGATGAAGCTATTCAACACTATTTAACCTATCAATATGTACCTGAGCCATATGCTTTATCAAAAAACATAAAGAAATTAAAACCAGGCCATTTTCTAATTAAACGACCTAATGAAGCCGCCACAATACAATGCTATTACAAAAAAACATTCCAGCCTACAAATGGTAGCGTGGATCATTATACGAAAGAAATAAGAGCGGTTCTTGAGGATTCTGTAGAAAAGCATATGCGTAGTGATGTGCCTGTTGGGGCATTTCTCTCAAGCGGTATTGATTCAACAAGTATTGTCGCATTGGCAAAACAACACAATCCACAATTAAAAACATTTACTGTCGGTTTTGAAACAGAAGGATTCAGTGAAATCGATATTGCTAAAGATACAGCGGAACAATTAGAAGTTGAGAATATTCATAAGGTCATTACACCTGAAGAATTTATTCAAGAACTACCTACCATTATTTGGCATATGGATGATCCAGTGGCAGACCCAGCAGCTGTTCCATTATATTTCGTTGCAAAAGAAGCTAGTAAACATGTAAAAGTTGTCCTTTCCGGAGAAGGGGCTGACGAATTATTTGGTGGATATAATATATATCGTGAACCACTTGCTCTACAATGGTTTAATTATATCCCTCAGCCGCTAAAATCTCTCGTCAATAAAACAGCTTCTCTTTTACCAGAAGGAATAAAAGGAAGAAGCTATCTTTTACGTGGTACAACACCGCTCACAGAACGGTATGTTGGAAATGCAAAAATTCTTAGTGAGCAGGAAAAAAAGCAATTGTTTTTACCTTATCATCCTATGAATCGTTATACAAAGATTACAAAAGATTTATATGAACAAGCTGCTTACTATCAGGAGACAACAAAAATGCAATATATTGATTTGAATACTTGGTTACCTGGTGACATTTTAGTAAAGGCAGATCGGATGACAATGGCTCATTCGATTGAATTACGTGTACCTTTCTTAGATAAGGACGTATTTGAAGTAGCCAGAAAATTACCTGACAGTGTGAAAATTGCCAATGGTACAACAAAATATGTTCTTCGTGAAGCGATGAAGCCGGTTATTCCTGCATCAGTGCTTCAACGAAAAAAACTAGGCTTCCCTGTTCCAATCCGTCACTGGTTACGGAATGAATTATACGATTGGGCGCATCGCTTAATTAATGAAAGCCAAACAGACGGAATTTTTAATAAAAATTATGTTTTCTCTTTACTTGAAGAACACTCCCAAGGAAAAAAAGATAACAGCAGAAAACTCTGGGTTATTCTGTGCTTTATGCTTTGGCATTCTATCTATGTTGAAAATACGTTACAGCAATACAAAGACTTCAACATTGAACAAGCATATTATAATAATCAAAAAAAGGTTATTACTTCGAGTCATTCATTCTAAACATCAAATTTATGCTCATCGCTAAGGAGTCTTCTCCTTAGCTTTTTTCTATTATTTATTATTTGAGTAAAGTATAAATATCCTCATTTTCCCAAATAATGAAACTAATGATATGTTAGAGGTGATAATAAAATGGGTTTGATGAATATGTTCTCTGATTGGAGAGCTACGAATTATGAAAAAAAAATTGAAAGAATGCGTGAAAAAGGAGTATGTCCTGATTGCAATGGTAATGGTTACAATTACGTAATGATTAATGAGTTTGCATACATGAATGTCACTGACTACGATTGTCCTGGGTGCAACGGAAGTGGCTTATTCTCAGATTGGGAAGCTACGCAATAATATTATAGTTCACTAATAGATCAAGTCGAAATAGTTTTATATAAAAGTAACCTAAACAGCTAGTTTTATTATTCCTAAAATTGAATCATGATATTGGAAAACGTAACATCACAGTAAAAATATTAGGGTAGGTGTGGTCAGTGCCTTCAATTATTTCTGTCAGCTCATATATCCCTCCGCATTCAATCGATCAAACGGTAACAACCGAATTTGCACGGGAGCTATTTCAAGAAAATTTTCATGATATCGAACGATTACTGCAAGCATTTCCTAACGGAGAAATTGAACAAAGAAATTTTGCCGTTCCACTGGAATGGTTTAAAAATGAGCACTCATTGCAAGAACGGAATGATTTGTATATTGACATGGCAACGGCGTTTGGAGCTGAGTCGATTAAAGCATGTTTACAAAATCCCATTTTTTTAAAGGAAACTGTTGATACTTCCGTCATTGATACAATCATTTTTGTATCGAGCTCAGGAATGTCTACTCCAAGTATCGATGCCCGTATTATGAATGTACTCCCCTTTTCTCCTCACACAAAGCGGATTCCCCTTTGGGGGCTTGGATGTGCCGGGGGCGCTGCAGGCATTAGCAGAGCCTTTGAATATTGTAAAGCATTTCCGAAAGCTAATGTATTAGTTGTCTGTGTTGAACTTTGTGGGCTTACTTTTCAACGTAATGATCGGACAAAGAGTAATTTGATTGGAACATCACTTTTTGCCGATGGCGCTGCATGTGCCCTTGTTTGCGGTGACGAATCTAACATAGTGAAAAATAGGAGTTACCCGATTACTCCGCAAATAGTGGCTAGTCAATCAACGCTAATGGCAGACTCTGAAGATGTAATGGGCTGGCAAGTAAAAGATTCCGGACTTCATGTTGTATTTTCTCGTGATATTCCGAATATTATTAAGAAATGGCTAGGACCGATTGTTGATGCTTTTTTAGATGAACAACAACTTTCAATTGGTCAGTTATCTTCTTTCATCGCCCATCCCGGCGGTAAAAAAGTACTTGAAGCTTATATTGCTACACTTGAAATTAATGAGGGACTGCTTGATATTTCAAAAAATATTCTAAGAAGGCATGGCAATATGTCTTCACCGACGATTTTATATGTATTGGAACATGTAATGGCGGAGGAACATCAGGATGGAGATTACGGGTTAATGGCCGCACTTGGTCCAGGCTTTTGTTCGGAACTTGTTCTACTTCAATGGAAAGGGGTCCATTAGATGGTAATCGTATATTTATTCATAGCTTTAGTAATCGTACAGCGACTAGTTGAAGTACTCATCGCTAATCGTAATGCGAAGTGGATTCTATCGCAAGGGGGTTATGAAGTAGGTCGAAACCATTATCGCATAATGGTGTTCATGCACGCGTTTTTCTTTTTAGCGTTACTTATTGAGGTTACTTTAAATCAGACTGGCTTTCTCTGGTGGTCGATCTTCCCACTTTCAATATTCTTAATTACACAATTCGGGAGAATATGGACATTAACTTCATTAGGAAAATATTGGAATACGCGAATTATGATTCTTCCCCATGCTGAAGTCGTTAAAAAAGGGCCTTATCAACTTATTCGCCATCCCAACTATGTCATCGTTGCGATCGAAATCGCGGTACTGCCTCTTATTTTTCAAGCGTACTGGACAGCAGTTATTTTCTCACTACTGAATGCCTGGGTTCTTTCTGTTCGGATAAAAGCAGAAGAAAATGCCCTAATAAAATCCACTAATTATGAAGATTTTTTTGCGGAAAGACCGCGTTTTCTACCAACAACACAAGAAAAGTAAAAATCTATAAGATGGTGAAAAGTATGTTGAAGAAAAGAGCTTTCACGTTTATCGTAAAGCTCTTTTCTAGCTATTATTGAATCATATATTCAGCCACTTCTTCCACGTTAATCGTTGCAAATGTGTAATTGTTTTAAAAAAGGAAAAATCGTTGATTTCTCCTTTATTAAAACTTATTCACCAATATATTGAATGTAGAGATTTGGATCATGAGTCAATTCAATATGCCTAGGAATTTGCAAATATAGAATATTGTTTCCAATGAAACTGCTATGATAGATATTTTTTGAATTCTCTTCGCTGAATTGTGTTAATGTAAACTCTTTTCGAAACTGTGCTAGTTTTAACTCCACAGGTTCAGGAGCAATGACAACTAATTCATTACCGTCTAAGATCACATCGATCGGCTTAATTTGATCAGAAATGTTAATATCGCCAACAACTGCTGGTGCAGAATAATAGACCGCATTAATACCTTTATCAGGGGCATCTACTTTTTCAACCACGACAGAAGTATCATAGTATTTATTGACAAGGCCAATCTGTTCATTATCATAATCAAACTCCCATGTTTTCTTAATATACGATGGTTCAACGTCATCTACCCTTCCTTGATGCACTGCATTGTAGAACTTTTGTATTTCTTGATCCATTTCATGCTGTGAAAGCTCATGTTTAGGATAAACTTCACCTTTTGGAATAAGTACATATACTCCAACTGAAAGAATTAAAAGAGCGACATAACCAGCAAAAAACATGCGAATTTGAGTTCTCCTTACATATTTTCCAGAAGGGGTTCTCCGTTTCATATATAAAACGAAAGCAAGAATAAAAATAAATAATAGTAAGGCACTCATTTTCTCACCCCCAAACGATTAGCCAATATGATTGAACTTAAAAATAAAAGAACTATACTAATCAAAGCCTTCATTAGAAATAGTAAAATTAACGATTCTTTTGCGAAAAATTTATAACCCCATTCGATCAATATCGCTATCCCGCTGCTATTATCAAAAAACAGCATTCCAAAAAAGACGACTGGTAATACGAACGCAAAAATTCCGTGCAACTGAACAAGCGTTCCGATAAGATATCCTATCGCACTAAAGAAAAAAACATAAACCACTGTGACAAAGAAACCAATGATAAACTCATTCGGACTTGCTATCGTGATCGAATCTTTAATAAATTGAACCTCAGCTAAATAATAAAGAAGAACCTTTAGTAAAAATGTTGACAACATAGCTGTTAAGCCACCAATAATACTAGCAGTGAATAAAAAGCTAATATTTGCCAGATTACTGCTGACACGATTTGTCACAAAAGCAAAATCATCATCGCGGTAAGCTTGAGTCGTCAATAACATGGCTGAAATAAAGGACCACAAAATCGTAAAAATAATGACGATATCAGCCGAATAGTAATGAACATTAATTTGGATACCTTCTGTACTTGTGCCCATTGAACTTACTCCGTTAAAAGAAAAAAGAATTGCAATGATTTGGAGAACGACAAGGGTAGTAAACACACCATGATATGCACGTAGCTTGTAAACATACTGCTTTTTGACAATCTCAGCTAAGCTTATTTTAGTTAAAGACATCATCAATTCCCCCTTTATGCTTACTTGTTAAGTAGACACACAAATCACTTGAAGAAACCGATGAAATTTCTAATCCAGCCAGTTTGGCATCAATCAGGTGGGACTCTGTAAAATCATCTTTGACAACAACATACGTATTATCAGGGCCAATGCTTTTTGTAAAATAGACTTCCTCTTGTACAGTCCATTCATTAATAATGGTCGACTTGCCTTTTAACCCTATAGCCCATTCTTTTAACTCAGCAATCGGTAGGTGAAATGGTTTTCCCCCTCTTTAATAAGTAACACATCCTCAAGTAAATCCTCGATTTCATCTAAATGGTGACTAGAGATCAGGATTGTTCTTGGATAGGCAATATAATCTTTAAGCAGGGCACGATAAAAATCTGCTCGTACCGCAGCATCCATTCCTGTCGTAGGCTCATCAAAAATCGTTAAAGGACATCTCGCCGATAAACCAAGAATCATATTAAAGGTACTTTTCATCCCTTTTGAAAGACTACTATGACGCTGGTCTCGGTGAAACGAGAAATAATCAAACAAACGCTGTGCCAGTTCCATATCCCAATTTTTATAAAAGGTAGCGGCGACCTCTAATATTTCTTGTAAACTTAACGTCGTTGGCAAACTCATTTGATCATCAACAAAAATCATATTGGCTGAAACAGTAAGGCTGTTAAATGGCTTTTCAGAAAACACTTTTATTTCTCCTGATGTTTCCCGTAAAAAACCAGCAATAATTTTAAGTAACGTTGTCTTACCTGCTCCATTTCGTCCAATTATTCCAGTGATTTTATTTTCTTCGATCATAAACGATAAATTGTTTAACGCCTTTTTTCCTCCGTACGTTTTCGTTAATTCGTTACATTCGATCACCTTCAATTCTCTTCCCCCTTGCTTTTGTTCATTGCTTCTTTAATCATTGTCATCAATTCATCTTCACTGACATGTAAACGTTCAGCTTCGATAACAACGTCCAATATTAACTGCTTTAACGTTTGATTTTTGCGTTTATTTAAAATCATTTCTTTCGCCTGAAGTGAAACAAACATACCAAGCCCTCGCTTTTTATATAAAATGTTTTCATCGACTAAAAGATTGAGTCCTTTTGCTGCCGTTGCAGGATTTATATTAAATAATTCTGCCAGCTGATATTGTGAGTACACCTTCTGATCACCTTCAAAATTCCCATTCAAAATCTCAGTCTCTATCCACTGAGCTATTTGAACATAGATTGGTTTTGAACCATCTGTATTAAGTATCAAATGAGAACCCCCTCCCCGGTATAGTGCATTACTGATGTAATGTAGTATATTCCATTACAGAAAAATTGGCAACAAGTTTCCATTCATTTATTTATAAATTCCTAAAAAATACCTACAAACATATTGCTGCGTATGAAAGATGGAGCGAATAATATCTATCGTAATAGTGAAAATATAGAGGTAAGTGTTTTAAATAAAAGTGGAAAGGTGGAGTGAACGTTGACACAATCAAAGCGACAAGCAGAGCGTCAATATCGCACACGAAAGGAAGCGCAAAATCCTCACGGAAAAGTAAAATCATACAAACAGCTGGCAGATGAGGCAGGAAAAAAAGCAGAGAGTTAGTAATTTAAAAATAAAACGGTGGCAATTGAAAATAAATAACAATAAACTAAATATAAACATAAAAAAAAGTGTGCAAAACTCACAACTGAGTGCACACTTTTTTTGACTTACCAACCCTTATTATAAGGATTACCATTTCTTTTCATTTTATACACAATATTCATGATATAATTAATAAAGATTGAAAAATGGTTAACTAGACTAACCTCACTTTATTAACATTCCTCAAAATTATACCCCTTCATAATCAACACGTGTCAAACATATAATCACATAATATCGCTGTTCCTATTTTGTGTTATCCATTGTCAAAGGCGAATAAATTTGAGAGGAGAGCACGATGAAAAAATTTTTCTTACTTTTACTGGTGTTTTTTCTTCCGATAGGGTTAACTGCTTGCGGATCTGAGGAGACAATTGACAATCAAGAACCTACTGACCTTGTAGACCCTATAGACCTAGAGGAACCTATTGATATTACTGACCCTGTCGATATTAAGGAGCCAATCGAACCAGCCAGACAAAGTAACGTTGATAAAATTATTACGAAAGCCATTGAAGCCTCAAATGAACTGCAAAGTTTTTCAATGGAGATGGATCTTAAACAGACGATGACTAATGGTGAGGAAGAAATCAAGATGGATTCATTCATCTCGATTGATGCAACAATGGAGCCTCTAGCAATGCATCAAAAAATGACAATGAATATGGATGGTATGATGGATGAGACTGAAGGGTTGATGGAAGGACCGTTTTCCATAGAGATGTATTTAACCGAAGAAGGTTTTTATATGCAAAATCCGGTAATGGATGGCTGGATTAGTCTACCAGCAGAAGACTTTGAAGAGTATATGTCGCTATCCTCTCTCTCTCAAGATCCCGCTGCAGAAATAGAACGTTTAAAAAAATATAGTAGTGATTTTACAATTACCGAAGAAAAAGACAGCTATCATTTAACATTAGCTCTTACTGGAGCAAGCTTACAAGAATTTCTCCAAGAAAGCCTTTCTGACATAGCTCCTGAATTAGAAATGGATCAAGAAGTACTTGAAAATAGTACGTTCCACCAAATTGAATATTTGTACATCATTGATAAGAAAAACTATTACCCGCAGTCAATGACTATGTTGATGGATTTTGATATGATCGATAATGAAGAAACTGTACGCATTACGCAAGAAATATCCGGAATTTACTTGAATTATAACAATATCGATGAAATTGTCATTCCTGATGAGGTAAAGGGAAATGTCATGACAATGCCAGCTTTTCAATAAGAAAAACTGAGTGAGGTGGTTTCCTCACTCAGTTTTTCTTATTGAATGTAAATATAAATCTCTCCATTTTCCACTTCCGTTTCATAGCGTGTCACACAGCCGTTATCTGGTTCTTGCACTTTCCCGTCTCGCACATCAATTTTCCAGTCATGATAGGGACAAAAGACATACTCACCGCTTATGATTCCTTCTGCAAGTGGTGCCCCTTTATGTGGACAACGGTTCTGAATTGCATAAATGCTGTTATCTTTTTGTTTAAAAAGCGCAATTTCATGTCCTGCGACACTTATCGCTTTTCCAATTCCATTAGAGATTTCACTCATATGTGCAACCTTTACTTTTTTCATTGTTTTTGTTTGACTCATCCCCTTGATCCCCCCTATAAAGAAAGTACTTCAATTTTTTTCGTTTCGAACAACTCTTTTTGACGCTCTTCACTTTCAATAATTTCAGCCCATGGATCTTCTAACGTTGTAAGAGTCACTTCCATTCTCTCAATTAACTCTTTTCGTTTTTCTCCATCATCCATCACAACACTGCGGATATGATCTAAGCCGACACGTTCAACCCAATGTGAAGTTCGCTCTAAATAACGGGCATTTTCACGGTAGTATTGTAAGAAGGCACTGATTGTATCTAGCACTTCTTCCGTTGTTTTCACTTTACAGAACAGGTCTCCACCTCGAAGATCGACACCACCATTACCACCTACATATAACTCCCAAGCTCCTTCAACACCAACAATGCCTACATCTTTAATTCCTGATTCCGCACAATTTCGTGGACAAGCAGAGACAGCCATTTTTACTTTATGAGGTGTGTTAAGACCTTCATATTTTTTTTCAATTTCAATTCCAAGGCCGATCGAATCTTGGGTTCCAAAGCGACAGAAGTTTTTACCAACACATGTTTTTACAGTTCGAAGTGATTTCCCGTACGCATAACCAGAGCGCATTCCAAGATCTTTCCAAACATTTGGTAAGTCATCCTTACTGATTCCAAGTAGGTCAATACGCTGACCTCCGGTTACTTTCACGAGTGGAATATTGTATTTTTCAGCAACATCTGCAATTTTGCGTAATTGCTTTGAGTCAGTCACCCCACCATACATTCTTGGAACTACTGAAAACGTTCCGTCATTTTGAATGTTGGCGTGTAATCTCTCATTTACAAATCGAGAAGTTCTGTCATCCTCATGCTTTACCGGGTCAACCATTCCTAAATAGTAGTTAATCGCCGGACGACATTTTGAACAGCCTTCATCCGTTTTCCAACCTAGGACATTCATTACTTCTCTCGTATGACTAAGTCCTAACTCACGAATTTGTGCAACAACTTCTTCATGAGTGTGCTCTGTACAACCACAGATTGGTTCTTTTATGTTAACACCAACTTCTTCACCAGTCGTTACCGCTAATAGATCAGCAACTAGTGGTTTACAGCCGCCACATGATCTTGAGGCATTTGTACATTGTTTTATTTCCTCTACACTCGTTAACCCTAAATCTTTAATCGCAGTAACAATATCTCCTTTTGAGACCCCGTTACAGCCACAAATGATTTCACTGTCTGCCATCGCAAGTACCGGACTCTCTTTTTCACTCGATTCATTTTCTGAAGGGAGAATCGCTACTTTATTCATATTCGAAATATCATCGCCGTTTCGCATCATTTGCAATAGTCGCGGAGAATCAGCTGTATCCCCGAACAATACAGATCCGATAATTTTATTGTCTTTCACAACAACTTTTTTGTAGATGCCTTCGAATTCATCATGAACACGAATCGCTCGTGTTTCTTTCGTATCTTGAAATTGACCTGCTGAAAACACATCAACACCTGATACTTTTAACTGTGTATATACGATCGATCCTTCATAGCCTGGTACTTTTGAGGGAGTAGATGCACAAAGATGCTCAGCTAACACTTTTCCTTGTTCATACAGCGGAGCAACAAGGCCATAGACAATTCCTCGGTGTTCTGCACATTCCCCAACAGCATACACATTGCGGATACTACTTTGCATATAATCATTTACCAAAATCGCTCGATCGATCTCAAGGCCACTTTTCTTCGCTAACTCAACGTTTGGCCGAATCCCAACCGCCATCACGACTAAATCTGTTTCTAGGCTAGTGCCATCTTTAAAACGAATACCTTCAACACGATTTTTTCCAACAATTTTTTCTGTATGTTTATTTAAATGAAATCTCATTCCTTGCTGTTCCAGTTCTCGTTGCAGCATGTTTCCTGCGGGTTCATCTAGTTGTCTTTCCATTAAGTAGTCGCTAATATGGATGACATCGACTTCCATATTTAAGTTTAATAATCCTCTTGCTGCTTCTAACCCTAACAATCCGCCACCTATAACCGCTGCTTTACGATATTTTTTTGCCGTAGCGATCATCGTCTCGCAGTCTTTAATATTACGAAAGGCAATGACTCCTTTCTTATCGGCACCAGGAAGAGGCAGCATAAATGGATTTGAACCTGTTGCAAAAATTAATGTATCATAGCTGCACACAACACCTTTTTGGCTATAAACCATTTGCTTTTTTGTATCAACCTTTATAACTGGATCATCTGTATATAACGTAATGTTATTTTCTTTGTACCAGCTGTAATCATTTAATACGATGTCCTTAACATCTGCATCCCCCTGCAGTACGGAAGATAATAAGATTCGGTTATAGTTGGGATGTGGTTCTTCACCAAATACTGTAATCTCAAACCTGTTTGCATCTTTCTTTAAAATTTCCTCTAATGTTCTTATACCTGCCATTCCATTTCCAATTAGTACTAGCTTCTCTCCCATCCGCGTACAACTCCTTTTGTTTTACAACGTTTTCTATTGTTTAAATAAGACTATTCAAAAAGTTCTAAACTTTCCTTGTTACTTGCATTGTAAACGAATGAAATTGATAATTGTTGTAACATGTTAACTAACCTAACATATAAAATTATTAAATATCCACTTCTGTTATGTTTACTGCACTTACTTTAAAACCCGGCATTTTACATGTTGGATCTAAATCCTTCGATATCAGTTGATTAACATTCTGTGTTTCCGCCCAATGAAAAGGCACAAAGACAGTGTCTTGGCGAATTGTTGGAGAATATTTACTACGTACTACAATGTGCCCTCTTTTAGATTGAATTTTCACTAGAATATTATCTTCGATGTTATATTTCTCTGCTGTAGCAGGATGAATTTCCATAAATGATTCAAACTGTCTTGCTGCTAGGGCTGAGCTTTTGCGGGTTTGGACTCCTGTCAGATAATGTGACATTACTCTTCCAGTCGTTAAGTAAAGAGGATACTGATCTGTTGTCTTTTCCTTTACAACAACCGCTTCATTTGAAACCGGAACCATTTGAGCTAATTCGTTTTCATGGGCGAAGGATGATTCAAATAGCCTTTTTGTCCCTGGATGGTCTACATCAGGACAAGGCCAAAGGATTCCTCCTTCTTTTCGCAGACGGCTATAGGTGATTCCAAAGTAATCAGCAATTCCGCCACGACTAGCGATACGTAATTCATTAAAGATTTCTTCTGGCGAGGAAAAATGAAAATAGTCACCTTTCCCTAACACTCTCGCAATCTCACAAATTATCTGCCAATCATGTTTTGCTTCTCCGCGAACCGGAAAGCTCGCTTCTCGTAATGTAACCCGGCCTTCAACATTTGTCATCGTTCCTTC
Organism: Anaerobacillus sp. MEB173; assembly: GCF_052119505.1. Taxonomy (NCBI): domain Bacteria; kingdom Bacillati; phylum Bacillota; class Bacilli; order Caryophanales; family Bacillaceae; genus Anaerobacillus; species Anaerobacillus sp. MEB173. The sequence goes on from NZ_JBJMAU010000001.1 coordinate 579,599, forward strand.
ACTTTCTAGATAAGACGTTGCTGGCAGAACGAGATCAGCCAATTGTGCTGTTTCTGAAAGAAACAGATCAACAGCAACTAAGAAGGAAAGCTTTTTAAATGCACGTTTAACAAAGTTAGCGTTCGGATTAGAAACTATTGGATTGGAACACATTAAAAACAAACCTTTTATGTCTCCCGCATCAATTTTTTCAATCATTTCATAAGCAGACACTCCTTTTCGTGGTAAATCCTTTTCATTGATTTCCCACACACTGGCAATATAGGCACGATGCTCATCATTTTCAATCGACCTGTAGCCTGGAAGCTGATCCGCTTTTTGCCCATGTTCTCTTGCTCCTTGCCCATTCCCTTGTCCAGTAATCGCTCCATATCCTGAATAAGGCTTACCAATTTTGCCTGTAGCTAATAGAATATTCAAAAAATTACGGACGGACGCTGAACCATCGGTCTGCTGTTCTACTCCACGTGCCGTGAAAATCATTCCTGACTTCTCCTTACCAAAAACGATTGCAGCTTGTCGGATAGATTCAACCGGTACTCCTGTTAAACTAGCAATCTCCTCAATATTTAATGAAGAAATATGATCTTTAACTTCAGAAAATCCCGAAGCTCGAGAAGCAATAAATTCCTCATCAAACAAGCCTTCATCAATAATGACTTTTAACATTCCATTCGCTAGTGCGGCATCCATTCCCGGTCTTACTTTTAGGTGCAAGTCTGCAAGTTTCGTAGTCCCTGTCTCCCGAGGATCGATGGCGATAATAAAAGAGCCGTTTTCTTTCGCTTTCTCAAAATAGGGCATGATTGTTGGTTGACATTCGGCAATATTCGTACCAGCCAAGATAATACAACGGGAATGAGGTATCTCTGCCAGGCTATTCGTAAAGCCGCGGTCCATCCCAAACGTTTGTGCAGCTGCTGTTGCTGCTGCTGACATACATAAACGCCCATTATAATCAATGTACTTTGTTTGCAGTGCTACTCGGGCAAATTTCCCTAATAAATAAGCTTCCTCGTTTGAGATTGTCGCACTGCCGTATACAGCCAAGGCGTCTTTACCTGAGTCGGACTGAATCGCTGTAAAATTTTCTTTAATCATTTTCATTGCTTCATCCCAAGAAATACGAACAAATTTACCGTCGACCTTTCGCATTGGGTATTTTAAACGTTCATGGTGAAGGGCATGCTGATGAGCATTCATCCCTTTAATACATAAACGACCTTCTGATGTTGGATTATCCATGCCCACAGTCTGGTATTTTTTCCTAGATACGATTGACTGTTCAATTAGCTGCATTTTGCATTGCATGCTGCAAAATGGACATTGGGTATCGTATATTGTTTCAGTTTCAGCTTTTTGCTGTTTCGTACGGAAATATTTTAATAACATTTCAGTCATAGCTGCCCACCCTTTTTCTACGTATTCTGTTAACATCATTTGCTATTAGTAACATCCATGCTATGAATAGCTTTTCTCTCGAGAATTCCTGCGAATCACTTTCTCTTCCACTAATTGCCGCAATAATTGCTCACGTAATTCAAGATCAAATAACACTTCACGAATATGCAACAAACCAACGCGATTAATCCATTGCCAGCTTCTCTCCCGATAACTTGCTGTTTCACGGTAGTACTGAATAAAGGCAAGCATCATTTCCACTGTTTCAGCTTCTTTATCGGCTACACAAAGTAAGCTTCCTGATTTAGCCCATTTTCCACTACTTCCGCCAACATAAATTTCCCAGCCGCTTTTCATACGTATTGCCCCGACATCCTTTGTAGCTGCACTCGCACCATCATGATGACAAGCTGATACTCCGATCGTTACGTCAGAAGGTGTTTTCAAATACTCAATTTGCTTATCTAATTCGATACCCATTTCCAATGATTGCGACTGGTCACAACCACAACTTTGCCCACCAACACTCGTAATGACATTATGAACGGCATTTCCATTGTTAGCTTGCAATGGTAACGCTAAGTCAGCTGTAACGTTTTGAAGTACTTTACCGTTGATCCCCATTAGATGAATCCTTTGTTCATTTGTAATCACTGTTTTTGGTATATTGTATTTTTCAATAGCATCAGCAATCCTGCGTAATTGCTCCGCACTTGTTTCTCCGCCATATAATTGTGGTGTCAATGCATACGTATCTTCTTTTTTAAATTTACTCGCTCTGTCCTTGACGATTAAATGTGCTTGTTCGTTGTCATAATTCGGATCAATCATACTTAAATAATAATGTAGCGCAGGCATACATGTTTCACAGCCCTGTGGATGTTTCCAATTCAACTCATTGATGATTTCTTCAATAGATGAAAGCTTACGTAGCTGTATTTCATTTACAATTTCATCTTCAGTAAGAGTCGTACATGAACACATTGATGATTGTTTGATCACTTCGTCACATTCATCACTATGAATATATGCAAGAAGATCAGTAACAATTGGCTTACAGCCACCACATGAACTAGATGCTTTCGTGCACTGTTTGACATCCTCTATCGTTACTAACCCTTTTCTCTGAACCGCTTCAATAATGACTCCTTTGCTTACACCATTACAATTACATATAAGGTCACTATGCTCCATCGTTTCAATCTCATTGTGAGTTGAATTCCTTGAATAGAAAAGATGCTCAAGTTCACTTTCCGCAATCGTTTTTTGTTTTGCGATAAAATCAAGAAGTTTCTGACCATCCTTTGTATTACCAAATAAAACCGCACCAATTAATTTTTGATCTTTAAAAACCAAGCGCCGATACGTACCATTTACTTCGTTATAACTTGTCATTATTTTCGTTGAATCATTACCAGTAAATTGACCAGCAGAAAACACATCAACTCCGGAGATTTTTAATTGTGTAGCGAGGATTGATCCTGTGTAGCCTGGGAGATGCCTATTACACAAAAAGTTAGCTAACACTTTCCCTTGTTCAAATAATGGTTTAACAAGTCCATACACTTCACCTTTATGCTCAGCACATTCTCCAACTGCAAAAATATTAGCTGCACTCGTTTCCATGTAGTCATTGACGACAATGGCTCGTTGTGTCTCAATTCCGCACTCTTTTGCTAATGTCACGTTCGGTCTGACACCTACAGCCATAACGACTAAATCACTTTCTACTTCTGAGCCATCCTTGAAACGGACAGAAGCAACACGGCCTTCACCACAAATTTCCTTCGTTTCTTTTTCCAATAAAAAATTCATCCCTTGACCCTCAAGCTCAGCTTGAAGCATTTTGGCCGCTGTTTGGTCCAATTGGCGGTCCATTAACGAACTGGATAAATGAACGACATCCACTTCCATTCCTAAATTTAGCAGTCCTCTAGCTGCTTCTAATCCTAACAATCCTCCACCAATTACAGTTGCCTTTTTGAACTGCTTTGACGCAGCAATCATTTGCTGGCAATCCTCAATTGTCCGAAAACCAATCACTCCTTCTTTGTCTGCTCCTTGAATTGGAAGTATGAACGGAGTAGAACCAGTAGCGATAATGAGCTTGTCATAACAAACTTCTTTCCCTTTGTTTGTCTTAATCTCTTGTTTTTCCTTGTTAATCTCAACAACTGTTTCACCAGTGAATAGTTGGATGTTATGATCGTCATACCACTTCTGATCATTAATTATTATCTCTTTAGGCGATGTTCCCCCCTGTAAAACGGTCGACAATAAGATCCGATTATAGTTAGGGTGCGGTTCACTTCCAATAATTGTAATATCAAAAGCATGAGGGTCAATGTTTACAATTTCTTCAATGCATCGTACACCAGCCATTCCATTTCCAATTAAAACGAGTTTTTGCTTCTTCATAAAAATAACCTCCAACACCGTTTAGATCACGAGGATTAAATATAGTGCCAATCTTATAGAAAAAAAGATTCAGAATCTATTTGTATGTAAGAAGTATTAACAAGAAATCTTTATTATGAAGGGGAAGAGTTTTGAAAAAGCAAGAACCCCCTTTTACTGGTCAGTAAATTTAGTCATATTAAAACTGCACCTCCATTTGTTAGAGTGTGTCTAACAAATGAGGTGCAGTTCAAAAAGGGTTTTTACACTTAACGTTGAACCCATATCCATTTTATTTTCAGGAGAAATAACAGTAGCGCAAATAAGATTCCAACAAACAACCCTTGTTGAATTCCTAATAGTAAGGTCGCAAAAAAAGTAACCAATAGCAACCAACCTTCATTCTTCTTTTCATTGAATAGGTGTCTTACCATCTTTACATCCATTAATCCTGAAACAGCGACAATAATAATTCCTGCCAAGACCGCCTTTGGCATGTAATAAAATAGTGGTGTGAAAAACAATAACGTACAAAACATCAATAAGGCCGTTATGATTGATGCCAGCTTTGTCTTTGCACCAGCTTGATAGTTTACAGCCGTCCTTGAAAAACCACCGGCAACTGCCATTGATGAAAATAATGAGCCGCTTACGTTGGCAAACCCCAGTGCCATAAGTTCTTTATTGGCATTTATCTTGTATTGTTCTTTTTCTGCAATATATTTTGCAATGGCAATGGACTCCATAAAGCCAATTAAAGCTATTGTAATCGCCACTGGTAAGAGTTGCATCAGTTCATTTGCTTGAAAGGAAACAAATGAAAACATAGGCGCTCCCTGAGGAACATCACCGATGATCGCAATACCAGCTTGATGCAGTTGAAAGGCATAGACAACAATTGTACCAATGATTATCGTTACAAGCGCGGCCGGTAATTTTGGTGCATACTTTTTCAATGAAATCATCATTATAATACTCACAATTCCCATGACCATGGATGGGAGATGAATATTTGGAATATGGTAAATCACATCAAGTAAAAGATGGAAGGCTGTACCATGTTTGTCTAAACTTACATTAAAAAAGGATCCTAATTGACTGATTGCAATAATTAATGCTGCCGCTTGAGTAAAACCACTGATCACACCATGTGGCAATATATTAACAAGAAAGCCCATTTTAAACAAAGCTAATAAAAGTTGAATCATTCCAACTAGCAATGTTAGGATAATGACTAATGAGAGAAAACGGTCTGATCCAGGATCAGCCAATGGTGAAACACCGGAATAAATGATTAATGAAACAACAGCTACAGGTCCTACTGCCAAATGACTCGACGATCCAAAAAGTGCATAAATCAGAAGTGGAATCGTTGCGGCATATAATCCAATAATCGGCGGGACACCTGCAATAAATGCATAAGCAATTCCTTGAGGGATTAACATTGCCATGACTACGATCCCTGCTGAAAAATCACCTCTAAATTTTTCAAAAGAATACAGTTCAGAAGGCCTTTTTCCTTTACCTAGCAAAATAACCTATTCTCCCCTTTCCTACTCTAAAAACTACCAATATTATTTTTTTAAATAGCAAGACTTTTCGTTTGGTATTTTGTATACATTATTATATAATAGGACTATTCAAATATTCCAATTGATGGTTGGTGGTGTTATGTTAAAGTACCTTTTTGCGCTTGCTATTGGTTTATATTTATTATCGAATCTCTATTCCAATACCTTTATTCAAGTTGCGCTCTCAGTATCATCTTTACTCGCCGTACTTTGTACGGTATTTTTAGTTAAAAGGTTTGTACTTATTTTCGGTATCTTCTTTTTAGGTGTTGGAACATATTTACTTATCTCAAGCGATACTACTTTATTAGGATATGTTATGTCATTTGGAGGCATGCTAAATCTTCTAAGCTTATTTGCACTTATTCCAATCCTCGCCTTACCTATAAAACTAGGAAATTATGCAAATGAAGTGCAATATGTAATCCAAAATAAAATAAAAAGTTCCGGACAACTGTATATGGTCTCTTCTGGTATTTCTTATTTTCTTAGCTCCTTTATGAACTTAGCAGCTCTTCCAATGACGTACTACTCAATCCGGCCGTCAATTGACTTGTTTTTAATAAAAAACAAAGAACGATTCATGTGCCGTTCCATTACCCATGGTTTTGCAATGCCATTGCTTTGGACTCCTGTTACACCAATTGTAGGGATAGTTATCGAAATGACCGGCGTTAGCTATGGCGGAATGCTGCCAATCCTTATTCCGCTAAGTATTCTCGGATTATTTCTTGATTGGGTGACTGGTCTATTAATTTCTCACAAGCAATCAGCATCAGCAAAATCAGACCATTTGTCAACAAATGAAATTGCTGCAACAGTTGATCATGAAACTACAGGAAAGCCGAATCGACTGTTCCACATTTTAATTGCTATTCTATTATTAAATATCGCGATAATGATAACTGAGGAAATGTTAGCCTTAAGCTTTTTATTTCTTGTTAGTTTATTGGTCATCCCGTTTGCTTTTAGTTGGTCACTACTCCTAAAAAAAGGGAAAAAATTCTTGGCGGGTTTAAAGGATCATTTCCAAAACCATCTTGTCAAAATGCAAGATCAGTTTTTTCTATTCCTATCAGCTGGTTTCTTTATTGCCTCAATTAATATTTCTGGAACAGATGAAACGATTAATTCATGGATCGGCGGAATCATTCAATTTACAGGGGTTCAAGTATTTTTGATCATTTTACCATTTATCCCGTTACTATTAGCTTTTATTGGTCTACACCCTGCTGTTGCACTAGCACTTATTGCCGAATCATTAAATCCAAGTCTTTTAAACATTTCTTCAACAATTCTTACAGTAGCAATGCTAGGTGGAGCTGTTCCGGCATTTTTAATGGGACCATATAATGCGACATTAGGAATTATGTCGAATATTAACAATGAAAGTCCATTTAAAATCTCTAACTGGAACATCTTATTTACAGCTTGTTTTATGGTATTACTGATTAGTTATTTGTTTATATTACAGATTTTCATATAAAGACATAAATAAAAGAAGAATGGGGAGCCCCATTCTTCTTTTATTTATCATTTACGATAATATACGTTGCTTTAATCGGTCCGTGAACACCGACAATTAAATTCATTTCAATATCGGCACTGTTACTTGGACCTGAAATAAAGTTCACACATGGTGCAACTGCCTCACCATTTTTATTCTCGCGATGAACTTTTTCGGCGACCTGTGTCATCCGCGGTACAATCGTACTTTTTGGAATAATCGCGATATAGGTTGCTGGTAATAGGCTTACAGCGCGTCCTTTGCCTTCACCGCTAAACAGCACTACTGTCCCTGATTCAGCAAGCGTCGTATCACTAAATGTAATGCCGACATTGGCTTTTTCAGCGATTTCAGTATTTTTATCACCGATGTCAGTATTCCAAACATGTACATCAACCTGTCTCGCCGCTAGTCCCTCATTCAGCAATGGGGTTAAACCAAATTCTTCAAAGCGAGGATCATCCCATGTTATAACGGAATGTCCTCCAAATCCCATCACGACATTTTCCAGTGCACGTGGCAAATCCTTCACGGATGTCTCAATCACATCGGTATGAATTCGTCCCCCTTGCTGTTTTAACACTTCAACGAGTTCATCTTGGCTGTAGCCTTTAAACACTTCTTGCTGTGGGTTATGTTTCCATACCGGTTTTTCAACATTAGTTGTAGTTCTCGGGCGACCAAGGCTTTGGGCGATATGATCAAGAAAAGAGTCTTTATTTGCAATTGTTCCCTTTGTCATTACTTTCCCCCTCCTTCTCACGATTTTTAAACCAGTCTCTAAATCTTTCATTACTTGGTGCTGGGAAATCCCGAATCGATGTCCAGTTCTTTAATGGGCCTGGACCATCAGAAATTTTATCGTCTTTCACAAATGGTTTCATAATTTTAGGTGCTAGTCTTGTTCCGATATTATACATCGCTGGACTTGCAGTTCCCATTCGGAATGCTTTCATAGAAAGGCTTTCAAACACTGGTGCCTTTCCTTCTTTTTCAACGATCTTCTGACGGTGTTTGATTAACAGCTCATGAAGAGGAATTTTTACCGGACATGCTTCTGTGCATGCTCCACAAAGTGTTGACGCATATGGAAGTTCTTTATAGTGATCATAGCCTCCTAAAAGTGGAGAAAGGACCGCACCAATTGGACCAGGATAAATCGAACCGTAAGAATGTCCACCAACATGACGATAGACTGGACAAACATTTATACACGCTGCACAGCGAATGCAGTGTAATGCTTCTTGAAATTCTGTACCCAAAATTTTGGAACGACCATTATCAACAACAACAAGATGAAATTCTTCAGGACCATCTACATCTTCAGCACCCTTTGGTCCTGTAAGTGCTGTAATATAGCTTGTAAGCTTTTGCCCTACAGCTGCTCGAGTTAATAAACTTACTAACACTTCCATCTCTTCCCATGAAGGAACAATTCGCTCCATCCCCATCACTGTAATCTGTGTTTTTGGGAGTGTCGTTGCCATCCGGGCGTTTCCTTCATTCGTAACAAGCGTCACTGTTCCAGAATCGGCAATCGCAAAGTTACAGCCAGTAATCCCGACTTCAGCTGCTAGAAATTCTTTTCGAAGCTGCTCTCTAGCAAATAGCGCTAGCTCTTCAGGCTTCTCTGTACGTTTATAGCCTAATTTATCGCGAAACACATCACGGATTTGTTCTTTATTTTTATGCAGTGCCGGAGCCACAATGTGAGAAGGCGGATCATGATCATCAACTTGAAGAATCCACTCACCGAGGTCGGATTCAACAACATCACAGCCGATTTTCTCTAGTGCTTCGTTCATACTAATTTCCTCGGTTACCATTGATTTTGACTTAACAATTTTCTTGGCACCTTTTTTCTTCACAACATTCGTAATGTACTCATTTGCTTCTTCTGCTGTTTTCGCAAAGAAAACATGGCCCCCACGCTTGGAGACATTTTCCGCCAGCATTTCAAGGTAGTAATCAAGGTTCTCGAGCGTATGTGTACGGATCTCTTCACCGTGACTTCTCCAGTCTTCCCAATTGCCAAGCTCTTCTGCCGCATTTAAGCGTCCGTCCCGCAAGCGCCCCTGTGCCGCTGATACTGCGCCGCGCATAAATGAATCAGAAAGCCCTTGGTCAACACGTTCTTTAAATGCTGCTGTTCCTATTTTCATGCCCATAATTACTCACCAATCCCTTCTACTTACGACTATTTAATACAGTTGCAATATGCATCACTTCAATTGGCTTACCGGTTCTACTCATTCGCCCGCCAATATTCATTAAACAACCCGCATCGGCACCGACTAACACATCAGCCTTTGTAGACTCAACATGTCTCACTTTTTCATCAACCATCTGTTCGGAAATTTGCGACATTTTTACGGAAAACGTTCCACCAAAGCCACAACAGTTATGTTTATCAGGGAGCTCAGTAAATTCAAGTCCTTTGACATTTTTTAATAACATCATTGGTGCCTCTTTCACGCCAAGTAAACGAGTCATATGGCATGACGTATGATACGTTGCCCTCGCATGTAGTGATGCACCGACATCCTCAACTTTTAATACGTCAACAATAAACTGAGTTAATTCAAATGTTTTACTCGCAAGCTCTTTTGCTTTGAGCTCCCAAATAGGATCACCGGCAAAGATCTTTGGATATTCATGAAACATCGTTCCACATGATCCTGATGGTGTTACTACATATTGAGAATCTTGAAATACATTCATCATATGTTTCATTGATTCCATTGATTCTTTTAAATAGCCACTGTTATAGGCGGGCTGACCACAGCAAGTTTGCCCTTCAGGAAAATCGACCTCACAGCCTAATCGTTCAAGTAACTCTACTGTATCTCGTCCAACATCGGATTGGAACATATCAATTAAACAGGTAACAAATAAGGAAACTTTCATCTATTATTTCTCCTCTCAAATAATGCAATTTTTATATTATAAATTATTATAGTTTCTAAGTTGGATATCTCTGTCATCTTAACTTTACGTGTAAATCACCATTAAGTCAACAGGTCATCTGATGACTTAATGGTACGAGCTGACGAAAAATAGCCAAAGCCCCACATATGTGGAGCTCTAGTAACGAACTACGCTGAAAGGTTTTTATTATCTATTGAATTGTTTTTACTTCGACTATTAGTAATCATGTACACAATAAAGATCGCAACTGCGGCAAGGACAAACGTTCCAGCGTTCAGACCAAAACCATTTAGCCAAACAAAGCCTAGTCCGCCGGCAAAAATAACATAGTACGTCATTGGAAGAAGTGTCTTACGTATCAAACGCCCTTCTTTACCGATTAAACCAACAGCTGCTGATGCGGCTACAACGTTATGAACACAGATCATATTTCCTGCAGCACCGCCGACTGCCTGTAACGCCACAACAACTGCCGGATTCACGCCAATATTATCAGCCACCCCAAACTGGAATAGTCCGAACATCATGTTACTTACTGTATTACTCCCTGCTACAAATGCACCAATTGCGCCGATCGTTGGTGCAACTAACGGCCAGTTAGCTCCAAAGATATGAGAAATCCCTTCAGCCAATACAATAGGCATACTGTCATATCCAGAAGTATTGACACCAGAATTGATAAACACTTGAACCATTGGGATTGAAAAAATCAATGCAGCAATCGCACTGGCAACTGTCTTAAATGATTCGCTCGCTGCACGTGCAAATTGTTCTACTTTCATTCGATGCATAAAGAAAACTATGAATGCAACAAGAACAAAGATCGTTCCTGGTACGTTTAATGGCATCGACGATACGGTAATTGACGTACCGAAAAGATTTTCTGCTTTTAGCACCCACGATTTGAGCCAAACGCTAAATGGTAAGTACGCAACACGTGTTACAACTAATAGAACAGCGACTAAAATATATGGCATCCATGCTGATAGCGTTGAAATATTTCGTGCTGGCTTTTCATCTTCGTTGATTTTTAATTTACCCGTCCAGTCAGAGGCCCAGTTTTCTTTTTTATCAAAGTCCCAAACATCTTTTGGCATTAAGAAGCCACGCTTTGCTGCTGGAACGACAATCGCAAGACCAACTAATCCACCGATTAACGACGGAAATTCAGGTCCTAAAAGGTTGGCAACAAGTGCGTAAGGAAGTGTAAAGGCAACTCCAGCAAAAACCGCAAACTTCCATACGGCAAGGCCTTCCTTTAACGATTTATTTTTCCCAAAGAAATACGTTAACATTGTTACCATGAATAATGGAATAAAAATTCCGATAATTCCATGAAATATGGCGACTTGTCCACCAATTGCGTTAATATAGGCATCATAAGATATTCCAAGGTCTGCCACATATTTGTCAACGAGTGGTACGTCCTTCAATCCAGTATTTACCCCGACTAAAATCGGTGTTCCTACCGCGCCATATGATACTGGTGTTGATTGAAGCAATAACGCAACCATAACAGCTCCCATCGCTGGAAAACCAATCGCCACAAGAAGCGGACCAACAATTGTCGCAGGCGCTCCCCATCCTGCAGCCCCTTCAAGAAATGAACCAAACAGCCATGCTACAATAATCGCCTGAACACGGCGATCAGGTGAAATACTCATAAATCCCTGACGAATTGTATGTACGGCACCACTCTCTTTTAATGTGTTCAGTAAAAGGATAGCCCCAAAGACAATCAATGAAACCTCAAGTGCAGTCACAACACCTTTTATTGAAGCTGCTCCCACTTGATTTCCCTCAACTCCCCATACTGCCATCGCCATTACTACAGTTACTAGTAACGCAATCGGCATCGCTCTTTTAGCTGGCCAACGTAAAATAACTAAAAATAAAAACACTGAAATAATCGGAATCGTTGCTAAAAAAGCTAGTGTCCCAATACTCATTAATACTCCCCCTAATCCTTAATTTAACGTATGAACAGGTCATCTGATGACTGGATGATCTTATTATATGTAAAACGCTTTCATATTTCAATGAAAATTCAAAAAAATTTTAAAATTGCTCTTGATAGCAATAATTTTACTATTATTGTTTTATCGTAAATTACAAGGAAAACAATTAGAAACTTTTCCCAATCGGTTTTACCCACAAAAAAAAGCGCGAAATCCGCGCATTACGATGATGTTTGTTCTTCTTTTTCTTCAAGATATTTCATTAACACTTTTTCTACTTCAACAAGATGATCAAGCATCAGCTGCTGTGCTAAAGGACCATCCTGCTTTTTAACCGCTTCAAAAATTAATTTATGTTCCTGATATAGCCGCTCCGATGTTGTTTGCTCAGAATATAGCCAAAGGCGGCGAGTTTCACGCATTGTAATGACCATCATTTCAGAAACATTATTCATTAAACTCATTAAAAGCGTGTTTTGTGACGCTTTTGCAATCGCCATATGAAATTCAAAATCGGCCTTTTCGCCAAGCTCTTCATTACCAGCGACCTTTTTCATTTCATTAAGCGTCTTCTCAATGCTTTCTAAATCCTCATCTGTTCGCATTCTTGCAGCAGTGTCAGCAGCCCCTACTTCAAGTATCTTTCTAACTTCCAATAGATTTCTTACATCCTCTAATTTCATTAAAAAAGCTGCGTTAACGGGTAGGGTAAGTAGTTGCGGATCAAATTCCTTTATATAAGTGCCTTCCCCTTGCCTCATTTCAACAAGCCCCATCGCCCGTAGTGCGCTAAGTGCTTCACGAATCGCTGATCTCCCGACTTGGAAATTTTCAGCAAGCTGTTGAACAGAGTCCAGTTTATCCCCAGGGCGAAAGTCTCCTTGCTTTATCATTCCGATAAGACTTTCGGTAACCTCTTCATATATTTTTTTTGTGCGAATTTTTTTGTATTCCAAAACGTTCCCTCCACTCGCATATCATATCTTTATGATAGCGGATAGATGTCGTTTGGACAATCAAAAGTAACTCAAGGGCTGTAAATTGTAAAATCGCAAAATAAGCTTTTTTCATTAAATAAAAGAAATTTACACATCAGTATACAAAAAAAAGCAACTACAATAGTAACTGTAGCTGCAGAATTTACATAATAATACTATTCTTCCCAAATTACCGGTGGTTGGCAAACAACTGTGACTTGATTGTTTTCTTCAATTACTGAGTGCTTCCAAACACAATCGTGACACTTATCTACACAAACACTACCTTTTAGAGCGCATGCAACCTGATTCTCAGCCGTTACATTTGCCTCTCTTACCTTGAACATGAGCTCCCAACGATCTAATGGTCTTGGAATTTTAATCATCTCAATTTCCCCTCTCTTACTAAAATTAAATCCCCTTTGGTATATTGTATACCAAAGGGGATAAAAAGAAAAGAGTTTTTTCTATTTAATTTTGCATCAAAACGTGTCACCATTTATCACCTATACCGCCATTTCTTTTACTTTAAAGAATTCTTTATTCAATTGCTTGATTGAATAGAGTAAATCTTCTAACGATTGGTAGTTATTGTCGAGACGATAGCTTTCTATTTCAGTTAACGTATTTCCTTCATTATCTTTCAAAATTTTTACATATTCCTCAATTTCTGTCCGGCCTTCCTGAATTCCATGCGGTGTAAAGGATATTTCATTGGTGATCATTTTCTCATAAAGAACGATGAAGCCCGGTTTTGTATCATTAGTGAAATATTGATTCATTTCAACAATTTGTCGTGTTACCAATCGTTTCACTTCCTATTCTTATTTGTTCAATTTAATAGCTATCATTAACAAACTGACTAATAAGCTTTTTGGTTATGAATGTTATTTATTTACTTTTACTTTTCGACGTTGAACTTCTTTCGTTAACGCATCATCCCAAGATACTGTTACATCTCCAGTGATAAAACTTTGACATCCAAGACGATAGCCTTGTTCAAGTAATTCTTCACCAAGTTTCTTAACTTCTGCTGGCTTAATTTTATCCACATTTTCAGCACCTTCTTCAATTTTAACAAGACAAGTACCACAGTAGCCGCCACCGCAACGGTTTGGAAGATCACCTTCGTATCGTAGTGACACTCGTAAAATATTCGATTCGTTTGGTACCTCAAACTTTTTATCTGCATTTTTATAATTAATGAATGGCATAATCAATTCCTCCTTTAGATTTGTTGTATACAATATACCATAGTGAAAATATTCTGACAATATAGAAAATTATATTTATTATTTCTAAGTATTAAATAACGACCCCTGAAAGGAATACTGCTCCATAAAAGAGTGATCCTACAATAACAAGCGCTGGATGGATTTTGAACTTTTCAAGTGCCAAAAAGCTGACTGCAGTTAAAATTAGTAAATGAAGTAATCCACTATCTTGATATGATGATAGGAAAAACTGATATGCTAACACTGCTAACAAAATAGCAATTACGGGTTGGACTGATAGTGTCATCCATTTAACTTGAAGGGCATTTTTGAACGCACTGGCAAATTTAAATAAAATGATAACTGCAATTGCAGAAGGAACAATTGTGGCAACTAATGCGATAAATGCTCCTAATACTCCTCCTAGTTCATAACCAATAAAACCACCCATTTTTGTTGCGATTGGACCTGGTAACGCATTAGCGATAGCTAGTAAATCACCAAACTCCTGTAAGCTCATCCATTCATAACGATTAACAACTTCATTTTGAATGAGGGGGATTGTTGAGGGGCCACCGCCATATCCCAATAAATTGGCCAAAAAGAATGCCCAAAAAATTTCAATGTAAATCATTAGCCTACATCCTTCTTCTCATTATTTTTTGTTTTGTTATCTTTCTTTACTTTATATGTGGCCCAAACAAATGCAGCAGATAAAAAGATAACAATAACAATACCTGGATGAATCAATAGTAGCTGTAACAAAGCAAACGCGATAATCGAGGTGAGGATAGCACCCTTTCCTCCAAATCCCTTTGCTGTTTTTTTCACAAACCCGTAAGCCATAACAGCGAGCATGACGGCAATGACTGGGCCAATGGCTGCAACCATACCTAGGACAAGTGGAGATGAGCGGAATGAGTATAATGTGCCAAGTAAAGCAATTAAAGCAATGACTGTTGGCAGAACGTGGGCTAAAATCGCAATTGTTGCTCCAAGGGTACCTTTTACTTTATAGCCGATATAAGCTGATAGTTTTGTCGCAATTGGACCTGGGAGTGTATTAGCCACCGCTAATACTTCACCAAACTCATCACTTGTCATCCATTTGTATTTTTTCACTGCTTCATACTCAATTAACGGAATTACTGCAGGTCCTCCCCCATAACCTAGAAGACCCGATCTCGCAAAACCAATTGATAATTGAACGTACGCGTTCAAACGAAACACCAACTTTCTAGATTCAATGACAATATCCTTTTTAAAATACGTCATAGCATCAGCAATCTATCTGAACACTATGACGTGATTAATATTTTGATTTACAGAGACGATTATAATTTAATATCCGCTTCTGTAATAACTTCATGTCCTTGGTCTTTTAACGCTTCAGCAAGTGCTTGAAGTGCAGCTGTACCTACAGCAGTATCTTGTTCACCATTACCTCCACTTACACCAACACCACCGACAACTTCACCATCAACTACAATTGGGAAGCCACCAACGAAGATTGCGAATTTTCCTGGAATCATATGTTGAATTCCAAAAGCTTCATTTCCTGGTAATGCTGGTCCATTAGGCTCCTTATTAAATAGGTGAGTTGAACGCTTATGTCCTGCTGCTGTAAATCCTTTTGCAATGGCAATTTCAGGTCCTGTTACACGCGAATTGTTCATACGCTCAAGAGCAATGACATAACCGCCTTCATCAACGATCGCAATTGATTCTAATACATTAATTTCTTCCGCTTTTTTCTTTGCTGCTTCAATCATTAATTGTGCTTCTTCTAATGTTAATTTTAGTGCTTGTTTCATTTTCTAATTCCTCCTCAAAATTAATAACCGATATATACCGTTTTGATTTGCGTGAAAAATTCCAATCCAACTCTTCCAGATTCACGGAATGTTGACGTACTTGATTTCTTCAATCCTCCAAATGGAGCATTAATTAAGTTACCTGTTGTTGTACGGTTAACTTTAACTGTTCCAGCTTCAATTTCTCTTGTAAAGCGTTTTGCTAAACCAATATCCTTTGTCACAATCGATGCTGATAATCCGTATTCAACATCATTGGCGATTTGAATTGCATCTTCATAGCTGTTTACTGTAATCACGGCAATAACTGGGCCAAAAATTTCTTCCTTAGCAATTCGCATCGTTGGACTTACATTTGTAAAGATCGCTGGTTCAACATAATATCCATTACTGAATTCAGAGTCTGTCAAGTGGTTTCCGCCATAGACAAGTTCTGCTCCTTCTTCTTTACCAATCTCAATATAATTTAGAACATTTTTTAATTGCTTGTTGTTTGCTAATGGACCAATTTTTGTATCAGGATTTAAACCATTACCGATCGTTTGGCTTTGTGTTTTTTCAATTAGCTTTTGAACAAACTCATCAGCAACTGATTCCATCACAATAACACGGCTTGTTCCTGTACACGCTTGCCCTGTTAATGAAAACCCGCCATTAACAGCTAATTGTGCTGCATGATCGATATCTGCATCTTCCATTACGATTAATGGATTTTTTCCACCTAACTCCATTTGTGTTCTAGTTGTTAATGAAGCTTTGCGATGAATATCTTCACCAGCACCAGTGGAACCAGTGAATGTCACTGCACGAATCGCTGGATGAGTAACCAGTGCATCACCAACTTTTGATGCCGAACCAGTAACAAAGTTGATAACTCCTTTTGGTATACCAGCTTCATGTAACGCTTCAACTAAACGTACTGCAATTAGCGGAGTGTCTGAAGAAGGCTTAAATACAACCGTGTTACCAGTGATTAATGCTGGCGCAATCTTTCTTGCAGGAATAGAAATTGGGAAGTTCCAAGGTGTGATGACTGAAACAACTCCAAGTGGTTCACGCTGTGTGAACACATCCATATTCGGATCATCATTTGGGAACGTTTCACCTGTAAAACTTAATCCTTCAACAGCATAATAACGAAGTGTTTGTGCAGTACGCTGCACTTCCCCTTTTGCTCCAGATAAAATTTTCCCTTCTTCTCTTGTTAATTCCTCACCATATTGATCAACCTTACTTTCAAGAATCGCTGCTGCTTTGTTTAAAATTTGTGCCCGCTTTGAAGGTGATGTATTTGCCCACTCTTGAAACGCATCACTCGCTGCTTCGATCGCTTTAATTACATCCTCTTCCGTCGAAGATTGAAATCTGCCAACAATATCATTTGTATCTGCTGGATTAATACTTTCAAATGTTTCTTTATTAACACTTTCAACCCACTCACCATTTATATAGTTTTGATATGTTTTCACTGTAGTTTGTAACAAGTTGATCACCCTTTTCTATCAAATGTGCGATATAGTCATTTCCCTTGTTCGTATGTGATAATGTTTGCGGCAGCTTCTATAGATAGAAACTGCCGCATACTACTATTCTATTTGACTTACGCTTCTACTTTTTCTTCTAGATCTTGTTTTAAGTATGCTTGGTATAATCCATCCATGTACATACGACGCATATCAGCACCAGTACGTACGATTTCTAAACAGCGTTGTTGTAATTCAGGAGTGTTCGCATATTCTAGTACGATTTTGTAACCACGCTCTCCGTGGATTTCATCAGATACGATGTGTAGATCAAAGAATTCAACTTCCTCATCTGTAAATCCATAGCTTTCACGAAGAATTGGTGTTTGTTTACGGTAGATCGCTGGAACTTGTGACTCAAGACCAACAATTAGTGCTGCTGTTGCAACAACGAAGTTTTCACGCATTGCTACTGAGTAGCACCAGCTTTGAAGGCCTAATGTTGTTGGTAACATATTCTTAGGATCTTCAATACGCTCTTTAGTTGTTCCACATGTTTCAGCAAAACGAATCAATAAGTCTGTGTGACGATCTGCTGCTAACTCTTCCTCGTACATGTTTTGTAAGATGAAGTCCTTTGCATCTGTGTACTGCTCAGGTGTTTTTGCGTACATATATGCTAAGTAGTCTGCGAATGGTCCTACATAGTGATAGTGGTTTTCTGCCCATCTAGCAAAGTGCTTTCTTTCTAACTTCCCAGTCGCCCATGCTACTGTAAATGGTGCCGCCTCACTGTGATTCCCTTTAATTGCTTCTTCTAACGCTTTACGAAATTCCTCACGAGATAATAATTCTGCCATCTTACTTCTCCTCCTTAGTTTCCTGTTCATTTTTTATTCATTTGCGTATTCCAATTATGAAACTTAATTGTATTAAGTATTTTGTATTTGGTATACCAAATGTTGTTACACTTATCTTACCTTGATATTAACACTATGTCAACAGTGTTTTTATAATTTTATTAATTTTCTTACTATTAGATTTAATATAAATAGAGAGTATAGCGTCAACCTACATTAGCATTAACGCTATAATTGCTGCGACAAATAAACCTATCATTACTGGAATAAAGTTTCTCCTTACGAGATCGATCGGTTTAACACCTGCAATCCCTGCATCAGCTACAACTCCAAACGCCCATGCTGCTAACGTACCACCACCAGCAAAAATAGCTGCGACTTGACCTAATGCTGCTAATACCGCCACATTTACTCCGGCACTTCCACCTAGGCCTGCTGATAATGCCCCGACAAGTGGTAAACCTGAGAAACCAGAACCATCCATACCTGATAAAATCGCAATAATTAGCATACCAAACGTTAATGTAATTTTGTTTCCATCAATATAATTCGCTAATGCACTACCAAGATCGAATAAAAACCCTGGTGCACCTTCACCCAATACAATACCCGCATAATCAGGGTGTCCTAAAAAGAAAAACGCTGCAATTGGGATAACCGGGGCAAAGATTTTGATCGCAAAGAAGAATCCTTCACGCAGATGACTTACAATTCCTTCAATCGATTTAGAACCTTCCTTTAAGAAAGTAGCAATAATTAATAATGTAACAGCTGTCCCACCAAGTAGTGCTGTTGCATCCCCACCACGAATGGCTTGTTCTGGGTTAAAAAATGCTCTGTAAATCATAAGAGCAACAATCGCAAATAACGTAACAGGAACAAGAATGGATAAAAATCTTGCATGCTTACCATGTGGTTCCTCCACCTCTTCAACAGTTGCTGCAACTTCATCTTGAGGACTAGGTGCACTTCCACCATCTAGGATCGTACTATTTGTTTCACTCTTTAAGATTCCTCGCTTCATATCACGTTTGACCATAAAGAAAGCAATCGTAATGGCTACCGCACCTACAGTAAGAGAAAATAAAGCTGTATATGGTAATAATACAGTTGAATCAACACCAGCTGCAGAGGATGTTAATCTAGTTGCACCTTGGATAACCAAGTCTCCAGATAATGCCATCCCATGACCGAATAAGTTGATCGAAACTGCCGCTCCCATTGCTGGTAAGCCCATTTTCATTGCTACTGGAATAAGTACTGTCCCTACTAGTGCAACTGCTGGAGTTGGCCAGAAGAAAGTTGCCGCTACATACATTGTTGCTCCCATTACGAAGAATGCAGCAGTAGGATTAACCATGAGCTTTTTCATTGGGGCAATCATTAACTTATCGGCACCTTGTGACTGTAATGACTTAAGCATCGCTACCATTAAGGCGATTACGAGCATAATATCAAATAACTCAACACCCGCATTCAAAAATGCACCAAAGACAACTTGCGAACCACCAATAATGGCATTAAGTGGACCTTCACCCGTGTTATATACAATTCCTAATATAAACACACCAATAATTGACGGTAAGACAACGTCTCGCCTAAAAATCATAAAGCCGAGGATTGTCAGGATAACGAGTAAAAATATCCAGTGAGAAGTAGTTAAAATGACTTGTTCCATATAGTTCCTCCTAATGGTAAGCGCTTTCGCTTTTGGTTAGTGGTATTTCAGGCAATCATCATCTATCTACCTTTTAGATTGTTTGTGTTGCATGTTTGTCTGTTTCTTTTAGCAGCAATCTAATAGATTCAGATAATCGTAATAATGCTTCTTCAACTATTTCTTTCCCAATTTCTTCACTAGCTTTAGTTGCATCTCCAATACAGCCATTTCTCGTCATTTCTTCATAGGCATAATATCCTTGAATTGGATTTCCTGGTCTAAGCTGCTTCCATCTTCCTTCTTCTTGGATATCGCCTTTTGTAATTTGATCTGGTCTTACTAGATGTGGAGCTAAGTATAGTGCTTCTGAAACTTCTCTCTCACAGCTATGACCAAACAATGTAGACTCAATATGAGTGCTCATTGCCTCCTTTGCGGAAGCTGTTGTTTTAGCAAAGTAAACTTCGACTTCCAACTCTCGTGATAACGTTGTGCTTGCTAAATTTAAAGTTGATTGATTTCCACCATGTGAATTTAGTAATAAAAATTTTGTAATTCCATGATGTTTAAGTGATTCAATCATATCCTTAAGAATTGCAATCAAAGTGGAAGGTTGTAGAGAAATGGTCCCTGGAAAATTGAGATGGTGCGGTGAGACTCCCATATTGATTGTTGGAGTAACAATCGCCTCTGGAAATAATCTTTCCGCTAATTTGTTGGACATTTCTGTAGCCAGTACAGCATCACAGCTTTCAACCATGTGTGGCCCGTGCTGTTCATGGGCACCTACTGGAATAATTGCAATTTTGACTGTTTTTAAAGCTTGTTCTACTTCCTTCCAAGTCATTTCTGTTAATAGATATGCATTCATTTGGTAACCTCCCTTCTATTAATATAATTTTATTTTTTATCGGAAAAATATGATTGCGCTTACATTAGTGTTTTATAAATAATCCTTTTAACTAATACTTCTCTAATATACTATTCTCGATTCAGAGGTATATTGTATACCATAAATGGTATAAAAAAAATTACTCTTGCATTAGTTCAATATCTTCTGTAATCTCCAATTGACACGTTAGACGGTAACCTTGTTGCAATTTTTCTTCACCAAGCATTTTTTCTTCTTTCCAGTTCGGCGGTGGTAAATGCTCTGCACCACTTATAATCTTAGAAGTACATTTTGTACACTTCCCCATTCCACAACCATATTTAATTTCTGGAAATGTTTTAATTCCTGCCAACACTACTAAATTGGCATTTTTTGCTACTTCTCTTTCAATCAACTTTTCATCCCTATGAAATTTTACTTTTGGCATACGATCACCTCTTCTGATTTGTTTTTACTATCTTCGTGTTGTAAACATTATAAAATGATTCTAAAGTAAAAATCAACTAAATTCGTTAAATTTTCTAACAATTTTTAAAATTTTAAATTACCTATTGAAATCGCTTTCTATTTTCGGTACACTTTAGTATATGGTATACAAAATACAAAAGGGGCTGATAGAGGACTTACTTATGCAATTGATAAAAATGGAAAGTGATTCAATTTAATTGTTCATTAAAAATTCTATTAAGGAGTGACTATTCAATGGCAAACTATATTATTTTAACAAATAAAGAGGATTATCAAACAGATCTTAACAATAAAGGGTTACAACAAATTGAAACATATAACTACCTGTTCTTTGGTAAATTAAAAGCAAAGTATACAATTTGCAAAGTGATCGATGATTCAATTAAAATTCAATTAATTGAAGAAAAAGACGGCGTTAGCTATATTAACGACATCCCTGTTAAATTCTTTGAGCCATATGAAAATATTGAGCAAGCACAAGACGAACTAAAGGAGTTATCTGGACCAGATAATGACGATTCAAAACTAGAGTTAGTTGTTTAATACAAAAATCCCGCGCTCTTCATGAGTTGCGGGATTTTTGTATTGAAAGAAGGATAGAAGTTTTGAAAGTTGAAGAAAGGACGTCGTAGCTTTGCTACAACGCCCTTACAGTCTAAACTCTAATCTACTCACTTAATTCCACAACTAAATCAGCCTCTACAGCCGCGCCTCCTGGTAATGCTGCTACACCGACGGCACAGCGTGCATGCTTACCACGTTCTCCAAATAGTTCAATTAATAGATCGGACGCACCATTAACAACTTTTGGAACATCCTCAAAGTCTGGTGTACAGCTCACATAACCGACCATTTTAATGATATTACGGACTTTATTCAAGTCTCCTACTTCCGATTTAATGACGGCTAAATGATTTAATGCACAAATTTTTGCAGCATCATATCCTTCTTCTAGCGTAAGTGTACCGCCTAGTTGGCCTTTGTATTGAACTTCTCCCCCCCATTTACATGTAATACCGCTAATGTACAATATATTACCAACACGCTTTGCTGACAAATAATTGCCTGATTGTTTTGGTAGTACGGGAATATTTAACGATAACTGCTCTGCTTTTTTTTCAATATCTTCAACGATCATAGTTTGTTCCTCCATTTATATGTTTTCTTATGCTAATGATTTATTTGTATACGTAATGTAATAAAGCTCATAGACTGCCTTTTGCTTACAAAATAAACAGGTCGTTTGAAACGTTGTCTCTCTAACATGTGGTACACGTAATGATTCGACTCCTTTTTTTACATGTGTTTGACATACCCAAATCATGCTCATCTTCCCTTCATAACGGATTTTTGAATTTTAAGCTATTAGCACATGTATAAATATCGGACAGTTGTTTATGGTATACAATATACCATAAACAACTGTAGTAATCAATGAATTTTCGAAAAATTACGAAATAAAAAAGTAAGGCAAGCAATTACACTTTCCTTACTTTCTCTTAATTATTTATCATTTTTTTCCTTTCAGTCATTTATTTTTTTTTACTCTTTTGACTATTTTTAATTGCCTCTATATACGCTTTCTTCGAGTTTTCGATATGAATTTTCGTTATATACTCCGCCATTTCTACTTCCTGGTTTCTAACTGCTTTAAGGGCATCTAAATGCTCCTTCATCGACTCTTCCATTCTTCCTTCCATTTTATGACCAATGTTTGCAAATGCACGAATATAATCCATAAGATCTGTTAACATTTCATATAATTTCGGACTCTTGGCAGCTTTATATAATACTTGACTGATTTCAAAGTGCAGCATTGATGTATCGTATCCGGATTTCCCTTCAATTACGCGCTCAATCTTGTCAATTAATTGATCAAATTGCTCCCTCGTATGATCATCCATTTTCTGTGCGGCTAGCTTTACTGCTAGCACTTCCAAAGAAGACAAAATCGTAAAAACCTCAATAATATCCTCAGTTGAAATTTTTGAAACAACAACACCTTTACGGGGAACAGTTTTTACAAAGCCTTGAGATTCTAAACGAAATAGCGCTTCTCTAATTGGAGTACGGCTAATATTCAGTTTCTCCGCCAATTCCCGTTCCACTAAACGGTCACCAGCTTTAAACTCCCCTTCTAAAATTAAATTTTTTAAATAAATATATGCCCGTTCACGAATCGATAATATTTCTTCCTCTGCCCACGATTTCATATTTAACATCGTCCTTCCACATATTGTATATGTTATATTTAGTATACAATATTTTTTCATTTCTTGCCATGTTCAGCCTAGCCTAAAATAGAAAAGAGCAACTAAAAAGATAGCTGCTCTTATAGATATTTTCTAAATTATACTGTTGTTTCAACAGACTTTTCTAAGTCTTCTTTTAAATATGCTTGATATAATCCATCCATGTACATACGACGCATATCTGCACCAGTACGAACGATTTCTAAGCAACGTTGTTGTAATTCAGGAGTGTTTGCATATTCTAGTACGATTTTGTAACCGCGCTCTCCGTGGATTTCATCAGATACGATGTGTAGGTCGAAGAATTCAACTTCCTCATCTGTAAATCCATAGCTTTCACGAAGAATTGGTGTTTGTTTACGATAGATTGCTGGAACTTGAGACTCAAGACCAACAATTAGTGCTGCTGTTGCAACAACGAAGTTTTCACGCATTGCTACTGCATAACACCAGCTTTGAAGTCCAAGTGTTGTTGGTAACATATTCTTTGGATCTTCAATGCGCTCTTTTGTTGTTCCACATGTTTCAGCAAAACGAATTAATAAGTCTGTGTGACGATCTGCTGCTAACTCTTCTTCGTACATGTTTTGTAGAATGAAGTCCTTTGCATCTGTATATTGCTCAGGAGTTTTTGCGTACATATATGCTAAGTAGTCTGCGAATGGTCCTACATAGTGATAGTGGTTTTCTGCCCATCTAGCAAAGTGCTTTCTTTCTAACTTCCCAGTCGCCCATGCTACTGTAAATGGTGCCGCCTCACTGTGATTCCCTTTAATTGCTTCTTCTAACGCTTTACGAAATTCCTCACGAGATAATAATTCTGCCATAATTCTTCTCCTCCTTAGTTTCCAGTTCATTTTTAATTTAAGTATTTTTTGTAACCTTATTTTTATTGGTATTTTGTATTTGGTATACCAAATGTTCTTGAGTTAATCTTACTTTATCTTGGTGTTGATGTCAACAAGTTTTAAAGAATTTTCTGAATATATTTTTATAATTGTTTTATTTTTTCTCCAAGTAACTCTTTTAACGCATTCCAATTCTCTTCTGACCATTGTCCAGCACCAACAACTGCTTGATCTCCTACTTCTACTACTGGTGCTTTTCTAACACCATATTTTTCTTCAATAATATCTCGTAATGAGTCATCTTTTTTCATATCTTTGTTCTCATAGGCAATATTGTTTTGAGCAAAAAAATCTTTTAAATCAGTGCATAATTGACAAGTAAACGAACTCCATAAAACCACTTTCTTTTCCATAACAAGTCACTCCCTATGTAATATTTAAGGTATATTGTATACCATACACTAAATTAACAGAATTTTCAATACAATATTACCCTTTTAAACTTACAAATGTGTATTTTGCTCTATTAAATCTATTTTATGTTAAAAAATTGTAAACAGCTTAACTAAAATGCAAAAAGAATGTATTTTAATCGGACAATATCCCAAAATTCCCTTTTCCACATACGTTAATGTTGATTGAAAATTATTGAAAGGGGAAAACAGATGTATCATTATTTTCCAAATACAGCTAAAATAATGCAAGACTGTGCCACATATGATCTCCTTGCCAATTATTTTAAGTATATTGACCCTGCAAAGCATATCCACTATTATCAGCTGCACTTTATGTGTATACAGCAAATGGTCCATGCACAACAAATGCAGTACACAGTAAATCCGTATCACATGTCGCAACCCCACCACATTTATCAACCAAAGCCAGTAAGATATCAAAGAGAACAAAGACAACAAGGTCCAGCAAAAGTAAGAGTGTTTCATACCTCTCCAGATGCTCCAGCGGTTGATGTGTATATTAATGACAAAGAAACACCCATACACAACATGCCCTACTACCAAATTAGTGGTTATTTAGAACTGCCGGCAGGATCACATGAAATCACTATTTATCCTGCAGGACAAAAGAATCAGCCAGTCTTAACCGAATCTGTCACCGTTGAGTCAGGTGTCAGTTATACAATTTCTGCAGCAGGACGATTAAGTGATATTCAGCTTGTTATTGCGATTGATCAAGAAGATGTACCAGCAAATCAAGCACTTCTTCGTTTCTGGCACCTATCTCCTAATGCGCCTGATGTTGATATCGTCCAGAATGATGAAGTTTTATTTGAAGGTGTTTCGTTTCAAGAAGCTACGAACTACTTAGAACTATCTCCAATGACAACGACAATCGAAATCCGACGTGCTGGTACAGATGATGTTGTTATGACACTTCGAAACCTTACTCTTACAAGGAATGAAGCATACACGATCGTTGCAATGGGACTTGTAGATGGTACGCCAAAATTTGAAGCAACGATTATTCAACCATAATGATTTTCCCCCCACGTTCATTTACAAATGTTCGTGGGTTTTCTTTGCTTTTTTAAAAATTAGTGTTATAGATTATAGATATAAATAATGTTTAGATGGTAGAATGATTAGAAATATAGTAATAAGGAGATTAGTAAGGTGAAATTAAAACAATTAAAACTAAAACCTTTATTCAATAAAAGAAATATACTGTTTTTTCTTCTCATTACTATCATCCCGTCATTTATGATTAGCTATTCAATAACAGAACAAAGAATGGAGAAAGTAGAAGCTCAAAATATCGATAACGCCCAAAAGTATGCTACTCTTCATGCCAACCATATCGATGCCTTTATTAGTGAAACTAGTGGTCGATTAGAAATGCTAGCAACGGTATTACAATTTCAACAAAAGGATCTAAAAACGATAGAAGAAATAATAGTAAAAACACAAAAAACAGATGAGCGTTTTTCAGGTTTTTATTGGGCCAGCCTGAATGGAGATCTTCTGGTTGGATCAAATGGAACTCTTCCGCCAACAAATGTTTTGGATCGCGATTACTTTCAACAAGCTCTTGCAAAAAAACAAACAATCATATCCGAACCACATATTGGTCGAGTTACTGGTCGGTATATTATTACAATCGCCACTCCTGTTACAAATCAAAACGACCGCATAGAAGGTGTCTTACTCTCAAGTATAAGACTAGATAAACTTGAAGAGGTAATTGAGGAATATGTAACGAATGAAGTTGTTGAAGTTACTGATCATAATGGTCAAACATTGCTCCAATCGGGGGTGGCTCCGCTTGAAAACAACCATTACAATATTCAGGTGAAGACTGAAAGGGTACCTTGGACAATTACAGTAACCATTTTGTCAACTGATGATCCTTTATATTTTAATATTTTTATTCAAAGCTTTATCATTTTATTTATTATTACTACTATCATCTACCTATTAATTTACTATTATCGATTACAAGAAAAGCTTAAAATTGAAAATGAACAAAATGAGCTGCAAAAACTGCAATTAGTAGAAAATTTAGCAGCAAGTACTGCTCATGAAATTAGAAACCCTTTAACAGGGATAAAAGGACTAATTCAACTACTAAATGAAAAACATACAGACGATAAAGATCAATTCTATTTCAATGTAATCCAAGAAGAAGTAAATCGTATTAATGGTATCGTAACCGAATTATTAATTCTTGGAAAACCTACAGCCTACACATTAAATACGTATGATGCTAACGATATTATTAAAGAAATTACACCACTTATCCAATCGGAAGCCCATTTTAAAAATGTACAGTTGACATTAAATCATTCTGACAATGCATTACCGATCTCTTGTGTAAAAGATCATGTAAAGCAAGTTATTCTTAATTTAGTAAAAAACTCGATTGAAGCAATGGAGAGCCCTGATAACAGATTAACGATAAGTCTTGAAAATGATCATAAATACTGTATCATTACTGTAAAAGATAATGGTATTGGTATGTCCCAAAAGACACTAAGCCAAATATTTCACCCTTTTTTCACAACAAAAACGTATGGTACTGGGTTAGGAATGGCTGTATGTCAACGGATTATTCAAATGTATGGTGGAAAGATAACAGTACATAGTGAACTTCAAAAAGGGACTGAAGTGATAATCGCCATACCACTGCAAAAAGAACAATAATTCACACATCTAATTTTCAAGGAGAATATTACATGATTTTAGTCATCCTCGCGTTAATTTGTTGGACAATTGCCGCCGTAGCAACAACAATCGGTTTTTTTATGGCACTAAAAAATAAACGGAAAGCCGCTATTATTTCATTTTCAATCGGTGTTATCGCCATCCTTAGCTGGATCTTTGGTACATTATTTTATATTTAAGTACATACAAAGATCTGCTTTTATAAAACAAAAAAAGTATCAACCATATAAACAATATAGTCGATACTTTTTTTGTGCATATTCAATTAGTTCATCGCTTCATCAATTGATTTAGCCATTTCTGATACAGAAACAAGTCCTGCACCTGAAATATACCAGTAGTTTGGATCTAAGTAAATAATGTTACCATTCGATGTCCAATTGATTCAGCAAGAACATATTTGCGATAATCCATCATTTTTCCCCTATTCACTCTTAATATTATGATCGTACAATAAGAGTACTTCATATTCAATACTAAGAAAAAGGTACAGGTACAAAAAAGAACGCCTCTATCACAGCGCTCTTTCATTATGCATTATTTTGTTCTACTCCCCGCGATCTTCATCATTTTTACAGTGACACTTTTTCTTATGATGGTCCCATCTCGGAATATAGCCGCTTTCTTTTAACTTCTCATGATGTTTCTCAAATTTAGAAATGATCTTATCCCCTTTTTCTTTTGTGAACACACCATATTCAACATACTTGTTTATAACTTCTTTCTTTTGCTCAAACAGGCTTTTGTGCAACTCTGACAATTCTTGTTTTTGTTCCTCTGTTAACGTTACTTCATTTACTTCTTGATGTTCGATGCTTTCCTCTTCAGCAAACGCTGGATTGATCATACCGACACAAAGAAGCGCTGCGGCCGTTAAACCGATACACCACTTTTTCATGACGATCACCCCCTTCAAATCAATGTCCTCAATTATTCTTTGTTTCGATTTCTATTTTTATCCAAAAAAAGTTAAGTTAATATTTTGTTTATGATTGTATATTCCTACCTACAGTAATGGAACATTAAGAATACTGGAACTATGGATGAACTAAAACAACAAGTATGTTTATTGACTTATTCTAGAAAAGAGGTGGATCATTTGATCGGTATTATTGAAGCAATTACTGCTTGGGGTAATGATCTTTTATGGACCTATATCTTAATTGCACTCCTCATTATTTTAGGAATTTTCTTTACAATCCGAATGGGCTTTGTTCAATTCAGGTTCTTTGGTGAAATGTTTCGTATTATTGGAGAAAAAGACACGGTATCTACTGAAGGGCGAGGAATCTCTTCATTTCAAGCATTCACAATAAGTACCGCTTCACGTGTTGGTACCGGTAATTTAGCTGGTGTAGCAATTGCCATTGCCGTTGGAGGCCCTGGGGCTATTTTTTGGATGTGGATTATCGCTCTCATTGGTATGGCAACGAGTTTTGTCGAAAGCACATTAGCTCAAATTTATAAAGTGAAAGATGAAGAGGATGGTTTTCGTGGTGGTCCAGCGTATTACATTGAAAAAGCCCTTGGACTGCGTTGGCTAGGTATTGTTTTTGCCATCCTGATCACTTTGTGCTTTGGTCTCATTTTTAATTCCGTACAAAGTAATACAATAGCTCTAAGCTTTGAAAATGCCTTTGGAATGGACCGTGGCGTGTTAGGTATTATTTTGGCAGTGGTTACAGCGATCATTATTTTCGGAGGGGTAAAGCGAATTGCTAATGTTACACAAGTCATTGTACCAGTGATGGCAATTATATATATTGGTGTTGCGCTGATTATTATGATTATGAACATTACGCAAATCCCATCAATCATAGGATTAATTGTATCAAGTGCATTTGGTTTAAACGAAGTGGTCGGTGGCGGAATGGGGGCTGCGATTATGCAAGGGGTACGTCGCGGGTTATTTTCCAACGAAGCCGGAATGGGAAGTGTCCCCAATGCCGCTGCTACCGCAAATGTTAGTCACCCTGCAAAGCAAGGGTTTGTACAATCGTTAGGTGTCTTTGTGGATACAATGATCATTTGTTCTGCTACTGCCTTTATGATTTTATTAACGGATGTTTATACAGTTGAAGGATTAAGTGGGATTGAATTGACTCAGGCTGCATTAAGCGCCCATATTGGTGATTGGGCAACGACCTTTGTCGCGATTGCCATTTTATTATTTGCCTTTAGCTCAATTATTGGTAACTATTACTACGGAGAGACAAATATCGAATTTATTCAAACGAGTAAAGCATGGTTATTTATATACCGAATCGCAGTCCTGGCTATGGTAATCTTTGGTTCAATGGCAGGCTTAGGCCTTGTCTGGGATTTAGCCGATTTATTTATGGGCATGATGGCAGTCATTAACTTGATCGTCATCTTCATTATCGGAAAATATGCATACGCAGCCCTTAACGATTATCATGAACAAAGAAAGGCAAACAAAGATCCCCTTTTCTATCGTGACAGTATCGAAGGACTTACCCATGCAGAAAGCTGGGGCCTTAAGGGGGAAAAAGAAAGATAGTGGTGTCAAGATAGTGGTGTCTGTCACCCGCCGTGGACATTTTATTACTTTGTCCACGGTGGGTGACTATTCTATATTACAAAATAAAAAGACTAAGCGTTTCTAACACTTAGTCATGGTTTATTACCGTTTTTTTTTAGTCGTCATTATCGTCGTCGTTATCGTCATCGTCGTCGTCGTTCTGTCCCTTATTTTTAAATTGATAATCAGATCCACTTGCTTCAACTTTAATTTCAATTTCAACCTGAGAAATGTCAACATTATATTGACTCAGTAAATTTTCAACTGCAGCCTGAATGTCTTTCGCCGATTCAATAGAGACAGCTGAGTACATTTCATTGATAAACTGTTCCGCTTTTTCGTCTTTTAATTTCATTTCTTTTTTATTTGTTTTTATTTTTACTTCTGATTTTACCTTTTTCTTTTTACGTTCTTGTTTAATTTCAATTTCAATGTCGTCATTTTCAATTTCGATTTCAAGTTTATCAACTTGTTGTAAATAGTTACCCGGTTTTATATTGTTTATATTGTCTGTAGGCTGATTGGACAACAAATCATTTGAATTAGAATGAGTCAACTGATTACTTTCATCATTTCTATTATTTTGATCGTTTTCTGCTACTACTTGTACATCATCTTTTACCAATGATTGTGGAGTTGTCAGTGCGACTGCTTCACCAACAATAATCTCATCTGCAAGACTCACTTTATGGTCATTTTGGCTTAGTTGGTTATTATCGTTAACTGCAATTGGTTCTCCTGCTTCTATTTGTAGTCCATCTGGAAGATTAGCAGCAAATGTCAAATAGCCGACTGATAAAATGATTGTAAAGACCGCACCTATGACCATATATCCAAATTTACTCATTAAATAGCTCCTTTATAATAGAATCATTCCCTATTATACAAGAAGATGATGAGTGGGAAAGTGCAATTAAACCTAGACTGTTGGTCACCACTCGTACAAAATTTTTAAAATATCCACAATAAATGACTATTTTACTATAGTTTTACTCGTCCATTTGTATACTTCAGCAATCAGCTGATGGTAACCTTACTGGAATATGTTTGCCGCGTCTTTTTTTCGTATTTGATTACTCATTTAATCATGAAAAAATCTCGAACAAAAATCATAATAGATTTTTTTCTTTGTAATTATTTTAAGTATTATTCACAAAACTGTTGAAAATTTGCCACAAACTAGTTATAATTCAAACTGACCAGGGTCATTTTTTAAGGGGAGTTTATCTTGAAAAAGAATAAAAAAGTAGTTACAAAAGAAAAGATTATTAGTTCTGCTATTCTTCTATTTAAAGAAAAAGGTTTTGAACAAACGACTGTAAAAGAAATCACGGACCTTTCCGAGGTTGCAAAAGGGACATTTTTTAATTATTTTCCAACGAAAGACTCAATTCTTGAATCACTAGCTGAAGAGCGTCTTGAACTCGCACTACTACATATTCAACAAATTTCGCACCTTACATTCATCCAGCAAATTAAAAATTATCTAAACTTTTTACTTCAAGATTATGAACAAAACCAAGAACTAACAGTAAAAATTTGGACACATGCAATTCAATCAGAATCAGCTTTACTTGACCAATGGAAATTTCTTTTGTTACGCGCAGTAAAAAAAGAGGAAATTAATCATACTATATGTACTGAACAGTGGAGTCATATTCTAAATAGCCTTCTTCATTATGGTCTTGTTAAGTTTTCACATCCAACGTCCAAAAATCAATTGTTACAACAAATCATGCAATTAATCCTTCCTTGTTTAGAAGGAATTATCGAAAATAGAGGAAGTGTTCATATGGAAAAATTAGTCATCCTTGGCGGTGGTTATGGTGGAATGCGAATTCTGCAGCGCCTGTTAACGAATGATTTACCTAAAAATATTGAAATCACATTAATTGACAAAATGCCTTATCATTGTTTAAAAACAGAATTTTATGCATTAGCAGCTGGTACTGAGTCCGATCAACATTTACGTGTAAGTTACCCTAAAGATCCTCGTTTACACGTGAAATTTGCCACGGTTTCGTCTGTTGATATTGATACAAAACTCGTACATCTCGAAAATGACGAGCCAATTGCGTATGACAACTTAATTATTGGATTGGGTTGTGAAGACAAGTACCATAATGTGCCAGGCGCACCAGAACACACATTAAGTATTCAAAGTATGGAGGCAACGAGACGTACTTTTGAAGTGATTAGTAATCTGCGTCCAAATGCAGCTGTTTCAATTGTCGGAGCAGGTCTAAGTGGTGTTGAGCTTGCCAGTGAGCTACGCGAAAGTCGCCCTGATTTAACAATTAGATTATTTGATCGCGGTGAAATTATTCTATCGATGTTCCCGAAACGTCTAAGTAACTATGTCCACAAATGGTTTATTGAAAACAATGTTGATGTCATTAATAAATCTAACATTACGAAAGTTGAGGAAAATATCCTCTATAACCATGATGAACCAATTGAAAATGATGCGATCATCTGGACTGCAGGTATTCAACCTAACAAAGTTGTCCGTGATCTAGATGTTGAAAAAGATGACATTGGACGAGTACGTGTAACAAATCATCATCACCTTCCGAATAATGAAAATGTCTTTGTCGTAGGAGACTGTGCAAGTTACCCACACGCACCAAGTGCTCAGCTTGCTGAAGGACAAGGTGAACAAATCGTAACGATACTCAAAAAGCGTTGGAATGGTGAACCACTTCCTGAAACGATGCCAAATATAAAACTAAAAGGTGTCCTCGGTTCACTAGGCAAAAAACACGGCTTTGGTATGATGGGCGAACGTGCGTTAATCGGGCGCGTACCACGTGTATTAAAGACTGGTGTGCTCTGGATGTACAAATATCATACGGGCTGATAAAAAGCAGTCAATTAAAGAGAAAACACTGTTCGTGTATAGAAAATTGCACGAACAGTGTTTTTGTATGGAAACAGCGAGATAAATAACTATTATTGCGCAGTATATCCTCCATCAACAAGCAGGTTTGCTCCTGTAACAAAACTGGCATCATCTGATGCAAGGAAAATGACTGCTTTTGCAACCTCTTCAGCCCTTCCCAACCTTCCAATTGGGTGAAGCGAAATCAAGTGATTTTTCATCTCATCATCAAGCTGATTTAAAAGCGGCGTTTCGATATATCCAGGACAAACAGCATTAACACGAATATTCTCCTTTGCATATTCTACTGCTAACGCTCTAGTCAAATTGACAACCCCACCTTTTGACGCTGTATATGGTGCAGTTTGCGCTTGGCCTACATGACCTAAAATTGATGCTGTATTAATGATGCTTCCACCACCGTTTTTTTGCATTGCTGCTATAGCGTGCTTGGCAGCTAAAAAGACACCGTCTAAATTGACCGCAATGACTTTTCGCCATTCCTCATACGGCAGTTCTGCAGACGGGCTTAAAGAACCAATCCCAGCATTATTAAATAAAATATCTACTTTCCCAAATATAGATAAAGCCTCATTTATCATATGTTGAACTTCAGTTTCGTTTGTTACATCAACATGAACATAGGTGGCTACTTTATTTGCTTGATTTAGCTCATGTGCTAATTGAGTACCAAGCTCATCACTCATATCGGCTATAACGACTTTTGCCCCTTCTTCTACCATCAAGCGTGCTGTACTTTCCCCAATTCCACTTGCCCCTCCTGTAATTACTGCTACTTTTCCTGCTAACTTCATCGAAACTCCTCCTCTCAAGGATGCGAAACTTTTCTCGATTACATTTGGAACTAAATAAAGGATACTTTCCCCTTACCTTTATTATAAAAAATAATAACGAAGAAAAACATTCCATTTCAACCATCGACATACAATGTTCATATTAAAAAGACACCGCTCTTTCATATACGGTGTCCAAGACGACATGTATTATAATTAACCCCCTCTTAATTCAACAGGAACGTGAACTGGTACTTTGAACCACCAAAGTACAGCAACAGCGACAATCCCCGATAAAAAATATGTAAGTAACGGTCTGCTTTCATGCAAGCGTAATAGTGGAAACATGATCACGTCAAAAGCAGCTGACCAACCTAAATTCCACCCGTACTGATACTCTATACTACCTGTGAAAACAAAAACAGTTTCCCAAGCCACATAAATCATGATCCACTTCAATACCCGTTTTAATTTCCCTTTCCAATCAGTTGGAAAATTACCTAAAAATAAAATGACTGTAGCCGGAAAAACTATAAATGTATACAGCATTTCCGTTAAAGAGTGATTCGAAATAAAGTCAGCATCAAGTCGCCATAAAAAAAAACCGGCAGTTAAAAAATTGTATAAAAGATTACCGAGCGCAACAAATAAAATCGTCGTATGATACTTTTTCCAATTCCGCCAATCTCCCCATATCCAAACGACAATAACAATAATTAACGCTGTAGCTACATGCATTTTTTTACCTCAATTATTATTTTTTCTTCTTATTTATATATTTTACTATTAGTGCTGGAAATATAATAAAAAAGGGTGACTGACACCGCTCATAGACACTATTTAAAAAATGTCCACGCGCGGTGTCAGTCACCCTTTATCTTAAAAAATTAGATGAGCCATTAAGACGACAATTGGCAATGTAATTAATGTTCTTTCGATAAAAATAATGACTAAGTCAGTAAATGAGACAGGCAATTTAGATGCCAACAGCAAACCACCGACTTCTGACATATAAATCAGCTGTGTTACCGAAACGCAGGCAATGACAAATCGAGTAAACTCACTTTCAATCCCGCTTCCGATTACCGCTGGTAAAAACATATCAGCAAAACCGATCACCATTGTTTGAGCAGCCGCTGCAGCTTCTGGAACTTGTAATACATTTAATAATGGAATAAATGGCATTCCTAAAATCTCAAAAATTGGCGTATGTTCAGCAATGACAAGGGCAAAGGTTCCTAAAGCCATGACAACAGGAATGACACCAAACCACATATCAAGCACATTTTTGACGCCGCTTGTTGCAGTACTAGTAAATCCATTGTTCATCTTCGCCCGTTCAAGTGCTTTTTCCACTCCAAATTTAAATACTGATACACCTTTTAAATCTTGATCATCAATTCGTTGTTTATTGTCTACAAAATATGTGTCTGCTTTTCGTGATAACGGTGGAATACGCGGACAAACAACAGCAGCAACGAAACCAGCAAGTGCAATTGTAAAGTAATATGGAATAAATAAATGCTCCAAACCCATATAAGCAAGAATTACAATACTGAATGTAATGGATACCACCGAGAAGGTTGTTCCAATAACAGCAGCCTCCCGCTTCGTATAGTAACCTTCCTCATATTGCTTATTCGTTAATAGGACACCGATTGTTCCATCTCCCATCCAAGATGCCAAGCAATCAATCGATGAGCGGCCTGGTAATGTGAATACCGGTCTCATAATTTTATTTAGCAGAATTCCAAACAACTCCAACAATCCAAAATTTAATAATAATGGCAAGAAAAAGCCCGCAAATAAAAAAACTGAAAATAAGATAGGAATCAAATCATAAAGTAATAATCCTCCAGTATCCCCTGACCATATCCATTCAGGTCCAAATTCAAACAATGTCATGGCTGCAAATATAAAACCAATCACTCGTACGTATAACCATACAGGTTGAACGTAAAACAATGCTTTTAGGAAATGATGACACAAGATGTTCTCAGGTTTAAACCACGTTACCCATAGCGTCATGGTTGCAACTAGAAATAAAATCCCAGTCATTAGCCCTGGCAATACACTATAGGTTATTGCTTCTACTTGTTTTGCCAAAAAAGCAACAGGAATCGTAATTTCCCCTTTATAATTCAATGGTATCATAAACAAGAAAACACCTATTAATGAAGGAATAATAAATCGTAAATAATCCGAGAGTACATAGGGTTTTCTCTTTTCTTTTTCTCTATATTGTAATGACATATTTCTTATTTCTCCCCTTATAAAAAATTCGCTGAAAATGTAAATATAAATAACCCCAACAAATTAATTATTATAATATAAAATGTATTTTAATGCTATAACAAATAGTAACAATAATCGACAAAAACATAACTCTTTGGTCCCCTGATCTTATATGTCACTTATTTTTTCAACAAATGCCGTTTATATCAGATCTGCTGCTGAATTTACTCTGCTGAGTGGGACGTCGATTGTTTGTATTTATTCTTGCTATTTTTACATTTTTTGATAAACTTTATATAATAGCCAGAAAACACAGAATATTAAAGATGAGTAGACTCCTTTCTAACTATATATGAATAGGAATACATCAACTTTTCTTTACTTGAATTAGGAGGCACTATGGAAACGAAGCTATTTGACGACAAGAAACTACCTTATATTTGTACCCCTTTAACCGGGAAAACGACAGACGAACTTTTTACTGAACTTCCTGCAATTCTTTCAAAAAATCCAGATATGATTGAATGGCGTGTCGACTTTTACGAAGACATTAATAATACTGAAAAAGTATTGTCTACATTAGAAATTATTTATAAAGAATGTAAAGGAATTCCCCTCCTATTTACAATCCGTTCAGAACAAGAAGGCGGTCAACCCATTCCTCTAGATGAAGATAGTCGAGTTCATTTATTGACAGAAGTATGTAAAACAAACAGTGTAGATATCGTAGACTTTGAGATTTCTAATCAGGTAGGGAATATCAAACAAGTCCGTGATGTTTCACTTGCACACAATAAGAAACTCATTCTTTCTCATCATAATTTTGAATGTACACCTGAAAAAGCAGAGATCTTAAAACGCTTATTCAATATGGAGTTTATGGGTGCTGATGCTGCCAAAGTAGCAGTTATGCCTAAAAGTGAAGATGATGTATTAACACTATTGGAAGTAACAAAAGAAGCAAAAGAAACGATTAACATTCCAATTATAACAATTTCTATGGGTGACCTTGGTATGATGAGTAGAATGCTTGGCTGGTATTATGGTTCTGCCTTAACATTTGCCGTCGGAAACAACAGCTCTGCCCCCGGTCAAATTCCAATTGAGACACTGCAAAGTTTAATTCGTATGCTAAAAGACCCGTTAGGTTCAAGAAATTTAGTTACGAAAGAAAAATAGCTGCAATAAAGCACGAGTCCATGAACTCGTGCTTTTCGTTATCTATGTACTATTTTTGAATTGCTTCTAATAACTCATTCACAAAATTTTCACCAATTCTCGGTGCATACTTTTCATAAATTGGCTGTACTCTTTCAAACAACTTATTTGCTTCTTCCTTCGATAGCTCTGTAATTGTCATCCCTGCCTCTTCTAAAAACACAAACGCTTCATCATTTTCCTGTTGGTTTAATTGGCGCTGGTAATCTCTTGCCTCATCAGCAGCATTCCGAATGATTTCTTGCTCTTCTTCTGAAAGGCTATTCCAAAATGGTTGACTAATCATGAAGACACTCGCATTATAAATGTGGTTTGTTTTTGTTAAATAACCTTGTACTTCATAAATGTTCGTTGTTGTGACATTTCCAACTGGGTTTTCCTGTCCATCAACAACTCCTTGCTGAAGTCCAGCAAATAATTCCGTAAAGGCCATTGGCGTCGGATTAGCCCCTAATTCTCGCCACATATCAATATGAAGATTGTTTTCTACCGTTCTAATCTTCAAACCTTTAATATCATCAACAGTTTTCACTTCTCTAATATTATTCGTCAGATGTCGAAAACCATTTTCCCAATAATTTAAACCGATTACACCTTGACCATGTAAATCATCTAACAGCTCTGTTCCTATTGGACCATCCAATACTTCATAAGCACTTTCCTCATCAGGAAACAAGAAAGGGAGATCAAATACACTAAACCGTTCTGCAAACTGTGCAACGGGACCGGTTGAGATCGTAGTCCCTTCAATCGATCCTAATTGTAAGCCTTCAAAAACTTCACGGTCACCACCTAACACCCCGTTTGGATATACTTCTACTTTTACTATTCCGTTCGTGCTTTCTTCCACAATTTCAGCAAACCTATACAAACCTTTCGTCAATGACCTTTCCTCTGGAGTGGCTACTGCTATTTTTAATAGCTTAACCTCTGCATTATCACCACCAGTTCCACCTTCTGTTGGTTCAGTCTCCTGCCCGCCACATCCGCTTAAAACGACCAAAACGAATATTGTAAAAATAATAAATTGCTTCATTCACTACTTCCCCCACTAGATCTTAGTTTATAATTAACATTTTTTAAATTCCCCTGTTCGATACTACTTATCCTTAATAAAAAAAGATGCCTGAGTTTTATTGCTCAACTCAGGCATCTCTTAAATAAAAACTAGTCTTCTTTTTAACTCATCAATTGTCCACCATTTACATCAATGATTGGTCCGGACATATAATTTGCATAGCTAGGGGCTAAAAAATAAAGCTGCACCTACCTGTTTCTTTATCAAGTTCTTCAATTCGAGCCCTTTTCACAAGAGAGCCTCTATTATTAATAAAAATATCAACCTTACTAAATCGTTCTTAATTTAGTAAACCACAGTCTCTTATACTTCCCTTTTTGATAATACCGCTTTATTTTTCTTCTGCCTTATTATCATTTCGAACGCCCCTGAGCCTAAGACTACCCCTGTAGCAATAAAGACAAATCCAATAAAATGAGAAACTAAAATGGCTTCGTTTAAAAATAACGCTGCACCTACTAAAGCAAAAAACGTATTTAAATTAAGAAATATCGAAGTTTCTGCTGGACCAACCTGCCTGATTGCAAAGTTATACAGCATATGACCGAGACCGGTCGTTAGTACAGTGAATAAGAAGGCCAGCCATACTAATGGTTGATCAATGGCAAGCGTTGCTAATCCATTAGGTTCAATCACTAAGCTCGTAATAAAAAGAATAAAAGACCCAATAAGAAACATATAACCAGTTAATAAACCGGGATTCATCGTTTTCGATGCATGACTAATTAAAATAAAACTACAAGCCTGTGAGAGGATTGATAGAAAAATGTTAATATCTCCCACACTAACGGAACTCATTCCATTCCCGCCTGAAAGAATCGTAAAGCTAACCCCCAGACCACCAAAGATAAATCCAAGAGAACGTAAAAAGCTTGGTCTGTTCCGTAGAAAAATCATTGATAAAACTACGGTTAAGATCGGTCCCATTCCAAGTATTAAACCCGCATTTGAAGCTGATGTTTTTGTTAATCCATCAGCTAAAAAATAATGATGAATCGCTACACTTAAAAGTGAACCACCGAAAATATATAACCACTCCGATTTCTTTGGTAAGCGTACTTTACCGAGAAAACCAAGGACGATAAAGACAAGAACTGAAGCGACAAAAATACGTAATGATGTAATCGTAATTGGCATATTATTTTCAACTAAGAATTTGATTACTGACACACTTAATCCCCAAACCATCATCACCCCAATGAGGATTAAATACATTTTTAGAGGTTTTTTCACTACTATCCCCCCTTTCACAATTGATACCACGAAAAAAATAAAGTGGGTAAATCCCACCTTACCTTTTTGAAAATTCAATTTTAAACTATATGAACAACTTACCTAAATACTTACTAATTCACGCCGGGGATTCGCCGCGAGATAATCTTTTGCTGTTTGTAAGCAACGACGTGCAAATTCTTCATATCCTAACTCTTCTGCTCGTTTAATATTCGGTAATTCTATTGAATATGGAATTTCCGGAATTCGATTCACGATACTAGCAATATCGATTCCCCCTTCACCAACATATAACCGTTCTTCACGAAGAATACGAGTCATCTCTTCTTTTGATGTTGGTATTTCGGCTGGTGCATCACATAAGTGGAAATACCGGAACCACTCACTTGGTACTGCATCAAGATCTTCTACCTTATCACCTGATCGATGAAAATGATGAGCATCAATCATGAGGCCAGCATTTTCACGATTTGCCGTACGAAGAACATCTAATGTACTTGCAAGGTCATTCACACTCGCAATCGGTACGAACTCTAGTTCAATTGTCAGTCCAAAAGGTTTGGCTAAATCACATAGTTCAGCAAAGCGCTCAATCGCATAATTACGATCACCTGTCCAAATACTACTTAAAACGTGACGTCCACCAAGTTCAGCTGCTACCTCAAAGGCCGGTAAATAACGTTTTGGATCAAGTCCATCATAGATACGAGCTAACTCAATATCGAGTAACTTAATACCAGTATCTGCAAGAGCTACTTTCGTTTGTCGCATCATTTCTTTGTTTTCCGCTAATGCATAATTAGGCTCACCAGGTAACCCCATATAAATCGGTCGTATGCTAACAAAATCATAGCCAGCTCTTGCAGCAATGTATGTAAGTTCAGGTGGTGTACAACCTAAGGCAGTAAGGTGTGCTAATGAGAATTGTTTCGTCATCGTCTCTCCTCCAATCGTATAATGAATTTTCCGCTATTATCCATGATTGTGTTATTTTTTTATTGATTGTTAATCAATTGCCTTTTTATTAGATCGATCTAATAAAATTGAAAAAAATATTATTAGATCGGTCTAATTTTATTGTAAAGTGAAGAAATAAGTATGTCAACCTATTTCAATACTTTAAGAAAATATTATTTCCAAGGATATTCAGTTGTTAAATAAGCTGCTAGCTCTTTACTCTTTCGCTTTCGCTCTTTCCTCATTTTCGCTCGTTCAGGAGCTGTTTCATGTAACTTTTTTTCCTCTTCTGTTTCCGGTATTACTTTTGGAACTGCTGTAGGCTTCTTATTTTTATCTAGTGCAACGAATGTTAATAATGCAGTTGCTGCAATTTTACGATCATTATTTAACAGGTTTTCGGCAATAATTTTTACGAAAACTTCCATAGATGAACTCCCCGTCCATGTAACATACGATTCAAAGCATACTGAATCTGTTTGTCTGATCGGATGTAAGAAATCCACTGAATCGGTTGATGCTGTGACACATTCTGTTCGACTATGACGGGCCGCAGAAATCGAGGCCACTTGATCGACATCACTCATTAATTTACCACCAAATAAAGTATTATGATTGTTTACATCATTTGGAAAAACGCGACTTGTTCGTATGACCCTTGATTCTTTACAAAACTTAGCTTCCATTATTTCCATTATTAATTCCCCCAACTCCGAAAATATTTTTTGTTATGCAGAAAGTGATGTCTTTTTTTCTTCCTTTATTAGTAGAATTCTAATATTCTTATTTGATATTTGAATGATCCGGCCTAATAATATTGCGGTGATTACCGTACCAATTCCTACTGGTCCTCCTAATAGAAATCCTAAAAGAACCGCAAATGATTCAATGATAATCCTTGCATTTGAAAAACTCCAACCAAATCGAGTATTCAATGCAACCATTAGCCCATCAATCGGAGTTTTTGGAAATTCTGCAATTAAATACAATCCTATTCCTACGCCAACTACAATCAATCCGATTGAAAAGATCAACCATTGAGTTATGATTGATGTTGTAAAGTCAATATTGATAAATACAACATATATCCAAAGGTCTAGAAACATACTTCTAATAATGATCGCAACAATTGAGCCTATTTGTGGAGCTTTTTGTTCTATAATACTCGTTAACATGACTACAATCGCTTGTGCAATGATTGACCATCCACCGATCGTTAACCCGAAATGTAAATTAAGTCCTACGGCAACTGTATCCCAAGGACCTGTACCAGCTTCTGACTTAATAATTAAACATATACCTAGCGCCGAAATCAATAGACCAACGATATATATTGTAATACGCTTTCCCACTGTTCCACCTTCTCACAGGAAAATTTTTATCTTAGATCGATCTACCCATTTCCTGAAATAATGATTACTATTTTACTAGAATCTTTTCTATTTTTCAATTATAAAAATTTAGTGAATAATTAGTTAATTACTGATAGACACTCTTTATTTGAACGAGGTAGTACAAACAAAACCGAGTTCAAAAGAACCCGGCTTCGATTGGTTTAGAATTTCTAGTGTTGTTTAGAGTTAGTATTATTTTTATCATTTACATATAAGATTAATAAGTTTTTTATTATTTTTCTAGTTCTGCATCATAGAACTCGCCGAATAATTCTTCATCAGACGGTTTGTCTTCTGGAATTGGACGAGATACCCATGTTGTGTTCATGTAATGCTTAAGATTTACGTTTTCAGAGATGATATTTCCACCCCAAGTACCGCAACCAAGACTTGATGTCATTGGCATACCGTTGTTAAATGCACCAGCGTTTGCTTTTGATTGTGGTTGACGCACCATAATACGGCTAACAGGTGCAGCTAAACCAAGACGGTGAATGTGATCATCATTGAATGAGTAGATACCGCAAGAGTGACCTTTTCCACCTACTTCATATACAGCACGCATCATATCTAGCGCATTTTCAAACTCACCTTCATATTTATATACAGCCATTAATGTTGTTAATTTCTCACGAGAGAATGGATGCTCTTTACCGATACCGTCACCTTTAACAACGATGAATTTACGATCTTCTGGAATTTCAAATCCAGCCGCTTTCGCTAATTGTTGTGGTGCAATCGCAACTGTATCAGCAAGACGGTGTCCTTCTGCATCCCACATTACAGCACGTAATTTAGCTTTTTCTTCTTCGGTAGCTAAGTAGCCACCAACGTTTTGTAGTTCTTCTAACATTGCATTGTATACTTGCTCACTAATGATTAAGTTCCCGTCAGCTGAACATCCTGAACCAAAGTCAGATGTTTTACTTAACATTGAGTTGTAAGCTGCTTCTTTCACGTCAGCTGTATCATCGATAATCATTGTTGAGTTACCTGCACCAACACCATACGCAGGAGTTCCAGAGCTGTACGCACTCTTAACCATTCCAGGACCGCCAGTAGCTAGAACCATATCAGCACGCGCCATAAGAGCTTTCGTCATTGGAATATTAACTTTTGTTAAACATTGTAAAAGATCAGCAGGTGCGCCTTCTCTCTCAAGAGCTTCACGCATAAGACGTACAGTTTCAAATGACGTATTTTTTGAACGTGGGTGTGGAGAGAAAATTACTGCATCACGAGCTTTAATTGCATAAATTGCTGTTCCGGCTGGCGTTAAGTCCGGATTTGTAGTAGGAACGATTGAACCAATAATTCCGACTGGTTTCGCATATTTTACAAGACCTTTTTCAATGTCTTCTTCAATAATACCTACACTCTTTTGACGAAGAGCATCACGTAGAACACCACGGATTTTAAAACGTTTACCCATACGACTCACTGGATCCCCAAGACCACTTTCCGCAATTCCTTCATCTACTAAACGTTCGAATGTCTTTTTATTTGATACAGCCCACGCAACAGCTTGACAAAGACGATCTAATTTTTCTTGGCTATAATTTTCGATTTCTTTCATTGCTTTAGCCGCCTTTTCAAACGCTAAATCTAATTCTTGTTGTTGCTCTGCTGTTAATTCTTTTGGTTTTTGAGTAGTTGTTGCTGCCATTTTATCTAACCTCCAAAAATTAATAAAATTTATAGTAAACTAGAAACCTAATCTAGTAATATTAACTTTTAACTTTTAACTAGCTTTCAACCTTCTGCTGACTCTTCGGTTTCGCATGTAATTGTGAACAAGGACCGGCTTGAAGCATGTAGCTTCCGCCTTCTTGACCTAACTGCGCTTTCACTTCTTTAGCTACATCGATCAGAGCATCAAGGTTCAACCCTGTTTCAATTCCCATCTCATGTAACGTGTGAACTAAATCTTCGGTTGAAATATTTCCAGTTGCATTCGGAATATATGGACACCCACCAAGTCCAGCAATCGAACTGTCAAAATGAGTAATTCCTTGTTGCAGTCCTGCGATTGCATTCGCTAACGCCATGCCTCTTGTATTGTGAAGATGCATTGTGAAAAGGATAGTCGGGAAACGCTCCTTCAAATGACCCAGCATCTCATATACTTGTTTCGGATTACCTGCACCAGTTGTAT
Organism: Anaerobacillus sp. MEB173; assembly: GCF_052119505.1. Taxonomy (NCBI): domain Bacteria; kingdom Bacillati; phylum Bacillota; class Bacilli; order Caryophanales; family Bacillaceae; genus Anaerobacillus; species Anaerobacillus sp. MEB173. The sequence goes on from NZ_JBJMAU010000001.1 coordinate 623,475, forward strand.
CAGCAAGGGAAATTTCATGTACCCCCATATTCTGATAACGTTCAACAATTTGATCAAGACGCTCTTGCGGTACTTTCCCTTCAAATGGACAACCGAACGCCACAGAGATCGAACCGCCAACTTTAACGCCATGTTTCTCAGCTAATTCAATAATTGGCAAGAAACCGTTTTGTGCTTCTTCTGTTACACAGTTCGCATTTGAAATACTGTGTGAATCAGTTGCTGAAAGCATAAGCTTTAACTTCTTAATACCGGCATCAATCGCACGCTGCGCACCTTTTACATTCGGTACTAATGCACGCATTTTAATGTCAGTAAGATCTTGAACCGCAGTAACGACTTCATATGCATCCTTTAATTGCGGGATAGCTTTCGGATGTACAAATGAAGTGATTTCCAATGACTTTACACCAGTATTTGCTAACTTTCTAATGATCGCAATCTTTTCTTCAGTCGGAATCCATTCTTTGATTGATTGGAAGCCATCACGAGGTGCTACTTCGCAAATCTCAACTTTCTTAGGTAAAACAAATTCATTTGAGTTAGTCAAATTGATTCACTCCTTTATGGGAGAGAAGCCTGCTCTACAGAAGCTAGGCTTCCTCATAATTGATTACATTAGTTTGTTGATGCGTGGTGTACTTTCTTACCAGGTGAATAGATGTCCATGATGTTCCAGTGTCCTGCTGTTGGAACTGGGTTGTTCAGCATTGCAACATCGATTACTACTGGCTTGTTATCTTGGATTGCTTTTTCTAGTGCTGGCTTAAACTCTTCAGCTTTTGTGATTTTCACACCTTCAACACCATATGCTTTAGCAATGCTTGCAAAGTCAGGTGAATATGGCTCGCCATCCTTTTTAAATAATGTTCCTAATGTTGTACCATAGTGAGCTTTTTGAAGACCAGCAATTGTTCCGAATGCAAAATTGTTCATGATGACCCAAATAACAGGAATGTTTTCTTCTGCTGCTGTTGCAAGTACCGCTGGGTTTTGGCCAAAACCACCATCACCAACAAGTGATACAACAACACGTTCAGGTTGAGCAATTTTTGCCCCTAATGCTGCAGGTGCACCGAATCCCATTGTTGCATAGCCACCAGGAGTAAGGATTGAACCTGGAGTATAGATTGGGAACTGTTGTGCTACACCGTTTTTATTCCAACCAACATCAGTTGTGATGATCGCATCTTTTGGAAGTACTTCACGAACATCAGCTAAGATACGTTGCGGTTGCATTGGGAAGCAGTTGTCTTCCACAAATTGACGGTTGCTTTCTTTGAATTGAACACGATTTGTTAAAATTTCTTCTTTTAATTCATCGTTTTCCAGACCGTTTGGTACCATTTCTTTTGCGACACGGTTAAGCACTGTTAATGCTTGCTTAAGGTCAGCAACTACTCCTAATTCAACTGGATAGTTACGTCCAATTTCACTTGGATCAATATCGATTTGAATTAACTTTGTTTCAGGAACAGTGAACGTATATTCTTCTTCCCATGAACTATTGTCCGCTTCAGCAAAACGTGTTCCTAGTGCAAGGATATAGTCAGAAGCTTTTACTTTTTTATTAATAAATTCAGTTCCCCAGAATCCAGTCATACCAAGGACTAATGGATTCTCATCAGAAACTACACCTTTACCCATTAATGAATGAGCAACAGGAATACTTAAGTGATTCACAAGCTCTTTTAATTCTTCTGCTGCATCAGCAAGTACAACTCCGCCACCTACATAGAATAGTGGGTTTTTCGCGTCTAAAAGCGTTTGGATAATTGTCTTAGCAGTTTCATCATCAATTGATGGCTTGTAAAGACTTTTCGTATTATGCTTTTGTTTTTCGAATAATGCAGGATCAACTTCTTTTGAGAAAATATCCATTGGTACAGATACTAATACCGGTCCCGGATTTCCACTTTCAGCAAGTTGGAACGCTTTTTCAAGAATTTCCGGGAAAAGATCAGGACGTTCTACACGCCATGCACGTTTTACGAACGGCTTATACACTTCATATTGTGCCGCATCAGAGTGTAAGTTAATTTCTTGGTGCGGGTGCTTTCCATAATAGTGAGTTGGAATGTCACCTGCGATAACAACCATTGGAATTGAGTCAAGAGCCGCATTCGCTACACCAGTTGCTGCATTTGTTAAACCTGGTCCTAGATGGCTAAGTACAACAGCCGTTTCTTTTTTTGCACGTGCATAACCGTCAGCAATATGAGCTGCAATTTGTTCATGACGTGTATTAACAAATTTAATTTTGCTGTTTTCTAACGCTGTTAATACTGCGATATTTGTATGACCACACAAGCCAAAAATGTGGCTTACTCCTCTATCTTCAAGGTACTTCACTAATTGATGAGACACTAAATTTTGCATTCCTTATTGTCCTCCTTAAAATTCAAAATAATTTTTCCAAACTCACCTGAAACAGCATCCGCGTACGCTTTCTGGTAATCTGTGAAATGGTACGTGTTTGAGATAATAGGTTCAACCTTAAAGTTATCTTGTAATAAATACTCGATACTCTTCGTGAAATCTTCAGGGAAGTTATAAATAATCGATCCAAAAATTGTAATCTCTTTTCTTACTATTTGGATAACTGGGAAGTTTGCTTCCGGTGTGATTCCTACTAACACTAATGAACCACCTGGTTTTACGATTTCAACTGCCTGTTCTACCGAAGCTTTTGCACCTGCTGCTTCAATAACAACATCAAAAGTTTCGTCTTGTATTTCATGAGGTAGTATAGTGCGAATATCACCAACACTGCACACCTTTTTGAATTTCTTTTCATTAATATCTACTGCAGTGATGTTTGCTCCCAAGTAGTTTGCAAGAGTAATTGCTAACATTCCTTCAGTACCGCAGCCAATAATCGCAACAGATGTGTCTTTTGTAATCGTTACTTTTTGCAATGCATGAACAATTACAGCAAATGGTTCGATTAATACTGCTCTTTCACTTGATAATTCATCAGGTACTGGTAATACATACTTGGAGGAAATTGTAAATTCTTCCGCGAAACCTCCATCTGCATTTACTCCTAATGATTCTTTGTGTTTACAAATGTTGGGCTTCCCACCAAGGCAATACTCGCATTCTCCACAAAATGAGTTGGGAGCGATGACAACCCTTTTACCTAGCTCCAGATCTACATCTTTACCGACTCCAATCACTTCACCAACGAGTTCATGGCCAGGACGGACTGGGTATGTAGCATGTGCGATTTTTCCTTTAAACACACTAACATCAGATCCGCAAATACCGCCGTAGATTAATTTAATTTTCACTTCGTCATCATTAAGAGAAGATACTGAAGGAAATTCTCTTAGTTCTAAGTCACTCGGATTTTTTAAATATAACCCTAACATAAAATTCTTCACCGCCAGTCTCTAGTTCTTTAACAAATATTATTTCGAACCTCAATATTAGATCGATCTAATATTGAGTAAATTTTTTTGTTACATTCATTAGATCGATCTAACAAGATCATTAGAAAAAGGAAAGGGGATTATTTACCTTTTGTTAGATCGATCTAATTTTGTAACAAAAATCATCAATTCATACTTGTATTATAATATTGTTTCTACTAAAAAAACAAGTATTTTTTATATTTTTATAAAAATTTCTGATGAAATAGTTTCTAGTAAGCGCTACCACCATGTTACAATAAGTTTTATATTTTCGCAATATATTTTCGGAGATTTTTTGATTGATCTATTGAGAGGTGAAAACTAAACTTTGTATATCTTTTCCTTACTAATTTTTCTATATGTTCTATCTCGGTTTATGCCTTATCCAATTATAAGTTACACAATTGGGATTTTATCATTTGCAGCTATTATATACTCTTTCCGTCGTTCTTATGGCTCGTACTTTGTATCCGGACTTTGTTTTTTCATTGCTGGCTTTATCCTTTTTATTTATAACAAAATTCCTATTTACACCTTTCTTTTATATTTTGAATCAATGCTTGGGGTGCTTTCCCTCTTCTTAGTACTTCCTTTTATTAATTCAATTATTCGAGTTGGTAAATATGACAAAAATTTAAGCTTATTATTACAACAAGGAATTACTAGTTTAAGTAAACTGTATCGCCGAAGCTTTCTAGTTTGTCACTTTCTCGCTTTATTTTTAAATATAGCAACGATCCCATTGCTTAAAAATTCTTTAATGAGAACGTTACAGCAATTGCCTACAAAGACGAGAGAAAAATTTTACACACAAAACCTTTTACGGGCTTATGCACTATGTCTTACGTGGAGTCCTCTAGAAATTATGGTCATAACATCGTTAGATCTGACGGACAACAATTATATTCAGTTATTTCCTTTCATCATCGGAACAACAATAGTACTTATTTTATCAGACTTGATTCTAGCAACGTTTAAGCACTCTCAAATTGATATTGTTATTGAAAGTAATACAGAAGTACCCTACAAAAGAGTCTATAATAAGATGATTCAAATGCTTTTTATGCTCTTTCTTTTCGTCACCCTTGTTACAATTGCTCAAAAAGTGTTACATCAAGGCTTTTTATTTTCAGTAGTTCTTTTACTTATCCCAGTCTCAGTTCTTTGGGCATTCTTTATTGGAAAACTAAAGCGATATATGACCTATACAATTCCACATTGGAAAGCAAGAACCCGGGGATTATCAAATTACTTTTTCATGTTTTTGAGTGCAGGTTTTTTTGTTGAGATGCTTTCCTTATCGGGGCTATTATCTTTTTTACAACTATATTTTAGTTCTATTTCAGATCAAACCTTGCTTTTCTTTTTCATGATTGCGCTTTACTTTTTACTTACTTCATTTATTGGGTTTCATCCATTAGTATCTCTAACTCTTTTAGCAGAGTTATTAAATCCGATATTAAGTAGTGTTTCTTCAATTTCATTAACTATTGTATTAATAGTCTCTAGCTTATCGACGGTTATGTACAGCCCATACAATTTATCAGTATCTATTTTAGCAGAACAGCTGAAAATCAACCCATACAAAATGGGAATGTGGAATTTACTGTTCGCCATTTATTATATGTTAATCGGTATTTCCATCGCTTACTTACTCACATTTTTCATATAGTGTCTAGTATGTATTTCTAGTTTCCGGTTAAATTCGGGCTCATTCACTTCAACCACGTAACCTTTCAGTACCTGAAAGGTGTGTGAAATATAAATTTCATGAGCCCGATTTCAACCGGAAACTAGAAATACACCTTTTGTAATTAAAAAACGTATGGTAACATATAGGTTAAAAGTTTTTAATTTTTCTAAAAATATATATTAGCTTTAGATTTTATTAAATTGTTTTCATTACAGCAAATACTATAACTATAAAATAATTGAGGAAAGAGTGCGTTTTTATGACCAAGAATGAAGCTTCACTTAGAGAAAAAAGTATTGTTTTTATTGGCTTTATGGGTGTTGGAAAAACAACAATCGGTGAATTGGTTGCCAAGAAATTATATCGAACATTCATAGATATCGATAAAGAAATTGAAAAAGAGTTTAATATGCCAATCCCAAAAATTTTTAAAACGATCGGTGAAAAACCCTTTCGGAAGCGGGAGAAAGAAATCATCACTGATTACTGCCAGCAAAAGTTAAAAATCATTTCCGTTGGTGGTGGCGCTTTTCTACAGAAGGATATTCGAGAAATCTGTTTGACAAATTGTATTGTATTTTTCTTGGACGTCTCTTGGGACTCTTGGAAGGATCGATTAGATATTTTAATTGATAGTCGTCCTGTTCTGCAAGGACGAACACTTGAAGAAATAGAGGAACTGTTTTATAAAAGACAAAACACATACTCTCTTCACAATTCTAAATTAACAACCGATGATTTGGAAGTTGAGGAAATAGCAAATTATATTACAGATTCATTAAAGTTAGCTTGGGAAATCTATGAACCAATAACAGACTAAAAAAATCTCCCTTAACGGGAGATTTTTTTATGTTGTTTATCAGACATATACCTAAAATTTTTCTCTCTAAAATTAGGTGGAGAGTATCACTTTAATTGCTTGTTCTTTTGCAGCATTTTCAAAAACATCATAGGCATGCATAACCTCATCAAGTGAAAAACGATGGGTAATTAATTTTTCTGGATGAATCTTTTCTGCTTCTACAGATTTAAGTAACATTGGCGTAGAATTTGTACTTACTAAACCGGTTGTTAATGTGATGTTTTGAATCCACAACTTTTCAATATGAAGCTCAACACTTTTTCCATGAACACCAATATTGGCGATATTGCCTCCAGGTGTCACGATTTCTTGACACATATTAAAAGTGGCTGGAATACCAACTGCTTCCATGGCTACATCTACACCTTGACCATTCGTAAGTTCCATTATATTCTGCACTGCTTGTCCATCTGAACTATTAATGACCTTCGTTGCCCCAAAAGTTTTTGAGATTTCCAGTCGATTATCATCTAAATCCACCATAATAATTTCTGCCGGGGAATAAAATTGAGCTGTTAGTAAAGCAGACAATCCTACTGGACCAGCACCAATAATCGCAATCGTATCCCCTGGTTTTACCTTTCCATTCAATACACCAATTTCCATCCCGGTTGGCAGGATGTCACTTAGCATAACCATTGCCTCTTCGTCCATACCATCTGGGATTGCATGAAGACTAGTATCTGCATAAGGGATTCGTGTATATTCTGCTTGTGTACCATCAATTGTATGACCTAAAATCCATCCTCCATCGGAACAATGAGCATACAGCCCCTTTTTACAATTAGGACATTTTCCACAGGACGTAATGCACGATATTAAAACGCGATCCCCTTTTTTGTAATTTTGTACACCATCTCCGACTTCTTCAATTATTCCTACACCTTCATGCCCGAGTATTCGACCTTCTGTAACGGTTGGAACATCGCCTTTAAGAATGTGTAAATCCGTACCACAGATTGTTGTTTTGACAATTTTGACAATTGCATCCGTCGATTTTTGAATCGTTGGCTTAGGCATATCTTTCCATTCTTTTTTCCCTGGGCCTTGATAAACGAGAGCTTTCATCTGGCTGACTTCAGTTGTTGACATCAAACGATCTTCCTCTTGTACTTTCATTGTGATCATCCCTTCTTAAAGAATAGTAATCAAACAAAAAAACGTAACAAATCGTTTTGTTATGACTGACGTGATGTCAATAAAACTAACTTAATGATGTCCGAAAACTCGTCCTACATAATCGTAATGATTGAACAAAACCTTTCATATCCTTACACATATAATTATAGAGGTTGTTTTCTTCCAACTACGCCAAATATTTGAACAAACATTTAATATTGTGTGAATTTTTATACTTACTTGCTTTCAAAAAAAAATCTCCCTTTACGGGAGATTTTTTTAAGTCGTTTTTCGCACCACAAGCTCAGGCTGAATGATAATCCGATTTTGTTCACGTTCATTATCTTTAATTCGATGGTGTAATAAATTTGCAGCTTCTTCTCCAATCTTACGTGGAAATGAAGAAATTGTTGTTAAGGGCGGGTTAAATAATGATGCTTCTGGAATATTATCAAAACCTACTACAGCCATTTCCTCTCCAGGGTTAATTCCTGCCGCTCTTAATCCTTGCATTACCCCATTGGCAACAAAGTCATTAAAGCAGAAAATCGCCGTTGGTGGATTTGGATGATCGACCACATGCTGGGCCCGTTCTAATCCACCCTCTCTTGTTACTGAACTTTCAAAAATCAGTGATTCATCAACGTCTAATCCAGCCTTTTCTAAAGCACTTACGTACCCTTGTCTACGTTCCTTCCAAGCAGAAGATCCAGCTGAACCGCCAAGAAAAGCAATACGACGATGGCCTTTCTCAATTAAATGTGTAACTGCCATTTCGGAACCTGCATTATAATCAATTCCTACATAATCACAATTAATCATCGCAAGCTCCCTAACGGCCGTAACAATCGGAATATCTAAATTTTTAATTCGTTCTACCGTTTCTTTAGAACTATCTGATACAGGACATAAGATTACCCCACCAACTCGATGCTCTAACATTGTTGAAAGCAGCCGCTCTTGTTTTGTATCCGAATCAAATGTTGTTCCTAGGAAGACAATATAGCCTGCCTTTTCTAATGCATGGTGTACCCCAATCAGTAATTCCGAGAAGAAAGGGTTTGCAATATCAGTAATAATTAATCCTACAGTAGAAGATGTCTGCGAACGCATATTAGCCGCAACCCGATCATAGACATACCCTAACTCGCGCATTGAGGCTAATACCTTTTCCCTTGTGGTATCAGCAATGTTAGGACTTCCTCGAACGATAAGTGAAGCAGTCGCACGAGAAACCCCTGCATGTTTAGCTACATCTAATAATGTGACACGTTTTTTTGCTTTCATAAAATACTCATCCCAATTTACGATTATTTGAATAGTATGATTTCCCAGCCGTACTAAACCATAGCTATATTATAGGTAGCAACTATTCTTATTGTCAATCCAATCATCCTTGTATGTTGTACATTGAAGTATTCCAACTTACCTTTATTCCCCTTTAAAGAAACAATAGAGAAAGTTGAGGAATAAAGACAATGAATAATAGAGTTATTAACATCGCCACAAAGAAAGGCATAATTGCTTTCGACAATGACTCAATTGAAAGCCCGGAAATACCCGAACCAACAAACAAGTTAACCCCTAATGGAGGTGTGATAAAACCAATTGCTAAGTTTACGACCATAATGATCCCAAAATGAATTGGGTCGTAACCAATATTTACGGCAATTGGAAGTAAAATCGGTGTAAGAATAATAATCGCCGCCAAGGTATCCATGAAACAACCGACAATTAATAGCAATACAGTAATTAATAAAATAATGATTAACGGATTTTCAGAGATGGACATCATAGCATTTGTTACTTGGAGCGGAATTTGTTCTACCGTTAGCAATCGTCCAAAAGCAGTTGCTGTACCAACAATGATAAGAACCGTTGCCGTTGTTAACGCAGAGTCAACAAATACTTTCGGTAAATCAACAATCTTTAATTCACGATATAATACCATTCCGGCAACTAATCCATACACTACTGCTACAACCGCTGCCTCTGTAGGAGTAAATACTCCACCATATATTCCACCTAATATAATGATTGGGACAAGAAGTGCCCATTTTGCATCCCAAGAAGCTGTTAAGATTTTCTTAATTGAAGTTTTTTCATCTGTACCGTGATAACCTTTTCTACGTGAATAAATGTATGTCCAAACAATTAAGCCAAGCGCTACGATAATCCCCGGAAGAATTCCAGCAATGAATAGATTTCCAATTGATACACTGCCTACTACACCGTAGATGACCATTGGAATACTTGGAGGAATGATTACTCCCAGTGAACCAGCAGCACAAACAACAGCAGTTGCAAATTTTTTATCATATCCTTGACGGACCATTGCCGGAATCATAATTCCACCAATAGCTGCTACAGTTGCTGGGCCTGACCCAGAAATCGCCGCAAAAAACATACACGTCAAAATCGTCGCAATTGCAAAACCCCCTGTTTTGTTACCAACGATTGAATTGGCAACGCGGAACAGGCGATCAGAGATTCCACCCTTCCCCATAATTTCTCCTGCTAAAATAAAAAACGGTACAGCCATTAACGGGAATGAGTCAATAGAAGTAACTAAACCTTGTGATAAAAATTCAAGTGGTAAAGAGCCGCTGTAAACAATAGTAACTAACGTCGCTACCCCTAAGGCGATACCAATTGGAACGCTCAGTAAAAGTAAAAGTGCAAAACTACCAAATAATACTGCTGCTGTCATTTTCTTTCCTCCCTATTTGTTACCTTTTTTACTGGCATTCTCATCGGCTAGTACATTTTCTTGTAATGTTTTTACTTCAAAGTACTCTTTACCAAATAACGTTCGCACTTGCTTAAACAGTTGTTGAATGATTCGGATGGCAGTTAGACCCATTCCAATCGGCGTTGCCATATATACCAGTCCCATTGGGATTTGTAATGCTGGTGATTGCTGGCCCCAAGTTAACAGTTTACTAGCAATTTCATATCCGTAAATGATAACAAAAATAGCAAAAGCCAAGAATATAAGGTTGGCAACGATATTCATTACTACTTTACCTTTATCTTTTAAGGCAAGCAGAACGAGGTCTACTTTAATATGACGTTGTTTCTTTACCCCATAGCTAATCCCTAAATACACTAGCCAAATAAAACAAAATCTTGCCAATTCTTCAGACCATGATAGTGATGCCCCCATTACATACCTCATAAATACTTGTAACGCAATAACAGCAACCATCACTACTGAAAAGATTATCATAAATAATTCTTCAAAATGATCATCCAGCCACTTTAATACGATCATAAATACAACCTCCTCTTAAACTACCAACAATGAAATGATTTACTTACTGCATCGTAGCCATTTTACTTTCATAACTTAACTGAATTTCTTCTATTAATTCATCTACAAATTCCTCACCAAGTTGAACTGAGTACTTTTCATAAATCGGTTGCACTTGATCAAAGAATCGTTGCTGTTCTTCTTCTGTCAATTCTGTAATCGTCATGCCTTCCGCACTTAAAAGTTCAAAAGCCAGCATATCCTCCTCTTGATTCAGTTTTCGTTGATATTCTTTTGCTTCCTCGGAAGCTTTCGTCATTATTTCTTTTTCATCCGCAGAAAGTGTATCCCAAAACTCAGCACTAATCATAAATACACTTGCATTATAGATGTGGTTTGTTTTAGTGATATAATTCTGCACTTCAAAGAAATTCGATGTTGTCACATTCCCGGCAGGGTTCTCTTGTCCATCAACAACCCCTTGTTGTAGGCCTGCAAACAATTCAGTAAAGGCCATCGGGGTGGGATTGGCACCTAACTGCCGCCAAATATCAATGTGGAGACTATTCTCTAATGTTCGTATTTTCAATCCTTTAAGGTCTTCAACTGAAGTTACCTCGCGAACATTATTCGTTAAATGTCGAAAGCCGTTTTCCCAATAATTTAAACCTACAACACCTTGATCGTTAAGATCATTTAAGATGTCTTGCCCCATCGGGCCATCTAAAAATTCATAAGCGACTTCAACGTTTGGAAATAGAAATGGCAAATCAAAAACACTAAACCGCTCGGCAAATTGGGCAACTGGACCTGTTGAAATCGTTGTTCCCTCTATAAATCCAAGCTGTAACCCTTCGAATACTTCACGGTCACCACCTAGAACACCATTTGGATACACTTGTATTTTTATAGAACCATTTGTTTCTTTTTCTACAATTTCTGCAAATTTATATAGACCTTGTGTTAGCGATCTTTCCTCTGGAGTTGCAACAGCTAATCTCATTAGTTTCTCGTTGTCATTGCTTGAAAATTGTCCTGAGCATGCAGTTAGAAATAAAATGCTCAACATTAACCATAATCTTTTTTTCATTTTGAAACTCCTTTCACTACTCAAATGATCCTGATTTTAAATTCCTCCTCTCAAACAAACTGTAAATCTTCATCTAGCCATTACATGTCTAAAAAGTCAGAATTCCCTAGATAAACGCTTTCAGAATTTCAATGATTTAGATCGATCTAAAAATCAAATCAAGAAATTCAATAGATCGATCTAAATTGCAAGTGTTTACCCTTTTATTTTAGATCGATCTATTGAAATGAAATAAAATTTCATTTCTGCTTTCTTTTGTGTAGATGAAAAAAATGTCGATTTAACTCTAGATCTATCTTACAAAACTTTGTTACCATTTTCAATTATAGTTTTCTAGTTTTCATAATTTTTTATTTTTCCTAAATAATAAATACATCTCAAGGAAATCTAACTTTCCTTGAGATGTATAGCTAATTATTGACGTACCGCTTCTAAAATATTCGTAACAAATTCTTCACCAATTTTAGAAGAATATTTTTCATAGATCGGTTGAACTTTTTCTACAATTTTTTCCATTTCTTCAGGTGATAATTCTGTAATTGTCATACCAACTTCAGTTAAGAATTCAAATGCATCAATATCCTCTTGTTGATTTAACTCACGTTGGTAATCTCGCGCTTCATCAGCTGCTTCTTTAATCATTTGTTGTTCTTCTTCAGTAAGTGAGTTCCAGAATCCTTCACTAATCATGAAAACACTTGCATTATAAATATGATTTGTTTTCGTAATATATTTTTGTACTTCATAGAAATTTGTGGTTGTTACATTTCCGACTGGATTTTCTTGTCCATCAACAACACCTTGTTGTAACCCTGCAAATAATTCTGTGAATGCCATCGGAGTTGGATTGGCACCTAATTCACGCCACATATCAATATGCAATTCATTTTCTAATGTTCTAATTTTTAACCCTTTAATATCATCGATTGATTTAACTTCTTTCACATTATTAGTAAGATGTCTAAATCCATTTTCCCAATAGTTTAATCCTACAACACCCTGAGAATCTAAGTCACCAAGTAATTCTTCACCAAGAGGACCATCAAGAACTTCATATGCTACTTCTGCAGTTGGGAAAAGGAATGGCAAATCAAATACACTAAAACGCGGTGCAAATTGCGCAACTGGACCTGTTGAAATTGTCGTTGCTTCAATACTACCTAATTGTAACCCTTCAAATACTTCACGGTCTCCGCCTAAAACACCATTTGGATATACTTCTACTTTTACTGATCCTTCTGTTTTCTCTTCAACTATTTCAGCAAATTTGTATAATCCTTTTGTTAATGATCTTTCATCTGGTGTTGCCACTGCAAACTTCATTACTTTTTGACTGGCTATTGCTTCACCGTTAGAGTCCCCTTCAGATCCATTATTTGTCTCTTGTGAACCACATGCAGCAATAAATAGTAAACTAACAAATAACATAACTGCAAAAATCTTTTTCATTCATTAACACCCCTCTAATTTTATAATCTAGCTATTTTACCTAAATTTAGATAACGCTTTCAAAACCAACAAATGTGATAGTTTTTTTATTTCTAGCCTCCTTTTTCAAATTAATATTTATTAATTTAGATCGATCTAACAAAAACTATGAAAATAGATCGATCTAAATAGTTGCAGAAGTAATTAGATCTATTCCATTTATTGCATAGCACCTATTATTAGATCGATCTAAAAATAGGTGTAAAAGTTAATTTAATCGTTTACATTGCCTGTTATTTAAAAACATTTTACTATCTATAATGATTATATTACCTAATCCTCAGAAAGTTTTCAATATATTTTTTCTATTAAGATAAAAAGGAGGTACTAAAATACCCCCCTTTTAAATACTCAGTCGCATGTGTGGGTACCTCCACATTTATTGAACGGCTGTTGTATTTTCAATAAACTTATTTTTTAAGATTAATAGTTTTCTTGGATTTGTTTAATAACTTGATCATATGATTGATCATCATTCAATAAGTATGCCCGAATACATTTTGAAGACGCTGCATTTTTGTCTTGTTTAATCACTTTAATAAATTCTTCTGTTTTTACCTTGTATTCAATGACAATATTAAAACTATCCTGAACTAATGCCCTTCTCCACTCAATTTTTTCATAAATGATATTATGATTCGGTTTTAAATCGTGTATTACCTCCCTTGATTCTACAAGTTCCTTCACAAAATATTCCATTTTTTGCTTTCCTTGATCTTGGCCTGGTTTTACTACATTACTTTGAATAAACAACAGCCTTCATCCTTTCATTTTTAGATAATAATGATTTTAATAACCTACCTATACTCACCTCATTCTATGTAGCAGGTAAGTTAGATGGGAGGTACTAATCGGTATTATAGGGACTAGTATCTTCATAGTCAATACAACCGACAAAAGATTCTAATAAGTTGTATTATTCGAACTTTTTTGCCTGTTACCTAACATTTTTTCCTTTACCCAACTATCAGCTCGATAGTAAATACAGATCGATAACTTTTATTTAGAAATGGAATAATGATGAACACCTAGTGCGCAGTTACATATAATGAAAACAAGATTTTGTAAAAAAGGGTGTTTACCTATGCCTGCTATTGTTGGAGCGATTAAAGTAATAAGTATCGGCGCTAGTTCTGTTTTTAATGTAGGAGATGTGCTTAACATCTCACCAAATAGTACTGCAAAAACATTTGCAGGAGCCGGTTCTTTTAATACTGGCGATTGTTTACAAATTAGAAATGATCGTAATGTTACCAATGGGTACGATCAAGATGTTTTTGATCAGAATATCACAGGTACACTCTAGGCTAAGGAGCGTATATTATGAATTTCTTTATTGATCAAAGTATCGTTATTCATAATTTAAAGGTTGATGCTGTAACAAATTCATCAGTATTACAAATTGGGAGTGCTGGAATTATCAAAGCCTTATCAAATCTATACAATACAGGTGGTTTTACAGGACCAGCACCAGAAGCTACGCAACCTAGTCCACTTCCATTTGTACCACTGGTACCACCAACGGTGTCGTAGGGTTGAATGATTCGTAAGGAGGGATTTGTCATGTATTCGCATTATAATTATTCAAATCAACTAAAACAAATGAGTGATTACATGCACATGCAAAATGAGAGAATCAATCGACTTGAGCAACATGTTCAACAACTACAGCAAGAGTTACAATCGGTGAAACAAAATCAATCTTCACATAATATTGAAAAAGTTGAATATAAGTTTGATCAGTTAAAAGTGGAACGCCTTGAAGGAACCTTAAATATTGGCCTAAATCCTTACAATGGTTCTGATTCGATTGAAGATTTTTCAGTGAATCAAAAAGAACTAAATACTCCGCATGTCTCTAACCAACAACAACCACCACAATTATATGAACCAGTAAAACAGCAGATTGATCACTATTTACAACAGGATTGCCCGCAAATTTTAACGACCTATGAAACGAAATACAATTATTCATTAGAACCACCTTACCGTCAATTTATAATTGATGACGTCAAGAAACAAATTGACCATCGAATCCATTTTTACCTAAACCAAGTCAATACGGTCAATGCGAATCAGGATCAACTAAACAAAATTGAAAAAATGACTGTAAAAAAAGTAAAAGAGGATATCAATAAAACTTTTGATGAATTTTTGCGAAACTTACCTCGAAAGGAGAATTAATAAATAGATGAATTTTACTGTTGTAAATCGAAATATTTGTGTTGGTGACGTTCGAATTATTGGTGTCGGAAGTTCATCCGTTTTTCTTGTCGGTGATACAGATACCATTACTTTATCTTCTATCTTTGATACTCCCCCAGAATCATTAATCATCGGTCCATTTATTCCACTATCTACTTAATAAGGTGTGAAAAATAATGACAAAAAGAATTTCAAACGTAAAAAACATCAAAATTATTGACCTTTCCTTTAGTTCAATCTTTCAAGTCGGAGATTCAGTTCAATTAACGCCTCACTCAAATGCACTGGCAGTTCAACGAACGATATCAGAATTTTACGGGAATGAGGGGAATCTTCAACATTTTCCTTTATTTACAAGAAATATCCCTATTCCCATTATTGATGAACGTCTATCGATTCAGCGAAGAAATGAATGTTCATTTATTAATGTTAACAATGTAAAGATCATCACAACTAGCGGTTCTTCAGTTGTTCATATTGGTTCAACGAAAAAGATTGATGCAGAAGCTCGAGTCAAGCATATTCGACAATTAGTAGATGATACTAGAACACAATAGTTTTTTAAAAGCGTAAACAACTTCGATATAAAAACATATAGTAATCTTGAACAAAAATTGAAAAAGGGTGTTTTCTATGCCTTCCATCGTTGGACCTTTTAAAGTGAATAGTAACAGCGGTGTCATGAACTTCGGTGATTCACTGAATATTTCTCCAAAAAGTAATGAAAAATCGGTATCTGGTTCGGGGGGAGGAAACACTGGAGATTTTATCATGACTAACAATGGTATAAATATTAACAATATGATTGATCCGGACATCATCGATCAACCAACAACGGCAACCAAATAATCTCTTGGATGACAGACACGTAAGATTTCTCGCGCGTCTGTCACCTTTTTGTTGGATAAAATTTAATCAATAGTACTATTCTATAAATAAAAGGTAATGTAGTAGGTACAATACAATCTTGAAATCTTCACTTAGTAAATTAAAGAGTATTACCGTTCTCTATCCTTCTTTATTTGACTTCTAGCTCCTTTAGTCACCATAATAATTATATAATTATTAAAATTGATTGGAGGATGAAGGTAAATGAATCAGGAATTAGAAATTGGACAAGTAGTAACTGGAGTTTACAAAACAGGAAAATACATAGGTGAGATTACATTAATTCGACCTGCACATTACGTCATCCGGGTTATGGCTGTATTAAAGCATCCGCAACAAGGAGACCTTCACAATCCTAAACAAGCTGATGTACCATTTTTTCACGAACGACGGGCGCTTGCCTACCGTGAACAAGTAAACATTCCTAAAACTCATATTAGAGTATTTAATGATCCTGTCCCTGATTATAAAGAGTCTTTAAAGATCGCATTAAAAAATGAGTATACGTTACTTGAAAAGGATGAAAGTAGCTGGGCACAAAAATCATTAGAGATGTTAAAAGCACTTGAAGCTGATTATTTTAAAAAATAAAGATCTATTATGCTATATGACACAACAAATAAATATTCGTTGTGTCATATCCCACTAACTTTTTCTATTTTTTGGGAGGTGTCTATCTCAATTGTCATTCTCAACCTTATTATTGCGGATGCGATCAAGTATATGGTATCTCCCTTCTTTGTATGGTTTTGCTGCTGTTGCTTTAGCCCTAACTAGTACAAGGTTTGATTCTTATATAGTGCATTATGAATCATTTCACCGAATGATCCCTACCTTCTTATTTGCTGATATTGATTTAGCACGAACGATTTTAAGCTCGATATCAGCTTCATTACTTACAATGACAACCATTACCTTTTCAACCATTCTCGTTGTCTTAACTACCTATTTATCGGAATTTTCACCAAGAACGTTACAAAACTTTATTATGGATCAAAGTACACAGCGAGTATTAGGAATTTTCGTTGGCGGTTTTATTTATTCTATTCTTTTATTATTGCTATTAAGGGAGGATGGTACGACTACAACGTTTATTGTCCCTTCCTTTGCAGTACTTTTTGCTATTATTTGTCTAATTGTATTTGTTTTCTTTATTCATCATGTTACAAAGTGGATACAAGTTAGCAGCCTTATTCATAATATTACTTTAACAACGATGAAAAAAATCGAGAGCGAACTAACAGATAGAAAAGAAGTGCATGAAGATGCACCATGGGAGGATTGGGAAAATGATGAAATCAAACACCTCCCTGCTAAAAAACTATGTGCAAGCAGCGCTGGCTATATCCAACATATCAATATAAATGGGATTGTAGAGCAAGCAACAAAGGACGATTGTATTGTTCGAATTGAGAAAAAAATAAGTGAATATGTTGATGAAGATACACCACTTCTCTCATTATGGGTACTAAGTGAACATGATGTTAAAGGTAATTATTTAAAATTTATATCCATTGGTCCAGAAATAACACCAATGGATGATATTGAATTCGGGCTTACAAAAATTGTAGAAATTGGTTTAAGAGCCCTATCTTCTGGAATTAATGATCCAAATACAGCAATCAATTGTATTGAAAATCTCGGAAAAATCTTAACAAAGTTAGGTAAGAAACAATTGCCAAGGTCTTTCCACAATGATTCGCAACGTAATTTACGTGTAATTCTAGATAAACCTGACTTCTCCGATTATTTGTATACGTGTTTTTATCAAATACGACAAAATGGGTTTCATGATATTTCAGTATTATCAGCTGGTATAAAAGCATTAACGTTAATCGCTGAAAATAATTCTCCTAAAATAAAAGAAATCATTTGGGAGTTTACTGAATATATTATTGAGGGTATTGACCGAACGAAATTACTCTCCTTAGACAAACGATATATTAATCACAAATTAGAAATCTTAGCGCATGCTACCGAACGTACTAAAAGCTTTAAACCGCTATGATTACAAGGAAACAGCAGTATAAAAATACTTGCTGTTTTTTTTGTGAAATCTCTCAGATCCTATTTTATTTAAAATAAATAATAAAATTTTTCAAAAAATTATTTACACTTCTACTTCACTCTAGTAAAATAACAAATATATTTTTTCGAAATAGTAAAAAAATTAACACATCGAAGGAGTTATGCACATGGTTACATTTATAGCATCAATCTTACTACTTATTCTTGGTTATGCATTTTACTCAAAATTAGTGGAACGAGTTTTTGTCATCGATGACAACCGTCCAACACCCGCTTATACAAAGCAAGATGGTTTAGACTTCTCACCAATGAGTTGGGCAAAAGGAAGTTTAATCCAACTTTTAAATATCGCTGGACTAGGTCCAATTTACGGCGCAATAATGGGAGCATTATACGGCCCTGTTGCATTCATTTGGATTGTAGTAGGTGCCATTTTTGCCGGGGCAGTTCATGATTACTTTGCTGGTATGTTATCGTTACGACACGGTGGACAGCAATATCCTACATTAGTAGGTCGCTATTTAGGTTCTACAATCAAAACGATTATTAACATTGTTTCATTGGCTTTGATGATTCTTGTTGCTGCAGCATTTACCGCTGGACCAGCTCAATTAATTTCATCATTAACATCGCTTAGTTTTATGTCAGCAATTATTCTTATTTTTAGCTATTTTGTACTTGCCGCT
Organism: Anaerobacillus sp. MEB173; assembly: GCF_052119505.1. Classification (NCBI taxonomy): domain Bacteria; kingdom Bacillati; phylum Bacillota; class Bacilli; order Caryophanales; family Bacillaceae; genus Anaerobacillus; species Anaerobacillus sp. MEB173. Next base: position 642,203 of record NZ_JBJMAU010000001.1, read on the forward strand.
TTATTGCCGATCAACAAAGTGATTGGAAAAATCTATCCAATTTTTGGCGCAATCCTGATTTTTATGGCTTCGGCAATTGGTATTAGTCTATTATTTATCGACCAACCAATTCCTAACTTAACGTTTGAGAACTTACATCCTGGTGAATTGCCTATTTGGCCGTTAATTATGGTAACAATCTCTTGTGGTGCCATTTCTGGTTTCCATGCGACACAAAGTCCGATTATTTCTCGTACAATGAAAAAAGAAAGTGATGGACGTAAAGTTTTCTATGGCGCGATGATTGCTGAAGGTGTTATTGCCATGATCTGGGCAGCAGCAGCGATGACATTCTTTTCAGGTACAGAAGGACTTCAAGCAGCACTTGCTGCCGGTGGACCTGGTGGAGTTGTCGATGAAATTTCAAAATCGATGCTTGGTACGTTAGGGGCAATTCTTGCTATTCTTGGTGTTATTATTCTTCCTATTACGACTGGGGATACCGCTCTTCGTTCGTCTCGGATGATTCTTGTAGATTTATTAAGAAATTTCATTAACCTTGATGCTAAATGGAAACGAACAGTATTAGCAATTCCAATCATTATCCCAACATTTGCTTTGACGCAATTAGATTATTCTTTCTTATGGCGTTATGTCGGTTGGACAAATCAAGTTGTCGCAACAGTGATGTTATGGACAGGCGCAATTTATTTGTTACAAAATAAACGATTCCATTGGATTTGCTCGATTCCGGCCCTGTTTATGACGGGTGTTGTTGGTACGTATATCTTCTATGCCCCAGAAGGTTTCAGCCTTCCATACCAATTATCTGTTGGGATCGGTATTGCAATCACGACCGTTGTTGCGATTTGGTTTGTTATTCAAATAAGAAAGAACAAACATATTATTGTCGAAAAAGACTCAAATGTAGCATAAGTTATTCAGTAAAAAGCGTTAGGCACTAATCCTAACGCTTTTTACAATTATTTTGATTAATCAAGTGCTCCTGCTAAATCATAAAGACTTATATCAATCTCTGTTTTAAGCCCTTGTACAAGCTTAGCTAATTCGTAACCTAGATAAGGACCTGCAGTTAACCCCGATGCCCCGAGACCATTAGCCGCAAATATCCCTTCATATGTTGGGATGGCACCGATAACCGGCAGAAAACCTGGAGTAAATGGGCGAAAGCCTACTCTTGTTTCTAACACAGTACAATCAGCCAAACCAGGGGCAATAGCTAATACTTTATTAAAGATCTCATGAAGCCCACCTGGTGTAATACGTGTATCAAAACCAACATCATCTTCATGTGTAGCTCCAATAACAATCCGCCCAGCTTCGAAGGTAAGGATATATTGATTATTTGGCGGCATGACAACCGGCCATTTGCTTGTTTCAACTTCTGGCATTTCAAGGTGAACAATCTGCGCTTTTTGCGGTCTTACAATGAATTTTACTCCTAGTGGTTCTAGACATTCTTTGGCCCAAGCACCAGCTGTAATGATGATATCGTCAGCGAAAATCGATTCCCCTTCCAATCTGACCCCAATAATTCGGTTACTTTCATGAATTGGTGTGGCATTCCCTATTCGAAATGTAGCGCCATGAGTGAGTGCTGCACGAATGAGGGACTCGCGAAGAGCCCGACCATTAACTCGAGCCCCACCACTTATATGTACTGAACCAAAACCATCGGCTAATGGCGGAAATAATTGTTGTGTTTCTTTAGGATTAAGCCTTGTAATCTCTCCAATTTCTGGAGCAGCTTCACGCCGTTGATATGCTCGCTCCTCCATTTTATCTAGCTTTTCCTCGTCTGTATGTAGACTAATTGCTCCTACTCGTTCATAACCCGTATTCACTTCACCATCGTCTTCCAATTGTTGAATAAGGGTTGGATAATATCGTGCTCCATTTTTAACGAGCTCGTACCATGCTTTATTCCTCCGTTGCGTAAGCCATGGACATACAATTCCGGCAGCTGCATCAGTTGCCTGCCCCTTATCTCCGCGATCGATTACTGTTACTTTTTTTCCTGCTTTAGCAAGATGATAAGCAGTTGATGCTCCAAGAATTCCCGCCCCAATGATAATATAATTCCCCATACTTCACACCTTTCTTATTTGGGTGACATATTTGGGTGACAGACACCGCTCATGGACATCTTGATAAAAATGTCCATGAGCGGTGTCTGTCACTAATATTATACTTATCAAAGCAATTGTCAAAAATACTAGTGTCATCTTACTAGGAGGAAAATACACTATGAAAACCATTCTAATTACCGGAGCCGGCTCAGGACTTGGCAGAGAACTAGCTATGGCATACAGTCAACAAGGTAACAAAATTATCCTTATCGGTCGAACGTTATCAAAACTCCAAGAAGTCAAAAAAGAGAGTGAACATCTTGGTGGTCAAGCAGAGACTCTTTCTTGTAATATTGCAGTTGAAGATGAAGTAAATCAAACGATCAATTCAATATTAACGGAAAATGAAATCGATGTGGTTATCAACAATGCCGGTGTCGGCTATTTTGGACCGTTGCAAGCTTATCGAGCAAACGAAATCCATGAAATAATTGATACAAACATAAAAGGAACCATTTTTGTAACAAAGGCTCTTCTTCCTTTCTTTTTGCGCAATAACAAAGGAAAAATTATGAATATCATTTCAACCGCGGGCCAAAAAGGAAAAATCAACGAGTCCATTTATGTGGCGAGTAAATTTGCTGTTCGGGGCTTTACTGAGAGCCTTATGAAAGAATTAGAGCACACATCAATTAACGTTACTGCTGTATATATGGGTGGAATGGCCACCCCTTTTTGGGAAGGTTCTACTCATATTAAAGATCCATCACGACTGAAACCACCGAAGGATGTTGCCAAATTAATTGTTGAACGAGATCAATTTGGAGAAAGAGAGATTTTTATTTAAAACGGGTGACATAAAACGAGTGACAGACACCGCTCGTGGACATTGTTTGCACATATGCCCATGAGCGGTGTCTGTCACCATGTATATGTCACCATGTATATTCGCGTAATAATCCTTTATTTTTGACAATTAGTTGTTTATTTCCTAAAGATGAGATTAGTCCTTGTTCTTCAAATTTACTTAGTTTACGACTAATTGTTTCTCTTGTCACACCTACGTAATTGGCAATCTCTTCTCTTGACAGAGGTAAATCTATACGTATGCCTTCATCAATACTTGTACCAAATTTATCACAAAACTCTAAAATCATATGGACAATCCGAACACTCGGATCTTTCGTTGCGAGATTTTGCGCTAAATTTTCAGTGTGGGCTAACCTTTTGGTCACAGCTTTTAGCAATTTAATTAAGATTTCCTGATTATCACTCATAATGATATCAATATTTTGCTTTGTCAGCATACAAATCTCCGTGTCATTAATAGCATATGCACTAAAATTGTTGACCTCATCATCGTTAAATAAATTTAACTCACCAAAGAAATCTCCACACGACATAATATATAAGATCTGCTCTTTTCCATCAATTGTTAATTTTGATAACTTGACTTTACCTTTGTTAATAATAAATAACGTATCTGACTTCTCACCTTCATAAATTAAATGCTCACCTTTTTTAAAGGTTTTATGTTTTGTCATTTTAACAATTTTTGAAATTTCCTTATCTGATAAAGAGTTAAAAATAGGTACTTTTTTCGGACATGGATTGCTTACTTTACTTTCACAACAGTTTTCTCTCATCATCAATCACCTTGTTTTCATAATTTACATTTGAAATAAAAGATTTAATAACTCCACAATCGTTTTCACGGTTTCAATAGTAGTAATTATACTTATGTTTTAATGCACAATAAGTGACCGACGTCACCAAGGTGAGAGAAAGAGAATTATGGGTCAAAAGAAAGGATTTTATTAGAAAAAAATAGTGCGAAAAACACATTTTTGTTTTTCGGCACTATCATTAATTAATTAGCACTCAATAAAAGATCGGCTACAAATGCCGCTGAATGTTCCACTTTTTTTAACTGTTTTCCTTCTGGAGAAAACCTTATTCTAACCGGAAATTCTACATGTGTCATCCCTGTTGTTTTAATAACTTCCGAGGTTGTCTGGACGTTCATATTTGTTTCTAGCAGATAATCTTGAATGACTTCAATTGCCTCACCGCTCCAGCCATATGAACCAAAGGCTGCGGCAATTTTGCCTTCAAGATTCATTTCCTTCAATTCCTTTAATACTTCTTCTAGATTTCCAATCATATCGGCATATTTTGTTGAACTACCGATGAAAACAGCATCTGCTTCTTTTACACTACTAATGATATCCTCTCGGCTGCTTCGATCTGCATTGAAAACATCTGCTACAATATCATTTTCTTCAAATGTTTCTTTTAAAATGTTCGCTACTTTTCTCGTGTTATTGCGAATCGTAGTATAAATAATGGTTACTTTTTTATCTTTAACTGTATCAGCGCTTAACGTACGGTATAATTCAATATATTTTGGGATATCATTTCGAATAATATAACCGTGTGATGGTGCAATCATTTGGATATCTAAACCTTCTAAAGCACTCATTAATGTTTTCACATACCTTCTGTGCGGATGAATAATTGCTTGATAGTATCCGATAAAATCCTCAGTAATATCATACGGTGCCTTATCATTAAAAAATTCCTTTGCAGCGATATGTGTACTAAAAATATCACACGGAAATAGAATTTTATCCTCCTCACAATACGTAATCATCGTTTCCTCTGTATGTAAATACGGTGTTTCTTTGAACAGTAATGTTTTGCCGCCAATATCTAATGTATCACCGTCCTGTACAACTAAAAAATTTCGTTTATGAAGCTTATACATTTCCTTTAGCTCTTCGACTGCCGGTTCTGTACAAACAATGGTTGCATCAGGTGCTTTTACCGCTAATGCGGCCAACCCGCCAGAATGATCTGGTTCGGAATGGTTTATAACGATATATTGAATATCTTTCGGATCAATAAGTTGACTTAAACTTGCAAGAAATTCTTTTCCAAATTGCATATCTACTGTGTCAATGATTGTAGGCTTTTCTGTTTTTAATAAGTAAGCATTGTAAGTCGTTCCCTTTGCTAAGACTAATCTATGAAATGGAACTTCTCTCTCATCTATTTTCCCTACCCAATAAATGTCCTTTGCTATAGCGAACTCTTTGTTAATAGTTACTGTATTATGCATTGTTTATTCCTCCAACTGATAAGTGATTATGTTTCTCAACTGATTACAGTCTACAATACTCCTTAGCAGAACAAGAGGATTTGAATCACAGTTTTTTAATGGAGACTATAATGGTGCCTGTAATGGTGTCTGTCACCCTTCGTATACACTTTAAAGCAAAATGTCCATATGCGGTGTCTGTCACCATTAAGTGTGTCACTCTTAAGTGACAAAAAAAGAAACACTCATCTTTTCTAAAGGAAATAGTATCTTTACAAAGAAATAAGTGATTTATTAAAGAGAAAGGTGGGATAGAAAATGGAAACTTTACCAGAAGTAAAGAAGACAAGTCGCTTTAAGTCACCAATTCGCGTTATCTTTGAAAAACTCAGTCCAGGTACACGAACAGAAGACGTATATGGTGAACCTATTGAAATTGCTGGAAAAAAGGTTGTTCCTGTTTCGAAAGTGACGTATTTTGTTGGCGGTGGTGCTGGTTTAGAAAAAAAAGATGATAACAAACCGAAAAATAGCGAAGGTGAAGGTGGTGGCGGAGCGATTATTGTAAAACCCGTCGGAGTCTATGAAATTACCGAAAAGAAAACGCGGTACATTCCTACTTTAGATTTATCTGCTCTCTTTTTACTAGCCGGGGTTTTAGGAATTTTTCTATCCATCTTTGTTTCAAAATCTGATAACGGATAGTTCTTCTATTCAAAAAAAGTAAGGTAGTCCCTCGTCAAAATTGGGACTACCTTTTTACCTCATTCGGTGGTGACAGACACCGCATATGGACAAATTGTTCAAAAGTGTCCACGGCGGGTGTCTGTCACTTTTTATGTCACTCTTTACAGTACTTCTGATAAAAATGCTTGTGTTCGTTCTTCCTTGGCATTTTTAAACATAGCTGTCGGGTCTCCTTCTTCGATAATGTAGCCTCCGTCCATAAAAATCACTCTATCAGCTACTTCTCGGGCAAACCCCATTTCATGAGTAACAATGACCATCGTCATCCCCTCTTTTGCAAGGTCTTTCATAACCGATAACACATCTCCTACCATTTCCGGGTCAAGCGCTGATGTCGGTTCATCAAACAGCAGAATGTTCGGTTCCATTGCTAATGCTCTGGCAATCGCCACCCTTTGTTTTTGACCACCTGACAGGTTATCAGGATACACACCGGCTTTATCAGAAAGCCCTACTTTTTCTAAAAGTTCCATCCCTAGTTTTGCTGCTTCCGCTTCCGATTTCCCTTTCAATCGCTTCGGACCAGCAATGATATTCTCCAATACCGTCATATGAGGGAAGAGATTAAATTGCTGGAACACCATCCCTAAATTTTGGCGCATTTTATTAATATTATTTTTCGGATCGGTAATATCAGTTCCTTCAATAAAAATCGAACCTCCAGTTGGCTCCTCAAGGCGATTAATACAGCGTAAAAATGTACTTTTTCCTGATCCTGATGGACCAATAACACAAACCACTTCTTGCTCATTAACCTCAACATTTATATTCTTTAAAACTTCTAATTCACCAAAAGACTTTTGCAAGTTTTCAATTTTAATCATGCTACATCCAATCTCCTTTCAAGCCAACGAGAAAATATTGTCAGACTATAAATTAACGCAAAATACATAACTCCGACTACACCTAGAATTTCAAAGGCCCTGAAATTCATCGCATAAATTGATTGTCCAGACATCGTTAATTCGGCTATCCCGATTACAGAAAGAAGTGACGTATCCTTAATACTTACGATAAATTGATTTACAAATGCTGGGATCATACGACGTACAGCTTGTGGTAATATGATGATTCTCATCGTCTCACCATACGAAAACCCTAATGTTCTCCCGGCTTCCATTTGACCTTTATCAATAGAATTAATCCCGGCACGGAAAATCTCAACTAAGTACGCGCCGGCATTAATGCTAATGGCAATAATTCCCGCTGTAAAAGCGGATAGTGTAATACCTGTGGCTGATGGAAGACCAAAATAAATAAATAAAATTTGTACGAGTATCGGTGTCCCTCGAATAATATCTACATATAACATCGCAATGGTTCTTAATAGCTTACTTCTAGAAATACTAAAAATCCCTAACACTAGTCCGATCACTAAAGCAATAATCAATGAAATGACGGTGATCACAATCGTCATCCACATTCCTTTTAATAAAATTGGCATCGCATCAATAATGATGTCTAACGTTTCAATTGTTCTTCTCCTCCTTGTTTTAAAGAAAAAGGTGCGACTTACTCAGTCACATCTGTAAGTTAATATTATTCTCCAAAATATTGATTATAAATTTCATCGTATTTTCCGCTCTCGAATAGATAATTTAATCCCTCGTTAAGCTTGTCTACCAATCCTTCAGAACCTTTTGAAACTGGAATACCGTAATCTTCACCAGTTAATCTGTCCCCGACGATACGAATATCACTTTCATCTCCATCCGTTACGATTTTGTAAGCAACACTTGGATAGTCATTAATTAACGCATCTGCATTTCCTGAAGCGATTTCCATATACATTGTTGCGTCCTCTTGGAGTGTCGTATAGTCGCCGTTAAACTCTTCAGCAAATGCTTTTGCTTGCTCAAGACTTGATGTTCCTTGCTTAGCAACAATTGTTGCTCCCTCTAAATCTTCAATACTATTAATATCACTATCTACTGGAACAACGAGTGATAGGCCTGATTCAAAGTACGGTTCCGTAAAGTCGACAACCTCTGCACGGTCTTCTCTGATTGCAATCGCCGATACTGCTGCATCAACTTGGTTTGCTTGAAGTGCTGGAATAATACCATCAAACTTCATGATCTTCCAATCTACTGTTAGATTTTGATTCTCAGCGATCGCTTCAATAATATCAACATCAAAACCGGTTAGTTGTCCATCAACCACATATTCAAATGGCGGATAGTCTTGTACAACTGCTACTGAAATTTCTTCCTTCTCATTACCAGCTTGTACATCTTCAGACGACCCACATCCTGTCACCATAAGAAGTGCTGTTGCTGCAAATGCAACCATCGCACTTTTTAATTTAAAACTCTTTTTCGTTTTTCTCTCTAAATATTTCAAGCTTTTCTCCTCCTAATTGACCCTTTTGTTTTATTTCCGAAATAGTATTTCAGAAAACTTTATTCGGCACATCTAATACTTTATACATTCTAAGAATTTTCCACAAATTGTGTAATCTCAAATATCTAAGTATTACTTATGCTATATTGAGGTAAGAGAATATCAGGTTAATCATATTGCCTATTCCTCCTATATAACCCCATATCCTCTCAAATACTCAAGATTATCATTATTTTCATACAATTCAGAATAGAAAAACAGAATAAATAGTGACAGACACCGCCCGTGGACAATTGATACAAAATTGTCCATGAACGGTGTCTGTCACCAATTAATTTGTCACCAATTAATTACTGTTTAACTTTATTGATACTTTAAATAAATCTCCGTCTACTTCGATATCCATACTGCCGTCGTGAAGGTCAACAATCGATTTTGCTATTGCTAATCCCAGTCCTGATCCTTCAGTATGTCGTGATGTATCTCCACGCTTAAAGCGCTCAAACATCTCATCAATATTTCCGCCAAGTTCATACTTAGTAACGTTTTTGAAGGTAATGGCTACTTCATTAGGATTAGGGTCGATAGAAATATATACCCTCGTTCCTTCCAATGAATATTTAAAAATATTTCCTATCAGATTATCAAAGACACGCCATATTTTTTGACCGTCGACTACGGCATAAACCGGTGTTTCTGGCTGTGTAATTCGAAATTGTAACGTTGTTTCCTTCATTTTTTCATCATATTCAGCTAATGCTTGCTGCAATAATTGAACAAGATCAACTTTTTCCTTAGAAAGCTCAATTGTTCCACTTGCCATTTTTGACGCTTCAAATAAATCATCAATAAGAACCTTTAACCGTTTGGATTTACGATCAATAATTTTAATATATGAATTTCGCTCATCGTCTGAAAGAGATGGTGATTTTAACAATTCAGTATACGTCATAATTGAGGTTAATGGTGTTCGTAAGTCATGACTAACGTTGGTAATTAGTTCTGCTTTTAACCGTTCGCTTTTTGCTTGTTCCTTTAGAGACGTTTTCACACCATGCTTTAACGTATTAATATTAGCAACATGAGAAGCAAGAACTGACTTTCCTTCAACTGGAAGGTCGGCCTCGAAATTTCCTATGGCAATCTCGTTGGTATAGCGAATCATTCGATTAAAATACCCAATACGCTTCACTAAGATCACTAGGATTGGGAGGGCAAAGATGACAAACGCCGGCAAATAGATTAATAGAAATACTGGGTTTAAAATCACAACAACCGCACCAAAACCAAATGCAAAAACCACAGCTAAAAGTAGAAAAGTTTTAAATCCGACACTCCTGTTTAAAAAGACATCCTGAATTGCTCCAAATACCCGAACAACAATACTTTTTTGCCAATCTTCTTTTAAAATGTATAAATCCTTATAACGATCATAGAGTAGTTTCCCTTGCAATAGCACTAATGTTACAAATACGGTAGTGATGATTCCATGAACGAGTAGCTTTTCAATAAACGGATACAGTCTATAGTAATAAAAATGCTGGCTAAATAAGAGAGCAAGTGTAATCATCGTACTAATGCCGAACACAATTACTTTTATATCTATTGGAATTCGATTATAATATGCATTCCATTTTCCCAGGTGCGGGGAATGAAGCAGTGTTGTTTTTTTATAAAGATAAATACTTAAAGCTAACGCTATCAAAGAGAAGATAGCATAACTAAAAAAAATGATTTGTCTTTGCTTAAAATCGTAATAATTTTCAAGAATAAAATTTGAACTAGGATTTTTTTTTGAGATTGCAATCTGTCCCTCATACATACTTGAAGTACTCTGTCTAATCATTTCTTCTACATCACCGTATTCCGTATAGAAAACTCTTTGATCAGTAACAATATTGTTCGAATGTCGCGAAGGATAGGTCCGGAAAAAAATAAACTCTTCCTTGTTTTTTAGTCCCTCCTCTGAGGTTTTAGAACTATCAACATTCGTATAGATATCACCCGTTTTCATATCCACTAAATAATATTGAAATGCATCTTTGTATCTATTATACTCACCCCGGTAATTTTCAAGTTCCCGATAATACTCATCAATCCGCTGTTCTTTTTCATTTACTATTTTTGCCCGAACGTGTTCGTCATCGCTAAAGTTTGTTGTAATATCTTCAATCTTTTCATCTCGCTCTTTTCGATACATATCAGCAAGTTCATTATTATTTGAGTGAACAGCTTCTTGAATGTTCGGTTCATATTGCTCATTTATATTTCCCACTTGTTCGGTCAGCGTACCATACCGATAACGATGTTCATTAATTTCCTCATCGGTCACTACAATCGCCTCTTTTAATGCATCACTAGGTACATGATTTAACTCAAACATGTTTAAATGCGTAAATAACTGATTAACTGTACTTTCAAAATCTTCTGTTTCAAAATAATCCTTATTAATATAATAGTCGGAAGCACTAAATGTTGAAGTGATCCCACTAATGCCGATTGTAAACAAAAACAAAAGCGCAAATGTAAGTAATTTATTTTTCAATTTTATATCCAATTCCCCATACCACCTTTAAATATCTTGGATTTTTCGGATCGATCTCAATTTTTTCTCGAATTTTACGAATATGGACAGCGACAGTATTTTCGGCATTGTGACAAGGCTCGTTCCATACGCGCTCATAAATTTCATGAATCGAAAATACTCGGCCCGCATTGACCATTAGTAATTCAATGATTTTATATTCAATTGGAGTTAATTTTACAGGGTCCCCGTGAACGGTCACCTCTTTTGCTGCTTGGTCCAATGTAAGACCGTTATGGTCAATAACTTTTTGAACGCCATCATATGTACCCAATGTGACATAACGTCGAAGCTGGGATTTTACACGGGCTAACAGCTCTAATGGATTAAAAGGCTTTGTCACGTAATCATCAGCCCCAACTTGAAGACCGAGAATTTTGTCCGTATCTTCAGTCTTAGCACTAAGTATAATAATTGGGATGTTCTTTGTTTCACGGATTTTAAATGTTGCCTGAATCCCATCAAGCCGTGGCATCATAACATCAAGAATAATAAGATGCACCTCCTGTTCACTAAGAATTTCGAGCGCTTCTACTCCGTCCTTTGCTTTTAAAACAGATATCCCTTCATTACGTAAATAAATATCTATCGCATCTCTTATTTCTTTATCATCGTCGACAACCAAAATCGAATAGTTCGAGTTCGTCAATTACACCCGCTCCTTTCATCATCAAAAGTTCATTTTCTAACATTAAACACATTATAATCTACAAATCTTAACATTCAATTAGGAAAAATCTTAAGACTTTCTTAAGAAAAAAGAAAAAAAGTGACAAAAAAAAGTGACAGACACCGATCGTGGACATTTCGGTATGAAATGTCCACGATCGGTGTCTGTCACCATAAAACTAATACAGTTTTCCTTGTCGATAGAGAATGTTTGATAACTTCATTACTGCATGAATATAACAGTTTTGACGCAATGAATATGGATCGCCAAAATATTGTGGAAGAATTGTACTCATTGTTGATTGCATCTTCTCACTTAATAACGCAAACACTTCTTCCTCACTGTAAAACTGTGTTTCCCTGCCTTGAAGCCATTCAAAATAAGAGACTATAACACCGCCTGCGTTCGCTAGTATATCGGGGATAATAATAACACCCTTATTATTTAATACTTTGTCCGCATCACCCGTTACAGGAGCGTTGGCGCCTTCTACAATAATTTTGGCTTTTACTTGTTCAACATTGTCTTTGCGGATTTGATCCTCTAAAGCTGCCAAAATGAGAACCTCAACATCAAGATAAAGTACATCTTCACGATCCAGAATGGTTGCCTTTACCCCTGATTTTGTTAATTCCTCTACATTTTTTGGCAAATCTCCTTGATTGTGATACGTATAATCAGCTAATGCTGGTATGTCTAATCCTTCCGAGTTATAAAGCGTCACATTGCGGTCACTGACAGCAACTACTTTATTATGAACCTGCTTACAATGATACGCTTCAAGAGCAGCAATCGATCCAACATTACCAAAGCCTTGAACTGCAACCCTTAACGGCTGATCAGAAAGTGCAACCGCTGTTTTCGCATAGTTATTCCCTGTAGAGATTAACCAGCTTTTTTCCTCTTTAACAAAGTCATGAAGTAAATAGCGAAACGTAAAGTAAACTCCTTTGCCAGTTGCTTCTCTTCTACCTAATGATCCACCATTGACAACACTTTTCCCTGTAAAACTGCCTCGATATGGTTGACCAGGCCGTATACTTTTATATTCTGCCGTCATCCAATCCATTTCTCGGTCACCTGTACCCATATCAGGTGCTGGAATATCTTTATCAGGGCCTATGATGTCACTAAAGGAACGAACATACTTTTGACAAATTCGATGAAGCTCTTTCACTGAATATTCTCTTGGATTAATAACGACTCCACCTTTTCCGCCCCCAAAAGGAACTTCATGTAGAGCATTCTTTAACGTCATTAACGCAGCAAGATTCGTTACTTCACTTTCATTTACATTTTCATGAAAGCGAATCCCTCCCTTATATGGGCCAAGAGTATTATTATGTTGAATTCGATAAGCTGGAATTCGCACAACTTCTTCATTTTCTAAAGAAATACGCAAAAAAGATTTGTGAACATGGTTTGGAGTTGACAGGATCGCAGCTAATGACGTAAATGCTTTCTTTCTTGTTTGCCCTTTTAAATTAGGTAAAAATGAATCATTCTCTAACAGTGCAGCTAATGAACTTTGTACAATTTCTCCTGTTTGGCTCGCCATCATCAATAACCTCCAATAAGTAATCATAATACTTCTATATTTGAATGGTTTACTAATTATGTATAACTTATTACACAGAGTTCTGCTTTGGGGGTATTTTCTTTAAGAATAACCTTTACTATAATGAAACTATCTTTCATTTATAAGGGGATTATTGCATGAATTCAAAAAAAGACATCGAACTACAAGTTATTCAAAATTACCAAAAGGATGAGCAAATGATGATTTTAGTGTTTGCACAATGGTGCATTAATAATGACCTCGATCCAGTTGAATTATACAATCGCGCTTATCCACTGCAGGGATCTAATCCATCATTGCAACAGGCGATTGATTTAACTTTGCCAAAAGAAGAAGCTGGTGAAATCTTAACAAGTACATTACTTAATGCGCTATCTCTGTTTGGAAATGAAGACCTTGCTCTTGTTGTAACTGAAGAAGCTAATAAGAAAAAGTAAGTATAATCAAAATTCTTAGCTTATCAAAAAACACAGCCTATATATTATGTTGAACAACATTCAAAATGAAAATTATGCACAGAATATATAAGTAAAATGTCCATCTCTGTTTTTTTCAACAAAGATGGACATTTTAATTAATGAGTCGATATATTACTATTAATAATATCATTTTGTTCTGGCGAAATTTTTTCTTCGTTTTGAAATTGGTTCACTAGAAAATTAAAAAAAAGAAAAACGATAATCGCCCATAGCCACCACTTTTTCCAAATTGGATTTTGTTTCATCATCACCAAACACCCTTTATGCAAATCTCTATTTCACTATATACCATTTATGTATACGACTTCAAAGTTTCCAGTTCAAATTGACATACTGGTTATTTTAACGAACCTAGATAATACCCGCCTAAGAAGATGGTAATTATTAAAACAAAATGAATAAGAAACCATCCTAACCTTCCATAACGTAAGGTGCGAATACTAAGTGGCTTACGTAACTGTTCCGGAATTATCATACTACCAATCCATTCAAACACTAATAAATAAATCCACCACCATGTATATGAGTCCCAAAAATCCCATTTATACTCATAAGTAATGATACGAGTATTCATTAATATAACTGTTTCAATAAACATACCAATATGAATAATTGCCCAATAAAAAGGAATTTTCCATGCCCAAATTTTAGGACTATACCGTACCGAGAGTAAGACAAGTAAAGGAAAAGATAACGTTATTTCTACAATCGGCATCCTAGACAGTGTGGGAAATAGACGATAAGGATAAGAATAGAAGCCAAGTTCTACAAACAAATAACAAAGCACATTACCAACAATTACACTCAATAAATATAATAGACCGTACCGCTTTAGGTCAATCCTTAAAAAAAGAAGAATTCCTATTATGCCACCAGTAACCACCGTTACTATAAGAAACGTTTCAACATTCATTCCAATATTGATGAACTTAGACATATAACTTTACACCAATCGTAGTATTTTTTTGTTCATTAAAGTTATAATCTCCCTATTTTTACATATTATGTAAATTTATCCATGCCCTATCTATTTTTCACTTGATCCAACAACATCTTTTCGTGTATCGATGTAAACAAACCCTTTCGTATCAATTTGAGCGAAAAAAACATCTTCAATTCTTGAGATATTGTTTCGTGATAGTGTATCTCTGACCCATTCAATATCCTTTCCTAACAACTCAACAGTTTTCATTAATACTTTTCCGTCAATAATAAATGCCTGTCCCACTCCTCTAGAAGACTGTATGTTAAAAACATCTTTTTGCATTGCAGGTAAATAGGCGGGCTTTTTTAAAACGGAAACCGTTCCATCTGTTTCAAGAAGCGCTGTTTCTACCTCATCGATGTTAAAGATATTTTTTTTGCGTAAATACGATAGAAGGCTATCCATCGTTAACATTGATTTTTTCAATCCTTCTTCTAACACTTGCCCTTCCTTCATTAAATATGTTGGTTCATCCTCAAGAATCTTCCTGCCAATTAAACTTTTTATTGCAGCAA
This sequence comes from Anaerobacillus sp. MEB173, assembly GCF_052119505.1. Lineage (NCBI taxonomy): Bacteria > Bacillati > Bacillota > Bacilli > Caryophanales > Bacillaceae > Anaerobacillus > Anaerobacillus sp. MEB173. The sequence continues at coordinate 657,274 of NZ_JBJMAU010000001.1, forward strand.
TATTACTTAGTAAAACATAGAAACAAAAGAGAATGAGACTAGTCATACTTATGTAAATTGGCAAATCCTTCGTGAGAATTGCACTTGCAACAATCGAGCCAATCGTAATACCAGCAACAAAGTCAAAAAATGTCATCTGCGCAATTAACTTTTTATTAAGTATTCGACATAATACATATAAGATAACAAAAGCAATACTTGTGCGTATGATAACTTCAAGTATTGTCATCCGATACACCCTTTCTGTTTAAAAATAATCACAAAAAATCAAAAGTTATGTAATGTAAATATACCCTTTTTTAATTCTAATTATCACTCAGTTTACCTGTATAGGATTTTATGACATGACTTCAACATTGTATAAGTTTTTTAAAAACGATAACACAGCTAAAAATGAAAGACAGACACTTCTGCATGTGAGTGAGAATCATCTGTCTTTCATTTGATTTAATTACGTAATTAAAACTCAATTTTTTCCAAATACAATCCACCTGCATCAGCCATATATGGAACTTGATTTCGTTCTTTTAGTTGTAAAATATTTGTGATTTCCTCTGGTTGTATATGTCCTATACCTACTTCAATTAACGTTGCAACCATTTTGCGAACCATATTATAAAGAAACCCCTCACCACGAACTCTTATATAGACGAAGCCTGCTTTTTCTTCGATGTCAATTCCATAGATCTCACGAATCATTGACTTTTTCTTTGATTTTGCATTGGAAAAGGCGGTAAAATCATGCTCACCTAGAAATGATTGTGCTGCAATTTGCATTTTGGAAATGCTCAGCTTTTTTTTAACATGCATACTGTACTTACGCATAAAAGGATTGATATGATCCTCATTCCAAATTTTGTACAAATACGTCTTATCTTTCGCCTTATATCGCGCATGAAATCGTTCATGAACTAATTCTACCTCTTTTATACTGATATCTTGCGGGAGAAAACGATTTAAATAGTTTTTTATTTCATCCTCGGACAAAGTTTCCTTCACCTTAAAATTTGCGACTTGCGCAAAGGCATGTACACCGGCATCAGTACGACTTGAACCTATAATTTCTACTTCTCTTCCAACCATTTCTGATAAAACATGTTCAATTTTAGCTTGAATTGTATTTTCATTATTACCGAGACGTTGCCACCCTTTATAACGTCCTCCATCATATAAAATAACAAGCTTATAATTGTTCATTCCTTATGCCCCTCACTTATTTCCTTCTTTTATCACATCTTAGTCATTTTACCATAATCTAATTCGTGATTAAGAGAGGGTACCCTTTCTTAGCTATATTTAAAATCAACTTATTATAACGTTAACCTAGCTATGACCCCAGCATGATCTGATGGCCAAAGTCCAAATGGCGTTCTGTCACGTTTTTGGTTTCCGACTATTATTGCATTAAGAGGTTCCCACCCATTTTTATATAAAATAAAATCGATTCTTCGGTTTAGACTTGAGACCACATTTAATAAATTAGGATGCTGACAACAAGTGAAGCCGTACCTTTGTCCCTTCTCAGTCCAGACATCATGAAACCCTTCATTAAGAAAATTCTCATATGTCATCTTTCCAGATCCGTCAGCATTAGAATTTAAATCGCCCAATACAACGAGAGGCAGGTCTGTCCTTGCTGGTCCATCTAATAATTCATTCCCTTGAGCCACTTGAACGTCTGTAAAATCTGGTTCAAGATGAGTATTAATCACACGAAACGTATCACCGTTTTTATGAACATCAACAGTAGACCACCCGCGAACAATATTAAATGTCCTTCCTGCTAGCTGAGTAGAGAAGTTTGTTCTAAAATTCTTTTCTTCAACCGCACAAACACGCAATCGCGATTCTTTTTTCATTAATATTACATCCCTATCAATAAATCGTAATCTTTTTCCTAGATTCAATGGTAGCTCCAACGAGTGATTTTTATTAATTGCAACGACTTCATAATTTATTCCAAGAAGACTAAATTCATGCTGAAGCAGTTGTAAAAAGTCATATGATGCAGACGGAAGTTTCAAAGGAAATAGTTCAAATAGTTCTACTTCTTGGAGCCCAATAATGTCAGGTTTATTTGCACCAATCAGACGTGCAATTGTTTTTACACGAGTATGAAAATTTGTCACAAGAAATTGAAGCAAAACTTCTATTATCCGCTCTGAAAGTTGTTCAAATGAAGAAGTTAAAATCGGTTGAAGATCTGCACCTAAATAGAGATTCCAAGTCATAAAATTTAGATGTCTTTTCCTCGCTTTCATACCAATCTCCTCCTTTCTTCTCTCTGTATGTATATTTGCTTGTAACCTTCAACGTAACGGCTTTTTATCTACTAATGTATATATATCGGCAAATAGAAGAAAATGATCTTGTTTTTTAAAATGAAACATCCACCTCAAAAACTAGTGAGGTGGATGTTGTATTCTCTAAAAACTAGATATTCCGCTCCATTCCTGAAAACGGTAAAGGAATCTGCTCATAAGAGAATCATCTTTATAATCTTCATAGTCAAGTGTATAGTTTGCTCCTTCATTCCTCCACAACATTTCAAAATAGTCTCTCGCCTGTTGCATAATGATAAGCTCAGCTGATCCGGTTACCTTTACATTACTTTCTAAATTCAGATCTCCGAGATTTCGTTTTGTAAAATTGGCTGAGCCACCAATTAATACTGCTTCCTCTCCCTTATCTATCATGACAAGCTTTGTATGGTATTGTTCTCCATTCGTGTTGTACCAACGAACTTCTATTTTCTGTTTCGACTTTTTAATTAATTCATAAGCTACAGGGCGATTAGGAACACCATTTTTTTCTCTTCCAAAAGCATCCTTGTTCGCATCCAAAATAAGACGGATCGTCACATTTTGTTCAGCGGCATCCAGTAATTTACGAATGACTTTTCGGTCAGATAAGTAAAAAGCACCGACATATATCGTATCGCCTTCTACAGCTTCATCAATTTCCCTTAACAAATGTTCTCTAATTTCCCCTTCCGTAACAAGTTGAAGCCCCGCTTGTTCCTCATCTTTTGCGGTTTCATCTTTAATCTGCAGTCTATCAAAAAGCTCATCATCTGTCCCAGACATGGACACCACTGCTTTTTCCGAACGAATTAAATCCTCTATAATCTTTCCCTTTAAAGCAAAAGCAATGTTTGAATGATTCCCACTGGCATCATGCGGGTTTGCTGATGTGACAACTGCTTCCTTTTCGGTAATCACGACTTTACGATGATTTGCTTTAAAATTTAATAAATCAAAGTATGAGCGAAGTGTCACATTTGGTGAATCAGGACTAAAAGGACTTGGAAGCCAGCCATCCTCAGACTTCCCAAACCATTTCATAACTGAACGCCAAAACCCAGAATAAACAGGATTAGAATCTCTTAGCGATGCCAAATCCGTATAAACGATATAAATTCCTGCTTGTTCTAGCTGTTGAAACGAATCCGGAGAGTACGATCCATAAAAAGTGTTAATCGGATCGGTAATTACAACTATTTCTACTTCAGGCTGTTCACCTTTTTTTTCAATGAGAGCTTGAACTAAATCGTTTGATACCGTTGGATATTCAAAGGCACGATCATATTCATCATTAAATAGAAACATGTCTACAATTATAAAATCATCAGCTTCATCGATTAACGAATGAATCCGTTCAAAGATGCTTTGCTCTTTCATAATTCCGTTATCGCTTTCGTACGTTAAATCATACAAGAATTCAACATCACCTTGATGAATATCTCCTTCAACTGATAGTCCATTTGGTAATGGTTTGAAATATCCATAAATTGAATGCAATAAAATGATAATGAGAAAGGTAAAAATTACATTTCTTACTATCTTTTTTATGTTAAATCTTTTACTCGTACGTACAGGTATAAATGGACTCCCCATAAAACACCACCTCTCTATAAATTCAATTATACTATCATTTTCCAAAATTTAGATTAAAAAGTAAAAAAGCCGTTGAGTGTATTTTCAACAGCTTATATACCGTATGATTAATAATATCATTCCGTTTACAGTTATAGGTTAGGTTTTTCTATCCAATTTTGCAGCTCAGCTAGAAATTGCTCTGGATTATCAAACATCCCCATATGTGAAGTATCCGTTTGCGCTTTAGTCACTAGTTTCGAAGAGGACTGAAAAGGTTTTTCAACCATATCTTTTTTACCTTCTATAAATAAGAGTGGGATCTTAGTCTTATTAATCATGTCTACTTGATCCCGACGTTCCTTCATCGCCACCGTTGCTGCTATTGCCCCATCAACTGTTGTTTGTTTAGCATGTCTAAAGGCTTCCTCCAAATTTTTTGGATCAGGATAAAATGCAAAATAAAGGGGGATGCGCTCTTTGATAAATTCATCAAGACCAAAGGTACGGATTTTTTCAACATGTTGATCTCGTTGCTCCTTCTCTTTATCTGAATCAGCTACAGGAGATGAATATGCAAAGACTGCTCTTTTCACATAGTCAGACTGTTTTTCAACAGCAGCCATCGTAATATAGCCACCCATTGAATGGCCTAACCAAGTTGCGTTTTTTATGTGTAAGGAAGAAAGCAATTCAATAATCTTATCTGTATAGTCATCAATTGTTTGTACATTTGATAGCGATGATTTGCCATGACCAGGTAAATCTATAGCAATCACATCAAATTGTTTTGTTAAGTTGGACCTTATTTTATCAAACACACGATTTGTACTTAGAAATCCATGGATCAAAACTAGAGGCTCACCACTGCCTTCACGGTAATAATGCAACAACAGAAACCCACCTTTGTCGTTAGTTTTCCTAAATGTCTAGATACATTGTTAACAAATGCGACTCACCTTATCCATTGCTCTGCTATTACCCTTCTACGTTCTTGCTCATTTCAATTTTGGTACAACTATTGTGGCAAACGTCCTTCTCCTTCGTTGCTTAGCAGGTTCGTTAGCTGCATACTTTTTCATAATATTTGTGAGGTCAATTTTAAACTGCTGAAACTCTTCATCATCCAAATATAAATCACTTTGTCGATACCCAAACCCGTCCTTTGCCATTTCACGCCCTTCACAATCTAAGTACTCCTCTACAATCTCCATTATGTTGGCAAAATATGTCATAAAATATTTCATATGTTCATCTTTGCTTATCTGATTAGCCTCTTCAGCACTAAGATTTGCAGCCTCTTGATTTAATGAGTACGTCCGTTCCATTGCTCCTCGTACTTTACGTTCACTTGAGATGTAAATCACACTGTTATCAGTTAGTATCTTCAACTGCCGGTATAATGTTGCTTGCGGGATTTCAGGAAGCCACTCCAATAGTTCTTGAACTGTTAGTGGCCGTTTTATTAATGACTGGATAATTTTCATTCTGACTGGATGTAAAATCAAATCTGTTTTTGACATTACCATAATTATCACCCCCTAAATAATACTTGTCACTTTACTTATTCACCCGATTTAGCCAGTCGATAATTTTGGGCATAAGCTCTCTATGAAGCGGGGTTCTAACTTGCTCGCGATAAGCGACAACCACTTTTTGAATCGAGACATTCCCTTCTTGTTGGCGTAAAACATGATTCATCCCATTAATAACATGTACTTCTGCTGGACCAGAGACAAGCTCAGGTACGTCATATACTTTTTCGACTCTTGTTTGGATATCCTTTGATCCATTAATTGCCAAAACCGGACACGTAACCTTTTTCATCGCTCCTTTTAAATCATAATGAAAATGTTCTCTGAACCATTTTGCGGGCATTTTTACAAATTGAACTCGGATCATATCCTTCTTACTTGCTGCCATTTTTCTAAATATCTTCTCAGCTTTCTTTTCAGCTTTTTCCGTTACTTTTAATTTTTTGATTAACCATCCCTTTAGTCCTGTCTCGTTATTCATTTCTTCATATGCTAACTCTCTTTGATATTTTGTCGCACTTTCAATTGTATCTCCCGCTCCAGCAATGAGAATTAGACCTGAAACTGGGGTTCTTTCATTCAATGCTGTCGCTAGCATTGTTCCTTCACTATGACCTAAAACAAAGATACGATTTTCATCTACGTGAGGATGCTCACGCAAATAATTTAGTGCACTTTCAGCATCGTCGACTAAATCCCACATTCCTGCACGTGCAAGATCCCCTTCGCTTTCACCAACTCCTCTTTTATCATAGCGAAGAGAAATGTAGCCAGCATCCGTTAACGATTCTGCAATCAGCTTATATAGGTTAAGTTCTAATGATGGTTGATTTCCATCCCGATTACCTGGACCGGATCCAGCAATTAGTAAAACAGCTGGAGCTTTTTCATCAACGGTATACGGATATGACATTGTTGCACCTATGTTAACCTTGCCTTTAATTTGAATTCTCTCTTCTCCTATATTCATCCTGATTTACCTCCTGTAGGTAATTGATTATTATCATTATCAATAATGATAATAATAGAAAGTAAAGCAAATTGCAACTGGTCAAAAAGCAAAAATAAAGAGATAACCAATAAAATTTTTAAATGGTTATCTCTCTACTGTAGTTTTATTGTTCTTGTAAGCTGTCTACAGAAATACTTTGTTTACTATTCGGATTATCTAACGGATGGATTGTTGCCATTCCACTTTGTTGATCTACATGCTCGATGTAAATCTGTTTTCCATTGTACATTACATTAGCCATATTTGGTGAAGACGCAATTTGTTGAGCTCGTTGTGCATCCATTTTCTAGCACACCTCCTTTGAATTTGAACAATTATAATATTTGTTCAAAAATCCAGAGCTATACTTTATAAATAAATTTTCTTTTCAACTGCACCTTTAATCCTGAAGCTTACCTTGTTTAACCAGCAATTGCCATGTCTCACCCTGATTATTTGATAAATAGACATCCCCATTGATCGTTGAAAAAACAAGCTCTGCTTCATTTTGTGGGTTTTGCGCAAAATACATGACTGCATCTTGTTTCATTTTCGGCAATGCAATTTCCTCTCCACTTCCACTTTCAAGTGAATATTTTATAAGTTCTGGTTCATTTCCATACGCCCCATACCATAATGTATCTTCAGAAAAATGAACTGAAATCCCCTGTTTATTTGTTGTTAATAATGTAAAGCTCTCTCCCGCATCCTCTGATAAATAAACTCCTGCTTCTGTCGTTAAGGCAACGGTATCTTCATTCGTTGGATGAACAGCAATATTTAGAATATGACCTCCTAAATCAGCTGTACTTATTTCATTCCACGTTTGCCCATCATCTTTTGATACAAAAAACCCTAAATCCAATGTTGGATTTTGATATTCATTAAGTAAGTAGATAGCATGGTTATAATAACCTACACCCATTGCATGAAAATCACTTTGCCCTTCCATTGCTAAATCTTCTAATGTTTGTCCATCATCATAGCTTCTTTTTAACCCTAATGGATTAGGAAGGTTTACTCCAGCTCCAGGGTGTCCACTCGTATAAAAACCTTTGTCAACAGGGGTAAAGCCCATATAATCATTGTTAAAATCCTTTGTTTTAAACCATTCTCCATTTTCATACACCTTTACACCGTCATGTGCAGCAAAAAATATCGCATTTTGGTTGCCGGCATAACCTATGCCATGGATATGATCCATATTACCAGTAAATGGTTCATAAAAATCATGTGCAGCAATTACTTGACTGCCATTATCAGTTTCGATATCAACAGTTTCTTTTTCCTCATTATCCTCCACTATTACTTGCTCATTACTTGTCTCGGTTTCTGCTTCTTCCTTTGCAGAATCACCATTGCCACATCCAGATAATAGTAAAGTCAAAGACATTGCTGCCCCTATAAAAAATAAACCTTTTTTCAAAACGATACCTCCTGTGTCCTTCTTTATATTCATCTAATAAATTAACTTATATTTATTAAGAAACTATGAAGAAAAACAAATAATTGAACATTTTAATTTATTGTCAGCTTTTTTTCCTTCATATACAATCACTAAGTTGACCACAATTCATTTATTTTTTTAACTGTATCGTTACTTCTTCGTTCTGAAGGAATGGTGAAAATTTTACTGTTAAACTTTCACTTCTACTGTTCATTAACGGGTTCATATCAACAGTCTTTTCAAACACCGCTAAGTAACTTGGGTGATGCGAATCACCATTTTCTACAATCCAATGCTTAACGGGTGCCTTTAGTCCATTTTCCGATGTTAATGATGTAATCTCAGACCAATTGATCGAATTTAAGTCACCTGAGTGAGTTGTTAACGATAAGCGGACTGCATAGTAATCAAATAAATTGAGGTCAGTTAATTGTTCAACAATTTCTACATTCTCCGCATTATAAGGTGATAGTAATTCAATATCAAATTCAATTCCATCAATATAATCACTTTGCTGTAGTGAATGACGATCGTGATTGGCTTGTGACCATTTTTCATTGATTACTTCAAGATCTTTAAATGTAACAAGCTCTTTTAACGTCATTTCATGTGGTTCTGCACCTAAAGGAATCATCTCAATAACTTCAAGAGTTTGTCGATCAATAACAGCTAAATCATTTGATTCACGATGTGTAACGAACGCCCAATTTCCATCAGGTGAAAAAGATATGTGATTTGCATAAGATCCCGTCTCGATTCGATCAGTTACCGTAAATGTTTCCTTATCAATAACCGATACGTCATTCGAATGATTATTTGCTGTCCATACTTCTTGGCCATCTGGTGAAACCGTAACACCATGAACTCCTTCTCCTGCTTCGATTTCCTCTACGACTTCAAAGGTAACCATATCAATCACTGAAATTGTATTTGAGCGAACATTGGCCACATATGCAAAATCTAAAGTTGGACTTACCGCAACCTCATTTGGGATCTCTCCGACTGGAACAGACGCTAACACTTGAAATGTGTAAGCATCAATAACACTGATCGTATTCGCATTTACATTCGCTACCCAAACTTGTGATCCATCGATAGTGACTGAAATATGGGCCGGACCGGGATCTGTTTCAATAAATGCAACAACTTCAAATAATGCAGTATCAACAACTGCTATTCCTCCACCTTCGTCATTACCTAATCCTGGATTTAACGAAATATACAAGTATTGACCAGAAGGATGGATATCAATTCCATGAACACCTTCATCAAATTCAATTTCATTCATAATCTCCTCAGTCATTACATCGACTGCTAACAGGCTTTTCCCGTCAAATCCCGTACCAATATAGAGTGTTTCTTGATCTGGAGATTGTGCAATTCCATGTGAAAGTTGTTCGTAGTTAAACTGCATAGCTTTTACAGGTTCACTTTCTGATAGGTCAACAGCTGAAACGGTACCATCAGCAGCATTAGCAACATAAAATCGCGGCACATCAAACGTATTCGTTTTATTTAAAGTGAAAAAAAATAATGCAGCAATGAGTAGCACTACTGAAAACCCTATGATTACTGTTTTATTTTTCATAACCTTCCCCTCCTTAATCGTTATTATAGAAAAAAAGTAAGGAGAAACAATGAAGAAAATTTGACTTAAGATGTCATAATTGTTTTTGTTGAAAATAAAACATAGATAAGGAGGGGAATGAAATGACTTCCATATATAGTCTGCTAATCACCTATTTTATTATTATCTTATGGATTCTAAGCTTTACGTTTTTGTATAGAAAACGTATTAGTTATATGACTGGTATGATGATTGCAATGTCAACAGGGATGACCATTGGCCTAACATTCGGAATTGTACTGGGAATACTGTATTCGGATCAACTTTTTAAGATGACGGTGATTAGTATGATAATAGGAGGCATGACTGGAGTTATCTTTGGAATTCAATTTAATATTATTGCTGTGATAGATGGCTTTATGTCGGGCATTATGGGCGGGATGATGGGAGTAATGTTAGGTGTAATGATTCCAAATGACACAATAAATACTGTTATTAATGTTTTCGCCGTTTTCTCTTCAGGTATTCTTTTTCTTTTATTTTTACTGATCCAACACGATATTATCATCAAAGAAAAAGGCTGGAGGAAGTTCTTTTTTGCAAAACAACTTCCACTTTTTCTGGTCGTTATCCTATTCTTCATTTTATCTAATCAATATCAATATCCCATTCCTAGAGCGGATATCGATCATTCTTCTCATTTATATAATAGTACACATAAATAAAGTAATTGAAATGAATAAAAATTTAATCCTAGAGTAAAATCCCCACATATTAAAAAATAAGTGGGGATTTTATTAACGGGTTCCGTTTTTTATCGCTAAACCTAGTACTGTATTATACGTCACTAATTACTCTGCTTCGCCAACGACAGTAAAACGTTCGTTTATATGCTGTGGATTTTCAATTTCATCTAAAACTGCAATTGCGTAATCCTCATAACTGATATAGCTTTCACCTTTTGAATTTACAAGAAGGTGATCCTTTCCTGACTTATACTCTCCAGTTCTTTTTCCTTCCGCATCAAATACGGCAGAAGGACTGATAAATGTCCATTTTATGTCAGTTGTTGTTTGTAATTCTTGCAAATTTCTCGCTTGACCTTTTGCTGTTGGCTTTACAAAATCCGGAAATTCAGGTGTATCAATTAGCTGAACCGTTTTATTTTCATCGACATAAAGACTTCCAGCACCACCGACGATGATCCCTCTTCCATTAGTTCCTTTTAAAGCCTCAATTAATGCATGTCCAGCATCCACATGTGCTTGTTCCTCACCAAGAGGAGCACCGAAAGCATTTACAACTATTTCAAACTGCTTAACATCATCTTGTGTAAGATCTAATATATTTTTTTCGATCACCGCAACATTCGTGTCTTTTATTTTTGACTTATCCCTAACGATAGCAGTAACTTGATGTCCACGGCTAACTGCTTCCTTCAAAATAAGTCTACCTGCTTTCCCGCTTGCACCAACAATTCCAATTTTCATTTTATAGTCCCCCTGTAATGATAAAATCAGTTGTAATCAATACGATTACATGTAATCATTTTAGTTACAATTTAGTTGGATGTCAACAATTTAAAAATCATTTTTTATTATGAATAACGTTTTAGTTATAATAGACTTGTAATCGAATGAATTACATAATGATCATATTAATTTATTTTCTCAAAAAAATATAAGGAAGGTGACTGAAGGTGTCCATCAGCAGTAGATTTTCCGTTGGCATTCATATATTAACTGTGATTGAATTAAATAAAGATGGAGTAAGTACATCTGAATTTATAGCAGGAAGTGTTAACACAAACCCTGCCGTCATTAGAAAAATTATGGGTATGTTAAAAAAGGCAGGATTAATAATGGTGCAACCTGGTATTGCAGGAGCAGAACTCGCAAAGGATTTATCGGATATTACATTGCTTGATGTTTATAAAGCGGTAAATGTTGTCAAGGAAAAAGAACTTTTTAGTATTCACGAAAATCCGAACCCTGATTGTACCGTCGGAAGGAATATTCAAAATACAATTGAACCACTCTTTTTCAGTGCTCAACATGCATTGGAAAAGGTTCTCGAAAATGTGACCATTGAAGATGTAGTAAAGGATGTTATTGAAAATGAGAAATTAAACGGTTAATGTAAGTAATTAGTAAAAGACATCCTCCTTTAGGAATGTCTTTTTATATTACCGAACAATTTAACACATAAATATGTAGGTTAAAATGTCACCATATGCCAGCCAATGTACCTTACAATTTTGACAACAAATTACCATGCAAATTTAAAGAAATAATAAGTACAAATACCGATATATCAATAAAAAAATGACTGTTAAATCGATATCCAATTTAACAGTCATTTTTCATTACATTTTCAATATTTGTAATAGGTAACGAATACCGCTAGGATTTTATTGCTTATTTTTCAACAACGCTACTGCAGAAAATACTCTTCCAATGTTATCTTTCGCTCAAAAATCTCCAGAGCTGCTGTTTTACCAACATAACGTATATGCCAGGGTTCATAGGAATATCCGGTGATCTCTGTTTTATCTTTCGGATAACGAATAATAAAACCAAAATTATGGGCATTTTCCATTAACCACATTCCTTCACTCGTTTCACCAAATTCCTCGGTAATCTTCAAGTTAACACTACGACTGGTAATATCCATTGCGAGTCCTGTTTGATGCTCACTTTGCCCAGGATATGCACTAACTTTCCTGGCTTCATGCTCACCTTTCTGATTCACATAATAAGCAAAAACAGCTTCCTGCCGTTCATACGATCTATATCCTGACACTGCGAATATTTCGACATCTTCTTTATCAGCTTCCAAAAATAGCTCTTCTAATGCATGTGCTGCTTCCTCTCGCATTAATCTTTTGGAAATATTTCCCTCAAAAGAAAAAGGAACTTCCGGTTCTATTAAATCCTCCGGTTCATAGTCATATGGTAACTGCCTATCCTTATTTACCAATATTAGAATATCAGATAAATTAGTAACAATTTGCCTCCCCTCAGGATCTACTTTTGTCGTTCCTTCTATAGAAGGTTGTATTTCTTCATACTCTGTATTGATGCCGTCTAGCTTCTCTACATCTTTTAAAAGATTTTCTTCCTTCGTTTCCTTATTACAGCCTGTGATCATTATACAAAGTATTCCAATTAAAAGAATCACAAGTGTTTTTCTTCCAATACACAACCGTAACACATCCCATTTCTTTTGTCTCTTTGTATCGTATTATTTAACTTCTTGTACGAAATCTACATTGTATATTAAATAGCAAATCCTCTATAGAATCAAGCTGGTATTTTATACTTAGTAAGAATAGGAGACTTTATGGGGGGAATTTCATTAGTTGCAACTAATAGGGGGTGAACACAGTTCTTAAAATTAGTGTATTAAGTTACTTCCACTAAATTTACAACTGCTAGCCTACTATCAAATAAACTTATATTGGGTAAATAAAATCGCCGAAAGAATAGCTTTCGGCGATTGTTATTTAGTAGTTAAAAATTAGGTTCAAAACCCTCATATTTAATTTCTGAGATCATTCCGCTACTTGCATGATGAAGTTCATGACAATGGAATACCCAATTACCTTCATTATCAGCAACAAAAACAATTTCATATGTTTCATTTGGTCTGACGTTTAAAGTATCTTTTATAATTGGTGAACCTTCAATCGGTTGACCGTCTTTAGAAATGACTGAGAAAAGGTGACCATGAGAATGCATTGGATGATCAACATCACTATTATTTGTGATTGTCATTTTAACAATATCTCCCGATTCAACATGATAAACTTCGTGCTCAGGTGATTTCTTCCCGTTAATCGTAAAAGTCTCTCCACCGTCATTTGAATCTAGAATCATATCATATTCTTTTGTAATCTCACTTCCATCTAGTGAATGTGCTATTGAAGTACCATAAGATGTAAAATCGAAATAATCTACGATGTCATCTGAACTTACGAGTGATTCTGATTCAAACCCTTCGTAAACAACAGGGATTAATCCATTTAACTTATCACGATTCTCTTCTGCAAAAACATGAATCCCCCATGCACCTGGATTATCAAGTGTAAGTTCTACATCATAACGCTCTCCTGGGGCAATTCGTAGCGCTTTATTTTTTATTAACTCAGGTTCGTTTACAGGTTGACCATCATAATGCGTCACTTTAAATGAGTGCTCAGGTATAGAGATCACTTGAGTATATAATCCAGCATTTAAAAATCGTAGTTTTGCTTTGTCTCCTTCTTTTACATTAATGATGTCAAAAGCAGGATCTGCTTTTCCATTAATAATTAACGTATCATACATCTCATTCATCATTTCGTTATGAGATTCCCCAGCCATTTGGGCTGATGTATCACCATGGCCCCCATGACCATGAGTCATGTCTTGATTCATGGCACCGTGGTCCATTTCAGACATGTTACCAACAATTTCTGATTCCATTGTTGACCACTCATTAATGATCACCATTTGATCAAGGTTAAATTCTTCTTGATCACTTGGCTCGACAATGATTGCACCATATAATCCTTTAAATAATTGCTGGGCACTATTTTCATGAGAATGATACCAATACGTTCCTGGTGTATCAGCCTTGAAAGAATATATAAATTCTTCACCTGGCAAAACTGTATTCTGAGTAATTCCTGGTACGCCATCCATCTCATTTGTTATAGGTAAGCCATGAAGATGCAGTGCCGTTGGAAATGGGAGTGAGTTTTTAAAATGAATTTCAACATTCTCCCCTTCCCGAACTCGAATTTCTTCACCAGGGACTTTGCCATTATAAGTCCAAGCCATACTCATTAAATCATCGTTATACATCCAATGTTCTTCGACCGCTTCAATTTTCATAATTTTTATTTCATCAGCAGCATCATTACTTTCATTATTCTGTTCCTCAATAATAGCCTCTTCACTATTACCGTCTTCCGCTATCTCAGCGTTTTGCTCTGCATTACAGCCGATTAATAAAAACACTAAGAACAATGCTGAAATTCCAACCGTTAATCTTGCTATCAATACAATCACCTTCTCCTTATTAATTACGTTCATAGATATAATAAGCAAGAAGTGTAAAAAAACTATGAAGAAAGTTTGTTAAAAAATATAAATTACTATTTTGAAAGAAATTTAGTTAAATCTAATTTTCCATAAATAGGATTTAATCAAAAAAGAGAATCGCGTATCCCTCGATTCTCTTAAGTCATATTTAGTGAACTCGGTGATCCATTGGAAGCGAAAAAAGGATAAAGTTTAGTACTGCAAATAGAATCATAATAAAGTAGAACGGCCATAACTTACTAGCGGGCTTCTTATGCCCAATACGATAAACAGAATACAATGAACCGATTAAACCTAATCCAATAATAACATATTGTCCAATCCTTACTGATTCATCAGATGTAATTGCAATATCTCCAGTCATTTCAATCCCAAAAAGAGCAACAGTATTAAACCAAACAGCCTTTCCTTCCGTTAGCAAATGGAACAGGTTGTGACCAATATGACCTGCTAAATCCAGTGGAATAATTGCATATCCGTAACGAATAAAATTATCTCGTAATGAAGAACTAGTATCCACAGAAACCGTCACTTTTGCAGTGATCCACATCAACATGATTGGAATAATCATCGCGATAATAAAGGCAATTGTAAAGTTTACAACATAAAGACTTGTCCCTGTTACAGCACCAATACCTGCTAAAACGTTTTCCCAAAATTCAAGCATCGTCATGTTTTGAACAAATACGATTCCCATGATGACCATGGCTAAAAACGCATGCTCAAGACGCGGATTTTTGATAAACCATAATTCTTTTGTCGGTTTTCTTACTGAAATTCGAATCGAATCATTTGGACAAGTTTTTACACAGTTACCACAAAGGTTACAGTCAGCACTTGTATCCATTGTTCGAACAAATTGAAACATTGGACAGCCCTCTGTTTTTTCGTTTCCTTTAAAGCATTCTTGTGTTTTACAAGTTCGGCAAATATCTGGTGTTCCTCTTAACTCCAACATTCCTGCCCGTGAATAGTTCCCTGCTAATCCTCCTAAGAAACATAATGTTTTACAAAATGTTCGTCTTTCATAAAAAACGGATGTAATTACCACCATTGTAAATAAACCTAGTAATAAATACCCCGAACCTCTTGGAGATTCTACTACTCCCCATATATGATCGCCCCACGTAATTAAAATAAAAGATAAGTCAATTAGCCAAATCCCATATTTCTTTAAAAACTTTGGCATTGGTCTCTCTTTTCCTACTAGCTTACGAACAATATCACTTGTTTTACCAAATGGACAAACAGCACACCAGAATCTCCCTAATGCAATAAAAATAATCGGAATCATAGGCCACCATAACACCCACGTCATGGAAATCCCAAAGTTGTTATGTGGATCAACAGTACCTATGACTAATTGAAATACGATAACTGCAAATACGCCCATTCCCATCCATTGAAAAATTCCTGGATACCAACGACTTTGTATAAATTTCTTAACTAAAGGGATAGTAAGTAAATTATTATGTTTTTTGGGTTGTTCTAAATCAAGTTTATGTTCTGGTTTTGCCATCTTAGTTCTTCCTCCTTCTTAGCCATTTATGCCAAGCACCATACAATTGAAATCCTGCATTTAACACACCAAAGGATCCTAGTACAATATAGTTTGGAGGAGTTTCTTCATAGCTATGACCCTCATCTCCATGTGAGTCACTGTGACCGGCTTCGTGTAGGTTTCCATGGTCGTCTTCATGATCGTCTTCATGCTCATCCTCATGTTTGTCGTCATGTCCTAAATGTTGATCCTTATGTAGACTTTCAATGTTAACTGTATGTTCAATATGTTCAATATCTTCATCATGACTCCCTTCTATATCATCATGATCAATCTCTCCATGTAAGTCATCTTCTTTCTCATCATTGTGTCCATGGGGGACATCACCAGGTGCTGTAAAATTTGCATTTTATAGGAGGATTTAAATTAATGTGTGAATGATCTGTAAAGAAAATTTGTATAAAAATAGTCTTTTTTATTCATAATCATTTTCTACTTTGTATTTCGATAACAGCTACAAAAAAACCTAGGCACTGGTTTTAAACTAATGCCTAGGTTTATCCTTTTTTAATTGATCGAAATTCCGTTTGGATACTCGCCAACTTCAATTTTCTCTACTTCCTCTAATGTTTCTAAATCAACAACAGAAATTGTCTCTTCAAACATGTTTGTAATGAATGCATAGCGGCTGTCATCTGAAATAACAATACCATGTGCTCCAAATCCTACCGTTACTTCTTTTACTTCTTGGAAGTCTTCTAGACTAATCACAGTAACTGTATTAGACGGGTTTTCTTCACTTCCCTGATTTGCAACGACAACATATTTGTTATCATAGCTAGCATACATTTGGACTGGACCAACCCCAACATCAACTTTCTCAATTACTTCTTGAACTTCAGTATCAATAATCGCTAATTGATTGTCAGCATGTAAACCAGCAAATGCATACTTTCCATCATGTGAAAACCCTGTTTGCACTGCACCTTCACCTACTGGAATACGGTTAATTTCTTCCTTTGTTTTAAGATCAATGATACTAACATCTGCGCTATTCATATTGGCAACATATACGTATTGTTGATCAGGTGAAATACGTAAACCATGCGGATATTGTCCCACTACAATTCTTGTTATTTCACCAGTCGCGCGTTCGATAATTGTCACCGTGTTATCACCGGAGTTAGAACCTATGACGATGTTACCATCTTGAGTAATTGAAACGTGTGCAGGATGGTCTCCAACTGGATACTCTTCAACTTTTTCAAGTGTATTTAGATCATAAGCAACAATAGTTGGACCTTGTTCATCTCCATGCCCATGAGCATCGCTCGTTTGCTCATCACCATGTCCATGGCTCTCTTCTTCACGGTGACCATGCGGTGGGTTAATTGTTAACCAAACAAGGTTTGTTTCTTTGTTAACTTCTACATTATGTGCTTCTCCATCTAACAGAACGACTTCTTGACGACCTTCAGGATAATAAATCACTGATAATGTTTCATCATTCTCATTCGCAACAGCAACAATGTATTCTTCTTCAGATACTTCTAGATCTTCTTCCTCGACTGTAGGTTCCTCTGATGAAATTTCTTCACCTTCTACCTCTGGCTCTGCTGAATCCGCCTCTTCTTGTGCTCCCCCACAAGCTGCTAAGAAACTAACTATCATAGTAACTAAAAATAATACAATCCACTTTTTCAGTTTTATCATTTATTGTTCTCCCCTTTCAAATCCAATTGTAGAATACAATTGTAAAAAAACTATGAACCGGGGAAAAGTCATACTATTTTTAGTATAAAATATCATTTTTCTTTAGGGAGAGTAATATAGAACGTTGTACCTTTCCCTTCCACACTCTCTACTTTTACTTCTCCACCATGTAGCTCAACCACTTGCTTTACAATGGCTAGTCCCAGTCCACTTCCACCGCTTTTGCTTGAACGAGATTTATCAACCCGATAGAAGCGATCCCATATATATGGTAGATCTTCATGAGGAATGCCTTTCCCCGTATCAGTGATTTCAATAACATAGTTCTCCCGTCCATCCTCGATCTTTATCGTAATGTTTCCACCTTTTTCAGTATAACGAATACTATTTTCCAATAAATTAATCACTGCTTGACCAAGGCGGTGCTGGTCAATTGTAAACTCTATTCTTTCATCAGCAATGATTTCATAGCTTAATGAATTTTGGTCAAACATTAACTGCCTGCTCTCTACAATTGCTTGTAACCACGGAACGGCTTTCGTTTGCTCCAAATCCATTTTTATACGTCCCTCTTCTAATTTCGTTAACTGAAAAAGATCGCTTACTAAATGCTCCATTCTCTTTGCTTCGTTATAAATGACTTCAATATTTCTACGCCAATCTGTTGCATCAACCTGATCAGCGTCCTTCATAATCGCAGAGTAGCCCTTAATATACGTGATTGGTGTTCTGAGGTCATGGGAAATATGAGAAATAAATTGCTGTCTTGAATCCCGGTACTCTTTGAGTTGTTTCGCCATTGATGTAATATCTTTTGCCAATTGTCCGACTTCATCATCCCCAACAATGCTTGGTGTATTATCAAAATCGCCTTTCGCAATTTGGTTTGTCACCCTTCCCATTTCAGTTAGTGGCCTAGAAATTTTTCTCGTTAAATAGATTGTCATTAATAGCCCAATGAAAAAAGTAATAATACCCATGATTATTAACAACATTAATAACTTAATTTTTGTTTGTTCGAATTTCCCTGTATCTTGGTCAATAAATAAATACCCAGTAATTTCATCGTCTACAACAATAGGTTGTAGTGCCCAAATATGTGGAATATGAAAGTCAATTCCTGTATTAAAGTAATCAATAATCGGAAATTCCGTTAACTCTTGGCTTTCCTCGATTACCCATTCCTTATAAATGTCAATCCATTCATCATGAATTAAATTCGATTTAACAACAGTATAAAAATCCGTATCAAACAGAATTAAATGCACGTCATCTTTTTGTTCCATTAAGATAACATGATGAACCGTATCTAAATTAAAGTTTTCTTCAATCACTTGTGAGTGAGCAGTAATACGGTGAATCACATCTTCTGTTAAGTTATCTTTATAAAATGTTTTCGAGATCGTATAAGATACAAAAATCATTGTCCCGATCACAAGAATTAATAAAGTAACGATAATAATTGTTATATTTGTTGATAAACGTTTCTTCAAAAATACATCCCCCCTTAACTATGCTAAAGTAAAAAGACGAAGTAACTTTAGTTATTTCGCCTCTTCCAAGATTTGATAACCTACTCCCCAAACGGTTTCAATTATTGTTTTTTGATAACCTGCTTGCTTCAATTTTTCTCTCACATTTTTAATATGGGCATCAACAGTTCTTGTGTCACCTTCATAATAGTCATCCCATTCTAATTCTAATAAATGTTCGCGGCTAAAGACCCGTCCTGGATTCGTAGCTAATCGTGTTAACAATTGAAATTCCTTTTTTGTGAGCGGAATCGTTTTCCCTTCGTAACTTACTTTCATTTTTTCTATGTCAAAACGTAATTGATGTAGAATGAACTCATCTTTATTTTGCACTTCCCCTCGCTTTGAACGCCGCAGGACAGATTCGATCCGGGCAACCAGCTCACGAGGTTCAAAAGGTTTTACAATATAATCATCTGCACCTGTTTGAAGGCCTTCAACTACATGATCAGAATCACCTAATGCTGTTAATAAAATAACCGGCAATTCGTGATTGATCGCTTCTCTAATTTTTTTAAGTACTTCAAATCCATCGACAGTAGGCATCATAATATCTAGGATAACGATATCATATGGGTGATCCATAACCTTTTGCAGTGCTTCAAATCCGGATGCAGCCTCGTCAACAAAATAACCATGGGGCTTTAAGCAAATTGACAATAAATTTCTCATTTCGATCTCATCATCAACGATTAAGATCCTCTTCTCCATCACAGTCTCCTCCACTCTTACACATTGTCTCTAACCAATTAAATCTATTTGAATATATCATATTATTTTCTTCTTCATTTTAAAATAAAAGTATGGAGAAACTATGAAAATGTTAAGGCTTTTTCCCAACCGTAAAATAACTAAGGATAGATCAAACTAATTTGTACGTATTTATTTGCATATAAGCTTTTGAGTGACAATATCTGAAAATACTTCTAATCCACCTGTTTTTACAATGTGAATCACATCTGAGTATTGGCTGCTTTCTGGTAATAAGCTTGGCAGTAAGTTCTCTTTTTCTAAAATTGGCTTTGGATGATAGATTACATCCTTCTGTCCATCAAAAATTGCCACATAAAAGATTCCCGTTTCAACAAGATCCTGAAAAAAGTGGCTGCCGTATGATAATTCTGGCATAAAGCCTTCCTCATCGGAAGCAACTTCACAAATAACCATCATATTTGATATTTCTGTAAAATGGACCGGAACACCTAATGACGGGGTTGTTGTTCCCCATCTTCCCGGTCCGATCAGCATAACGTTTTCTCCTTTTAACGCTGTATTAATCTTCCCAATTTGCCTTGCTATTGCGTATTTTCCTTGTTCATTACGCTTTAGATAGTCTTTCGCCGAAACAAAAATAACATAATCAATCGGCAGACGGACGTTCCCCCCCATAAAGTTTCCTTTTGTTGCAAAAAAACATTCGTCTTTATTCGTTAATTTGGGAATCGCTACAGGTTTCCCTAACCCTCTCGTTTGCAAAGGACGACACTGCAGCAGATTAATTTTAAATTGCCCCGCACTCGAAAAATTTGCCGTAAATTCAATGTCAACAGGGTACTCATATACGTTTGAAAGAAGTGCCAATATTTCTCTCATCACTGTTGGAAACTCGGTATTTTTCAATAGTTGTTGAAAGTCTAATATATAAGGCATGTGTGCATTTTTATACCCAAGTTCACGTAGACGATCGGCTGTTTCATAATCTATTCTCGCAAAAAGATTCTTTTCCACTTTCAAATCAGTGGAAAATACTTCATCCAACCTTTTACTTGTTAGCATATTTTCATTTGTCGAAAGAATATCTACATAGTGCTGTGAAAATTGTTTTTCATCATCGATACTGAAAAGTGGCTTTCGCAGCGGATCATCAAGAGTAACAATCCTTGCGTAATCCTCAACTGTTCTATCTACCGCTCTTGTCCCGAGTCCAAATACTAATCGAAGCATACCTGCATCCATATCGATCTTTTTATCCCATACATAGAGATTTGAGGAGTTTCCAACACCTGCAATATGAGGGAAGAATTGATCTTGATAATGATCGCCCGACACCCGCTGAATTAATATTGCCATTTGTTCGTCTTTCTCAAACAGCCCTCGATTCATCCGATATGTTAGGGCATCCTCATTCATCGTACTTGCATAAACAGTCCGAATCGCCTGTTCGAACGCCTCATATCGTTCCTCAGGCGTACCTTGATTAACACAAAACACACTTTCATATTTCCCCGCAAAGGCATTGCCGAAATTATCTTCAAGTAATGAACTTGAACGAACAATAATTGGTGATTGACCAAAGTACTCCAATATTTGCATAAATTGTTCTTTAATATTCTCCGGGAACCTTCCTCGAAGCATTTTCTCTTGCAGCTCAGGGGCATAAGTAAAATATCCCTCTTTTGTCTTTTGTTTCACCCGCAGTTTCCACCATCCATTTTGGACAATATACGTGTAAAACACATCAGACCCTAAATAAAAGGAATCATGCGGCTCTAAAAATGGAGTAAAGTATTCATTTGCATCCTTTTCAATTATTTTTCTAGCAAGAAGCATCCCGACACTTTTTCCACCGATAAATCCTGTCCCCACTTCTCTTGAAGCAATCATTAAGATATCTTGTAAAGTAAAATAACGGTCGCAAAGCTCAAACATTTTTGATTCATTGCCGATAAGCAAGGACATTAAATGACGTTTCACCTTTTCTTGCTGTTCAATGCTCTCATTAAGTAATTCTTTTGCTTCATTAAACACAATATTCCAATAATCCAACCGTTCCTCACCGCGATAAATCGATGAAAATAACTGAGCAGCCTCAGCACTTGCACTTATGCAAATCGCCTCTTGTCCATCGATCAGATGCGGGAAAAACATCGTTGGTGAATAGCGCCCTGAAGCCTTTAATGGATGAATATAGCATTTGTTCTCTACTTCATATAAATCGAGTAATAACTGAGTGGTCTCTCTTATTGTCGCTATTGTACTATACGTATGAGCATTACGAATGATCGCAAAATAAGCAATTGTATCAAGTTCATATAGAAAAGGACATGATACTTTAAAAAAGTTCCCAATCATCAAATCAGAATGCCAATATTGTAATAACTCGGTTAAACAATCAAATATATAGAAAGCCTTTCTTCCTTCTTGCTCGATTAAGCTATGTACTGTAGTTGCAAAGCTTTCAAATCCCTTTGTTGCGTCCACATGATAAATGGTAATATTAGAATCCTCATTAAAAAGCGGCTCGTGATTTCCGAAGCGGACATAGACCAATTTTCTTTGATCAAGTCTCGCTTGCACAACGTAAGGATTTACCATTTTTTTATAATGTGAAACTGAGTCTACTTGCCAGACAACATTATCTCCAAGTCGAAGCATATCTATTGCCTGATCAAAACCTTTTAATCCGGTACTTACCTTATCATGTCGATCCATTATTTACCAACCGCCTCTCTCATAAAATTGATTGCCTATATCTTTATAGTAATGTGCTATAGCAAAAAGAGACAGGAATATATCCTGCCTCTACTTAATGAATTAATCGTGAAAATTTGTACCGTCTGTTACGGCTTTAACAATTCCAGCGCGGACGACAAAGTCACCAAAGTGCTCTCCATCAATTCGTTCTTTCGCATAACGGGAAAGAAGTACACGTAATTCACTTAAAATTTCTTCTTCACCGATGTTTTCACGGTAAATTTTACTTAGACGGCTGCCATCAAAAGCAGCACCAAGATACATATTGTATTTTCCAGGTGACTTACCGATAAAGGCAATTTCCCCAAGCGCATGTCTTGCACATCCGTTTGGACATCCAGTCATACGGATTGTGATTTCTTTTTCCTGCAAGCCATTTTCATCGATGATTTCATCAATCTTATCAATAAGTTTTGGTAAATAACGTTCTGCTTCCGCCATTGCCAATCCACAAGTTGGAAGAGCAACACAAGCAATTGAGCTGCGTCGAAGAGCTGAAAATTGCTTACCATCTGTTAAACCATATTGTTCAATCAGCTCACTGATCTGTTTCTTTTTCTGAGTAGTGACATTCCCAATAATCAGGTTTTGGTTCGATGTTAAACGAAAATCTCCAGTATGAACTTTGGCAATTTCACGCAATGCTGTTTTCAGCTTAAAATTATCAAAGTCAGCAACACGGCCGCCTTCGATAAACATTGTAAAATGCCATCTTCCTTTGACCCCTTTGACCCAGCCGTAGCGATCTCCATTACTATCAAAGTGAAACGGCTTTGCTTCAGCAAGACTCCAACCGAGTCGGTTTTGAAGTTCTTCTACTACTGTTTCAAGGCCAAGGCGGTCAACTGTATATTTAAAGCGTGCATTTTTACGCTCTGAACGGTTACCATAGTCACGTTGAATTGTAATCACTTTTTCAGCGACATCATACATTTGCTCCGGTGTAATAAAGCCAATCACTTTACCAAGTTGAGGATAGGTCTCTTTATCTCCATGAGACATCCCCATACCCCCGCCAATAGTTACATTGAAGCCAACAAGCTTATCATCTTCAACAATCGCGATAAATCCCAGGTCTTGCGAGAAGACGTCAATATCATTTGACGGTGGAACGGCAATACCAATCTTAAATTTTCGCGGTAAATAAAGCGGTCCATACATCGGTTCAACTTCCTCAACGTCAGGTGTACCGGCTACTTTTTCTTCATCAAGCCAAATTTCATGATACGCTCTTGTACGCGGCAGTAAATCATCACTTAACTTTTTCGACCATTCGTAGACTTCAGTATGAACTTCTGACTGATATGGGTTTGACGTACACATTACATTACGGTTTACATCACCACATGCTGCGATCGTATCTAGCATTGAATTATGGATCGCCTGAATAGTGCTTTTCATGTTCCATTTTAAGATTCCGTGCATTTGGAATGTTTCACGAGTTGTTAGTTTTAACGTACCATTCCCGTATTTATCTGCTAGTTCATCCATGACAAGCCATTGTTCCGGCTTTGAAACACCACCAGGCATACGAACACGTAACATGAATTGATAAGCTGGTTCAAGCTTTTGTTTTTGACGTTCATTACGAAGATCACGGTCATCCTGTAAATAGCTGCCATGATGCTTCATTAAACGATTGTCATCATCTGGTATACCCGCACTTAATCGATCTAGCATAACTTCCTTTAATGTGCCACGCAAAAAGTCACTTTCTTCTTTGATACGTTCAACATCACTCGGTTTTCCCGCCGGTGCACTGATAGTTGTTTTGTTCACCATGTTGATAAAATCTCCCTTCCATCCCAAATCAATATACGTCACGTTGGTAACGCTTTTGTTGTTGCATATCACTAAGGTATTCTTCAGCCTTTTCACGACTCATCTTACCTTCAGTTGCAATAATTTCAAGCAGTGCGTTATGAACGTCACGTGCCATATGTTTCTCATCACCGCAAACATAGAAAACTGCACCTTCTTCAAGCCATTGGAACAATTCCTTACTGTTTTCATACATGCGATGTTGAACATACACTTTCTCTTCTGTATCACGTGAGAAGGCAACATCCATTCTTGTAAGAACTCCGTCTTTTAGCCACTTTTGCCATTCTGTTTGGTAAAGGAAGTCCGTCACAAAGTGCTGATCACCAAAGAACATCCATGATTTTCCTTCTGCACCCATTTCCTCACGCTCCTGCATGAATGCTCGGAAAGGAGCGACACCTGTTCCTGGTCCAACCATAATAACCGGAGTTTCAGGATTTGCAGGCAGTTTAAAGTTTTGATTATGATGAATATACACTGGCACAGTATCCCCTAGCTGTAATCGTTCAGCTACATGGATAGAACAAACCCCTTTTCTTTCACGTTCATTGGCATTATATCGAACTGCACCAATTGTTAAGTGTACTTCGTCAGGGTTGGCCTGTAAACTACTGGCGATTGAATAAAGGCGAGGAGGCATTTTACGTAAAACAGAAACAAACTCTTGTGCTGAATTGCCCCACACACCGAAGTCACGAACTAAATCAAGTAAATCTCTTCCTTCAATGTACTCTTTTAACTTTTTTTCATTACCTGATGAAACAAGGTCAGATAGTCCCTCATTAGTTGAAAGCTGAGCCACTTTTTCAAGGAATGGTTTTGTTAAAACAGTAATCTCAAAATAAGACGTTAACGCATCTTTAAGTGTATACACTTCTCCTTGCTTATTGACGGTTACTTTTTCAGCACTATCCCAAGATAATCGTTCAAGCAATTCTTCAACTAATTCTGGATCATTTTCTGGAATGATACCGAGAGCATCTCCTGGTTCATAGGTTAAGCCAGAATCTATTAATGATAACTCAATGTGACGTGTTTCTTTATTAGAGCCACGACCATTCAAATTAATGTTTTCTAATACTTCTGCTTGATATGGGTTTGTACGTGAGTACGGGGAATCCACTGCTTGTTGTGCAGGTACAGCTACTTGTGCAGAAGCCGTATTTCCACCTGACACCTGACTTAAGCTACTAATTACACCATCGAGCCATTCAGCT
Organism: Anaerobacillus sp. MEB173; assembly: GCF_052119505.1. Classification (NCBI taxonomy): domain Bacteria; kingdom Bacillati; phylum Bacillota; class Bacilli; order Caryophanales; family Bacillaceae; genus Anaerobacillus; species Anaerobacillus sp. MEB173. Next base: position 683,037 of record NZ_JBJMAU010000001.1, read on the forward strand.
GCTGGCTCATCAAAATCAAGATCACAATCTACACGTTGGTAAAGCTCCTTACCACCAAGCTCCCCTAAGCGTTTATCGAAATCTTTTCCGGTTTGGCAGAAAAATTCATATGAACTATCTCCTAGGGATAACACAGAATAACGAAGGTCATCTAGCTTAGGTGCCCGTTTTCCGTGTAGAAACTCGTGGAAAGAAAGTGCGTTATCGGGTGGAGTACCCTCACCATGTGTACTAACGACAATAAGTAAATTTTTCACCTTTTTTAATTGATTCGGTTTAAAATCACTCATTGACGAAACTGTCACTTGAAAGCCCTTGTCCTCTAGCTTCTTACCAGCATTCACGGCTAACCCTTGAGCATTTCCAGACTGTGAACCGTATAGTACTGTCACTTCTTTTGAAATTGGCTGCACAGCAGCTTGATCAGAACCAGTAGCCACTGTTGGTACAGGTGTACTGCTGACTGATGCTGGTTGAGATGCAGCTAAATAACCACTTAGCCAAACTTTTTGTGATTCTGTTAGCGATGGCAGAAGTTGATTAAGAAGCTCTACCTGCTCCTGATTAAAAGGACTGTTTATTACCTGAAGTTGCAACGATATCCACCTCACAAAGAAATATAAACTTAGCGTACGTTAGTTTTATAAGAAATAATAATTCCAACATTTTTTGCCATAAATTTATGATAGCTTCACTATTCCTATAAGTCAAGTAGGTTTTAGAGAATAAAGAGAAAGACTTGGATAGTAAGCGTATACATTGAAAAAAAGGGGGTATACTATACGAACTTACTGTTTCTGTCCACGAATTAATGGTTAATTCTTAGTAGTTTAGGAGGGTTTTTATTATGCAAATATTTTTGTCCCCAGAAATTATGAAAGAAAATATGCAAATATTAAACATTGTCGATCAACAAAACACGGCAGTTGGATATGTATCGTTTTTAATAAATGATAAAAAAATGTACGTTTATGGTCATTTAGAGAAGGAAGGGGTTTGTGAAGACTACAAAGACATTATTAAACCTTATATTTTGGGTATGAGGAAAACAATTGACGATCTTGAAGTTTATTCTTATATTTCAGTTGGCGGAAAAAAACTTACTCTAGATAAGGATGAGGGTGAGTAAAAGCCGAAAGTTAGAAAGCTAACAGTAGAAAAGAGACATAATTATCCTACCCCTAACTTTCAACTTTCAACTTTTTACTAATTACATTTCATCTGGATCAATATCGTATCTTTTTTGCTCATTCAGCTCCTGTGCCTCTTGATCATCATTATTAAATTCAGTAAATCCATCTAACTGTTTCTCATACTGTTCGTGAACGATATTATTGGCCACGCCAGAAAAATTTCCTTCTATATCGGACGTAAGGAAGGCTTCTATATCCTCAACATATCCAACCGGTTCCTCTGCTTCTGTATACATTTGGTTATAATATAACTTTCCTTGTTCAACGAAATCAGAAGGGGATTCAGAAGTTCCATATTGAGCTACATCTTGCCATGAGTCTTCAGAGTCATAAAATGTAGCTTCGTTTTTATGATCGAAGTCAAATTTTCCAAAAGGCGGATAGAACACTTCTTCTTCTACAGGTCTTTGATGTGATACCTCTTGATTTGGACTATGGTCCTTACAATATAATGTTGTCGGTACTGCCTCAAGACGTTCAACTGGAATGTCCTTATTACATGTTACGCATTTACCATATGTTCCTGCTTCAATTCGATCCAATGCTTTAATTGTCTCTTCATATCCTTTTTCCAAATGATCTAAAAGAGCAATATCCTTTTCTCGCTCATATAACTCAGTTGCTCCATCACCAGGATGATTGTCATAATTCGAAAGCTCTCCTACAGATTCTTGAATATGTGCTTTTTCAATATCATAATGATCCTGATCCTTTAAACGTCTTTCAAAATCGTCCTTTTGTTTCGTTAATATCATTTTAAATGTATTTAATTGTTCACTTGTTAGCATCGTAAAAACCCCTTTTCCATAATCCCTATTAACTTCCTAAGGATATAGATAATCATTGAGATCTGTGGCATAACACTATTTATTCTTTTATATCTTTCCATTGGAAAGAAAAGAATATAACATATTTTCTATGTAAAATCTGGTGATCCTTATTAGAGAAAATATGTATTAAATAGTCTTAGGGCAAATTTTTACTGTTTTTGTTTTTCAAAAATACTAAATTTTCCATTAGGTTCGATAATAACCTCATCTACCTCAGAGACGGACTTATACCCTTTTACCCGCAATTCCTCTTCTAATTCACTTTTACTGATTCTTGCTTTTCTCAATCCATTCAAGATGAATAGACCATTTTTTACCAATTTAATTGGAGTTCCCTGTACAATACTTTCAAACCTTTTACTTTTAAGAGACAACCAACTCATGAGGATTTGGGCAATAACTAATGCAAAAATAGCAACGATCGATATCCATGGATTTAATTCAGGATCAGATAACGGTTTCGCAATCAAGGCACCAATCGCAATTGCCACAACTAAATCAAAATCTGTTAACCTCCCTACCGCTTGACTTCCCATTACTCGAAATGCAACAAGTCCGACAACAAAAAAACCAAGTGCTTTAGCAAATGAAATTAAATATTCCACTTCACATTCCCTTTCATAATGAAGATATAAAATTCAGATCGACAGTAATAACATCGTCAATCACTTTGAAAAATATGTAAGTGCCAAATCTTTCTATCCCCTGTTATTAAGAAAGAAGGATTTTATTTTGGGAATGATAACAAATAATCGAAATTCGGTGAGGGGGAAAAGGCATGAAATTTACATTGTATTTCGTTATTGTTTGCATTTTATCTTCATTAGCAGCATGTCAGCAAAGCGAAAATTATTCTACTGAACATGCTCAACAGTTTCAACATTTTGAAGCTGATCATAGCGATGAGCTAATCGAAGAAGTTGATGAGGAACCTAGCGAGCTTGACCTTGAAAATATTGATGAAAAAGAACGTGCGGATGAAAAACAAGAAGAAGTGACAGATGAGGAAACAATCGATGAGAACGAACAAAAACCAAGCGGTAGTACCTTTAACACTCTACTGTTTGATGATTTCCAAAGGAAGTGGAATGCCCTATCAGATGAATACACGTACGACCTTTATTTACACTCATTTGACCAAAAAAACGATCAAGATACTTCTTATTACTATAGTAAGCTTAAAGAATTTATCCATTTAAAGGTTTTTACACAAGGGAATAACGTCAAGAAAATTCAAGTCGTTAGTACCGGGAAAACAATTGACGAACGCTATTCAATGCTTACTAGCTGGTGGCAAGTGCTTTTAATTACAAACCCTTTAAATGGCACACATGATGTAGATGTCTTATTTGCTGATCTTGGGGTCGGCCCGAATGCTGATGTAACAAATGTAAAGGATCAATCTTTTCATTTTGGTGGAATTGAATATACAGTTCAACGCCTAGATCAAGGATTTCTATTTGAAGCGGTGTACCCTACCATATAGGCTTGCAATACATTAAGGGGGTTCTATACGATGATAAAAACTTTTAGGATATGCACAATCATCTTAATTTTTATGTCAACTTTATTCATTTCCTCATATAAATCGACGGCTAATCAAGGTTTTTTCAATATGTCTTACCTTTATTTTGGAGGTATTCATACGTATGTTGATCAAGTGAATAAGACAAAAGGCAGCTTAAATGTTGTGTCACCAAACTACTTTGATATTAATGATGAAGGGAAACTTGTTATCACCGCAAAGCTAAGTACTCCATTTATAAATGAAATGCATAGACGTGGAGTGAAAGTCGTTCCCTTTTTAGCCAATCACTGGAGCTTAAAGGCTGGCCGAGCAGGTCTTGATAACCGTGATCAGTTAGCTCGTGACATTGCTAAAGCCGTCGATCAATACAATTTAGATGGTGTAAATGTTGATATTGAAGGTGTTGGACGTGACTTTCAAGGAATTAGCTATCGTGATCTTCATACTGATTTTATCCGACTTCTTCGGCAATACCTACCGAATGGGAAGGAAATATCTGTTGCTGTTGCTGCAAACCCTAACGGCTGGAATACAGGTTGGCATGGTTTTTATGATTACAAAGGGATTTCCAACCATGCTGATTATTTAATGATTATGGCCTATGATGAAAGCTGGGAATCAGCTGACAGTCCAATTGGCCCAGTATCCAGCTTGTCTTTCTTTGAACGCAGTGTTCAATATGCAATCAATCAAGGAGTACCGAGAAACAAAATTGTCAATGGGCTCCCTTTTTACGGTAGAATTTGGAAGTTAGATGGACCAACATTGAATAACGTTTCAATTCATGGTCGCGGCTTATCAAGTACAAGAGTTGATCCTCTCCTCAAACAATTTAATGGAAAAGTATTTTACGATGAAAAGGTTCAATCACCATATGCCCGCTTTACGATACCAAAGGGTAAAAATGCTTTCTTAGGGTTACTTGAATTAACTGAAGGAGATTATATTATCTGGTACGAGAATGAACGCTCAATTAAAGCAAAACTACGAGTCCCCAGCCGCTTTAATATTAAAGGAACAGGCTCATGGGCGTTATTTCATGAGACTCCAGAAACTTGGGACTATTACTCATTATGGTTAAACGGGAAATATTTTGCCGATGTTCCTAATGGTCACTGGGGTGAAGCGAATATTATTTCAGTAGCTGAGCGAGGCTGGATGGGGGGAACTAGCTCGAATACTTTTTCACCCAATGACTCACTTACCCGAGCCCAAGGTGCTGTTATTCTTATCCGAGCACTAGGTTATGCCGACCGGTTTCCTAAAGAATATATTTTTACAGATACGAATGGACATTGGGCAAGAAGGGAAATTGAATTGGCTCGTGAATTGGGAATGATCAACGGATTGGGAAACAATCGATTCGCTCCAAACGATCCATTAACCCGAGAGCAGCTGGCTACGATTCTAAACAATATTTTTCAATTTCAAACAGAAGCAACTGTTTCGTCTATTAAGTCACCTTTCGAAGATGTTTCAACGGATCGCTGGTCTTACACACCGGTTATCAATATCTATAACAAAGGGTACCTTTCCGGTTTTGATGATGGCACTTTTCGACCATCGGCCAAATCAACAAGAGCACAAATGGCAGCTCTTATGGATAGAATGTCATTAGAATTTGAACAATTAAAGCAACGGTAATCACAATGGCAGGTGAAAATTATTCGAAACGTATTCCAACTTATCGTGTGTCTTATTTTGCTAACATCTTGTCAATCCTTAAATGAGTCAAAAATAGACATTCAGCACTTTACTCAAGGGGATATAACCACAATTGAAGAAGATAATGACTGTATTCAGTGTGAGCGTTACATCATTATTTATAAGAATCACTTGGATGAGGGAATAATTGAAGAATTTAACGGAATTGTCATTAATGAAACAGAAAATATAAAAATGGTTAATGCCTATTTACCTGCTAATAAGGTAGAACAGCTGCTTCAGCATCCAAATATTTTATCCATTGAAATTGATCAGGTTGTCGAAGTACAGCCTGATCAGATTAATTGGGGTTACAATTATATACAAAACCCACAAACGTTCCAGTATGGTTTAACTGGGCAAGGAATTAAGATCGCTGTAATTGATACTGGAATCTCCCCTCATTTCGATTTGAAGATTTCAGGAGGAAAGTCTTTTGTTCAATATACGAATTCTTTTACTGATGATAATGGGCACGGAACACATGTAGCTGGTATTATCGCTGCTCAAAATAATAACATTGGAATTACTGGTGTTGCCCCTGAATCAAATATCTATTCATTAAAGACATTAAACGAAAATGGTGACGGGTACCTGTCAGATATTATTGCTGCAATTGATTGGGCAATTAGTCATAAAATGGACATCATTAACTTAAGTCTTGGCTTAAATAGACACTCAACTGCCCTACAAATTGCCGTAAACAATGCATACAGTAATCAAATCCTTGTTGTAGCAGCAGGAGGCAATGAAGGCAATAGAAGCGGAACAGGAGATACAGTTGCCTTCCCTGCTCGTTACGAATCTGTAATTGCAGTTTCGGCAATTGATTCAAACAATAATCGCGGACATTTCTCCGCAACAGGAGAGGCGATTGAGCTTTGTGCACCTGGTGTTAATGTTGTTAGTACGTACCTGGATAATGAGTATGTCGTTATGGATGGAACAAGTATGGCTGCCCCATTTGTTACCGGAGCGTTAGCCATTTTGAAACAAGGTAATCCCACTCTCCGTATAGATGAAATAAGGACGGTTCTTCGTCAGTCCGTATTAGATCTCGGTGCTAAAGGAAAAGATCCTTGGTTTGGTTACGGTCTTCTCCAAATACCAACGCAAATACTCTTTAACGATATAATAAATCATTGGGCAATCAATGAAATTCTTGATGTCTTCAATAAAGGTTGGATGATGGGTACCGGTGAGAAACGCTTTTCTCCTGATGTCAATTTAACAAGAGCACAAGCAGCGACAGTTATCGTTCGAGCACTTGATTTAAAAAAATTAACACAAAACACCGATTCACAACGTTTTACCGATATTGAAAATCATTGGGCTCGTGAAGAAATCGAAATTATTACAGACAACAATTTAATGGTAGGTATTAACCCTAATACATTTTCTCCAAATAGTGCAATGACCAGAGAACAGATGGCAGTTATAATTACTCGAATGTTAGATTTACAAAGGCCAAATGACATAACGAACCCATTTACAGATGTACAAAAAGACCATTGGGCCGCAGATAGCATAGTTACAGCTGCACATTATCAAATTTTTAAAGGAGTATCTCCGACCACATTTGGTGGAAAAGTAATCATTAACAGAGCTCAAATGGCAACCATTATGAGCCGAATTTCTGAACAGTTAACGAAAACACCATCATAATGGAGTGATATTCAATGTCAATAACGTTGTTACAGTATAGTAAACTTCAGCAGTTAGAGAATAACGAATATGCACTAATTATAAATTTAGATCATTATTCTGCAGAATTTGCCAATGAGCTTGGAAGAGTTCCTGAAAAAAGAGAAGATCTTATTGCCACAGTAAGAAAGCTGTTATATACAAAATATCCTTCTTTACGGGTAACGGTGATCAAACTAATGGTCGGAGGCATGGTCATTTCAGCGATTCCTTTAGCTGGCGGAGCTTCTGCAGGTGCTGAATCCATTGAAAAAAAATACACAATCCCTACAGAGGTACATGAACCAATCCCATTTAACCCGAATAGTACAAGCAATGATTCAGTAGTATCAATGCAGCAAGCGGCAGGACCAAAAATTATTCTAGATGGCCGGCAATTAAATTCTGAGGCTGTCATTATTAACGGATCAACATTTGTACCGATTCGTACTGTTTCGGAGTCATTAGGAGCAACAGTTGGCTGGAACAACTCAACACGCACTGTTACTATTAATAACGGTGATTTAACAATTGATTTTGTTGTTGGTTCTACAGTAGCGAATGTGAATAATCAGCATGTTTCTACTCCCCCATCATTTATTAGAAACGGTTCAACGATGGTCCCTTTACGCTTTGTAAGCGAAACACTAGGGTTAGGTGTAGACTGGAATAACAACACAAGAACAGTGACACTAAATTCGAAAACAGCAAATGTACATTCATCATCTACGTACAAAGTGGCAGCCGGTGACACACTCTGGACGATTTCACGTCAGTTTAATACAACCGTTGATAATATAAAAAGAGCAAATAACCTTACTAATGATACGATTAGAGTGGGACAAGTGTTAACGATTACAACAACGAATCAGGTCGAACAACAGCCTGCATCACCTGTACAAACAACAACTACATATACGGTTGTTGCTGGTGATACGTTATGGCTAATTGCCAATCGTCATGGAGTTTCCGTTGATGCAATAAAAAATGCAAACAATTTACGTACCGATATTGTTCAAGTAAATCAAAAACTAACGATCCCAACCAATAATGGGACGACATCAACACCAACATCAACACCTGCTCCTTCAACGAATAATGGGAGTGTATCAATCTCCTATAAAAACCATACGATTCGTTCTGGTGATAACATGTGGAATATAAGTCAACAATATGGAATTCCTTACAATGAGTTACTAAAGGTTAATAATATGACCGAAAGAAGCATCCTAACAATTGGACAAGTAATTAAGGTACCAGTCTATAATGTACCAGTCAAATCGGTCGTTTCTGCTAAACATGGGGAATTACTAGATTGGTGGACTGAAGCCCGCTATGTTTTCTCAACCGGAAAAGTTGCAACAATTACCGATTTCCAAACAGGGAAAACATTTCAAGTGAAGCACACAATGGGCGGAAACCATGCTGATAGTGAGCCATTAACAGCAAGAGATGCCCAAATCATGAAAGAAATTTGGGGTGGGAGTTACTCTTGGACACCTCGGGCGATTATTGTTGAAGTAGACGGCCGAAAGTTAGCGGCTGCTATGCATTCGATGCCTCATGGTGATCAGGTTATAAGAGATAATAATTATAATGGTCATTTTTGCATTCATTTTCGAAACAGTCAGCGCCATAGTGATGGTCAAATTCAAGATACGATGCAACGTCAAATCGATATTGCAGCAGGGTTACGATAAAACAATATACAGCAAAACAACCATTGTACTAAATGTATGTATTGTGCAATGGTTTGTTTATTTATATTTAACTTCAACCAAGAGATGGAAATTCCTTGCCTAATTCATGCATAATAATCCACACTTTTCCAAAAACTAAACTATATTTACGTGATTGGAGTGTGCAAAATGAAAGGTTTATTGTCCATCTTTCTTTTATTAAACTTAACGATATCATTTCCTGTAGGTGCTGAACCGACAATTCACTCATCAGAGCTACAGCAATATTTATCTGAATTGGAATGGTCTGAAGATAACCTGCATGAATATCTTCATAAATTTGATCTGTCACTTGATGATTTCCATTCAACAGCTGAATTAAAAAAATTCTTAGGAAAACAAAATACAGAAGAAAATTTGACAGAGGTACTAACAAAGTACAGTCTAACTAACGACGAACTCGAGTTGTTACTTGCTAAATTTGGTGAAGAAATTAATGACTTTAAATTTATTAAAGATATCGATAACGATGTTTCCTTTTATTTAAATCATGATGCTGATTTAAATATCATTTCAGATTTTCTTTCATTGTTTGGATTAACTTCACAAGAATTAATCCATCTCATTCATCACTTTCACTCGATTGATCAGTCACAAATAAGTGAAAACATTAATGTACTTAGTACGAAAATAAGTGAATATGAGGCCAAAGAAACTGAAACTGATGAAAGCTATGAAGCTTTACTTAATATATGGGTAGAAATGTTTGACGCTTTCCATATTAGACCTGAGTTTTATATTACTACCCACGCCGAAGATGTAGCGATACCCGTCACTGACCTTTCCGAAGTTGAAAATATACATGATAATATTTTATATGTAAAAATGTACAATGAAGAAGGAATGGAATTGGCAGATATGAATTTCTCAAGTGAGGTTTTAGATAACGATTTACTTGGTGAATCTGTACACGAAGTCCTAAACTTAGCACAGCTTTCAGCTAATTATACTGAAACTGTACTCGGAAAAAAACTTCCGCAAACTGCTACCCCATATCTTATGAATAGTTTATTTGGATTAGGATTCTCCATCATCAGTCTACTTCTATTTATCGGGACAAGAAAACTGTTTTTAACAAAGAGGTAATCATGAAGACATCATACTGTGTCATGCGGGTTGGTTCACTACTTTTATGTTTAGTTGGGTTCCTCTACTTTTCCTATAATATAAGTCTGTTCATGAAAAGTAACCAGCTGATAGAAAGTAATCGATCAGAAGTGCTCACTGAACAGTTTGAAGAGACAAACAAACAAGCAGCATTTCCGAAAGAAGGAGAATATATTGGTAGATTAGCCATTCCTTCTTTAAATATGGAATGGCCGATTTATTACGGTACGAGAGAAAACGAATTGCTACATGGAGTTGGATATTATCCCGGCAGTGCCTTCCCTGGCCAAAATAACAATACAGTATTAGCAGGACACCGTGACACTGTCTTCAAAAACTTAAAAGATGTATCTCTTCACGATACAATTATTATTCATTTGCAAAATAGTACGTATAACTATCGCGTAAAAAAAATTCGTATTGTGAATGAGGATGATCAAAGTGTCATTGTACCAAAACCAAGCTCTACTTTAACATTAGTTACGTGCTATCCCTTCGATTTCATTGGTTCTGCAAAACAGCGCTACGTCCTCATAGCAGAGCAATACTAATAACTGACGTATAATTAATGGAAAAGTTCATACAACCTACACCTCTGTTCATGAATGTTTCTGTAAAAAACAGAAGCATTTTTTGTTTGGTCATAGACAACAGGAAAAAGTTGGTGTATAATACTTTTAATTCCGATAAAACGAGGTGGAATACAATGTTTTTAGAGCGTTTACTCATTGTTCTTGCTTGTACAGCCTTACTATTAATTGTTTCGTTTATCCTCTGCAGGTTTGCAAAAGATAAAAGTTCACCTAATCAAATAAAAAATAAAGAAAAGCTTATTAAACATTTTATGGAAGAATATGTTAAAAAGAGAAACTACTCTTAATCAAAAAATATATTTTTCTTGTGTTTCGTTTACATCGATGGTATGCTTATAAAGCGATGAGCTGAATTGCATAAGACGCTAGACATGCCAACTAAGGCAATACACTATGTGGAGTGTAGTCTATCGCCGCAAAACGCCAAAAGACACCTTTTTTAGGTGTCTTTTTTCATTTTCATATATATACTCCTTACAGGAAAGAGAGTTACTCAAGCAATTTCCCTAATGGTCTATAAATATAGTCGACCAAATCTGTTGGGCCAGGCATATCAGGGAAGAAGATAAGAAGAACCGCCAAAACCCATCCCATAATCGATAGAGTTACTAAAGCTTGTTTCTCTTTTTTTTGTTTTTGGTTTATTTTAGGCCATTCAAACCAAACTATGAGAGCTGCAATAAGACCACTGACTATACTTAAGACCCAATTCATTCTTCTTTCACCTCACTTGACCGTACAGCCGGAGGGGTCGTTGATAGACCAGGTCGTAGTACATGTGGTTCAACAACTACATTAATCTCGACCTCCGGGAAAATTTTCTCCCAATTTTTCCTGGCTGTTTGCCACTCATTCGGATATGCAAATCGAAAGCTCTCATTAAATTTAAAAATATCGACTTTCATTTTCTTTTGTACTTGCTCGATAGCTAGTTGTATTCTCTCTTCAATCGCCTTTGCAGCCTCTTGCTCAAGCATTTTAATAAATTGCGGATTTCTTAAATCTAATGTACTGGCATTTTGTATTACATCATCATCAGTATTAACTTTAAGTTGTAATTGCCATTTATTATCTTTAATACTTGGTTTTTTTTCAGTCTTAGCACGGATCATTTCCATCGAAATTTTCCCTTCTCCCTCCTCTACATCAACAGTTACAGTAGCATAACGAATTTCATCCCTGATCCATAATAAGCCTCTTGTCACTTCACTGTCCAAAGAGCCGATCATTTTATCTTGTTTAAACACAGCCGTACCGCTTAATTTAAGTTGGGTTTTATCCGGTAATTTCCCATCTCCTTCTTTAGATGAAATACTCTCAATCATTGGTATAGCTGCTCCACCTGTCTCACTTTCTAACATTTGCATTAGTTCGTTCATTGTTACATTCATCCCGATTTGAAATTCGGATAACTCTTTTAATGCTTCTGACCCACTATCTTCTAAATGAGGGAGTGATGAAATTAATTTCTTTGCATCCCCTTTACTCACAAAAACTTTACTTCTTAACCGTGCTTCCGGCATTCGTGCAAAAAAGTCCATATGCTCCTGTATTCCTTGTTCTGCTAACTTTTCACCAATGACAGTAGCTTCAGCATGACCCCAAAACAGATATCTGGCTACTTTTTCCTGTAACTTTGATCTAGCATCTGCCAATGTTACACCCGTCGCTGACTCGACAAATGTCGTTCGACCACCAGCACCTCCTCCTTGAGATATTTTTCCAGCCATTTCTTCTGGCATAATCATTTCGACAGATAACTCAATTTCTTTTTCATCACTATAGTCTATTCCTGTACTTACGATAATGGCGATATCATTTACCTCACGCCGGTCCCAACAGCCCACAAGAAAGATTAGCATTCCACATAGTAAAAGAACCCCTACTATTTTATATAGAGTTCGAATCATGCTTGGACGCCTCGCTTTTGTTTGTTTTGTTGCATTTTTTTACGGATGGAGACCATTATTAACAGCAGTCCAGGCAGCATAAGTTGCATCGAAAGTAAATAAAAGACTGAAGATGTACCAAGAAAATGTTTAAGTTCTGACAGATTTGGAGCCGACCAGATCGCAACTAAAACTAACAGAAAACCAAGTGGCATCACAATCGATTTGTACTCTGATAGCTTTAGCCATTGCGCTGTACCGAGAGTAACGGCGTAATAAAAGACAGAAATTTTAATAAATGCACCTAAAATCCAAATCGCCATCACAAGCGATTCCAAGTGAGTAAAAAATTCTGCTACCTGAATATATCTACCCGCATCCATTACAGGATAAAGCAAATCACCAACAATATCGCCAAATAAAAACAGCGAAGTGAGATTTGTTACAACTAAAATAAACGCCACACTAAGAACGGAAAAATTCCCCCACTTTAACCCTTTTTCACGGTCCGTTAAGTAAGGCATCAGAAAGGCGATGAGAAAATATTCACTAAACCAAGCTGCTGGTGGTGCAGCTCCAACTATCGATGGCATAATCCCTTTTTCTAAAACAGGTAGCATATTTGTTGGATCTAAATCTAATGTTAAAAAAATAATAATCGTTAAGAACAATAACATTACAACAGGAATAAAGAGCTGAGCGGATCTCGCAATTACTTCCAATCCTCCGCGAACAGCAAAAGCACAAACAATTGTCATACTTCCATAAATGACAATCTCTGGAGTTTTCAGCAAAAAAATTCCCACGATAAATTCACCATACTCCCTAATAATGATTGAATTTATATGTAAATAAAACAGGATATACAAAAGTCCGATTACTTTCCCGGGAATGCGACCAACAATATGCTCACTATACTCAACAATTGTTTCATTCGGATACTGTTTATGAAGCTGATAGGTAATGTAGACGACAAGAAAACCGACCAATGATCCCCAAATTGGTGAGAGCCACATATCACGTTCCGCTTTAGCAGCTGTAAGGGCTGGAACAAGCAATAGCCCCGTTGCAACAATTGTCGGATGCATCATAATTGCCATTTGTGCCGCGGATATTTTTCCTTTTTCAATCATTTACTTACCACCTCGGCTCTCATACTTGGACGCCTCGCTTTTGTTTATTATGTTGCCCTTTTTTACGGACAGAATCTATTATTAACAATGCTCCAGGCAGAACAAATTGCATCGATAACAAATAAAACACAGTAGATGTCCCGAGATAATATTTAAGTTCTGTTAGATTAGGAGCCGTCCAGATCCCTACTAAAACTAACAGAAACCCAAGCGGCATCACAATCGATTTGTACTCTGACAGTTTTAACCATTGTGCTGTACCGAGAGCGATGGCGTAATAAAAGACAGAAATTTTAATAAATGCACCTAATATCCAAATTGCCATCACAACCGATTCCAAATGAGTAAAAAATTCTGCTACACGAATGTATCTCCCCGCATCCATTACAGGGTAAAGTAGATCGGCAACAATATCACCAAATAAAAACAGCGCAGTGAAATTCGTAATAACTAAAAGAAACAGTACACTAAGAACAGAATAGTTTCCCCATTTCAATCCTTTTTCACGGTCTGTTAAATAAGGCAGCATGAAGGCCATGAGGAAATATTGACTAAACCAAGCTGCTGGTGCTGCAGCTCCAGCTATCGACGGCATAACCCCTTTTTCGAAGATTGGTAACATATTTGTTGGATTTAAATCTAATGTTAAAAAAATAACAATCAATAAGAATAGTAACAGTACAACAGGAAAAAAAAGTTGGGCGCATCTAGCAATAACTTCCAAACCTCCGCGAACAGCAAAAGCACAAACAATTACCATACTTCCATAAACGACTACCTCTGGTGTCTTCAGCAAAAATGTCCCGACGATAAATTCACCATATTCCCTAATTACGAGGCCACATCCATGTATATAAAACAGAATATACAAGAGCCCAAACACTTTACCTAGGATACGACCGACAATATGCTCACTATATTCAATCACCGTCTCATTCGGATACTGTTTATGAAGTTGGTATGTGATGCAGACGACAACAAAACCCACCAATGACCCCCAAATTGGTGATACCCACATGTCACGTTCTGCCTTCACAGCTGTTATTGCTGGAACAAGCAACAGCCCCGTTGCAATAATTGTTGGATGCATCATAATCGCCATTTGCGCTGCAGAAATTTTTCCTTTTTCAATCACTTACTCACCGCCTTTAGTTGGGCCAGGTTTTTGGTTGGGGGATTCACGATATTTGTTATAATTGCCTGTTAAATGTGGCCGTGATGTATGATTCCAGCGTGGCAGACGCATCAATACATCTTTCATATCTTTTCCTTTCATCGGTGCCATTGGCGATAGATATGGAACCCCGAATGAACGTAATGTACATAAATGAACGACAATTGCTATTACACCAAGCATTATTCCGAGCAGCCCTAACATTCCTCCCAAAATCAGCATAGGAAATCTCAGCATTCTAAGCGCCATTCCTGCATTGTAACGAGGGATTGAAAAGGAAGCGATACCTGTTACAGCAACAACCATAACCATAGGCGCAGACACTATCCCCGCTTCAACTGCAGCTTGTCCAATTACCAACGCTCCAACAATACTGACCGCAGCCCCAACCTGTTTTGGTAAACGAAGTCCAGCCTCACGTAAGGCTTCAAACATAATTTCCATCAGTAACGCTTCAATAACGGCTGGAAATGGAATTGGCTCTCGGGATGCTGCCATACTTATTAAGAGCGTTGTTGGAACCATCTCATGATGAAACGTTAGAACAGCAACATAAAGGGATGGTAATAAAAGCGCAATTATGATAAACAAATACCGTAACCAGCGAATCGCCGTACTTAGCATTGGCCGTTGATAATAGTCTTCTGATGCTTGCATTAATGAATAAAATGTGATTGGAGCTACAAGTACAAAAGGACTGCCATCAACAAAAATCGCGATATGACCTTCTAGTAAATAGGAAGAGATAACATCTACACGCTCTGTATTTAGTATTTGTGGAAACGGTGAAGATGGGTTATCCTCAATAAATTCTTCGATATATTCACTTTCCAATACACCGTCAATATCAATTCTGTTCAACCTGCTCTTAGCTTCATCAATTAGTGTCTGATCAGCTAATCCATCAATATAGGAAAGAATAACGGTGGTTTTCGTTATCCGCCCGATTTCCATTTGTTCTAGCTTTAATTTCGGACTCCTGATCCTTCTACGTAACATCGCAGTGTTAACACCAATTGATTCAATAAATCCTTCTCGAGGTCCGCGAATAACTGATTCAGCTGACGGTTCTTCAATCGCTCTCTTTTCCCATTTTGCTAAGCCAACCGAAAATGCACTGTTGCATTGATCAATGAAAATCACTGGATGACCAGCGGAAATCTCACTAATCACATCAGAATATGTTTGAATTTCTTTGACATCTGAAACAGAAATCTTTTTCTCTAAAATAGACGTAAATTTATTTCGTTGTTGAGTTGTTGATTGCTGGTTGACAAGGTGTTGCAGCTGTTCTTTCAGTTGCTGGTTTTGTTGTTGATTTGATTGCTGATGGTCTTGTTGAGCGGACTGTTGCTTTAGTAGTTGATCAAACAGTTTATTCAGTTTCTGGTCTTGTGCCTGGCCTGTTTGTTCCTTGTTTTGCTGGCCTGTTTGCTTGTTTTGTTTTTGATTTGATTGGTTTGTTTCACTCTGTTTTTGCTGACCTGTTTGTTCGTTTATTAGCTGGTCAAATAAATCTTTTAACTGCTGGTCTTTTTGGTCACTTTCTTGATGCTTGTTTTGTTGGACTGAATTCTCATTTAGTAATTGATCAAGCAATTGCTGATCTACTTGGTGATTTGTATGTTGTTGGTTTTGCTGTTCATTTCCTTGTTCTTTTGATTGCTGATTATTATCTGTTTTCATTAAAGGAGTAAGAACATTGGCATTTACTTCTTCAACATCAGTTAAGCCATTAATATATACTAAAACGGCTTTATCGTTTCCTTCTATTAAAAACGGTCGAAAAACAACATCTGAACAATTTTCATAAATCGACTGTAATGCATTAATCGATGTATATAAATCACTTGATAAAGCTTCCTCTGGTTTTGGGATTTGCCCATCATTGCTTTGAGACTGATTAGAATTAGATTTTTTTTCTTGGATTAATTGATGTAACCTTTTAATTTTCCTCCGCTTACGCAGCACATCTAATCAGCTCCTTGAAAATTAGTACTTATTGGTTATTTTGCTACAATAAAGGAGATGTATGTATATACATGAAAATTTCCCACTAAATCTTTTCAAAAAAAGCCGTTATATACAATAAATTTATTGCATACAACGACCTTATTATTTATTAGAACTGTTTTACTATCTCTGCTTTCAATTTACCTTTATTTTTTCGTATTGTTTGTCTTAAAACGTTATTAATTTGATTTATAACTAGCTTATTACTTTTTTCTTCCAACAGAAAAGTAATAATGTCTCCATTTTTCAACTGAATCTCAATTACCCCCTTATCTTTTTGCAGCCAAAAGGACAACATACTTGCTAAAAGCAGGAAAGCTCCAACCATATCCCATCCATTAAAAATAATAGTATACGTATTGAAAGACAATAACTCAGTTAATGTGAAGCCAGCCCTAAGCTTGCCTAACATAATAATAAAAAAACCTATGATAACAAACGATTGGCTAAAAGAATAGTTTGCTTTCTTTTGAAAACACTTTCCTTTCTTTATATCTTCAATCGCGATAATTTGACCTGAATAAGATAAAAAATGTTTAGTAATTGATAAATCTAAACGTTCATTTTTATATAGTTCATCATCTTTAGTCATCATCCAACCCCTTTCATACTCTATAAAACTTTTAAACAATAACTAAACCTATATAACTATATGTACAAGCCCTTCTTTTTATTATTGTAATTAAGGAAGAACTGTATTTAATAAGAAAGCGACCTTCACATTAGTGAAAGCCGCTTTAACTATTTATCCAATTTGTTCCTCTTCATGTTCCTCACTTAATAACAATCGTTTGTTTCGAATTTCAGTTAAGTCATTCCTTTTCAGTAAATATTCCAAATGCTGTAACGGCATCGATCCGTAGCTTTTGCCTTCTCCAAGTGTAAACTGAACAATATTACCACTTTGACGAGTGATTGTGAGCTTTTCTGCAGCATAAAAATAACTCTTAGCTGCTTCAGAGATTTTATATTCCGTTCCTCTTTCAATTAGCATAGAGATACTCCTTTTCATGTTTCTCCCTAATAGTATTTCACAAATAAATTTTATACATACATAATTTTTCCAAGTGAAATTTATATGAAGTAACAAAAATAATCAAAAAACTATAAAAGGTTATCGCAAAATTATATGCAGATATCACAAAAGATGTAAAATCCTCCAAGAAAGATGTTAAAATCCCGAAATCACTATACTTTTAAAAGCAAAACGAATACGATGGTCACTGTAAAACTTAATAAACATTTAATTTGAGGAGGCTTTTATAATGAAAAAGAAAATCTTGCTCACAGCAGCATCAGCGGTATTAACTATAGGAGTACTTGCAGCATGCGGTGGCCAGGATCTAGAAGAGCCAACGCTTAATGAAGAACCAGCAGAAATGCAAATTGAAAATGACGACATGAATGGTACACATGAAATGGAAGAAGGAATCGAACAATCACCTGCTCCTGAAGGTAATATAGAGGAATTTGAAACTGAACTAGAGTCTAACGATTCAAATGAAGAGCCAATTGAAGTTGAACTAGAAGAAGATGCAACGAATGAAGAAGAGACACAATGATAGTAAATCAAGAATTCCTTGGTACAATAAAGGTTGGCTCTGGTTAATCGTTACTTTTATCGGGATTGGTATTTTATTTTTTAGTTTCACCTCTTTAACTGAGGAAGTGACAAACATGAATCAATCAATCCAAGCACAAACAAAAACGATCGAAGAACAAAATCAATTTTTAGAAGATATCAAAGTTGGTATAAATGATATTGTTGTTGCGATCAAAGATGCAGTGATTACGATTCAAGATTCAATTAATGGATAATAACACTTTGTTATGATAATCAAAATCACCATGCTCAATTTGAGCATGGTGATTTTTTCAAATTGAACTTTTTCCGCTATACTTTGGAACCTCTATTATCAGATAAAAAATTACCTATTTCTCCTGTTTTCTTTTTAAATACTTGTTTTCCCAGTTCAATAAGCTCATCGATAAACTTTATCTCATCAAACGGCATTTCTTCTCCTAATTCTTCATTTAAGCGGAGGTAACGGTTTTCGAGTAACAGCTTACAATGATAGGAAACCGACTCTGAAGATAAATGCAGTGCCAGATCAAGCAATTTCGGAGTAACTTTCATCGATGGAAGTTGAAACGGCAGCCATTGCTTAATCCCCCAGTACTTATCATCATCGATGCTGAAATCAATATTTTGCTGACCTGTCCCGATTGACAATATTTTTATTTCACTCATACTCTTATTAAAGTTATGTAGTGCCTCAGTAATACAAACTAACGATGGATTATTTGCCCATAAACCACCGTCAATTGATAAATATTTATTGTTAATATTATTTGGCGGAAAATAGACTGGAGCTGAACATGAAGAAAGAACAGCATCCCACAGCTTTACTGATAAGTCGTGTCCTTTTGTATCCCCATAATTCGATCGGTGCACGTATGGTCTTCCATGAGTAAGATCTACTGCTGGAATAAGCAGTGGCTTGTCAATATCCGCAAGTGTCAACTCACCAAATGCTTGTTGTAAGAAACGTCGTAAATAGCGATCGCTGTAGACACTCTTAAAGAACCCGACCTTTGCCTGACGATCAAAGATTTTACGACCGTATCGCTTATAACTTTCGAGCAGTTCACTCATTTCTGTTTTCAAACAAATCGCTGCAGCAATTACGGATCCTGTGCTTGTTCCTGCAATAACGTCAAAAAGCTCTCCAACCGGACGCTGAAATTCTTCCTCTATTGCTTGCAATATCGCAATGGCAAACACACCGCGAATTCCCCCACCATCAATACATAACATTTTCATTCCATTCACCTAAATTTTACATTTTTTTATAGGCTTCCCTATTCCTTTAAAAATACTTCGTAGTTTAAAGTTAAGAGTTTAGAGTTGTTCGTTAGCGATTCAAAGAAGGCTTTTTAAAAGCTTCCCTGAGAAATCCCTAAATCACTCTAAACTCTACACTAAAAAAGGTACCCCAAAACTCTAAGGCACCTTCACTCTATCGTTTTCTATCTTAAAAAAACATCAGCCCTATAAGCGTTGACACAATAAGTCCGAGCATAACTGGGATAAAGCTTTTTCGAACAAGCTCCATTACAGGAACCTTTGCAAATCCTGCTACAGCCACTAATGAAGACCAAGCAATGAGAGTTCCTCCTCCGACCCAGATCGATCCCATCTGACCAATCGCTGCGAGGGTGGCCGCATCAACACCTACATTTTGGCTTAATGCCCCTGACAACGCACCGACAAGTGGAAGACCTGAAAATCCTGAACCATCTAAACCAGTAATAATACCAATTATTAAAATCCCAAATCCAGCCACAAATGCACTTTCAGGAATTAATTGCTGTCCTGCTTGAACTAAGTCAAATAAAAACGAAGGCGATTGCTCAACCCCTAGTATTTTAGAAGCTAATTCTCCACTCCCTATAAAGAAAAATCCAGCAATTGGGATGACCGGGCCCATTGCTTTGAAAGCAAACAGAAACCCTTTTACAATGTGGTCACTAACATTTGTAAGAGATTTTTTTAAATTCTTAAAGAATGAAGCAAGGATTAATAGAACAACAGCCGTACCTCCAATAAGTGCCGCCCCTGAGCCACCCTCAATTGAAGGAATCGCATCGGAAAACTTGGCTAAAACCATATAGATAATGATGATCGTGAATGAAATTGGGACAAGGATAGCAAACAACACACTATGTTTACTTTTCTCTTGTTTCATAACTTCTTTTCTGCCACTCTCATATTCAACATCACCATTGTTTTCCCAGGCAATTAAATGTTTCTCTGATGGTTTTAAAATTGATTTTCTTAAAAAGAAGTATGCTAAAGTAATCGCAATAGCTCCCGTGACGATCGATAAAATGAAGGCTTTATCAGCAACTGCACTGACTTCAACTCCTGCTGCCGTCGCACTTAACATTGGCGCAATTTGAATTACATAATCTGATGACAATGCCATTCCTTGACCAGCCAGTGATATGGCGATCGCTGCACCAATTGGCGGCAGCCCTGCTCTAATTGCAACAGGAATTAGTAATGCACCGACAAGCGGAACAGCCGGAGTCGGCCAGAAAAATAATGAAATAGCATACGTCACAAAGACAATGATCCAAAAGGAAAGATGACCGTTCTTCATCACCCGTTGAAAAGGGGTAATCATTTGTTGGTCAGCCCCTAATGACTTAAGCGAATGAAGAAGTGCTGTCATAATAGCAATGATTAAGAAAATATTAAACAACTCACCTGCGGCAGTTAAACTCGCATTAAAAATCGTTTGTAAACCGTAAGAGAAAGAGCCGCTATAAATCCACCCTACAAAAAAAGTTACAAGGATTGCCGGGACAACAACATTTTGCCTAAATAACATGGTAAGAATAATAACAATCGTTCCAATTAAGTACATCCAATGAGCAGCGGTTAATTCTACCACGATATCAACTCCTTTATTCGTTAGTCATACTAGCTTCGTTATGAGAGATGAGAGAGAATAAATTTTGTTAAAATACTATATGTCATCGAATATAAATTGGGTACATCACCAGTAGAATATTTAACAATTCAGCTATCCTATGGGTTGAACTTAAATTTCACATATTCCGACCTATATCAACACTAAACGATAATATAACCAACAAAAAAAGCCCCCATGATCGGAGGCTTCTTAACAAGCTGAACATTTTTAGTTGTTTAGTTTTATAACTTTACCAGTACCACCATTTGAGACGCCTGCTGCATTTGCTTCATCAGTATCCAAATGCATTTCTAATGCGAAACGGTCAGACACTCTAACGAGCACATTATGATAAACCAATTTGCGTGGACCATCAACTTCAACAGATACAATTTCATTATCTTTAAAGCCATACTTCATAGCATAATCTGTCGGCATATGAATGTGTCTTTGGGCAACAATAATTCCTTCCTTCGTCTCTACAGTCCCCATAGGTCCTTTCAGGGTAATACCTGGTGTCCCTTCTATTTTTCCAGATTCTCTTAATGGTACTTCCAGTCCTAATAACTTACTTTCCGTTAAAGAGATTTCAACTTGTGTTTGCTCTCTGACTGGACCGATGATTCGAACATTTTCAATTGATCCTTTGGGGCCGATCACGGTGACTGTTTCGTGTACAGCAAACTGTCCCGGCTGCATTAAATCTCTCATTTTTGTTAACGTATACCCTTTCCCAAACAGAATTTCCATGTCATTCTTACTCAAATGCACATGACGATTCGAAATACCAATTGGTACAGTAAGAGGATTTTTCTTATTTGCTACTCTTTTCATGCCTTGTTGAAGCTCTTGTTTAGATATCATTTGGCTAAATTTCATGTAATCACCCCATTATCTTTTTCCATTATTAATCTATTAATTAGGTCTTAAGTCTATATCCTTATTTTATCTGATTTTAATTGTTAATTGTTAGATATTTTTGTATTTTTTAAGATTATTACTAATGTGCAGATAATGTTAATTACACTTATGTGGAAGTCTCGCAAAAGTTGTAAAATTCTCCAAGAAACATGTTAAAGTCGTGGTTTGGCTTTATTTTCTTACCCAAAACGCATACCATGGCGTTGTAAACAAAAAAATTCAATCGAGGAGGATTTTTTCATTATGAAAAAGAAAATCGTACTAACTGCAGCATCAGCGGTAATAACAATTGGAGTTCTAGCAGCATGTGGTGGTCAGGAAATCGATGAGCCAATGTTAAACGATGAGCCAGAGATTGAAATGCAACAAGAAGCAGAACCTTATGAGGAAGGCTATGAAATGGAAGAAGGATTTGAGGAAGCACCTGTCCCAGAGGAAACTGGAGAAGAATTGGACTTAGAATTTGATTCTTCAAATCCTGAGGAAGACTCATTGGAAATGGAACTTGAGGAAAATGAAGCAATCGATGGTGAAATAGAAGGCTAGAAAATAACAATCACTCAAAGGGGACTACATCCCCTTTGAGTAAACTTAAGAACGAATGAAAACACGGGTGCCAATTGGTATAGTCCGTGCCAACTCCTCTACATCAGAATTATACATTCGTATACAGCCCCTTGATACCGCTTTGCCAATGGAAGAAGGATCATTTGTTCCATGTATTCCATAATGCTTTTTAGAAAGTGACATCCACATTGTCCCAAACGGTCCTCCAGGATTAGGTGCTTTATTAATGACTACAAATTCACCGACTGGAGTTTGATGAAGAATTCTCCCAACAGCAATTGGATATGTCTTGACGTGAGTCTGGTTCCGCATCAATGTCAATGTTCGACTTGAAGTCGAAACGTGAATAGAGTAAGGAATTTCATTTGGATTAGGAAGTCCGGGAATCGTAATGGCTTGACCAACATAAATTACGTTCGGATTCACAATTTGATTAACTTGAACAAGCGTTTGGAATGGTACACGATAATCCTCAGAAATGGCCCATAAGGTTTCTCCTGGCTTCACAATATGTTGATACATAATTGAAACCCCCTTGAAGTTCATTCATTTGGATTACTATATGTACTGAATAAATAATCGTATCTAGTCCAACGATAAAAACAGCTCTTCCTGCAAACCTTCTACACCTAAGTTACTACCTTCCCACCCGCTTAATCACATCGTCTAAATTCTCTGGCTTCAAAAACTCCACAGGCGAGTGTCCTCTTTCAAATTGAAAGGATTCCCCTTCAATCAATAACACATACTTTCCATTCACCTTTGCAATATGAACAGATTCACCAAAGTCTGATAGCAATGCTTTCACTTGTATATGATCAAGCTTTAGCTTCAACTCAATCTCAGGCTGTTGTTCAACAATCGGGGCCGATGCTTCAACAACCTGCTCATGTGTCCACTTTTCTTGCAGTGTTCGCTCGGTCGTATTCGCCCACGCTTCAATATACTCTTCCTCAGCAATTCGTTCTTCGCTTTCTTCTTCATACGTCTCAGCGATGTGCTGCTGAGCCATCTCGACCACTTGGTGCTTAACGATTTCAGGCATTGATTTGTTATACTCGACGAATTTTAAAAAGTCTTCGAAGTAGTTGGCATGTGATGATTGATGAATTTTGACTTCCCATTCTTCAACCATCCCTTCTTCTGGCATGAACGGATATTGAATTGACTTCATATTTTTTGTCGTAATTGCCATTTCGACTTGCTTGATGATTGATTTCTCATCAGCAATGGAAGCGACCTTTTGTTCAAAATCACACTTCAATACAAAAACAAATGGATCATCCATATATTTCGTAAATTTAGCACGTATCACAAGTAAAGCCCCTCCACGAATTGCACTTGTATCGACATAAGCGCGCACTAATTCCTCACTGCTTGTCCTGAACTCCTCCTCCGTGCTAGCCGTACGGATTCGGTTAAATAAGTTATAATTTGGGTTTGTATCGAGATCATACCCAGGCTCAACGATGAAACGACCGATTTTCGTTGGTACTTGATCAGATTTTGGATAGCGCTCAACTTTGCGCTTGGCTATTTTCATTAATTCCCCGTCAAGAAAGTCTTTTAAGGCACTTTCTGTATATTTTTCTTCAGTCAATGTTTGATAGTGCTTAAATGCTTTGCTCGCTTGCTCTCCTTTACCGTCAACCTGAACAACAAAAAACGATAAGTAATTTATTGAAAAATCCATGACATTAATCACCTTTAATTCTATTAGAATAAATACCTTTTGAGCCACTTATAAACCAATAAACTATTTTACCTAAATAAGTAATTGTTAACAACACAATCATCGTAAATAGTGAAGAGTTTGGCGATGTTTCTAAATGTTTTAATAATAAAAATTTCAATGGGAATAATAGGTAGTGGAGGTGTAGTTTAATTGACAAATCCCTATCTTTGTCCAAATTGTAAAACGAATCGTTCTAGGTTCAACATCATCAAACAAGAAGTTACTCCAGTTAAATTGGACCCGCAGTCAGGAGAAGTCTTAAATACTTACACAAACGGTGAGCTAGAAGTATTCCACTTAGCATATAAAGGACCAGAATATAAAGTACAGTGCGGTTCATGTGGACTTATAGAAGATGAGAGAATCTTTATAAAAAATGCTGAACATAATCCAAGAAGATAAAGAAGCACTAACTATGAACTAAACCTGTCAAGCAGACCGGGTACAGTTCATTAGCAGTGCTTTTTTGCCGTTTCTAAAACATGAACTTTAGGTAGTAAAAAGGTTAATGAATATTCTTACCGTAGAAAATCTCATCCATTTCAGTTGTAATTTTTTCAGTAATAATTTTCTGTTCCTCATTGCTTAGTATATGTTTCGAGTAACCGAATAAATAATTGTTCAAATCAAATTCCTTCAGCTTGCATTTTGTATGAAAAATATTATCCTGATAAACGTTTACATCAAACATATGATACAGCTCTTTCACATCATCAGGAATATAGTTTTGAATCGAATTTATATCATGGTCTATAAATAGCTTATGTCCATTGATATCCCTTGTAAAGCCACGAACACGATAATCAATCGACATCACATCAGTCTCAAATGAATGAATTAAATAGTTTAGCGCTTTTAATGGTGATATTTCACCGCACGTTGAGACATCGATATCAGCTCGAAACGTACTTATCCCTTCATAAGGATGGTACTCAGGATACGTATGGACTGTAATATGGCTTTTATCTAACTGCATGACGACATTATCAGGCAATGGCCCAGGTGACTCTTCGTACGATTCCGTTGGCACTTCAACAACTGGTCCCTCTGAAACAAGCAAGGTCACACTCGCTCCTTGGGGAACATAATCCTGTTTCGCCGTATTTAAGACGTGGGCACCGATAATATCAGAAACATTGTTTAAGATCTTTGTTAAACGATCAGCATTATACTGCTCATCAATATAGCCAATATAGGCAAGACGTTCCGCCTTTGTTTTAGTATAACAAATATCATACATATTGAAGCTTAAGGTCTTAGTTAAATTATTAAATTCGTGAAGTTCAATCCGATTTTCTGGTGTTAGAGTCATCGCTAATTCCCCTTATCCATTAAGTTCAAGGTATGTTACTTATTATAATTGGTAAAAAACTATCTTATATTCCCTTTTCTCGTGTACAATTGTTGGAAAGTAACACGTAACAGCTCATGTTTTCGTTGTATCACCTTTCGTATATTCAGCATTTAAAATAAACAATTTAAATAACAAGTACAAAGATGGAATAAGAAGAACAAGTCCACTTATAAATGCAATAATTAACGAAATCCCCATCTCAGGCCCTGTGATACTACCATAAATTGTTAATATGGGATATAGGATATACGGCAAATGGGTATATCCATAGCCAAAGAATGCAAAACCAAATTGAAAGGCAACAAATATAAACGACATCCCTAAATACTTTCTTTTATAAATTAACGATACCGCGGCTAAGAAAAAAATTAATGAAGCAATGAAATACCAACTTTCATCTAGCATTGCTCTAAAATGTTCAGGGTTATGGGTACTTAATGTCAAAAAAACTAAGAAACTCAATAAGATTGTTGGTCCGCTCCAAATCAAAGTAAACCTACGCATTAACAAGAACGCATCATTATCCTCTGCCCGATCCGCGTAATACGTTAAAAAACTAGCACTGATAAACAATACACTTACGATAGCTAATAAAACTACAATCCATGAATAAGGGCTCACAAGAAGCTGACCTAGTAACAAAGTGACGCTATCGCCTTTTTGGACGATAAATCCTCCTTCAGAAATGGTTAACACAATTGACAACGATGCCGGAATAAATAACCCCGATAAACCGTACAACAATAAATACATATTGTTCTCTCTCGCTCCATAATTTGCAAATGCATAAAATGATCCACGGATCGACAGCAAAACGAGGGCAATACTTCCTGGAACAAGTAATGCTGTGCCATAATAATAGGCAGTATCAGGAAAAAAACCGATCAACCCAACAAAAAAGAAGACAAGAAAGACATTTGTCACTTCCCAAACCGGTGATAAATAGCGATCAATAACAACGCGAATATTATGTTGTTTATCTGTCACTTTGGCGTAAAACGAATAAAAGCCAGCACCAAAATCAATTGACGCTATAATTAAATAACCATACAAAAAGACCCATAAGACGGAAATCCCTATCATTTCCACTGTCATCTAACCAACTCTTTTCTACAGTATAATACCTCTCTTTTCAAGTTCGGTTTCTGCTGATTTTTTAGAGAAAAGTCGAACTAAAATAACTGGAACCAAAATAGCTAAAGCTAAGTATAACGATAAGAATAAGATAAGCATTTCAAATACTTCTCCCGCTGTAGTCACACCATCCGCTGTCAACATGTACCCGACTAAAATCCATGGCTGTCTGCCAACTTCAGTCATAATCCAACCAGACTCAATCGCCAACATCGCTAGCGGACCACCGATAAAAATAAAACGTAAAAGCCAAGGATGATGCTGATTTAATCGTTTTACATAATGACATACAAAATAGATAACTGATACAGCTGCTAACAGCATGCCTGTAAAAATCATAATGTTAAAGAAATAATGTATATAGAGCGGCGGCCATAAATCTCTAGGAAAATCGTTTAAGCCGATTACCTCAGCACTTGGTACATTAAAAGCTAAAATACTAAGTGCTGCAGGTATACCAATCCCATACTTTACTTCTAACGTATCTGGATCTAATATCCCGCCAAGTAGTAACTTTGCATGTGTCTCTGTTTCAAAATGCCATTCGGCAGCCGCTAGTTTTTCCGGCTGATATTTAGCTAGAAATTTACCAGCAAAGTCACCATTTAACACTGTAAAAAACGAAAATACCAAACAACCGATCATACAAATATGTAACGCTTTTTTATAGTAAACATGACTTTTCCCTCTTAAAAGGAAATACGCCGTTACACTCGCTAAGACAAATCCCGTTGTTAAATAGGCTGTTGTTAATACATGGGCTACCTTTGTCGGGGTAGCAGGATTAAACATCGCGACTAATGGTTGTACATTTAAGAAATTCCCATTCTCTATGACAAATCCTCTCGGTGTATTCATAAAGGCATTAACTGTCGAAATGAAAAAGGCTGATGCAGAAGACCCTATAACAACAGGAATCGATAAAAGCCAATGAAAAAACGGATTTGAAAAACGATCCCATGTATATAAATAGATCCCTAAAAAAATCGCTTCAAAGAAAAAGGCGAATGTTTCCAAGAAAAGTGGTAGACCTATTAAATGACCAGCTTTTTGCATAAAGCTTGGCCATAACAATGATAATTGCAGCCCGATAATCGTCCCTGTTACAACACCTACAGCAACAAGGATTGTATAGCCTCTCGCCCATCTTCTCGCTAACAGGTTGTAGTGTGGGTCTTTTCTTTTTATCCCTATTAACTCAGTGAGACATATGTAGATTGGCAGACCGACTCCAATAGTTGCAAAAATAATATGAAAAGCTAACGTAAGAAACGTAAGCAATCGACTCAACAGTAACGTATCAAATTCCAATTTTCTAATCCCCCTAAATCATTATCTCAAATTACTTATAGGTTTCTTTTCCTTTTACACCCCATATAAAGAAAATGATGAGTGAAACAAGAACAACGATGATTGGGGCAATCATAATAATAAACATTTCCAAAACTACTAAATACCTCCTAGATTACCATTGAAAATCATCTCTTATTTTTATCTTCAAAGAAAAAATTATACACTGCTTAAATAAAAAAAGACCGCATCGATACTTGTCGATACGGTTCTTTATACGTTCTACACTTCACTATTTACCCTTTCATTCCAATCAGCCAATCATCATAGCAATGTTCACAAAGCGGTTTCTCAACATGATCATTTTCCTGAATAAAAGGAGCACTGTACATTTTGTTTTCTTCAATTTCTTGATTGCAGTAAAAACATTGGTTTTCCAGCGAAATCAACTCCCAATTATTTTTTATTATCACAATCAATATTATTTGCAATAATTGCCCAGCAAAACTCGGAAGATTTATGTAAATAAAGAATCTATTAACAATTAAAAATTAAAAAGAAAACACTAGAAATTATTGGTCATTCCGTATTGCATAAATATCCGTTATAATGACATGACGAGAAAGGAGGGGGTAATATGGCCTATTTAAATCAATTTATCTTCTTTGATTTTGAAATGATATGCTCAAATAGAGGAATGCCTTTTGCAGATATGGAAGCTATTCGCTTAGGTGCCGTCAAATATAATTTAGACACAAGTACTATCTCATACTTTGACCGTTACATTAAGCCAACAAAACAACAGCCACTCACTGATTTTTGTAAAAACTTAACAGGAATTGAAGATCATCATTTAACGAATGCCCAGCAGTTTAATGATGTTTTTGAGGAATTTCTAACGTGGGTGGGCGGGATAAAAAAGTCGAGGTTCTTTTCCTGGTCTACCAGTGATTTATCCAGATTAAAAATTGATGCAAATAAACATCATATTCCTGAAAAAACGATTATAAAGATCGAAAAACGGTATGTTGATTTTCAAGCGATCTTTAAACGCCGAGTTGCCCGAAACAATCTTTCTGTTGAAAATGCATTACAGTTATATGATCTGGAATTTACAGGTGCAAAACATAACCCAATGTATGATGCTTATAATACGTTAAAGATCTACCTAAACTTTTTGAATCAGCCATTAAAATCTGATTTTATTATGTTAGAACATTTCATTTTCGATAATGTTCCACATAATGTTCAGAATTTGAATCGAAAGCTCTCGCATTACATGAGACAGGACATGTTTACGTTCATCGAACAATTAAACGATATTTATCGGATGCGCGATGCTTCAAAAGTTGTGAAGAGAACGAGAAAAATGGTTGAAAAATATGAAAATGTTCTCATCAATCGTTCAGGACTTTTTTCAAAAGAGAACGTTGAAACAGTTCGACTACTCGTTAGTTTTTATCATGAATTACTCATTAGTTTTGATGAACATTATAAACATAGCTCAAAAATTATGTTATTAGATGAAAGTATTATCCTTCCCTTACAAGAGCTTACAAAGAAGCGAGGATGAAGACCCATTCTCCTTCATACATAAGAAAGACTGAATTAGTTTAAATCCTCAGTTTTTTACGTACTATCATAAAGCTGCTAACATGCGTACAATGTGATCCTCGATCTCCTTTCCTTTTGCACCATCTAGTAAATTATTTAGTAATATTGAAAAAATAACCGTTTCACCACTTTTCGTCTCTACAAAGCCTGATAATGAGCTTACAGTAGAAATTGTACCAGTTTTTGCCTTTATTTTTCCTTTTAGATGTGGCTCTTTGAAACGACTTTTTAATGTTCCACCTAAAAATAATTCGCTTTCACCACCACAAGGTAATAATTGACGATAGCTTGCAAACCAATTCTCTTGTTGAACTGCATATAAAAGCTTTGTTATCTCATTTGCCGGGATTAAATTGACATGAGAAATTCCCGATCCATCTCTTAAAACAATGGTTTTTGTGTTGACTCCAAGCGACATTAATTCTGCCTGAATAACCGCGAGTCCTCTTTCCCAACTGCCTTCACCGAAGACAACCTTCCCCATTTCTTTTGTCAACATTTCCCCATACGTATTGTGACTAAATTTCATAAACGGGATAAGAATATCGGCTAACGGGCGGGAGGTAATCGATGCTAAAACGTGAACATTATCCGGTGCTTTTCCTATTTTTTTCTTGCCACTAACTTTTATACCCTGTTCAACAAGGGCCTGGTAAAACAAATCTAGGGCATAGCCAGTTGGCTCCCATACTGCGATCGGTTCTTTTTCCATTGATTGTATCGGGATTGTTCCACTGACTA
This sequence comes from Anaerobacillus sp. MEB173, assembly GCF_052119505.1. Lineage (NCBI taxonomy): Bacteria > Bacillati > Bacillota > Bacilli > Caryophanales > Bacillaceae > Anaerobacillus > Anaerobacillus sp. MEB173. The sequence goes on from NZ_JBJMAU010000001.1 coordinate 713,460, forward strand.
CAACTTTATTCGTACCATGCTTTCGTTGAATCGTCAGTACTTTTTCCTCGTCTACTCCGACTGTTTTTGTTTGATTATCAATGGTTATGTAGTTTGTTGTCGGTTCAACCGTTACGATGGATCGCTCACCAATTTTATTTCCTCCTTGTACGGTGATTACTACCGACCCTGCTTCTGTTTCACTGCTTATAGAAGCTGTCAAAGCCGAGACCGGTCCTCCATAATCCATTGTTTCATCACTCCATGGTAAATCTATCGAATAACGAATATCATCGTACCTAGAGTCATCACCGATTAGATTGCCACGGATAACTTTTATGCCGCTTTTGCGAAGTTGTTTTGCTAATTCATCAAAGCTTGATTTTATCAGAGTCGGATCACCTCCCCCTTTTAAGTAGACGTCACCAAAATGGACTTTCCATCTTTTCTCGCCATCACTTAATACTTCCGTCTGAAATGAATAATCCTCCCCTAATGATGAAAGTGCTGCAGCGGCCGTCAATAGCTTTATGTTTGATGCCGGCCTGACCCTTACATCAGCATTATGATCGTAAATGATCCTTCCATCACTTGCTGATCGAACACTAATACTGGCAATTGATCCTTTTAAGTTATGCTGTTCAGTCAATAACTGGTCAAGCTTATTTTTACAACTGATATTGTCAATTGCATATCCTGCCTGATGATTTATTAGAGCAAGTATGAAGGAAAATAGAAATATTACTAATCGTTTTTGAAGGTTCTTAATCATCTCATGTTCTCCTTTTACAGTCTTGCTACTATTTTTCTTTAAATGAATATTTCTATGTATCACATGAAATAATGTCCTCCTACTTATACTAATTGTTGAGGTGGCTAGTTATGAGGTATCAATTACTAACATTATTCATACTTATCTTTCAAATCACTATCAATACAGATCAACTTATCGTAACGGAACAAGGAAAAACGATTGCCAGTGTGTCTAGGGAAGAATTCACACTTCCATATCTTAGTGAACCAATGATAAATAATGAAAAATATAACGAATTTGTGGATACATTAGATCACCAAGTATATGAGAAACCTGTCAATGCATTTATTGATAAAAATAACCATATCGTTGATGAGCAGGTTGGTTATAAATTAAATCGTGAGGCTTTTACAGAGGTATTCTTCCACTCCTTTTTTAAAAATGGTTCCGCAACGATTGAAGTCCCGAAGTTAATTCTTTATCCAAAAGTTGATCGAGAAATACTCGCAAATATTCGCACCCAAAAGATAGGTGAATATGTCACCTATTTTAACAGCCGAAATAAAATGAGGGCGAACAACATCTTATTAGCGGTTGAAGCCATTAATAATCAGGTCGTTTTTCCTGGCGAGACGTTCTCCTTTAATAAAGTATTAGGGAATCGAACGAAAGAAAAAGGGTATTTACCTGCTCCTGTTATTATTAAAGGAAAAGTATACCAAGGTGTTGGCGGAGGAATATGCCAGGTATCGTCCACCTTATTTAATGCGGTTGATAAAGCTGGTGTTGAAATTTTGGAACGATATTCCCACAGTAAAAGGGTGCCCTATGTTCCACCAGGTCGGGACGCAACTGTCAGTTGGTATGGGCCTGATTTCATTTTCAGAAACTCTCACAATCAACCCATCCTTATCAGAGCGTTCATGTATCACGGAATGGTTATTGTAACTGTTCATTCGTCAGATGTCATCAATTACGACCCACGAAAAGTTCCTAATGTAATAGAGCCATTACCGAAATAACGGCTATTTTATCATTTATGTGGCAGTGGTTTAATAGAAATACTGTTAACTTAACTTACAAAGTCGATGATGTTTTTGTGCCTTCCTGTAATAATATGCTCATAACATATTAAATGGAGTGGTGATTATGAAGTTATCTGACTTAAGAAAAAGTGGACACACGCCTTCGTTAGTTTCATCTTTTTTGTACTTTGATGTAAGTTTTATGATATGGGTACTATTAGGCGCCCTAGGGGTTTATCTTACAGCTGATTTTAATTTAACAGCTTCACAAGTTGGTTTAATTGTTGCAATTCCGATTCTTGCAGGTTCATTTTTCCGGATTGTTATCGGGATTCTAACCGATCGTTTTGGTCCGAAAAAAACAGGAATTGGTGGCATGCTTGTCACAATGGTTCCATTAGCATGGGGATGGTTATTCGGGTTTACGGTGACCGAACTTTATATGATCGGTATTTTGTTAGGTGTTGCTGGAGCAAGCTTTGCTGCTGCCCTCCCATTAGCTAGCCGTTGGTATCCTCCTCACCTTCAAGGTTTAGCGATGGGAATAGCTGGTGCTGGAAATAGCGGCACATTATTTGCAACATTATTTGGACCTCGTATAGCGGAATCACTAGGATGGAATGGCGTTTTCGGATTAGCACTTATTCCATTATCTCTCGTATTAATTACGTATATATTCCTTGTAAAAGAGCCGCCAAATCAACCTGCACCAAAAACAATTAAGGAATATTTCAGTGTCTTTAAAGAAAAAGATACATGGTACTTCTGTCTATTATATAGTGTGACTTTCGGTGGTTTTGTTGGTCTTTCCAGCTTCTTGAGCTACTTCTTTGTTACTCAGTATAACGTCTCGGGTATTAGAGCAGGAGAATTTGTTACAATTGTCGTTGCCGCCGGCAGCTTCCTTCGACCAGTTGGGGGTATGATTTCAGATAAAATTGGCGGGGTTAGATTATTACAGTTTTTATTTATTGGTGTTGCCATTTGCATGTTCGGTGTCAGCCTATTACCTCCGATTGCCTTAGTTACTGTATTCCTCTTTGTTGGAATGGGATTTCTAGGTATGGGAAATGGAGCCATCTTTCAATTAGTTCCGCAAAGGTTTCAAAAAGAAATCGGGATGGTAACAGGAATTGTCGGAGCTGCAGGAGGTATCGGTGGATTCTTCTTACCAAATATTTTAGGAACATTAAAAGACCTCACTGGTACATATGCTAGTGGATTCATCACATTTTCAGCGATTGCTTTACTAGCATTGGGGTTACTATATTTTGTTCAAGCAGGATGGAGAAAACAATGGAAAGTATCAGGTGAATCAGTAAGAATTTAAACTTTCTTTAGCATGAAAATCCGATAAGATACTTCTAATTCCCCTTTTCCCTCACAAAAACACTTGGAAAAAATAATCCAAGTGTTTTTGTGTAATATTAATTACTTGCTCTTGCCTTCAGCTTCTCATAATCGACCTTTGGCACTAGTCCTTCTTCAGCAGCACGATTAAGAAGGGCAAATACAGCTTCATATCCCTCATCACCTAAATTTAAGGTGAAGTCATTCACGTACAGATTAATATGAGCTTGAGCAACTTCAAGTGACATTTCTTGGGCATGGTGGAGAATGTATTCCTCTGAGACTTTCGGATGATCCCACGCATACTGAACGGATTGGCGAATCCAACCAGTAATTTCCTCTAGATCGAGTGAACGTTTAGCAATGATTGCTCCTAAAGGAATCAGTAAATTCGTATCCGCTTCCCACCAGCTTCCTAAATCAGCAAGAAGATGTAAGCCAAAATCAGGGTATGTGAAACGCGCCTCATGAATAACAAGTCCAGCATCAATCTTCCCATCCCGTACTGCAGGCATAATTTCATGGAAAGGCATGACCACGATTTCACCGACTCCGCCTGGAACTTGCTGGGATGCCCATAGTCTAAACAATAAATAGGCGGTTGAACGTTCACTTGGAACTGCTACTCGTTTCCCAGTAAGACCGGTTGGATCATTACTTTTTGTTTTTGTTAAGACTAATGGGCCACAACCTCTTCCAAGCGCTCCTCCACAAGGTAATAATGCATAGTCTGATAATGCCCATGGAAGTGCAGCGTAAGAAATTTTGAGAACATCCGGTCCCTCTCCACTCACTGCTAATCCATTCGTAATATCTATATCTGCATAGGTTATATCTAATTTAGGTGCTCCAGGTATAAGTCCATGCGCCCAAGCATGAAATACAAATGTGTCATTTGGGCATGGTGAAAATGCAATTTTCATTTACAGAACCTCCTCTATTACTGAAAATGATTGTTCTAATATTTGTAGGGCTTCTTTAATTTTCCATGATTCTCGATCACGCGGGCCTACAACATTAGAAACGGTCCGAATTTCAAGAACTGGTATCTTATGTAACTGTGCTGCAGTAGCGACACCAAATCCCTCCATCGCTTCGACGGTTGCATTATGTATTCGTGAGCGTAATTCATCAGCACGTTTTTTCGTACCTGTTACAGTCGATACAGTAAGTACTGATCCTGTCATTACTTGTATCTGTGCGCTAGTAAGTGCTTCACTCACATTCGCTGCTAAACCTTGATCGACTTTGATATGAGTTGAACCGAAACCCAGCTCGTCCAAGCTTATAAAGCCCTCTTTGCTCTCTGCACCCATATCAGCGCAAATTATTTCATCAGCCACTACAACGGAACCTATTTCAGCTTGTCCTACAAATCCACCACCAATTCCAGCACTAATCACTAAATTATACTTCTTAGTTGCTAGTGCAGTTGCTGTTGTTGCTGCTGCTGCTGCAATTCCTACCCCTGACACGAGCACATCAAACCGACTTGTGGCTTCTAGTCCTCGCATTACCGCATCTCTTTCTGCTGAAACAGAAGTAATAATTAACACTCGCTGATTTTGACTTTCCACATCAAAGACCCCTTTTTCCCACAAATTGACACATCTATTTTAACATAAATTATTATTTTATGTATTTTACCGAATGGCCCCGCTACTTTAAAAAAGGTCAATCAGTTTTTCCTGATTGACCTTTCTATACATTATTTAGTTCACGCTTTCCATTTGGTTGAACGTATCTGTTAAGACAGGAACAATTTGCTTCTTACGTGATACAACACCTTTAAGTGTTGCTGTATTGTTTTCAAGTGTCACATTGTATGCTTTTTCTACAGCATTTGTTGATTTACCAAGTGCTAAAGCAATAGAATCACTGTTTAAAATATCAGTAACTACAAGTAAGAATAAGTCTAATTCTTTATCATCAATTACCTTTGAAATTGTTGCTTCAAGCTCTGCTTGACGAGCGAGCACTTCATTCGTATCGATTGCATTTACCTGGGCTATTTCAACCTTTGAATTCCCCATTTGGAATTCTTTTGCATCTAGTGAAATAAGTTCACTTTCTGACTTATCACCAAGGTTTGTACCGGCTTTTAACATCTCTAAACCATATTCTTCAGCATTCACATCAGCAATCGCTGCTAGTTCTTTCGCTGCTGCAACGTCTTCGTCAGTGCATGTTGGTGATTTAAACAGTAATGTATCAGAAATGATCGCTGATAACATTAAACCGGCAATTTCTTTTTCAATTTCAACACCATTTTCTTTATACAGCTTATTTAAGATCGTTGCCGTACAACCTACTGGCTCAATGCGGCAATACAAAGGATCACTCGTCTCAAAGTTTGCAATACGATGGTGATCAATCACTTCAAAAATACGTACTTTTTCAATATCATCCGCACTTTGTTGACGTTCGTTATGATCGACTAAGATAACTCCATCAGCATCACTAACAGCAGATTGGATTAAGCGTGGAGCTTCCTTTTTAAAATAATCCAATACAAATTGTGTTTCACCGTTTACTTCACCTAATCGTACAGCCTCAGCATTTACACCAATTTTGTTTTTTAAATCAGCATATACGATTGCCGAAGTAATTGTGTCAGTATCAGGGTTTTTATGACCGAAAATAAGTACATTCTTCATATAGTTCTCCATCTCCTTTTCAAAAATAGTATGTAATTCATCTAAACAACAGTTTACCACATTTTGTGCAAAAAAAAACAAAAAAAACCCTTCATATAAAGAAGGGCTAAATACGTTTATTTACATTAAAATTATCTTCAATTAACAGCCAATTTTGAGGAAACTCCCATCCTAAAACCCAGTAATAGAAGCCTCGCAAGCCAAATTCCTTCACAAGATCAAACTTCGCTTGAATACTCCTAGCATCCTCAAACCACACCTTATGTTCTCGACCTTGTTCGTCATAATACGTAAAATGTGGTGATTGTGCCTCTGTATCATACTCGATTCTTGCATTGTATCTGGCAGCTAATTCAATCGCTTCCTGATGATCAATTGCTTTTGCTCTTGATTCTCCTTCCACAAACGGCAACGTCCAATCATAACCGTATAGCGGAATTCCCATCATAATTTTATCATTTGGCATTACTGATGCTGCATATTCAATGACACGTCTTACTTGACTTAACGGAGCAACGGCCATTGGCGGCCCTCCAGTCCATCCCCACTCATACGTCATAAGAAAGACAAAGTCGGCAATTTCTCCGTGTGCAGCATAATCATGTCCCTCATACAAGACACCAGTCATCCCTGGTTCCACCTGTGGTGCAAGAGCACTTGAAAGAAAATAATTCTTCTCATCAAGCCTTTGTCTGGCCTTTCTCATTAATTGATTATACCGTTCACGATTCTCTGCACCTAAATATTCCAAATCAAAATCTAATCCCAAATAACCCTTTTGCTCCATAATCGCAATCGCTTCATCTAATAACCGGTTTTGCAATTCTTCACTCGCTAGTACTGTAGTAGCAACTTCTGTGCTAAATCCCCCTTCCTCAATATTTGTAATCACCATTAACGGTACAACTTGATCTGCGTAGGCACTATTTATAATGGTCTGATCATTAAGTGGGGTCAATGTCCCATCAGCATTTAATTCATAACTGAATACTTGCAGAAACGTCAAATGCTCGCCAACTTGATCAACAACTTGCGGAGACTCTTCCCCTGTAATATTTAAATCAACATAAGCTCCAACGTCTACTGATGGCTTTTGACGATATTGATTTTCTGGAATATACACGCGGTAGCCGATTGGGAGATTCTGTGGAGTATAAATGTGATTCATCGTCATTAAATGTTCAAGCGGAACCTGATATCGTTGACTAAGCTGATAGAGATTTTCTCCAGGCATCAGCCAATGAAAACGTCCCCATATTGGGATAACAATAGCCTGACCAACAACTAATTGTTCCGGATTAGGAAGCTGATTTGCCTCACTAATCGTTTGATATGGGACATTATAGGTTTGAGAAATTGCCCATAAGGAATCTCCCGGGGAGACAACATGAATTTGCACAACCTACCCCTCCTGTTATATGCCTTGATGTTCCTATACAAAGGTATTCACGAAACGAAAATTAAATGCCTAGTTTATCGTTGGAATCACTCCAATACAAATAAAGAAGGGGCTGTCATTTATGAGACATCCCCTCCAACTAAATTTCGTATTAATCATCATCATAATGTGCATACTGTTTTCTGCGATGGCGCATATAATAACACCGGTCGCAAATGGAATAACGGTAATCCCACGGAAGACTTTTCTCGCAGTGCTTACACTTTTTGGTGAAGTTACCCACATCTGTTTTTAATAATTCGTGAATCTCATCACTTAGCTTTTCTCGTAAACGTTCCCAATAGATTGCTTCTGTTCGACGATCCAATCGATATAAAAACAATAAATGCAGCCCTATCGCCTTATACGAAAGTTCAAGATCTTCAAGACTCTCTCTTATCACCTCTGGCTCTGGGAGCACCTTGCCTCTCACAATAGCCACCATCGTATCTCGCCATTGTTTAATTAATTCAGGTTCTTTCGTTGAAAATGGCAGGTGCAAAAAGCCATAAAGATCCATCATTGAAATCCGTGCCTCAATTTCTGTATCACGTATAAGATTATAAAGCTCTCTTTCCTCTGATAGCGTTGCTTTTTTTGTCCCTTTTGGACTCTCAAATTTATGCCACAGTTCAAAAAAAGTGCCTAAATCACGGTAATATTTCTGGTAACGTTCAAATACAGCATTTGTTGGTGCAATTGCAAATGTATGAACAGGTTCGTCCACTTGATTAAGAAGACGCTTCATTAACTTAATATCCTTTGTAAAAGCAACCTTCCCAACATTATAAATCCCTTTTCGACCTGCACGGCCAGCGATTTGCTTAATTTCCTGTGAGGTTAGTCTCCGCCTTCTCGTACCATCAAATTTTTCATTTTCTAAAAAAACAATCCTCCGAATTGGTAAGTTTAATCCCATCCCAATTGCATCAGTTGAAACAACAACAGTTGTTTCTCCATTAATAAATTGTTTCATTTGTTTTTTTCTTGTTTCAGGCGGCATACTACCATATATCATGCTGACGGAATGCCCGTCATTTTGTAACTTAGAAGCCGTTTCAAGAACACGTCTGCGTGAAAAACAAACTAACGCATCACCCTTTTGTGTCTGTTTTATTGAAAATTCTTTCGATTCGACCTCAAGAGGAATGTCACGATGGTATTCTCTAATTTCAATATCAGAGTCACCTAGCAGTTGAAGTATCATATTCTCAGAATTTAAACTCCCGATAATATGAACTTCTTTTGCATTAGCCTTTGTTATCGCTTTGTACCATGAAAAACCGCGGTCCTTATCAGCAATCATTTGTGCTTCATCTATCACAATAACATCATAAAAATCTTTCTCATAGAACATTTCAACTGTACACGAGAAATGCGTTGCTGTCTCGAGATCCTTCTCTTCCTCACCTGTTTTCAATCCACATGCTATACCATCTGAATTTAATTTATCATATACCTCCAGTGCTAATAGACGCAGTGGGGCCAAATATAAACCACTATTCGCTTTCTTCATCCGTTCAAGTGCATGATGAGTTTTCCCTGTATTTGTCTCACCGATATGAAGAACGTATCGAATGTTACGTCCAATAGACGGGCTGTATTCCCGACCGAAAATATCATCAAGCATCCGTTCTTCCTCGGCTTTTTTTCTTTCTATTTCTGCTTGTTCTTCGGCTTTTCTCCGTTCACGATTTTCTATATCCCGGCGGTAGATCTCTTCATGTATCTTAGCATCAAACGGGATCTCACAAAGAGCAATTAAATCTGTAAGGTACTCATCCTGGATTCTGTAAAAAAAGGCATCCGCAATATCATCTATTTCATACGAAATCATTTCTTTCAGTATTTCACCAGTAAGCCTTGTTCCACATGCCTGTTCATATTGCTCGATAACTTCTGAGGATATTGTAGCGAGAACACTCTCTGTTATCTGTTCATGAAGGAATGTATGGATTAATTGCTCATATTTCTCATAATACATTTCATAAACAAAATAACGCTGTCCCCATTCATACGTTTTATGAACTGCACCCGTTAACTCTTCAAAAAATTGAGAGACTTTTACATAGTCACCAGCATCGAACGAACCTTCTTCAATTAACTTTTCTTCTATTTTATAAATGTCTGTATACTGATATTTTTTATTATTGTTAAGATCATATATCAATTGGTTTGCAACTTTACTTCGAACAGATAAAAACAGCAGATGACGATCTTGGTCAATCACTTTTTGTGAAGCGTTATGAATAACCAGTTGAACATTTCGCTTCTTTTCAGCTTCAATTCTTTCCTCTTCCCGCTTAAAAAAGGATGTTCTTGCTTTTTCATACCGCTGTGACCACTTATCTTCCTCACCACTAAACTCTTCATTGAGCCAACCTTCCACATCAAACGGCCGATACGCTCTCATCTCATTTCTAAAAAGCCGATTAATAAGCTTACGATCGACCCCTTCAACCTCATAATCCTGCCTTCGTAAAAAGCTTTTTTTCTCATTTTTAGGCACATCATTTGTTACTTTGTTCAACCATACATTCACCCATATTTGTTCAATATATTGTGCTCTATCATTTAAATATTGATCAAACGTTTGTAACGTGTCTTTATTTTCAAGATAACTGTCAATATCTTCGTACACTTTTCTCTTTGTATGTTCAATTGCTTGAGCATAAACTGCAGTTATTTTGTCCATGAAAGATCTCCTTTCAATACTAACAGTTTTATCTAGTTTTAACATTATTAGATCATTTATGTTCGATTTATTACTGTGTTATTAAAGTATACAGAGAAAAGATAACTGTTTAAAGAAAATCGCTTAAATTTAAAATAAAGAAAAATAAAAAAAGCCTGATAATATCAGACTTTTATAAAAAAATATGGTTAAACGGCATTTTCTTGCTTTTTCTTCTTTAAGAACAGTTCTCTTCTTTTCTTCATTGCCTTTGTAATATAACCACCCTTAAAGTTTCTAGGTTCATACGAGGCTACAAAAGCAGTTGCTTCGTAATCACTTATGATTTTATAGAACTCTTTCTCACGATCTCTTCTTGCCGTACAATATAAAAGCGTACGGGAAGTACTGATTCCTTCAACTTCACTTGTAGAAACACTGAAGCCTAATTCTCTTAATTTATTAATCAGGTCTACGTTCTTTCGTGGAATATTGGCTTCAATTGTCACATAACCTATTGCTAATTTCTCTTCAATTATACCGCCAATATATAAGCCAACCCCAAATCCCAGAGCATAGGCAATCATATTTAAATAGTTTGATAGATCACTAAAAACAAGGGCAATCGCACCAACATATATAATCCCTTCTAAGATTCCCATAGCTGAAGCTTGTTTTTTCATACTCTTAACCATAAGAATAGTCCTTAATGTTAACACAGGTACGTAAATCAACTGTGCCACAAAAATAATTAATGCGCTTAACATCTCCCATCATCCTTTATATCAATATAATCTAGACAAGTGTAACAGAAATGATCAAGAAATATAATACAAATTCAAAGAATTTTACAGGAATTTTTTCCAATGTAATTTTCTGAACACTTCAAAAATACTTCAAAAACAACATTGTTATCATTTGAAGCAAATCTCACATGAGTGAACCATAAACAAATAAAAAAGTACACTGTAATGTAGTGTACTTTATTTCAATTCTAAAGGTTGATCAGAAGAATTTGCAAGCTCAATATTTTCCTTATGACGAAGGAAAATAAATAATATGATAAGGAATGCTGCAACAATTGCTAACATCTCACCACTACTTATAAATTGATAAGGAATAAAGAAAAATGCACTAATTCCAATAACCAGCATATATTTTTTAAATACCAAACCAATAATCCACAGTCCGAGCATGATCACTAAGGCAATTGGCTCAGCTGCAAGGAAAATTCCCAGACTCGTGGCAATTCCTTTACCACCAGTGAAATTCAAGAAAATAGACTTAATATTTCCTACAAGCACAAACAAACCAATAATCATCGCTTGACTAATCGTAAAATATTTTAATGAGCAAAATACCGTTAAGAACGCTTTACCTAAGTCCCCCACTAATACTATAAATCCCAACTTCTTACCTACACTTAAGTACATATTACTAGCACCAATATTTTTGGTACCAACTGATTGTATATCAATACCCTTTAATTTGGCGATTATTTTTCCCGTTGGTATTGAGCCAATAATGTACGCAACTATACAGAATAATAAAAACGTAAGCATTTGCATACCCCATTTATTAATTTTAGCGTCTATATTAACTATACAAAAAACAATGAAAGAAGCCTAGCTTTTTTTATTGTTATTTTAATAAAATAACTGGAGCATTTTCCAATTAAACTATATTCCCCATTTTATAACAACGGATCCCCAGGTTAGTCCTCCGCCAAACCCAACTAATACAACCGTATCTCCATCTTTAATTTTATTGTTTTGAAGATCATCATAGAGAGAAATTGGAATTGAAGCGGCTGAAGTATTTCCATATTTATCAAGAGTTATCGAAACTTTATCTTCGGCTAACCCCAGTCTCTCCCTCGCTGCTTCTATAATTCTCGTATTTGCTTGATGTGGAATTAGATAATCAACATCATCCTGCTGTAAGCCCGCTTTCTGAATAGCAGTGACTGCAGATTCACCAATTTTTTTCACGGCAAACTTATAGACTTCGCGACCTTTCATCTTTACAACTTGATCGACATAAAGGTGACTGCCTCCAGATCCGTCTGCGCCTAAATCATAGCTTAATATCCCCTTTTCCTCAGAGACCTGTCCAATTAAAACAGCCCCTGCCCCATCTCCAAAGAGAACACACGTATTTCGATCATTCCAATCTAAGATTTCAGAATACTTTTCTGCACCGATCACTAACGCATATTGATGATTGCCTGATTGAATAAACTGTTGTGCCGTCACTAATGCATAGACAAAACCGGAACAAGCCGCACTCATATCGAAGGCAAATGCGCGACTAGCACCTAGTCTATCTTGAACCATACAGGCGATAGAAGGGAAAGAAGACTCGGGTGTTGATGTTGCGACAACAATAAGATCGACCATATCCGGAGTAATATTTGCTTGTTCAATTGCTTCTAACGCTGAATAATAAGCCATGTCAGAAGTTCTTATATCCTCAGTCGCCAGTCTTCTTTCTTTAATTCCTGTTCTCGATTGAATCCACTCATCGGTGGTATCGATTCTCTCTTCTAAATCTTTATTTGTAACAATATTTTCCGGAACAAACTTTCCAACACTGATTATACCTACTTTGTTCATTAAATATCTCCCTTATTATTAGTTGTTATTACCAACTACCAAGAACAGCTAAAAAAACGAATCACCTATCTAAGGTGGAATTTTAACCATTTATAAACATAACGATACTAATTATAGTGTAAGATCTCGCAAATTTAAAGTGCTTTAATACGTGGCCCACGATCTCGCATCGAAATTTAGTTTGGTTCCAAATTAAATTTCGATAGTAACTTTGCAGGATCATCCTCTAATAAAATTAGATCACGGATTTCCTGACTCATAAATCCTTGTTGAACCATATGATCGGCTAGTTTGATAAACGGATCATAATAGTTATCAATATTCAGAAGTCCGCAAGGCTTCTTATGTTCACCTATTGCATTCCAAGTAATTACTTCAGCAAATTCTTCAAGCGTTCCAATTCCGCCAGGTAAAGCGATGAAACCATCTGACAATTCATACATCATTGCTTTGCGTTCATGCATTGAATTTACAACTCTTAAATCTGTTAATCCTTCATTTGAAATTTCTTTTTTTACCAATATCTGTGGGATAATACCGATTACTTCTCCTCCATTTTCATGAACAGTTTGAGCAATTGCCCCCATTAATCCGATACTGGATCCTCCATATATTAATTTAATTTTTTGTTCAGCAAGCAAATTTCCAAGTTTAATTGCCCCTTCTTTATAGGTATCATTCTTCCCTGCACGGGAACCACAAAATACTGCGATACTTCTCATAATGTACCTCCATGGAATCATTATTGTACAACTTGTAGTATATACTATTTGATAAAGATACCAATCTTTCCTGTTTGTAGCTCTCAGATTCTATAGCCAATTTCCGTGTTGATTGTCATACTAATGCTTGTTCAATATATGAAAAAATTGGTAAGATAAAAGAATAACTTACTAAAGGCTCAGTTAAAGTTTGATGTTGATTTTTGGCTCGTTTTTAAGAATGTTAGAATGAACTTGTAAAAGAAAATGAATTTTCTTTTACAAGTTCATTCTAACATTCTTACCTTTCAGTACCTGAAAGGCGTGTGAATTTAAAAATTCACACGTACGAGCCAAAAATCAACATCAAACTTTAACACAGCCTATATAAAAAGGAGTTTTTTTATGTCTAATTTTAACCAAAATTTAGAAAAGTACGCTGACCTTGCTGTCAAAGTAGGAGTAAATATCCAAAAAGGGCAGACTCTTGTCGTAAATGCTCCACTTTCTGCAACTGACTTTGTACGTCAAGTAGCCAAAAAGGCGTATGAAGCAGGAGCAAAAAATGTTCACGTTGAATGGAATGATGAACAAATTACACGTTTGAAATATGACCTGGCACCTGATGATGCCTTTAACGAATTCCCAACCTGGAAAGCAAAAGGGTACGAAGAAATGGCAGAAAATGGTGCTGCTTTCTTATCCATTACCTCTGCAGATCCCGACCTGTTAAAAGGAGTAAATCCAGATCGCATTGCCAACGCCAATAAAGCTCAAGGTGTTGCCATGCAAGCATTCCGTGGCTATATTCAAGCTGATAAAGTAAGTTGGTCAGTTATCGCAGTACCTTCAAAAGGATGGGCGAAGAAGGTGTTTCCTGACAATAATGAAGATGAACAAATAGAATTGCTATGGGAGGCTATTTTTAAAGCAACTCGTGTCGATCAAGAGGATCCTGTCCAAGCTTGGCAAGATCATAATGATAACCTCCTGAAAAAAGTGGATGTGCTAAACAGTAAAAAATACAAAACACTTCATTATGAAGCAACAGGAACAAAACTTTCAGTTGACCTCCCTGATCGTCATATTTGGGTTGGTGCTGGCAGCGAAAATGAAAATGGTACATTTTTCATGGCTAATATGCCAACTGAAGAAGTATTTACAACACCTCACAAGGATGGTGTTAATGGTGTCGTTACCAGTACGAAGCCATTAAATTACGGCGGAAACGTGATTGATAATTTCTCACTAACGTTTGAAAATGGGAAAGTTGTTGATTTTTCAGCAGAAACAGGCTATGAAACATTACAGCGACTCCTTGATACGGATGAAGGTGCCCGTAGACTTGGTGAGATTGCCCTTGTCCCACATGATTCACCTATTTCAAATGCGAACATCATTTTCTACAATACGTTATTCGATGAAAATGCATCAAATCATCTCGCTCTAGGTAACGCGTATGCCTTCTGTTTAGAAGGTGGAAAAACGATGAGTAAAGAAGAATTGAGCAAGCATGGTGCAAATGAAAGCATTACTCACGTTGATTTCATGATCGGTTCAGCCGAAATGAATATTGACGGTGAAACACAAGATGGAAACCGTGAGCCAATCTTCCGTAATGGAAATTGGGCGTTTTAAAGAAAGGTTAGAGAAAGAAATCGTTACAGATTTCTTTCTCTTTTTTTATATTTCGCTTCCCTATTTCATAAAAACCAAAAAAAGAGATGGAACCGCAGTGGGTCCACCTCTTCTTTTCCCGTCACCATTATTCAAGCTTCACTATTCAACAAACAATTTGGGGTCGTATCGATATTTGTTTGCCAGAGACACCTCATTTCATTCCTGTTAGAAACATTCTTGAAAGTTCTGGTCACTGTACAACTTTATCACCTCATTGTAAGGCTTGAAAATCGAAACTTCCTATTGTATATCTGAACATCACTTGAGTGATGGTGTTGGGTTGTGAGGAACACATTGCTTGCGTCCTCACCAATTATAATGGCCAGATTCAAACCTTTCTATACATCTGCATTAAATTTTTTTGATAATATTTATTTTACTTCTTTAATCCAATTAAATCGATCTTCAATTCGTCCAGTTTGAATCCCGGTTAAAGTCTCATATACCCTTTTTGATAATGCACCAGTCTGTTTGTTGTTAATGACCATATTATGCTCTTTCCAAATTAATTCACCAATTGGAGAAATAACGGCAGCTGTACCCGTTCCAAATGCTTCTTCTAAAGAACCGTTTTCATACGCTTGGTATAACTCTTCGATAGAAATTTGTTGTTCAACAACAGGGACATCCCAAGATTTTAGCAATTCAATAATCGACTTTCGTGTAATCCCAGATAAAATACTGCCACTTAAGGCTGGAGTGACAACTTCACCATTTATTTTGAAGAACACGTTCATACTTCCAACTTCTTCAATATACTTATTCTCTATCGCATCTAACCAAAGAACTTGTGTATACCCTTTTTGATGTGCATTTTCTTGAGCTGTATACGATGCTGAGTAGTTTCCTCCTGTTTTTGCCGTACCTGTTCCGCCACGTACAGCCCTTTTATACTCATCTTCTACATAAATAGTAACAGGATTAATACCTTCTGGGTAATACGCTCCTACAGGTGATAAAATGATCATTAATAAATAGGATTTAGACGGTGCTGTAACAAGACTCTCTTCAGTCGCAATAATAAACGGCCGTATGTAAAGAGATTGCCCCTCAGTATCAGGCACCCAATCCTGTTCAAGCTTAACCAGCTCATTCAAGCATTCTAACATGAACTCTTCATCAACAGGAGGAATACTTAATCGATCGTTAGACAGATTTAATCGTTTGAAATTTTCCTCTGGGCGAAATAATAAGATGCGATTATCTTCTGTACGGTATGCTTTTAAACCTTCAAATACAGTTTGTCCATAATGAAAAATTTTCGCAGACGGATCTAAAGAAATTGGCCCATAAGGTACAATACGAGGATCATACCAGCCTTTCCCTTCTTCATAATTCATTAAGAACATGTGATCTGTAAAATGCTTACCAAAGCCAATTGTTTCTGGATCTGGTTTCGCCTTTTTATTTTGGTTTTTTACAATTTCAAGTGTTGTGTTACTCATTGTATTCTCTCCCTTTATTAAGTTATTGGTACCTCATGAAGTCATTCAACTGGGAACTTACCAGCGGTCATCGTCTTTACCCCAACCAAATGATAGCAAAGGCTGCCGATAGTTGGGGTTTCTTAATCAGCAACCATTTATTTCTATTATTATCTCATTTTAAAGAAAAATTTAGTAAATTTCACTACTTGTTTAAAATTTTATAATCTTCTATTAATACGCGCAACATTTACACGTCCTGAAAAAAATGTAGCGCCCCCACCCATATCAGCAACACGATCCGGAGTCAGTGAATTGACGAAATACTTATGATCTTCAATGTCAGCCCAAATTCCTTGACTTACAAGTACACCTGGAAGAACATTCTCTCCAACAGCTGCAATCAGTTCACACTCACCCCGATGATTAAATACTCTGACTTTTTCACCATCCACAATTCCTAACTCTAATGCATCACTCGCATTCATGTGTATTCGCGGATACTTTTCTAGCTCTACATGCTTATCATTATTAGAAAATGTTGAGTTTAAAAAATTATGGTTTGGTGCCGGGATAAATTGAAACGGTAACTCCTCTTCATCCTTATTCGGAATGTAGGTCGGAAGCGGCGGCAACCCATCATACGCCATTGCTTTTGAATAAAGTTCTATTTTTCCACTTGGCGTAGGAATTTCTCCTGGGAACAATGGTTTTACTTTAGCTTTTACATATTGATGTTCAATTAACGTTTCATAGTCAATCCCCTCTAAATAAGGATTGTTAGTGTTTGTAAGTGACTGCTTTATCATTTCTTCATCCGTATCATAAAGCAGCGCTTCATCAAATCCAAAAGAACTGGCTAATAAGCGAAATACTTCAGAGTTCGATTTACTCTCCCCATATTTCTCAATTACCGGCTGTTGAATTTGGATATAATGATGCCAATACGATGTGTAGAAGTCCGTGTTTTCATATGAAGAAGTCGACGGCAACACTAAATCTGCATACATACATGTTTCCGTAAGAAACATATCATGCACGACAAGAAAGAGATCATCCCGTTTCAATCCATGTCTAACTTTATTTCCAGCTGGTGTTACAAGAGCTGGGTTACTGTTATAAACATATAATGACTTAATCGGCGGATCTAATTCCGTCAAAGCCTGACCAATCAGGTTCATATTGATAATGCGTGTATTTTTATTTTGCAACAAATCAGGGCGTTGTAATGCATGTGTATTGTGGGTTAAGTAACTGCCGTTTCCCTTAATTGCCCCACCTCCATGCTCGATCCATTGCCCAGTAAGTGCCGGCAAACAAGCGATGGCCCTTACTGCCATTCCTCCATTATCATGATGTTGAATACCATTTCCAATTCGAATAAACGAAGGAGTCATTTGTCCATACATCCGTGCTAACCGATATAGATCCTCCACAGGAATACCCGTAATTTTGGACACTGATTGTGGGTCATATTGCTTGACGTGCTCTCGAAGCTCTTTGTAGCCAATTGTATGGCTTTCAAGAAAATCATTATTTGTCATACTTTCATTAAATATAATATGCATCATTCCTAGTGCCAACGCACTATCCGTACCTGGTAAAATCGGGATAAACCAGTCAGCCAAACGTCCTGTTTGATTTTTATGCACATCAATAACGATAATCTTTGCTCCATTTTTTCTCGCCTTTTGTGCCAAAGCTACTTGGTGCATGTTCGTACTAACCGCATTGATTCCCCAAAAAATAAATAATTTTGTATCAATCGTTTCTTCAGGATCTGACCCAAAGCTGCCACCCATCGTATAGCCATATCCTTTTGATCCTGCTGCAGAACAAATCGTTCGATCCAGTCTGCTTGCACCTAATCGATAGAAGAATCGGTCACCCATTCCTTCTGCACTAATCCTGCCCATATTCCCATAGAAGCTATATGGCAAAATACTCTGTGCACCGTCAGACTTAATAAGATCGTTCCAACGAGATGTAATCGTCTTTATTGCTTCCTCCCAACTAATCCTAACAAATTTCCCTTCACCTTTTGCCCCAATTCGTTTAAGAGGGTATCGCAATCGATTACGATCATAAATTCTTTCAGTCATATGGCGAACTTTATTACAGATATTCCCTTTTGTCACAGGATGATCGGGGTCACCGGTGACTTTAACAATCTTTCCATCCTTTTTATGAAGGAGGAGACCGCATTGATCTGGGCAATCAAGGGAACATACGGATGGAAATACACCATTTTGTTCATTTATATAGTCCTTCATTATAAAAAACCCTTTCAATTTATAGATCCTTTTAACTTAGTAAACCCATTTTATCGTAATATAACATTAATTTCGACAATTTAATAGAAAAATCCTTTTTAAAATGACAACAATAATAAGGAAAAACAAAAAAAATCTAGCTATATAAAGCTAGATTAGTAACAGTTAACACCTTAAGAGACCCAACCATTAAAACATCACATAGTATAACCTTTGCTATGAATTTGATACATTAGCACCTAGAAAGTGATGTTTGTTCGTTCCGTACGTTAATTGAGATTCCTTTCAGTTTTTTTCATTTACTTACTCGAAATTACACTATCATACATCACGATACGCTTGATTGATTTCTTCTAGGATCTTTTTTTACAAACTTATAAAAGATCTTTTGCTCATACATCCGTGGACTTTTGTCCGTACTAATTCTAACATGAGTATTAATAAATCTTTCAGCTAGACTCAGCTTTAATTGGTTTTACGTTATTTTACATATTTTAACGGAACCAACTCAGATGGTTGAGCCTTTTAAAGTGTTAACTTTATGTTTCTCTTTCTATTTACATTATAGCATAAGCACATTAACATTCCTGTGAACAAATAGTGAAATAAAAAATGGCTCAGTTAAAGTTTGATGTTGATTTTGGGCTTGTTTTATAAAATATGAATGAACTGGAAAAAGAAAATGCATTTTCTTTTTCCAGTTCATTCATATTTTCTGACCTTTCAGTACCTGAAAGGCGTGTGAATCTTTGGATTCACACGAACTAGCCCAAAATCAACATCAAACTTTAACTGAGCCTTAAAACAATTACTGACTGACATCTTGATTGTTTAGTATGAGTATCTCTTCTTTTTTCTTCCGTTTTGACATACGATGTTGATGAAATAATATAAATACTAAGACAAAACAAAAAATAAAATAGGAAATTAAATATATACTAATATCTCGACCAGGAAATGTCACTGGAGAGCTGATTAACGTTAACAACCAGATCATTGACTTATTTCCAACAACTGTAGACCAGAAGTATGCTTTGATACCAATCGGTGATAAAGCTGCCATAATCGAAATAACATTACTGGGAATAACCGGTATACTCCTTAGTAAAATAATCGCCCATACTCCATAAAGATCAATAAAAGGACGCCACTTTTGATGGTTTTTTTTCCTTTCATCCCAAAGTTTATGAGTAACTTCATCAAAGAAATAGCGAGATAAAACAAAACATACGAGCGCACCAATTAAACTGCCAATCCAGCTAAAAAATATCCCTTGCACTAACCCAAAAAGACTAATATGAATAATAAGTATCAAGATAAATGGAAAAGCTGTCACCACTCCCTGAAGAATAGCCAGAGGAATCGTAATCCAAAGCATGCTATACCCGACTTGTTCACGTAATTCTTCTGTAAAATAATAAATATTTTCATCTGTTAAATTTTTCATTTCATCAGTATTCAACAACCACACAACCAGGATCACAAACATGATGAGGATGATCCATTTTACTTTTTTCATTGGTTTCTCCTTGAGTATATTTTTTACTCTAAAACCCTTGTAAAACTTGCTACTTATAAATTATGAAGCAGTTTTCCGGTTTTTTCAAACGATATCCTTCAAATAGTATCATATAATAAAAATTAAGCATCCAAATAGAAGATGCTTAATCCATTACATACTTATAACAAGAATGATAGTGCGATAATAAATATAGACAAATGATATAATAAATCCATAACATTGTTTGTAATTGATTTATTAAGCAGTGTGATTGCTACATAACCAGATCTTACAACAATAATAATGAGAGCTATTTTGATTAAGAATGGTGATATCAAACTGCTGCACCCCCAAAAATGATTTATTACTAATTAACTTTATGTTCAGAAAGTGTCCATTACAACTTCTTTTTTGGCGGCGGTACAGTTTGGAGGTTAATTGCCTTGTCTGTGAATTACTATTACTATCTCTTTCGATTAATCATAGGTGGTCATTTCAAGACCATCGAGAATTCGTTCTAATTCCATTAAGAAATTTAATTGAAGTGGGCCAGGGAGCTCACTTTCTATATATTCGATTTCAGGTAGTGCCTCTGCCTTTTCAATCGTTTGCGGCTTTTCTTCAATTGAATGAAACCATTTTTCAAACTCATCAATAAACAGGTAAAAGTGCCTTTCAAATATATTCGCCCACTCAGCACCTTCATCCCCAGCTGTTTCCTGCATGTTTTTCCAGTATTCCAATGCTGTGTGTAATGAATCCAATACGTTTTGAAACATTTAACTGTCACGCCTCCTAAAAAATAAACCACTTCTGTTGGAAGTGGTCTACTTTCATTATCTACACTTTAATCTTATCAGCTTGTTACAGCAATTACCACATAAAAGCATTTACCGTTTTAGAGTGATCTTATTTATAGCTCCTTTAGCTTAGAAATAATAGCATTTGTTACGTCTTCAGTTGATGCAGTACCTCCAATATCAGGAGTTTTAATTCCTTCTTCTGTTACCTCTTCAATAATCTCTAATAATTTATCTGCGATTTCATGTTCCCCAAAGTGATCGAGCATCATCTTTCCAGTCCAAATTTGTCCAATTGGATTGGCGATCCCTTTCCCGACAATATCAGGGGCAGAACCATGAACTGGTTCAAACATTGATGGAAATTTTCCATTTACATTGAGGTTCGCAGCTGGTCCAATCCCGATACTCCCCATTACTGCGGCACTTATATCAGTCAGAATATCTCCAAATAAATTGCTGGCAACAACTACATCAAATTCTGCAGGACGTGTCACAAAAAATGCAGATAATGCATCAATATGTGCAGAACTTGCTTCTACTTCCGGAAAATCTATGGAAACATCTTTAAAGACCTCATCCCAGAATGGCATCGAGTAAACTATTCCATTAGACTTTGTTGCACTTGTAACTTTATTTCTTCTCTGCTTTGCTAACTTAAACGCGTAGCGCATCGCACGTTCGGTTGCCTTTCTCGTAAAAACAGCATTTTGAACAACAATTTCATCATCACCACTATGTATTCGTCCACCAGCTTCACTATATTCACCTTCACTATTTTCGCGTACGACAATGATGTCAAAGTTATTCGCATTGACGATGGGTGGATTAATTCCTCTTATTTGCTTTGCGTGTCTAATATTAAGAGATTGTTCAAAACCTCTTCTGATCTTTATTAATAAACCCCACAGTGAAATATGGTCCTCTACTAGATTTGGATTTCCAACAGCACTTAAAAATACAGCATCACTATCACTTAATTGATCTAAACCATCTTTTGGCATCATTTCACCATGTTCAAGATAATATTCGCAACTCCATGGATATTCCTCCTTTGAAAATTTAATACCACCATGGATATCTGCAACTGTATCTAACACTCGTAATGCGTGAGGCATAACTTCTTTTCCAATTCCATCACCTGGGATGACGGCTAACTTAATCGTTTTCATTCAAAATTCAACTCCTCTATCTTGTTTCCTTGAGTCAATTCAACATGATAAAAATCCCCAAATTTAGTCATCTTTTTTACCGCTGAGTTATTTCATTATAGCATTTTGTCTATATTTGCAGAATGAAAAGTTTTTCTTTTTTGATTACAAGAAATATTCGCGCAATTATTTATCAAGCACCTCTCAGCTTCTGTTAGCAGATCCCCGATTATAAAAAAAGCTGATAAATTACCAGTACATCAGCCCTTCATAATTTCTCCTTATTTATTGAAACCACTTAACACGGCAAAGAAATCTTTTAGAAATTCATGAAACAATTTCTCAGTCGGTAACAGTTCACGGTCACTCGGTATGACGATCCCTACAGTTCGTGTAACTTCTGGATCACTAATCGGGAGCTTAACAGTTGAACGCGGCAAACTATCAATTAACGTGATTTCAGGAATAAGTGTAACCCCTAATCCGGCAGATACAAGCCCTTTAATTGCATCAATATCTTCTCCTTCAAATGAAACTTTCGGTTGAAATCCCAGTTGTTGACAAGCTTCAACTACAATATCACGTAAGATAAAACCATTTGGAAATAACACGAAGGAATCATTCCTTAGCTGACTTAATTCAATGGACCTTTGACTTGCAAGAGGATGATTCATGGGTAGAAGAGCAACAATTTTTTCCAGGAAAAGAATATCCCCTTTTATTTTTTTTTCATTTTTTGGGACAGGACCTAATAAAGCCATATCAATATCCCCTTTTACAACTGCATCAACTAAATTAAAGTATGCTCCTTGACTCAGCTTAAATTTGACTTCAGGATATCGATCTCGAAAAGCTGATATTGCGGTAGGTAATGTATAATTGGCCATGCTGCTTGGAAATCCGATCCGGATTGTCCCTTTCTCCGGATCTAAGAACTCTTGAACCTCACGTTGAGCATTTTCGATTACCTTCATTGCTTCTTTCATATGATCTAGAAAAACTTTCCCAATTGGAGTTAGCTTTACGTTCCTCCCATCACGTATAAACAAATTGACACCTAATTCAGATTCCAAATTAAATATTTGACGACTTACTGCCGACTGGGCAACATGAAGCGCATGAGCAGCTTCTGTTACATGCTCTCTATTCGCCACCTCAATAAAATATTGAATTTGTCTAAATTCCATTTTTTATCCCCATTTCTATCCATCTCATTTCGGCATTGGTTTTATCTAATTTATATATTGTTTTCGATCAATTTTCAATTATAAAATAACAGCAGAGGTAAATTGTTAAATTTTCTACCAAATAATAACGTACAATCTTATGAATTCTGGTTAGATTTCTAATCATACACAATATATAGATATTTAAAAAAGGGAGAGAATGAACCATGACGACTTTAGTAGAGCAAAACCAATTACAAGAGGCTAAAAAGTATGTAAGCGATGTATATGAAACAGTTGTAAAACGTAACCAAGGTGAGGCAGAATTTCACCAAGCAGTAAAAGAGGTATTTGAATCGTTAATTCCAGTATTTGCGAAACATCCTAAATATATGGAGAACAGCATCCTTGAGCGTGTTGTTGAACCTGACCGAGTAATTTACTTCCGTGTTCCTTGGGTTGATGATCAAGGGAAAGTACAAGTAAACCGCGGATTCCGCGTTCAATTTAGCAGTGCAATTGGACCATACAAAGGTGGTTTAAGATTCCACCCATCGGTAAACGCAGGTATCATTAAATTTTTAGGATTCGAACAAATCTTTAAAAACTCTCTTACTGGTCAACCAATTGGCGGCGGTAAAGGCGGATCTGATTTTGATCCTAAAGGTAAATCAGACGGAGAAGTTATGCGCTTTGCACAAAGCTTTATGACTGAGCTACACAAACATATCGGACCAGATGTAGATGTTCCTGCCGGGGATATTGGTGTTGGCGGTAGAGAGATCGGTTATCTATTTGGACAATACAAAAGACTTCGTAATGCTTACGAGGCTGGTGTATTAACTGGAAAAGGCATTGGTTATGGCGGAAGTTTAGCAAGAACTGAAGCTACGGGTTATGGAACAGTGTACTTTGTAGAGGAAATGTTAAAGGATAATGGCGACAGCTTCGAAGGTAAAACTGTAGTAATTTCAGGGTCAGGAAACGTTTCAATTTATGCAATTGAAAAAGCTACTGAATTAGGTGCAAAAGTTGTTGCATGTAGTGATTCAAACGGCTATGTATATGATGAAAATGGAATTAACCTTGATACAGTTAAGAGACTGAAAGAAGTTGAAAGAAAGAGAATTAGCGAATATGTAAACGAACACCCAAGTGCAACATATCATGAAGGTTGCCGTGGTATTTGGAAAATTCCTTGTGATATCGCTCTTCCTTGTGCTACTCAAAACGAGATTGATGAAGAAGATGCAAAATTACTTGTTTCAAATGGTGTAAAAGCTATTGGTGAAGGTGCAAACATGCCATCTACACTTGAAGCAATTGATGTATTCTTAAATAATAATGTTTTATTTGCTCCTGCAAAAGCTGCAAATGCTGGTGGTGTAGCTGTTTCAGCTTTAGAAATGGCACAAAACAGCATGAGACTTGCATGGACATTTGAAGAAGTTGATGCAAAACTTCATGAAATTATGAAAAACATCTATAAAGCTAGTGTTGAAGCTGCTGAAGAATATGGCTATGCTGGTAACTTAGTTGTTGGTGCGAACATCGCAGGCTTCATTAAAGTTGCTGATGCAATGGTTGCACAAGGTGTAATCTAATTAAATAACGTTTTCAATATTGAATCTCATCCACCCCATGCCCTAATTATGGGAAAGATTCAAATTAAGAAAAAGGTGATTGTTCTTCTCAATCACCTTTTTTGTATACTTCATTATTTATTGCTGATCTTTTCTGGCATTGGTCATTTGCTGCCAAACTGAACCTGCTGCCTCTGCTCCACTTTCAATCCTCTTTAACGCCATTTTCACTTGCAAACTCACTTCAAATTCAGGGTCATTTGCTGCCTCATGTAATGCTGCAACTGCTGAATTGTCACCAACTTCATATAAAAACATTGCTGCTCTCCAGCGGACTAATTTATTGTTATCTTTTAAAGCTTCGACCATCGCAGGTATTGCTTTAGGATTTCCAATGTCAGACAAACAGTCTCCCGCAGTACGGCGAACGGTAACCGCTGGATCCTTTAGCGCTTGGTATAAATACGGCAGTACTTCTTCCAAATCAATCATGCCTAAATAGACGGTAGCTAACCGCCGAATCGATACTTTTGAATCATTCAACGCTGATGCTAATAAAGAAATATCACTTTCTTTCGGGTCCATCTTTTCTAATGCGGCATAACGTACTTTCCAATCGTCATTTTTTAACGCTGCAGCCACTTGTTCCGAAGTAATTTTTACCCGATATAAATGTTCTTCAAAATCGTCTTCAAATGCCTTTTTGACTAATGTATTTAACCGCCCGTAATCATAGGCGGCAATAATTTCTTCGGTCACTTCTTCGCCTATTTCCGCCATTTCCCCATAGCGTATACCCTGTTCTTTCCATTGCCGTTCCATAACTAAATTATTTGATGCACCTTCAGCCTTGAGCGCTGCATCAATAAAGCGTTGTCCTAGACCAAAACGTTTCTCCTCCACCCCATTATCCAACTTCACTTGCATTGGAATTCCGCGGAACATCTGAACAAAAACTTTTACTTCTCCAAAAGATTCATCATGCTCAGACTTCTCTATCGTTTGATTCGTCTTAGCCTGTTCACCAAACGCCTCGCGTACTTTTGGTAAAATAATCTGCCAATCTACCTTTGCATTCCGCTCAATAGCAATAAAATCAGCTACATGAAAAACACTTTTAACACCAGCTATTTCAAGTAAGGACCTTAAAATAGGTGGTGCCTCTGCTCTTTGTTCCTTTTTAAAGCTTTTCGTTACTTTATGTGGAAGTGTTTCGTCTAAAGTAATTTTCATTGAATTCGGACTAGGAGTTGGCTCAATTGATTTGATTTTCATAATCAACACCCCTTTTAAATTGAACTCACCTCCTATAAAGAAGAAGGCAAGAATAACTAAATGTAACTGTTTAATGATCTTAACATACATATAAAATAATCTCTAATCACACGATCATAATCTTCTTCATAAGTTATAACATAAAAATAAAGGTATTCATTCAATTTTAAACAATACTGTTTCTAAACAATCACCATCTAAAAACAGTTGAATATTAATAATTATTAGAGAGTGGCAGTAAATAAATAATGCCATCCTCAATATGGATGGCATTTCAAGTAAGTTTAACATTTTTCTTTACTTTTTCGAATCAATATTTACTTGTTGTTTTTGTAATACTTTAATCTTTACTTCAACTACCATCTTCTCTTCAATTGATGTAAATGTTCCTTCTTCAAATGGTGCATCAATTAAGTGGCCATATTGATTAAAGACTCTGCCCATTTTACGATCTAAAGCCTCATCATATTCAATAAATCGACTTGAAATTAATTGACAGAATGGAAGTTCATTGAACTCTTCCCCACTAATCTGATCAAATTGTGACAAGTCTCCTGAAAGTAAATGCTCTTTAGATGAAAAACCATCTGGCAGATCTGATTTCGTAAAGAATGTAAATTCTCTACGATCTGGTGATAAAGTAAACTTCGGTTTATTAATAAAATCTACATCTGTTACTGCTTTAAACGGGATATCAACTGTTAGTGATCGAATACTAGAAACAAGAGAACCTTTCTTACTATACTTTGGTGTTGCATACTGGATATTCTTACGGACAAATCCACTTAAGAATAGTTTGTTTGTTGGTATTAGAAGACGGCATTGAGTAATTTTAAGATTCTTTTTTATATCTTTAATCTCTAAAACTGGTTCAGGAAACTCTATCATTGAATTTAAATCAAGTTGGACAACAGTTTCAGCTAATACAACAGGAACCTTTGCAGTTGATTTACCAATTGTCACATCTGGCTCTACTGGATGATTATTCACCTTTGGAGATATTGCATTTTTTTGTTTCATAGATTTAGGCTGGCGATTATTTTTTTTATCCATCTCTTATCTTTCACCTCTTTTCTTTGTTTGTTACTAATTTATGTAACAAGTAAAAAAAAGAGTGGACGAACTCCATATGACAAATCACTATTTTTTAAAATACTACTGTTCAAGCCAGTTTACTAATCGCTTATATTGTTCCTTTGCATCCTCATAACCTAATTCATACAGTTGCTGTAATCGAATTTGATTTCGTTCTATTCGGCTCACTGGGAGATCTGCACTCGGTTGAATAAGAAATACATTCCCTTTATCTTCTTCTGCTTGAAGATGTTGTAATGTCTCGTTATATAGCATATACCGATTTTTTAGTAATAGATAAATCTTCGGATAACGCCGATAGACAAATTTTGATATAGAAGCTAGTTTACTGGCCTTCCTTCTAAATCCCTCAACTTTCGTCATAATGACGATATTTTTTCGATTTCCATCCTGCTGCGATTTCTTTATCGGTATCGGATCAATGATCCCGCCGTCAAGTAGCGTTTTTCCATCATATTCAACTTCACGCGCAATAAACGGTAAGGAACTTGAAGCACGAATAATTTTCAGCATTTGATGACCATGATCCTTTTTTGCAAAATAAGCGGGTTCTCCGGTCACACAATCGGTTGTTCCGACGATAAATTGCTCATCACTTTCTAAAAATGTTTCAAAGTCAAACTGGACGATTTTATTAGGGATTTCATCAAAAAGAAAGTCCATCCCAAATAGCTCTCTTTTCGTAAACATATTTCGATAGGACAAATAACGTGGATCACTGACAAGGTCAATGTTAACTTTCTTATTTCTTCCTCTTTGTCTAGATAAATATGAAGCAGCCATACACGCTCCTGCTGATACTCCGATCACATAAGGAAAATATATATCGTTTTCCATGAAGTATTCCAGTACTCCTGCAGTATATAGCCCTCTCATTCCACCGCCCTCTAAAACCAACCCTATATTTTCCATCACATTCCCTCTCCATAAAAAATGTCAATTCAAATAAATAATATCTCAATTTAATGTGAAATAAAACTGAGACACCTTGTATGTATTGTCAATATAAATTTTATCTCTATTTTGGATATAACGAATTAGAGGTATTAATCGGAAATTAAAGTTCTAAACCGGCTAGAACTTTAATTTATACGATAGAATTTACTTTAGATTAATAGCAATATCGAAATTATGATTCTTTTTCTAAGATTATCGGACTATTTGTTTCAATACTTTTTTCACAGACGGCTTTTAAATTTTCATAATAAGATAATAGTTTTTCTTGATGTTTCGATGCAATCATCGTTTGTTCGAGCCAAGTCAATTCATCAAGCAATCGAACTGACGATCCAAAGTATACTTTTTTGTCATTTATTTTAACAAAAAATGGTTCGTCAAAACGAAATGGCAAATAATAACCCTCTGAGTTTTCATGGATAATTAGATTTTGAAAAACAGTTTTCTTTAACAACTTCGCATAAAGAAGCAGAACATTATCATTTTTTGCAGCTGTCTTTTTTAAAGTAAGAAGAGTTTCTTTGTCTCCAAGAGCTACGCTTTCGATTTTGTTTGTCCAGTTTAGTTCTTCTCGATATTTAACTAAAAATCCCATTTGTTGCATTTTTAATTCAAGCTGTCTATATATTGTAGTCTGAGTTTTATCCTCACTAACCTTCGAAAAAGGTAATGGCTCTATATTTGCAATAATATTCAAAGTTAAAACACTCCCTTAAAAATATCCTCTGAACAATGTTCGTATAAAAATGTTGTTTTATGACTCATGGGAATCATTTATTAGACCAATTAGAAGAGAAAAATATTAAACAATTTTACATAATTTTAGATATTTATTTTTACAGTTTTTATAATAAAATACTACCATCGCAGTAATAGATTAAGAAAGACTGTTTACATTACAAATATATGATAATATGGTAATGATTACCTTTTATATGATGAGTAGACAACACGTATTTATGGGTGGGATAACAAATGAAAAATCCTTCAATGATTAATGAAATGTTTGTATTAAGAAGTATTGCCTGTTTAAGTATTGTATTCTTACACTCTATTGACATTGCGATGAGGTCACTATCAATCAGAGATCTTGGCGTATTCGCTTATCAATTTTTTGACTCACTTCAGATGTTTCTTTATTTTGGTACACCTGCTTTTATTTTTATTTCGGAGTTTATCATTGCCTATTCTTATCGCAGCAAAAAGATTCCAGACCATTTTTTAGCGAAGCGAGTAAAATACATTCTACTCCCATTTTTATTTATGGCATTCTTTTACTCGATTCCATATGCGACTTCATTTAGTGATTGGAGCATAAAGTTTTTTTTGAATGCAGTCATCGGTGATTTTCATGGTTACTTTGTACTCATCATTTTTCAATTTTACTTTGCGCATCTTATCTTTCACCGATATTTGAAAAATAACAGTCCGGTTCTTATCATTATGCTGTCATTTATTATCAATATCGCATATTTAGCCTTTTTTAACTTTACACAGCCTTGGAATATCCCTTATGCAGAATATATCTGGAATCGTTTCTATTGGGTTCTCCTATTTGGTTGGATTTTCTACTTTTCTGTCGGATATTATTGTGGTTTGTACTATGAAGCATTTATAGAGGGACTTCATAAATATAAATATATTGTCCTTCTCTTACCAATCGTCACTAGCAGTTTATTATTATTATTCTATCATTTTGATATCGTAACCATTCACAGTTCAAAGAGAGTTGATATTCTGTTCCATGCGATCGCGATCAGTTTTTTTATCTTATATATCGCTAAAAAGCTAAAGAATACTCCTCCTTTACTCATTTTAATCAGCCAGTATTCATTTGGGATCTATTTGCTTCACATGTTTTACATTTCGATCGTTGATTTTCTATTCCAACGATACGACATTTTGATTGGAGCTACGTATATTTTTGTTTTATTTTTGTTTAGTACTGTTAGTTCAATTCTAACCATTCATTATATGAACAAGTGGCAATACGGCAAGTTCTTTATCGGAAAGCTTGGGATTGGCCCTAAAACAAATTCTGCAACTAATGTTATTGTTCAGCATAAAAGTAACAAAGAACTACATTCAACGTAAACAAAGCGGATCCCTCTGGGTCCGCTTTGTCATCATGTTTCTGTTTCATTTATATCTTGTTCCTTTGCTGCAAGGATCATCGATAACAGCTGCAGTCGCTCGGCTTGGCTTACTTTTTTGTTCAAAAATTTAAACCCTGCTCGATTCGAGTTTACACGATGAACAAACACAAGATTCTTCTCAGGTATAATATCAATGGATTGTCCGTAACGACCTACTGCTGAATATAGACCTAAATCTTTATATGGCCCTTCTTCTGCCACCCACCATAATAGCCCGTATCCATACGTATTGTTTGATGGGACAGGTGCATGAAGCGTAGTGCTCGTCTTGATCCATTCTTTAGGAATAATCTGTTCACTGTTCCACATTCCATCCTGAAGATATAATTGGCCAAACCTTGCCATATCTCTCGCTGAAACTCGAAACAAATATGATGGGTGATATGAGTTACTGTCAAACTTATAAGTTGTATTACGCAAATCAAAATCTTCCATCCCTATTCGATCAGCAATCTTTTCTTTAAATTGAATAAACAGATCAGAGTTAGTTTCATGATTATAAATGGTACCAAGTACATTAAAGTCCCAATTATTATAGTAATAATAGCTGCCCGGCGAATGACTGCCTCGTTTTGGACGTGAACGTTTCATATGCAGTGATTCCTCGCCTGCCGGATGATAAACAGCAGAACGCGATGATAACAAATCATAAACAGTTGCTTGTTTTTCTTCATCGGATAACGATTGTCGATCATCGATTGATAATTCAGCTAATGTCTGTTCCAGGAATTGGTCTCCATTGTCACTTAGATCGATTCCGTATAAGGCATTAAGAAAGCTTTTTCTTACTGAGTGGGCATTCGTACTACTCGTTATATCTCCCCATGAAAAAAGAATTTTACCGTTATATATTGCTAAAGCTGCTGTTGAGTCAAGTGTTCTGTAGTATTCTTTTGCTTTATTAAGCTTTTCTGTTGACCAACCAGCCTCTTCAGGTGATTGATATTGCTCCCATGTAGTTTCTACAGTATTTTCAGATGATGTGTACGTAGCCCCAAGCAAAAGTCCAAATCCTAAAATAAATAAAAATACTTTAATCATATTTCAACACCCTTTATTCAAGCATCCTACAATATAGTATGTACACTTTCAGTACAAAGCTACTAAAACAAGCGTAACATGGATACGATCATGTTAAAATACCTAGTCCAAACTTTTTCGTGCAAAACAAATTAGCGGATTAGGAACAACCTAATCCGCACTGTACTTATTCTCACATTATTTTTACTACCCTTGCCGCGGTAAAATCTCTGCGCATCTCTTTAAAAACCTTAAATAATGAAAGCCCTACCTCTCTTTCATCCTTACAGTTCCTAGACCGCGCCAGTATAAATGAGGCTTACTAAAGTTCTACAGGACCCAGATTTCTTGATATTTCTAAAAGTAAAATATAAACGGGAATTTTATAATGAGGAAAATACTCATTTGTAGAGGAAATTTAATCTTAACATTACCAGAAGAACAAAGCAAGACATTTCTTCGCTTTCCACATATCAATGAATGATTATTTGCATTCACAACAAATATCTATTATAATATTTAACTTGTAAATAGATTATAAACTTAAACTTATTATAAATAGAATCATAAGATAGTTATAAAACGTTATTTCAACGATGTTACTCTTGGAACAATTAACTACAAAAAGTAAGGAATGAGTAAGGAATGTCAATTACAAAACTACGAACGGGCGTGGACGAAAAAAAAGACAAACATGAACTGAAACAGGAACTAGAGGAACTTGAATTTCAAGTTTTTCGAATGCAAGAAAACCTAAAAGAGATTGCAAAAAAGTGGCAAGTAATGGGGATCGATCAAACAAATGAGGAAAAATGGGTCATTGTTTATTCCTATGACGATGGTAATTTATGTAAAATTATGCTTTGTGATTGTGAAACCCCTTTTCAAGGTACGTGGGACTTTTCGATTCAAGCAACTTATTCAGACGAAAATCAAATTCATATCGGAGACATTAAAGGTGAAGAGAACAAAGGTTATGGTTCAATTTGCATGGATTACTTAAAAGAAGTAGCTTTTGAACAAAATATCCAGTATATTACAGGAGACTTAGCAAAACGAGATTGGGACCATTTAGACAGACTTGTTCACTTTTATGAAAAACATAATTTCCAAGTTGACATTGATCATAAAGACAAGTCTGGTGAAATTGTTTGGAATCCCCAATATGAAGGTTGATAACAGTTACTGTAGATATAGAGGGGCTGTCTCTATTGAGACAGCCTTTTGTACTTTTTCCTATATGAATTCTTAAAATCCCTTTTCAACATCAACAATATTTGAAAGAGATCTGTTGCCTTCTATTGCTCGCAGTGTATCGATGAAACAGTCTACAGCCTCTTGTGGTGTAGTAACTGCGGAAATATGTGGAGTAATGATAATATTGTTATGTTCCCACAACCTATTTGTCTCAGGTAATGGCTCTTCCGAAAAAACATCAAGTACTGCCTTACTTATATTCTCTTTTTCTAATGCCATCAGTAATGCATTTTCATCAATTGTCGCACCACGGCCAACATTGATTAAACAGACTTTTGATAATTGCAAAAAGAATGTTTGATCAAACAATTTATATGTTTTTTCAGTTAAAGGCAATGTGTTAATTACATAATCAACATTATGTAACTCAACTGATAATTCTTTTGCTTGCACAGGTAAAACTTTATTAAAATAATTTCTTTGTTTTCCTCGTAACGAGACACCAATCACCTCGGCTCCCATCATAGCTAACAATTTAGCAACTTGCTGGCCAATCACACCTGTACCATAGATGATTACCTTTTGGTCTTTTAATCTTTTCGGGACAAGCTCTTTCCATTTTTTCTTAGCTTGTAAATGCTCGTATTCACTGTGAAATTGCAAGTCCCTTAAAATGTAGCTTAAGCAATATTCACTTATTTTTTCACCAAACGAGCAAATCGTCCTTGTTAGCACTACATCTTCTTTCCACTGCCTATTATGCAGAAACCGATCAACTCCTGCGCCTAATGAGTGGACCCATTTTAAACTTCCAAATTCAAATTTATCAGGTGGTTGAAAAGACACTAAAGCATCCGCCCATTGCAAATCATCCTTATTTACTTCACTTTCAGAAAGATATCGAAAATTTTTATCCATTCCTTTTTTAGATAAGATTTCTTCCATTTCTTTATAAATTCTGCCTGTAATTATAATATTACTAATATCCAAAACAACAAATCACCCCTTATATATTTCACGTCTTTTCGTCATAGCACTATAAGCTTTCTCAATAATATCAGTTAGAACGTCTCCTTTGTAAACTCTGCCGAATTTTGTGTTTTGTTCATAATACTCAACAATTTCATCTAATTTTTCAGCTGTTTCTTTTGTTACCCTGACATTAAGTTGTATCCGTTGCTCTGTAGCCATTTCATTCACTCTCCAAAATTGATATCATCTGCTATCAGTATTATATCACTTCAACACTAATCGGCAAATCCCTGCAATTTTATGCAAATTATTTAAGTGTTGACAAGCATCTGTTCATCAACAAGTTTTCGATAAAGTGAATGATGCTTTAATAGATCCTGATGAATTCCTATCCCAGTAATTACGCCTTCTTCCAGAACAACAATCTGATCAGCTTCCACTACTGTTGATAGACGATGTGCAACAACAATGGTTGTTCTATTCTTCATCAATTTGTCTAAAGCCTTCTGAACAACCCGCTCTGATTCCGAATCTAAATTAGATGTGGCCTCATCAAGCAATAAAAATTGCGGGTTCCTCAGAAAAGCTCTGGCAATGGCTACCCTTTGCCGCTGTCCACCAGACAATTTAATCCCTCTTTCTCCAATTTCAGTTTCATATTGCTGTGGAAGCTTATTAATAAATGAAGCAGCATTCGCCATTTCTGCTGCCCACTTTATCTCATCTTCTGTTACATCTCTCGTTATTCCGTAACAAATATTGTCTTTAATAGTCCCTGCTAACAAAGGATTTTCTTGAGAAACATAACCTATAGTTTTACGCCAATCTTCTAAATGATAATCAGGAAGTGGTTGTCCATTTACAATAATCCTCCCTTTAAATGGGGCATAAAATCGTTCGAGCAATGAAAAGATTGTTGTTTTCCCACTTCCACTTGGTCCAACAATAGCCGTTACCTTCCCATTTGGTATTGTAAAATTTATATTATTTAAAATCACTTCTTTATCGTATGTAAAACTGACATGTTCAAAAATAATTGGATGTTGCCCGGGTATATAAGAAAGCTTCCCCTCATACTGCTCAGATCCTTCATTTAAAATCGTAAGAATGCGATCTGTTGCCCCTCTTGCTTTTTGGACATTTGTGAAGAACTCAGCAATTCGACTAAACGGAACAACAATTTGAAATAAATATAAAATAAATGCCACAAGCTCACCAGGCGTAATGTAACCATTCGACATACGAAAAACCCCGTATGCAATAATCAGGATAAAGACAATATTAAAAGTTAACCTCATTAATGGCATGAGATATGCTTGGATTTTTGATTCCTTAACACCAAAATAAAATAGCTTTTCAATATCCGCATTGCCATTTTCCTGTTCTATCTTTTCTGTTCCATATGCCTTAACTAGTCGGATTTCAGCTAATATTTGGGAAATTAACGCTGTAAAACCAGCCATTCGTTCTTGAGATGCCTTTGCTATTGCTCTCATTTTTCTTCCAATAGGAATAACAATGAGAAACATAATTGGAACCGCAAGCAACATCATGATCGTCATTTCCCAATCGATATAAAATAATATAATCACTGCACCGATAATTGCTACTATACTGGTTAGGAACGTAATCACTTGGTTAGACAGAACATTCATAATTGTTGTCGTATCATTTGTAATCCGGCTGATTGTTTCGCCCGAGCGGGTCCGGTCATAAAATGGAATCGGCAAGGTAAGGACTTTTGCCCATAAAAATTTACGTAAATTAGCAACAATTCTCTGTCCAATTAAACCTAATAAATAAATAGAAATACCTAGCGAAACAACCTGTAAAAGAAAGACAACGATTAATAGTATAATGAGTGTAAGATCTAAACTTTCTACTGTTAATATATCAATTAAATCTTTCGTGACCCAAGGAATAAATAGTCCTGCACCAGTTTGAATAAGGCTTAGAAAAAAGGCTGTAATGAAAAGAAGCCTAGGTGGTTCAGTCTTACGAATCAGCCAAAAAAACTCCTTCCATCCTCCCTTTATTTGATCACTTCTTTGTTTATCCATTGTATTCTCCTAGTTTACTTATTCATAATTTATCCATGATTATTGTTAAACATTTACAATCTTTTCATTCTCACATGAAGCAACATTCATTACTTTTCGTTCATCCTATCAATAATGATATACTAACTTTGACAAGGAGGCTATATTTTGAAACGGTTACTCGTCACTGGATACAAAGCACATGAACTCGGAGTATTTAATAAAAAACATCCTGGAATTCACTTTATAAAACAAGCACTGGAAAACCAACTAATTTCATTACTTGAAGATGGTTTGGAATGGATCATTATTTCAGGTCAGTTAGGTGTAGAAATTTGGGCTGCTGAAGTTGCTATCGAATTAAGGTTGGAATATCCACAGTTGCAACTTGCCGTTATCACACCGTTTATCGATCAAGAAAAAAATTGGAATGAAGAGAAACAAGAAGACTATCACTACATTTTAGCAGAAGCAGATTTTGTTGATAGCATTACAAAAATCCCTTATGAAGGTCCTTGGCAATTTCGAGAGAAAAATAAATTTCTATTGCGTAATTCTGATGGACTATTAATCGTTTATGATTCTGAAAAGGAAGGCTCACCTAAATATATCTATGAAGCCGCTCTTAAAGAGGTGGAATTTGAAAACTACACCTTGTTAACTATCAATTCATATGATTTACAAGTGATTGCTGAAGAGGAACAAATGAAACAATGGGATCAATAATACTACCACTTTTCACCTCCTTATTCTCAAATTATAAGGAGGGATTCTTTTATAATTTTACACACTTTTTTACACTTCAAGCTGTAATACTTTTGTAATAACCCTTCACGAGATCAAGTAGGACAAGGCTTCACCTCTTTCTTTCCAAAACTTCCCTAATGATATGACTCTAGAAAGCTGTTAGCCTAGTAAACGTATTCCCACGGGAATCAATTGGACATCTAGGAGGTTTTACAATTGAAAAAATTTATTCTTGCTTTGTCATTACTAATTTCAGCTACATTTATCGGTGAAACTGCTGAGGCTGCCACTACGCACACAGTAAAAAGCGGTGAATCTCTATGGAAAATTTCTATGAATTATGGAGTAACTGTCGATTCTATTAAAAAAGTTAACAATAGATATCATAATGAAATCTATCCTGGTGAACATCTGAAAGTTCCAAAAGCATTAACAGCGTATGAAAAAGATTTATTAGCTAGACTCGTAACTGCTGAAGCAAAAGGGGAACCGTATGCTGGTCAAGTTGCGGTTGCTGTCGTCGTGTTAAATCGAGTTGATAGTAATCTGTTCCCAAATACGGTACATGGTGTTATTCATGAAGTATCGAATGGTCACCATGCTTTTTCACCAGTTAAAAATGGTATGATTAATCAACCAGCAACAGCATCAGCCAAAAAAGCTGTTGAAGAAGCAATTGCATTTCGAGGACAAGGAAATGGTTCATTATTCTTCTATAACCCTGCAACAGCGACGAATAACTGGAATGCTACTAGACAAAAAACAGTAACGATTGGAAATCATGTATTTTCAAAATAACGAAGAAGGATGTCTCATAAGCGTAACTTATGGGACATCCTTTTTTTTATAAAAAACATCCCTTCAAGTTTATTCATTTCTAACTTAAAGGGATCTTTATCGAAGTTATAATTCTTTTTCAGTCTGGTTATTTTGTTCCGCTATAATCTGTGCTTCCTCTTCCTCATTCTTTTTGTTTGCTTTTCGTAATAAATGAACTGTAAGCCAAGCTCCCATCATAAATAAATACATGACGATAAAGGCATATAAATATCCACCTTCAGATGGATTTGGCGGAGAAAAAATATCCACTGAGAAACACTACCTTTCAGTCTAATAATTATGCATAGTCCTATTATAACAAAGCTATGTCTTGGATTCCTAGCTTAAACTATTTACAATATACATAATTTGATTCGATAAAGAATAGATACTGCAAAAGCGAGGAAAGATAAATTAGGTGCGTACTATGTTAGAGTGGGAGGAATAATAATGGAGACCAATGAACAAAGAATAAATGAATTTTTAAATAAAGCCCAAGCGACTGTTGATCGAGCTCTCAATGAGTTAATGGAAGTGAATATTATTCGAGAAAATGACCCTACTGAATATTCAGAAGCGCAACGTGATCTACAGTTATTAAATGATGAAATAGAAGAGCTAATGAACAATTATCCAAACGAACGTGAGAAGCTGCATGAAGTGAACCAACAAATTAACGAAATCCAGAAAGTTCTTGTCCGAGGGGAAATCATCAATGATAATGACTGAAGACTAAAAAAGACTCCTTATTAAGGAGTCTTTATGGTTTCAATTCATTATTTTGTTACGTTAGCAGCTTGTGGTCCACGGTTACCTTCAACGATTTCGAAGCTAACTTCTTGACCTTCTTCTAAAGTTTTGAAGCCTTCGCCTTGGATAGCTGAGAAATGTACGAATACATCTTCTTGTCCTTCTACTTCAATAAATCCAAAACCTTTTTCTGCATTAAACCATTTAACTTTACCTTGTAACATGTTTTTCCTCCTGTGTGGCTCTTGCCACAAATAAATTACTACCCTTGCTCTTAAAAATCTGTAAGACGAATAACTTCGAAGATTTAAACTTAAGAAACAAAAATAATTACCCTTAGTTTATCATAACAAAATCTAAATAACAAGTAGATCTTTAGAAACGATAGTAAGTTTTGAGTGTATTTCCATACATTGTTAATGTGATACTGATGGATGATTTTTGTTTTCTTTAGTAGCCAATTGCTCAGGTAAAAATTGTGTAGAGGAGCTCGTATCCCTTTCTCTCATAACAATATCTGATAAAAAGGATACATATCTTTCATCTCGTACCAGCCATGCAGAATAGTTTCTTTTTATAAACCTCTCTGCCTCCTCAAAGGACTGAAATTGCTGTTCCATTGTATTATGATTCATATCAATTGACCATTGTCCATCACTAACAGGGTAAATAAACAATAGTTCTTCTCCTATTCCGACATACAGCACGCCTTGATCTGACGTTTTTACATTATATTTATTCCGGAACGCATCTGTCCTTAACGGTTCAATTGTAAACGGCTTAGCGACATAAAGCTTATAAGCCTCTTCCGTTAGAGAGCACCCGGCTGCTTTTGCATGTCCTCCACCACCAAAACGATTCGCGATTTCAGACACATCTATATGATCATGGATTGTCCGGAGGCTTACTTTTTTTCCGCCAACATTAATGATTGCGATGTAATCTAAATGAATGTTTTCTTTTCCCAATTCATTTCCGAGCTCTGAGTGATACGATTCAGCATGAACAATACCGGCACATTGATCTTCAATAAAGGTTTGGACAAGTTCCCTTCTTTTTCTGCGTACATAACGCTCAATTTTATCTTCTTCCATTGCTAGGATCTTTTGTTCAAATTCATCAAAGAAAAATGTGTCTTGATTATTTTTTAATCTTGTTACCATTCTTTCTTCAAATTCATCAATCGATATCATAAAAAAAAGATCATTCAAACGCTTTGCATTCATGTTTCCGTTTTTATCCCATTCCCAAGTATCATACTGGCGTACCCATTCAACAAATTGGTCAACTGAGGGAGAACGTTGTATTAAACTATGCTGCTCCAAATATTCATAAAATAGTGAAGTTGCAGAAGCTAATCTTCCATCACTATATTCTACTTGAACGGCTCCCCAATCATGGTTATTTAGATGTAATGCGGTTTTATGATGATCAATTAATTTTACTTTACCTCCTTTTTTGGCAAACTCACTTAATCGTTTTTCATTACTTTCATTTACTGATAAATCTGTAATAAACAGAGTATCTGTTACATTTTCTGTTTCAAGAAATCGTTCAATTTGAAAGTCTAAGCCAGAAACAGAATTATAACGGATGTCAATCTCATCACCAAATGCTAATTTGGCAACAATCCCACATCCCACTCCATCTAAGTCATTATGAGAATACAACCGATACATCTTTATCCCCCTAATCCTCGAATTTGTATAGACATTTTTTACATCATATTGTTTTATTATGTTCAATATTGACGTAAATATCTTAGTATCTTTACAATCAGAGGATGGGAGAACATAATTGTCCTGATCATCTGCACAACAAAAATCTCCCTCCATTCTGTATGACTCACAGTAAACGGAGGGAGATTATTTTGTTAAGCCTTTTTCAAAAACGCTGAATTATAATGGAACTTAAATTCATTCATAATGTTATCAATAATTTGTTTGACTGGAAGAATGTCTTTAATTTCATGTACTCTTGAACCAGCAAACACTAAACCATTTTCCACATCACCATCAACTGATTTAATAAGAGAATCTAATGTACAAAAACGGTACGAACAATGTTTAAGGCAATCATAGCACTTGTCAATTTTCAACTTGTTATCTCCACTAATACTATCTGTAAAGGAGTTAATAATAGCTCTTCCTTGTAATCCAACAGTTGTTTTCACTAGCACGGTTTCACCTTCATTGCAATCAACATACTTTTGTTTAAATGATGAATGGGCATCACATTCAACACTGGCTACAAAGCGTGTCCCCATTTGAACTCCTGCAGCACCCATACTTAGTGCTTTTGCAACATCCTCACCAGTTAAAATACCGCCAGCAGCAATAACAGGGATATCTACTGCCTCAACAACCTCTGGGAGTATATCAAATAACGGGCGGTCTGTTCCTAAATGTCCACCTGCTTCAAATCCTTCGACAACAACAGCTGCTGCACCAAGTCTCTGCGACATTTTTGCAAGTTTTGCTGAGGATACAATAGAGATAACCGGAACATTATACTTTTTCCCCCATGTATACATATCTCTAGAAATACCTGCACCAGAAATAATAAAGTCTACTTTTTCTTCCATTGCTGCTTTAATTGTATCGGCAAAATCATTCATCGCATACAATACATTTACTCCGATATATCCTACACCCTTTGTTAATTCGCGCGCTTTGCGGATTTGAGCTTTCATCTCGTCAATCGAGATACCCGTTCCCGAAATAATACCAATACCTCCAGCATTTGCAACTGCGGATGCTAAACCGCTAAGAGAGATTCTAACCCCCATCCCTCCTTGGATAATTGGTACGCTTGGCTTCATATGGGCGATTTCTAATTGTGGAATATTCAAAAAAAACTCCTCCTCGTTATTGCTCATCCTTAATAACTACAGTTGTTTTGCTAGTAACAAGCTGGGAAGTAACTGTCATTAACCTTATCTCCATTCTAACCTTATTAAAGAAGTTTTAATATGATAAGAATCACACATTATGACCTAGTAATAAAAGGAGCCCCCTATAAACGATAAGAAAAATGAAAGCTTTCCCATAAACTGTATTTAAATAGATGAATTATTACATAATTATTTCTATCCCCTCATTAAACAATTTTTCGACAAAAAAAGAGAAATCCCTCCTTACATAGTAAGAAGGGATAAAATTAATTTTGCTATAGCGTCATTCAATCCGATCATTTTTTTAAATTAAGCTTTGCTAGCGCTTCAGCCATCGGATTATTAAAAGGCTCATCATCTTTGTTATTATTTTGCTTTTTTAAATATTTTGAGACATCTCTCTTTGTCGCTTTGTTCCCCATTTTTTTCTTTCTTTCATTAAATGTAGAAAGCTTTTCCCTGTGCCCACAGCTGCAAACAAAGATCTGACCTTCTCCTTCTCCACGCAGTTCCAGTTTTTTACGGCAATTTGGGCATCGGGCATTTGTTACTTTAGAGACATTTTTTCTATGACCGCATTCACGATCCTGACAGACAAGCATTTTCCCTTTCTTTCCATTCACCTCAAGCATCGGCTTCCCACAATCAGGACATGATTTGCCTGTAATGTTATCATGCTTGAATTTCTTGTCACTCTGCTTAATTTCTTGGACAACCGTCTTTGCATAGTCCTTCATTTCATTAATAAACATCTTTTTATTTAAGTTTCCTTTGGAAATTAATTCTAGCTTTTGCTCCCACTCAGCTGTTAATGATGGAGACTTCAAATCCTCAGGAACTAAGTCAAGCAGCTGCTTCCCTTTTGAAGTAATTATGATGTCTTTGCCCTTCCTTTCAATCAGGAAGCTGTTAAACAATTTATCAATAATATCAGCTCTTGTGGCTACTGTTCCTAAACCACCTGTTTTGCCTATTGTCTTAATCAGATGTTTATCTTCTCCAACCATATATTTCGCTGGATTTTCCATTGCTGATAAGAGACTTGCTTCATTAAAACGTGCGGGTGGCTTTGTTTCGCCCTTTGTTTGATTGACTGATGTAACTGTTAGTGTATCACCCTTAGTAATAAGAGGTAGCCTTTGCTCGAATAGTCCTTCCTTTTGCTCTTCATCCTCATATTGATTTTCGTACACTTCTTTCCATCCTAACGATTGAACGATTTTACCTTTGGCAATAAAACTTTCATCAGAAATGACTGCTTTCACCGTCGTCTGTTCATACTCAAACGGTGGATAAAGAACTGCGAGAAAGCGTTTAACAACAAGGTCATAAATCTTTCTTTCCTTATCTGTTAATTTACTCATTAATGGCGCTTGTTCTGTTGGGATGATTGCATGATGATCTGATACTTTGCTATTATCTACAAATGCTTTGTTCGCTTTAATTGGTTTCTTCGTGA
This sequence comes from Anaerobacillus sp. MEB173, assembly GCF_052119505.1. Taxonomy (NCBI): domain Bacteria; kingdom Bacillati; phylum Bacillota; class Bacilli; order Caryophanales; family Bacillaceae; genus Anaerobacillus; species Anaerobacillus sp. MEB173. The sequence goes on from NZ_JBJMAU010000001.1 coordinate 755,610, forward strand.
GCTTAGAAGCGATTTTCGCATATGGACCAATCCCACATGCTTTCACTCTTTCTGCTAATGTTTCAACAATATCACTCGAAATGTACTTTGAATCTGTTCTTGGGTATGTAAGTACTTTATGCTGCTCGTATAATTTTTGCATAATTGATAATGTTTCTTTAGCAGAGTATCCAAAGATTTTATTCGCATCTCGTTGCAACTCTGTTAAATCATATAACTGTGGAGCATACGATTTTTTAAACTTTTTCTCTACCTCTACTACTTGTGCGGTTTTATTTTTTATTTTGGCCAAGATCTTGTCACTGATTTCTTTTGAAAACGTTTTGAAATCGTTTGTTTTAGAATCTTGCCATTGGAGCTTGATTTGATGATCTGTCCCAACATGAATGCCAAAATATAGTCTTGGCTTGAAATTTCTTATCTCTTCTTCTCTTTGGGCAATCATTGATAGTGTCGGAGTTTGCACACGGCCACATGACAATTGCGCATTAAATTTAGTCGTCAATGCTCTTGTTGCATTAATTCCAACGAACCAATCTGCTTCAGAACGTGCCGAAGCAGATGCATAGAGATTTTCATATTCCTTTCCGCTTCTTAACTTCTTAAATCCTTCTTTAATTGCTTTATCAGTAACTGAAGAAATCCATAATCGCTTAATCGGTTTTGTAACACGTGCTTTTTCAATGATCCATCTAGCGACAAGCTCACCTTCACGTCCAGCGTCGGTTGCTATAATGATTTCATTTACATCTTTACGGTTCATTTGCGCTTTTACAGCAGAAAACTGCTTCCCGCTTTGCTTAATCACTACTAACTTTAATGAAGGAAACAGCATTGGAAGATCTTCTAGTTTCCAAGCTTTATATTTATCATCATAAGCTTCTGGGTCAGCAAGAGTAACAAGGTGACCTAATGCCCACGTAACAATATATTTCTCACCTTCTATGAATCCATTTCCTTTTTTATGACAATTCAACACTTTCGCAATATCTCTTGCTACTGATGGTTTTTCTGCTAATACAACAATTTTACTCATGATAACATCCTTTCTCTTTCTACAACAGCTAACATCAACTATACCATAGAATAAAAATTAGTATCCATTCAGTTTATAATGGTGAACTTCTTCTACTTTGTCCAAAAATGACATAGACTCCATTGAGGTGATCGTTAATGGGTCGAAAATTTATCGAACAAATTATCACATTATTTACAGCTTCAGTTGGAGTTATGGCGGCACTCGCATGGAATGATGCTGTTCAGGCTTTATTAACAAAATGGTTTCCTTACGGGGAGGGAATTCGTGAACGCTTTCTCTTCGCGATTATCATTACAATAATTGCCGTCCTTATTACATCTCTGTTCGCTAGTTATTTAAGTGAAAACAACAAAAAATAAGCACTCTTCTACAACTAGAAAAGTGCTTATTACTTTGACTGTAGTGGTGTATAAGATTGTTCAGGCAAACGATCATGAACATATTCAATGGGGATTGCTAAACCAACAGAGGACTCTCCTGGTACCCTTCTTTTTGCATAAACAACACCAACGACATCGCCCTTTTTATTAATGACCGGACTTCCACTGTTCCCTTTGTAAATAGGAGCTGAAATCATGGTTACAGCTTTCTCACCGCTACTTTCCAAAATATGACCTTCATTTGCTATTTGCGTAAAAGACAATGGGTTACCAATCACATAAATATCTTCATCTACTGCACCTCTATGTTCGCTTAGTGGCAGCGTAGGTAAGTTCTTACCAGACACCTTCAAAAAAGCAAGATCAACATCCGTATAAGACTCAATAACTTCTCCTTCAAATAATTCCCCATTAGGAAAATTAACAGCAATACGTTCTTGATCTCTAATCACATGCTCATTCGTTACGATAAGACCATCCTCGGTAATTGAGAAGCCCGTACCTTTTGAACGTTCCCCTTGAATAGTCACAACTGCCTCTTTGTAACGGCTAATATCTTCCTGCTGCGATAACCGATACGATGTTTTTAGAAATGCAATGGCATCCAAATTAAACATATTAAATAATGATCCTACAACTTGAAAGACAAGCCCAAAAGCGATGGCTATTGCTGTTATTTTAATAAATTTTTGCCGTTTCTTTTTTCGTTTCTTCGTTTCTTCATCCTCTTCTTCATCAAGCAGAAAATCTTCTAAAGACGGTTCCTCGTATCGAGAGGATTCATTCCTATCTTCGTGATCTTTTGTCATTCATAACCCCCGCCACACTATCTATTAAAATTGATTCGAAAACAATTACATTGTACCATTAAATGGGAAAAATTCAATGGGAGTTCCTCATCTGTAATGGTCACAATCTATTCAAGTACATCCATACTATTTTAACCCAACACAGATCCACTCATGTCAATTCTCCAATCACCTTTCACTAAAAAGCAAGTTTTGTTATCGTTATATTGTGAAAGGAAGTGAAATAATGAATCATATTTTATTTATTGGTGCAGGGAGAATGGCAGAAGCAATTATTAGCGGAATCGTTCAACAAGATCAGTCAACGATTTCATCCATCACAGTTGCTAACCATTCAGATGCGAACCGGTTAAAGGAACTTGAAAATCGTTATGGTATCAATGCAGTAACCGACTGGAAGTCTCCGCTCGAGAATGTCAATATTATTATCTTAGCATCTCCACCCGACACACATGAAAGCCTGCTAACAGAACTATCTGCTTATCTTAATAAACAGTTAGTCATCACGGTTGCAGCTGGTATAGACCCAACTTTTATGGAACAGCAATTACCGGAAGGGACACCTGTCTGTTGGATCATGCCAAATACTGCTGCTCAAGTACAAAAATCAATGTCTACGTTTGTATGTGGGAAGAATGTTACAAATGAACACCGTAAGATTATCATCCACTTACTCAAGACATTTGGAACATATGAGGAATTAACCGAAGAACAAGTGCACAACTTAACTGCAATTACAGGTAGCGCCCCTGCATTCCTCTATTTATTTTGTGAAGCGCTTGAGGAAGCTGCAGTATCTTATGGGATCAGTTCAGCACAAGCCCGCAAGTTAGTGACAAATATGGTAGCTGGATCTGCTGCAATGCTTGAAGCCGGATATTCTCCATACGAACTTCGTGAGCAAGTCACATCACCAGGAGGCTCCACCGCAGCGGGACTCCAAGTTTTGAATGAACACGGTTATCGAGACATGCTCCAAGCTGCAGTAAAAGCGACAAACGAACATGCAAGAAAGAACATATGAGTTTAGAGTTTAGAGTTGGTGAAAGCCTCACTGAGAAGCAATCAATAACTCTAAACTCTTCATTTTATTTACTTTGCAGTACAATCCGAATTTCATAATACTCCACTTCTTCAGGGAGAGCTTCTTTAATTGGTTTAAGACGCTCTGCCCCTACTTGTTCAATCACTTCTAAAATTAGTACTTTATGTTCCGGGCTTACAAATTGTTCCAAATCAATATCTAGATCTTCTTCATGACACTTTATCAAGTGATTCATAGCCGTCGTTACTGTAATCTCACGTTCATTCGCTATATCATGTATAGACATTCCCTGCTTCACAAGTTCGAAAGTCGTATGATGACTTGGCTTTTTTGTTTCTTTCCTCTGTCCTGTTCCTTTTGCTGCATTAATTTTCACAGTGGATACTGTTTTCTTTTCTTTGAATGGTTCAAGAGCAGTTAAAAATGCTTCACCATACTTGTCCAGCTTCTGCTTTCCAACACCGCTAATTTCAATTAATTCATTTGTATCTAAAGGAATGACTGCACTCATTTCTCTTAATGTCTTATCAGAAAAAATAATATATGGTGGCACATTTTCCCGGGATGCAATTTCTTTACGAAGGTCACGTAAAACCTCGAATATTTCATTATCTTCTTGAATAACCTTTTTCACGATTTGTTCCTTCCGAAATACTTGTTCCTCACCTTTAAGGACGGAAACAGCCCTTTCCGTTAGACGAAGAACAGGGTAAGCATCCTCAGATGGTTGGATATATCGTTCAGCAATTAAAAAATCAATAAATTGTCCGACATCCTTTGCACTCCAATCCTTCAGTAATCCGTATGTTGATAACTTATCAAATTGAAACTGAATCACCTTTTTGTTAGATGAACCAGTTAACACTTGCGCTACTAACGTCTTACCGAATTTCTCCTTCATACGTTTAATACATGAAAAGACCATTTGAGACTCTTTTGTCATTTCAACTGTTTCACCGTCATTTTTACAATTGCTGCATTTTCCACATTTTTCTTCTGTTTCATCTCCAAAATAATGAAGAACATATTGCTGCAAACAAATTTCAGTATGGCAGTAATCGACCATTTGCTGGAGCTTTTGATATTCTTTACTTTTCAGATCATCAGTTACTTCAGATTGCTCAACGAGAAATTTTTGCGTTCGGATATCTTGCGGTGAGAACAATAACAAACATTCACTATCCTCGCCATCACGTCCTGCTCTTCCCGCCTCTTGATAATAGGCTTCTAGATTCTTTGGCATATTATAGTGAATAACATAACGGACATTGCTTTTATCAATTCCCATTCCAAAGGCATTTGTTGCGACAATCACTGTTACATTATCATTTAAAAAATCATCCTGATATCGAGAACGCTCGTCTTTGCTTAAGCCTCCATGGTATTTACCGACTTGAACACCTTTATTTAAAAAGTATTCATATAATTGTTCCACTTCTTTTCTCGTTGCGGCATAAATAATCCCAGTCTGCTTAGAATTTTCGGCAAGATATGATTCAGTAAAACGAAGCTTGTCTATCCCTTTTAAGACATTGAAACTTAAATTTTCACGTGAAAAACCTGTAATAAACGTATTTTCATCCTGAATATGAAATGATGAGCAAATATCTTCTTTTACAGCCGGCGTCGCGGTAGCTGTTAATGCCAAGATGATAGGTTTTGTCTTTAGACTCGCAACAAAACGTGGAATGTTCATATAACTAGGACGAAAATCATGCCCCCATTGGGAAATACAGTGAGCTTCGTCAATAGCAATCATTGATATATTAATGTGCTGTATCGCACGTTTAAATGACTCTTCTTCCAATCGCTCCGGGGCGACATAGACAAGCTTATACTGTTTTTGTCCAAGCTGATAAAGTCGATTCTGCTGCTCTGTTACGGTTAGAGCACTATTAATATAAGTAGCAGAGTAGCCTGCCTGGATTAACGTATCCACTTGATCCTTCATCAGGGAGATTAATGGCGAAACGACAATTGTGATACCAGGAAACATTAACGCAGGAATTTGATAACAAATCGATTTCCCTCCGCCAGTAGGCATAATACCAACCGTATCATTTCTGTCTAATACATTTTCAATAATCTCTTCTTGACCCTTCCGGAAAGACGGATAGCCAAAATACTGCTGCAAATATCTTTCAGCTGTTTGAATCATACATCCACCTCTTTCCTTTAAATAGTCTTATCTAGAAAATAATAACGTTCACGCTTTCTTTTGCAACTGATATTAATCTATCATTTTTCTCCTTCATAATAAAGGTCATTTCCAGTAATCATTTCATACATTTCACTATGAAACTGTGATTAATTTGTTTATAATCGAAACAGCGCTTTTTTAAGTTTAGAGTTTAGAATGTAGAATTTAGAGTTATTTTTTGTAATTCAAGGAGTCTGTTTCTTACAATAAAAGTTAAATTCATATATTAATCATTTAATAATAGAGGTGTTTTATAGTGAGTATTTTAACTGTACGTAATTTAAGTCATGGATTTGGTGATCGCGCGATCTTTAATGATGTTTCTTTTCGATTATTAAAAGGTGAACATATTGGCCTTATCGGTGCAAATGGTGAAGGAAAATCAACGTTTATGAACATTATTACCCGAAAACTAGAACCTGATGAAGGAAAAGTAGATTGGGCAAAAAACGTACGCGTTGGTTACCTTGATCAGCATACTGTCCTAGAGCGTGGCATGACGATCCGTGATGTCTTAAAAGGGGCATTTCAATATCTGTTTGACCTCGAGACACAAATGAATGAAATTTGTGACAAAATGGCTGAAGCAACCCCTGAAGAATTAGAGAAATTGCTTGAGGACATGGGTGTAATTCAAGATATGCTAACAAACAATGACTTCTATATTATTGATGCTAAAGTGGAAGAAATTGCCCGGGGGTTAGGGCTTGAAGATATCGGCCTTGAAAAAGATGTTCAAGATCTTAGCGGAGGACAAAGAACAAAAGTCCTCTTAGCAAAGCTCCTTCTTGAAAAACCTGATATCCTATTATTAGACGAGCCGACAAACTATTTAGATGAACAGCATATTATTTGGTTAAAACGTTATCTGCAAGAATATGAAAATGCTTTTATTTTAATCTCCCATGACATTCCGTTCTTAAACAGTGTCATTAACTTGATTTACCATATGGAGAACCAAGAGCTCAACCGCTACCCAGGCGACTATGACAACTTTATGAGTGTCTATGAAATGAAAAAGCAACAATTAGAATCGGCTTATAAAAAACAACAGCAGGAGATTGCTGAACTAAAAGATTTCGTAGCTAGAAATAAAGCACGTGTTTCAACAAGAAACATGGCAATGTCCCGTCAGAAAAAGCTTGATAAAATGGAAGTCATCGAGCTCGCAAAAGAAAAGCCAAAACCAGAATTTCGTTTTAAAGAGGCGAGAACCCCTGGAAAGCTTATTTTTGAAACAACGGAACTCGTTATCGGCTATGAGGAGCCACTTTCAAAGCCATTAAATCTACGTATGGAACGCGGACAGAAGATTGCCCTTGTCGGTGCAAACGGAATTGGGAAAACAACATTACTGCGAAGTATTCTTGGTGAAATCAATCCGTTATCAGGATCGGTTGAAAAAGGCGACAACCTTTACCTCGGTTATTTCGAACAAGAGGTAAAAGAAAAGAACAATAACACGTGTATTGATGAAGTATGGCAGGAATTCCCGTCACTTAGTCAATATGAGGTTCGCTCTGCTCTAGCAAAGTGCGGCCTAACAACGAAGCATATCGAAAGTAAAGTCATAGTCTTAAGTGGTGGAGAAAAAGCAAAAGTACGTCTGTGCAAGTTAATTAATAATGAAACAAATGTGTTAGTTCTTGACGAGCCGACGAACCACCTTGATGTCGATGCAAAAGATGAATTAAAGCGTGCCCTGAAAGAATATAAGGGAAGTGTTCTCATCATTTGTCACGAACCTGAATTTTACCAAGATGTTGTCACGGACGTATGGAACTGTGAGAACTGGACGACGAAATTAGTCTAATATTTTTCGCTTTTAAAAAGGGATGTCACTTTAAGACATCCCTTTCTTTGTTCTAATGAACAGAATGATGATTTGAAATGTACTGAATAACCTCATTAAGAGATTGGTATCCTCTTGTATCTCCAGCATCAGATTCAATGACCCATTCACGATTTACTGGTGTTAACTCACCTTGATTATTTTTTTCATATGGCTGGTGAACCATATACACCTCACCATTCTTTCGGATGGTGTACCCTAAATGATAATTGTTTCCTTCGCCTTCTTCCTCAAAAACACCGATGTCTTCCAAATCATACTTTTCAATCATTGAATGCAAAGAACGGTTCATCTCACGGATCACTGATTCTCTTGGTAAAAACTCCATTCTTCTTTCCCCTTTCATTGTCATACTATTAATATGGCTTAAATCAGGGATAATATGAAAAAAAGAGAACAATCATCAACAAATAATAAGAGCTACTTTTCCTTCGCCATCTTCTCTATCGTTACATAGTCGGTCTTCCCGCTACCTAATAACGGAATGTCGTCGATATATTCAATTTCAGCAGGAAGTAGTAATGGTGAGTATTTCTTTTCTTTTATAAATTTTTTGAGCTCCCGGCTATTTACATTCTCAACCTTTGTAAAGAGAACAATCTTTTCACCTTTCCGTTTATCAGAAATACTGACTGCTGCAAATCCAATGTCATTGTAGCACTCAGAAGCAATCTGCTCGACAAGGTTCAGTGACACCATCTCACCACCCACTTTGGCAAAACGTTTTAAACGGGACTTAATGGTTACATAACCATACTCATCCACTTCAACAACATCACCGGTGTTATACCACTCTTCTAATGGGATAAATCCTTTATTATGAATCAGGTATCCTTTCATTACATTAGGACCTTTCACAAGCAAACTTCCACCCTTATCAATTCCTTCAACCTGCTCAACTTTATAGTCAACTCCAGGAATAATCTTCCCGACAGATTGTGCTTTTGTGTACATTGGAGTGTTAAGTGACAATAGTGGTGATGCTTCTGTTGCACCATAACCTTCTAAGATACGAATTCCAAACTTCTTATAAAAAAGCTCTTTAATATCTTCTTTTACACTTTCTGCACCCGCGATTGCATATCGTAGCGTATGTAAATCATATGGTCCAGCATTTTTCCCATAACCATTCAAAAACGTCGGAGTACTTAGTAAAAGTGTAATATCTTCTTGATAAATAATTTGCGGAATTTCTTTATACTGAATTGGTGATGGATGAACAACCAATGGAATACCGGTCAATAAAGGTAAGAAGGTGCCAATCGTTAAGCCAAAACTATGAAACATCGGCAACGGATTTAACATTTTGTCCTCTGTATGTAAGTCCATCACTGCTAATGCTTGCTGGATATTTGCATAGATATTGTCATGAGTAAGAATAACTCCCTTTGGCTTGTTCTCGCTTCCAGAAGTAAACAAAATTATCTCATTGTCCGCATAACTCGAACGCTGTGAGCTGGCATGATTTTTCAGTCCCATAATTTTGTCAACCGAGCTAATGCTTTCTTTAATCTCTTCAAGATAAAGAATCGTTATTTTATTTTGTGTTAAAAACTCAATTAGATCATCTAAGCCTGCCTTCTCAATGAATACTTTTGATGTAACAACTGTCTTTACACTCGCTGTTTCACAGCAGTCCAACATTGTTTGATGACCCATTGTAAAGTTTAATACAGCAGGTGTGACTCCAATTTTAAAAAGCGAAAACAGCGCAATGGCTTGGCCAATCGATGAAGGTAATAACACCCCTGCTTTGTCCTCATGAAGAACGGTCTCCAACTTTGAACTTAACACTTGTATTCCCAGTAATAGCCGTTTATACGATAATTCGTTTGTTGGATCTTTAATCATGATTTTATTATTATCAAAATGCCTAGTAACATCGAGTAACTCATTAAAAAGGTTAACATTCTTTTTCATGCGTGTTTCAAGAAAAAGCTTTGTCAGCTCATGATAGATTGTCCAAGCAGCAAGCTCTTTATCATCTACTCCTTTAACCTTCTCATTCGTTAATGAAAATGGCGTACCAATTTTGACATAAGGGTCTTTTTCAATAAATAAATTCATATTTGTTAAACTAAATGAAGGACCTCTATCCTTAGAGCTATGAATGATCACTGGATAAACTGTTGCCTCGGTCCGGGAGGCTACAAAGGCAATTTCATGATAAATTTTCATAATATAACCATATCGTGTTAATCTCATTTCTGGAAACATTAAAACCGGTTCGCCACTTTCAATGATAGCAATCATCTTTTTTAAATTATCAGGAGAAAGTGTATCAAATAGGGTTACCTTTCTACCGATCAGTGATTTTTCATTTAATCGATATTCTTCTTCATTAAATACAAAGAAATGTACGTTACTTGGCAGTGCAGTATGTAAATAGGTTAAATCATATGTAGAGATATGGTTTGACATATAGATTACACTATTGCTTTTTACTTTCTGTACCTCTTGTTTCTTCCTCTTCTTAAAAAAACCTAACATCTTCATCCCCCTGTCATCAAAGACAATTTAAAGTTGAAAATTGAAAGTTACTGAAAGAAAGAGCTACGAAGCTTTTTTAAAGCCCTTCACTGAAGTTACCTTCTCCAACTCTAAACTCTAAACTCTAAACTTCCCTTTCAACTTTTAACTATAAACTCCATTATGATTATCTTACCTTAAAAAAGGTAATTCAGTACAATCATTTCCACCTTTATTCCTTTACTACTCGCTGCATACTATTTCTGAGGTGGTATTGAGATGTTTAATCGATGGTTTGTCGTTCTTGGTGCAATCATGGTGCAAATCTGTCTAGGCGCTGTCTATGCATGGAGTTTATTTAATCAACCATTAGCTGATGAATTTGGCTGGGATAGAGAAGATATCGTTGTAACCTTTTCAATTACCATTGCCGTTTTTGCTTTTAGTACAATATTTGCCGGTAAACTACAGGACCGAATCGGGCCGCGATGGGTTGCAACAATTGGCGGAGTGTTCTTAGGAATCGGTCTCATCCTTGCTAGTCGAGCAACGACCATTACTCAATTATACTTTTTTTATGGTGTAATCGGCGGGATTGGTATCGGTACAGCCTATGTTTGTCCACTCGCTGCCAGTGTGAAATGGTTCCCTGACAAAAAAGGTCTTATTAGCGGAATGGCTGTTGCCGGATTTGGAGCTGGGGGATTAGTATTTAAACCGCTTATCATATATTTTATCGAAAGTTTTGGGGTTTCAAATACATTTTTATATTTGGGGATGATATATTTCTTTCTCGTAGTTGGGGGAGCTCAATTACTCATTAATCCTCCCCAAGGATATAATGAACAGTTTCATTCAAGTACAGTTAGAGATCAACAACAGTTTTCACCGAAAAAAATGGTGTCAACCTACCAATTCTATTTATTATGGCCCATGTTTTTATTTGGAACAATGGCTGGGTTAATGATTATTGGATTTGCTGTAGATATCGGTGTACAACTGGCGAACCTGACAATAGAATCTGCCGGGAATGCAGTAATGGTGATTGCGATTTTTAATGCAGCCGGACGAATTTTGTGGGGGTTATTTTCAGATAAACTCGGGCGAAAAAACACTTTACTCATCATGTACACGATTACCGTTTTCGTTCTCCTTTATATGACTTATGGTTCGATGAACTATTTTACTTTTCTTCTATCAGTTTCAATTATTGGTTTCTGTTTCGGTGGCTTTCTTTCTGTCTATCCTTCGCTGACTGCTGATTATTATGGAACAAATAACCTTGGTATCAATTATGGAATTATGTATCAAGCTTATGGATTAGCCGCATTTTTCGGCCCTTTCATCGCAAGAACGCTCCCTTTTACCCAAGCCTTTCTGCTTTCAGCTATCTTTTCGGTGATCGGAATCATATTAGGCTTCTTTGTAACACTGCCAAAGTATAAAGAAAAGCTGTTACCTCAGTGGAATGAGTAATGTACAATGGGATGTCAAACTTTTTGGAATACTACTTTTTTGAATAAAAACAATCCCTTCCTCCCTATAAGATGCTCTTTAACGTAAATAATGGTATAATACGTTAGACTTTAATCTTGGAGGAACTGGATTCTATGATAACTGTAAGTAATGTAAGTTTGCGTTTTGCAGACAAAAAGCTGTTTGAAGATGTAAATATTAAATTCACACCTGGTAACTGCTACGGTTTAATCGGTGCAAATGGAGCAGGGAAATCAACATTTATTAAAATACTCTCAGGTGAACTTGAACCACAAACTGGAGACGTTCATATGAAACCGAATGACCGCCTTGCAGTACTTAAGCAAAATCACTTTGAATATGAGGAAGAAGAAGTACTCAAAGTTGTAATTATGGGACATGAACGTCTATACAAAATTATGCTTGAAAAAGACGCAATTTATATGAAGGAAGACTTCTCTGATGAAGACGGAATTAAAGCAGCCGAACTTGAAGGAGAGTTTGCCGAATTAAACGGTTGGGAAGCGGAATCAGAAGCTGCCATCTTACTAAAAGGACTTGGAATTACAGAAGAGCTGCACACTAAAAAAATGGCAGAACTTACTGGTTCAGAAAAAGTTAAAGTGTTACTCGCACAAGCCTTATTCGGTAAGCCAGATGTACTGTTACTTGACGAGCCGACAAACCATTTGGACATTAAAGCAATTCAATGGCTTGAAGAGTTCCTCATTAATTTTGAGAATACAGTCATTGTTGTCTCCCATGACCGTCACTTTTTAAATAAAGTTTGTACACATATTGCTGACTTAGACTTCGGAAAAATTCAAATCTATGTCGGAAACTATGACTTTTGGTATGAATCAAGCCAGCTTGCTCAAAAAATGGCTTCAGACCAAAATAAAAAGAAAGAAGAAAAAATTAAGGAGCTTCAAGCCTTTATCGCTCGCTTTAGTGCAAATGCTTCAAAATCTAAACAAGCAACTTCTCGTAAAAAATTATTGGATAAAATTTCTTTAGACGATATTAAACCATCATCAAGACGCTATCCTTATGTTCATTTTACACCTGATCGGGAAATCGGAAATGATGTTTTAATGGTTGAAGGATTAACGAAAACAATTGACGGTGTTAAATTGCTTGATAATGTCAGCTTCACCATGAACCGGGAGGATAAAATTGCACTTATTGGTGATAATGAAATTGCCAAAACAACACTTTTCAAAATCCTAATGGGAGAAATAGAGCCAGACAGCGGGACATATAAATGGGGTGTAACTACTTCTCAATCCTATTTTCCAAAAGATAACTCGAAATTTTTTGAAGGCTGTGATTTAACACTTGTTGACTGGTTACGTCAGTTCTCACCTCAAGATGACAGCGAAAGTTTCTTAAGAGGATTCCTGGGAAGAATGCTGTTCTCAGGTGAAGAAGCACTTAAAAAGGCAAGTGTTCTATCTGGAGGAGAAAAAGTTCGCTGCATGCTTTCAAAAATGATGCTAAGCGGCTCAAATGTCTTACTGCTTGACGAACCAACTAACCACTTGGATTTAGAATCCATTACATCTGTTAACAATGGTTTAATTAATTTCAAAGGAGCAATGATCTTTACATCGCATGACCATCAATTTATTCAAACAATCGCAAACCGAATTATTGAGCTAACTGAAGATAAAGTCATCGACAAACAAATGACTTACGATGAATACCTTGAAAACTACAAATTAAAAAATTAATACTACGAATGAAAAGCAAGGAACTGTACTCTAATGGTTCCTTGCTTTTTTTGGGACAAACACTTGCAGTTTTTTCACTACAGGTGTTCATCATCCTGCTGCTTCAGATTCAGATTTAAAATAGTAACAATCGGTAACAAAAATGCACCAACAAATACCATTAATTGAGCAAATTCACCTGTAGTCAAAAATATCACCTCTTTTTTCAAGTAATTGTCTAAATAGAGCAAGTGCCTATTATGGTAGTTATACCATAAAAAATAAATTATTTCAATATTTAAAAGATTCAGATATTTTGTCAAAATTAGTAGCTTTTACGTATTTTTTGATTACCACTTCTATATATTAGTACGGTGCCACTAAAATATTTATTATTATATATTAATGTTAACATTATATTAGAATACTCAGGAAATTATGAATTTCTTATTATATGTTCGTATTTTAGCTTATATTCCTTAATATATCCACCTTTTCTTCATTTTTATTATTTTCAACAAATTTTTTTCTGTAGATTTTACATCTCCATATACTATTCGAATAAAAAGTGTTCTCAGAGAAAAAGCTATACTTATCTTAAAGTGAAAGGAATCATGCAGATGAGACACTTAAATGCACTTTTGATAAAATTTTTAATGACATCTGTTCTCTTATTTTTCATATTAACATTAGGATATGGTGTGTCCTTTGGAATTACAATGACAATTAGCATCATAATAACACTATTTGCTTATGCACTCGGTGACATCGTAATCCTGCCAAAATCCAACAACCTTTATGCAACATTATTAGATTTTGGTTTTTCTTTTGTTGTCATTTGGTTAGTTCTATTTCTTTTCATACCCCAAACATTCCCATATATAGGCGCTGCGATTGTATCAGCTGCTGCAATCGCGATTGGCGAATGGTTTTTTCATAAATATATGGGAATGTTTGTCTTCATCGGAGAACTCGAAGACACTGCTGTCGCACCTCAGACACCTAATGTCAGTACTGAATTTAGCGAAGAATTTGATCACAGGGAAGAATTTAAAGAGACAACCAATAACGAAAAAGAGTGATTTGTTAACATTTTGTTAACATTTTTCAAACGATCCAATTATTCATTGAATAAATCAAATTATTGTAATAAAGTAGTTACTATAGAGAATTAGAAGTAGGGAGAGGAAGCATGTTAAATGATTTCCAGAAAAGTTTAATTGAAATTGTGGACCTTCTTAATCAATATGACTTAGATGCAATAATTTGCACTGAAGAAGAAGGCCGTTTTATTATACGAATAAATGAGTATATGAGTGATCCAGGGTTTGGCTATGACAATGCCGTACTGGGTTCTTTTATTGATGAGGATGAACGTGTTATGTTCATTGGAATGCTCCGCATTCCAAGACATTTACGAAAATCAGGAATTGGGACAGACATTATGAATTGTGTCATGGAATTTGTGAATCGCAATCATTTCTTTATCTATCTGGATGCATGTAACGACTCTGAGCCTTTTTGGAAAAAATTTGGTTTTGCACCGATGTTTTATAACTTTAACCATTTCCGTATTATGGGGTATTCCGCTGATCAGTGGGATATTTTTTGGGAATGGGAGGATTTCAAACGGACAAAAGTCTATCAAACGTTTCTTGCAGATGAAACAGAAGTATATTCATACTAACAAAAGACAAATAAAAGCCCAAAATCAAAAATTTATTGATTTTGGGCTTTTTAAATATAATTCAGCGACAATTGATAGGAAAATAACACATCTGTAAACAACATCTTGAGCTATTAGCCTATCCATATGCCCTCCTCCCTGCATAACTTATACTATCATTTCGTAAGGAGGGATTTTATGAGTAAAAAGAAAAAGAAAAAAAATAAAACCACTGATCTAAATCAAATTAATACTGAACCATTTATTGATTTATTCGTATCAAACGTGTTTGATAAAAATAATGTTAAATCAAAATTAAAACCATTATCAAAACAACAAAAGCAAGAAATTAAAGCTACAGTAAATGAAATCAAAGAACATGTTAATACATTTCTAAAAAACCAATCAAAAGTACAGACTGAAAACAATTCACAAGAATCAACTAGTAACGAAAATGCAGTTACAGAAAGCACGACTCAAAATGTAGAAAATGAAAATACAACAAGGACTGCCAGCGTGGTTTCTAACAATGATCCAAGCAAGATAAAATTCTTTCATCACCTTAATAAATAGATAATTACAGTGGGTAAGTTGTCCAACCAATTTCAATTTCCTTTCATATTCTAATAGCGAAAGGAGTTGAAAAATAAATGAATCAAGAATATTACAGTTCAAAACAACACTCAAGCAATGACTGGTCTGCACTAAGTGGTGAGCCACATCCATTCTGTAAAGCTGATGAAGAAGATATCGAACAAGAAGGCGTCCAGCAAAATAAAACACTTCAACTATCAGAAGAGCTGATTGTCATTAAAGACTCTTGTGATGTTACTGTTACAAGCACAGATACAAAAGCTGCTCTATCATTACAAGCATCATTACAGGTAGTGATCTCGATCATTATTAGCCTGTCTGTTGCAAATAATGAAACAGCAGAAAGAATCACACAAGAATTACTTCAATCATCAAAAATAAAGCAAATCACCCGCCAAAGAACAATCATCGAAAACTCAAAAAATGTAAATGTAACAACTACAGATGCACAAATTGCTGCACACATTCAAGTATTAGCACAAATCCTTGTAGCAGTAGTCGCTCGTCTAGAAATTGCTTAACTAAAGCTGAACGTTTCATGTGGTCAACCAACCCACATGAAACGTTTTTTCTAATTATTTTTTATTTATTTTTTCAGCATACAAATTAGCAAGTTCAAACGTTTTGAATCGTTCAATATAATAGCCTTTATGCTTGCGAATCCCCAAATCTTTCAACTTAGCAACATACCAACCTTTCGATCCAACATGTGACATTACTTATACTCCCCTTCCTTTACTAAAAAGAATGAATGCAATCTACATCACATATTTATTTTCGCAAATTGGTATTTAACACAAGTTCGTGAAAATACCTGCTTTATTTCTGTTAATATTTTGGTAATTTTAATTCACCGATTGCAAATGAATGTAAATAGGCGTACACTTATTTCTAGCTAAAATAATGACAGTGAATAGAGGAAAAACATAATGAATTTAGATACAAATGAACAGAAAAATGGGATCATTTCTGCACTATCAGCATATATCCTATGGGGAGTTTTACCTCTTTATTGGAAACTGATGGAAAGTATACCACCAGGGGAAGTACTTGCACACCGGATTATTTGGTCTTTAGGATTATTAGCGATTATCTTATTTTCAACTAGAAAACTTTCTTCCTTCTACCAAGAGTTTCATCGCTTACTAGTTCAACCAAAGAGTCTCATGATTCTACTATTAACATCTATTGTCATATCTATTAATTGGTTTATCTACATATGGGCAGTCAACAATGATCATATAATAGAGACTAGTTTGGGTTATTATATTAACCCGCTTGTAAATGTTCTATTAGGGATTCTATTTTTAAAAGAAAAGCTCTCGTTTTGGCAAATGGTTTCTGTCTTTCTTGCTTTTATCGGTGTCCTTATCTTAACGGTTCAATTCGGCTCAATACCTTGGCCATCTTTAATTTTAGCGATCACCTTTGGTATATACGGTCTATTAAAAAAGGTAACAAATCTCGGTTCAATCAGTGGACTAACTGCAGAAACATTGCTCATCATGCCCATTGCGGCCATCTACATTACTTATATCCAGCTTAATGGTCATAGCTCATTTGGTTTTGAATCGATTAGTGCATCAGTATTATTAATAGGTGGAGGAGTCGCTACTGCCATTCCGCTCCTTTTATTTGCAACCGGCGCGAAGAAAATCCCATTATGGATGATTGGCTTTTTACAATACATAGCGCCAACAATTACACTCTTTATCGGTGTATTTCTCTATCATGAACCCTTTACGAAAGTTCATCTGATCACTTTTATGTTTATATGGTCAGCACTTATCATTTTTACCCTGTCAAAAACGAAATTTATGGTTGGTTTAGAGCCCAAATTCCTACACAAAAACAAATCATTTGGCAGTTAATAAAAACAGGTGAGCAGTTGCGCCTCACCTGTTTTTTTATAATGTCTACCTGAAACAGTTACAGTTCCCTTCCCTTCCCAGAATCACTAATTTGAATCAGCTTTTCCGGATAAGGTTCAAAATAGCTTTGACTGAGTAAATATTCATTCTCAAAACGGATCGCCCATGATTTAAGAAGGCTTACGATCGTACTTAAGGGGATACGCTTTTCCTTATAATTCTCGATTAATTCTAAGAAATATTCTTTTTCCTTTGCCGAGAGGTCATTTGAAAAATACCCCATAATATGCTGACTGACATTAATATTTGACGTATATCGTGGTAAACGAGTAAACAGCTTGTTCAGTTGCTCCTCATATAATGAAAAGATTTCTTCTGCCTCTTTTTGATCATGATTTGCGACAATTTGCCCTAATTTTTTTAAGCGTAATTGATTATAGCCCATAAACAAATATTTGTTTTTCGAATGAAATTCGATTAATTTTTTTAATGACTGTTCACTTTTTAATTGTTTAAATTCCGCTATTGTAAACAATTTAATTAAAAAATGCTCGCGGATTCGAAAGTTTTTTAACCTGCCCTCATCTTCAATTACTGCATTACTATATTTCTCTTGTACCTTTTCAGCAAATAATCCACTGCTTTTTCCGATTGTTGGCCCCTTCTCTATACTGTTATACACTTTCACATCCTTAATCCCACAGCTTGGCGAACGACTTTTTAGAATAAACCCATCAACCGCTTCAAGAGAATCAACAAAGGCTGACGCAAATTCCACCATTGAATCTGTGACATCCTGCCCTTTTGACGGTTGAATCAATCTCTTCTTTTCGTCCATTTCAACGATTCGGATTACTTCCCTTGGTGTCCCTAGTCCAATTTCGACCTCTGGGCAAACAGGAACAAACTCAACATAAGGTTGCAGCATCGTAATAAAATCATCGCGGATCACATCACCATTATATCGGCAAGCTGCAAATTCTAAGCATTTACTAACGACAACGTTTGGTTTGACAAATGTTTTCATAGCGCCTCCAGGAGTAGCTCTATCGTTAATAGAGGTTGATTTACTTTGACTTTTATTTTAAAATTTTGCTTATTTTCACATCCATGTCAATATTATCGTCATTGACTACATGCACTATGTATTCGGAATATGTAATTTCAATGCAAGAATAACGAGATGGACGTTTTTAAGTATAAAAAATAGCCCCAAATAAAGGGACTATGATTTTTAATCTTATGTAGCACTTTTCTCTTATCCTTCAAAATACTCTTTGTAATATCCGCCAACTTCACCTGTGTTATCAATGATAAATAGAAATTCTTCAGTTTCATTTTTCACTTCATATGTTTTTCCAACAGTTAAAGCACGATCAACCATATATTTCGCAGCGTTTGTATGAATACACTTCACCGTCTTTAGTGTTTCATTATTTTTCCACTTTAAATGAATCATTCATTCCACTCCTCATAATAATCTATATCTTATTTTACATAACTATAACATTTCCGACAACTAGTTCCTCCAAGCCTTATTATCCCCACAGAAAAAGGCTGTCAAAATGACAGCCTTCAATGACTACTCTTCACGATTTTCATCAAACATGGTATTCAATTTTTCGTAGGTTGCAGGATAATGGTTTTCGTAATGTAAATACGATGGTACCGGGTATCTTACTCCACCTTTGTGAGTCCCCTCCAAGCCTTCAATAAAATCCTCAACCATTGAGTACGGAATTGTAAATGCCATTTCATGATCATGAGTCTGAGCAAACACTCGGTCACCATAACATGGTAGGATCACTTGCGGTTTTTCTGTTTGTTTCGTTCGAATAATGATATCCGCACAATCTGCTCGTGCCGAAAAACTTGATGTAATATCCCCTCCAGTTGTGTACAGTGCAGCCGCGACCATTCTCATTACCTGTGCTGAATTTCCGTAAACAACAATTAACTCTGGAACATAATTCGCTCTTGATAATGGAGCAACGACAACAGTTCCGGATTCGTCCTTAGAAAACTTTGGTACGGCTGCCTCAGTCTTTGCTCCAATTGTACAGGTTTTTGTGTACATTCCATCCGTAAGATTTCCGTCTGAATAATAATCGACTTCGTCCTCAAAAGCAAACGCAATTTTCGCGATTGGACAAGACTGATCCTCTGCCCCCATTGCCAGAGACCAACCATAACGTCTTGCCATTGTCACGCCTTGGCAAATACTAAATCGTTGTCCTAAATCCTGTTTCGGACGCTTTGCCTTTTGAGGAACTTCTTCACCTGGTTTTAAAATACGAATGGCGAGGGGGAACGTATCTGTTCTGACAAACTTTTGAATCGCCTGTTCTAACTCTACTAGTTTGTTAGCAACTGTTTTTTCCAAGATAAACTCTCCTATTCCTAGTTTATTTTTTTTGAATATTTATATATTTCTGAATCACCTTCATTAAACCCTTCTTTTAAAATAAATTTAACTAATATCACTTCAGAACAAAATCGCTAACGCTACTTAATCACGTCCCTAGGGCTATTCTTTAACACCGGGAGTTTCATTCACTTTTCATAATGTGCTATTATATTCTGGACACTCTCGCTCCCCTTCTTTTCCTTCTTTCTAAATCATACAAAAAATCCTAAATGTTGGTACTTTATATGTAATCCACAATTGATATATACAACACACTTATCCATAGGTTAAGACTTTTATAGTTTTTTTATTGATTACAGCCATTGAAATCTACCACCTCTGACAAAACATTTATGACCAAATGACAAAAAGCGTACTAAAGAAGGCCAGACTGTTTACCACTGCAATTCTTCTGGGGATAAAAGATATAAAACCATATTTTTGAGAAGCAATAATGTTATAAAAATTTGATTGATTTTCACTAAGATCAGTCTTTTACAAACGGGCTATATTAACTCTTGTATTACGTAGTAGACAATTATTGCGCAGCAGATGAAGTAATTTATTTTTTTCACATAAGAAGGGTGAAGTTTCAGCTTTTAATCTCTGAAACTTCACCTAAGATAATAACCAATAAAATTAATAATATTCGTGTTAGACGGTCTTTTGTAACAACTTTTAAAAGAGTAGTAAGAACAATCCCTATAATTGGATCGTCTTCAATCTGAATAATTACCAAAATGTCTAGCAAAGAGATAACAGTGTCAATAATGTGATCTTCATGTTGATTATTCATTGGAACTTTCCCTTCTGCTTTTGTATTAGCTTATTTCATTCAATACAAAAGGGTGTGTACTCTTGGAAGCAAAGGAATTTTTAATAAAAACAGTTATTTTATTATTGCGTAGCATTCCTGTAGTGCGTTAATTTCGACTTTTAAAAAAATAGATCTCTTCAGTAAGATATGTTATTGTTCCAGTTGGCTTTATGTTGGTATATCAATATTTCAGAACATGGAAATACTTTTTTGTTGCTTTAATATTTATGGCCACTACTTTTGCATTTATAGGTGAACCCTGAAGTCACTTTTTAGAAGTTGTCCAATATTTAAAATGGACTTATTTTTATTCGTTTGTTTATTACATCACAATTGGAATTTCATGGTTGTCTTATCTTATTTGACTAAATACTGCGAAAGAAAATAAGTCCTATTTGAATATGTAGTAAATCTTTGAAGAGAATATAGCTTGTACATGCAATTGTAAATACAAGTAAATATTAAATAGAGTTTAAAAAGGGGTTAATTTCAATGAGCCGCGATTCTTATTTGTCTTTTAGAAGCATGGAATGTTCAAATTGGAAAAAACAAAAGTGGTGGGTTTTTCATAATAAACCAAACTCATATCTTTTGGGGGAGTTTCCTTTTAATATTGGTCCGTTTTTAGTAGGTTCCATGTGGATATTAAAGTGGACTTACGGAAATTTTATAAAATTTATATCGCTTAACGCAATAGTAGACGGTTTATTTGTTTTTATTTTTATAAAGATTATGAATAAGCTAAAAGTTGCTCAGCTAGTTCGAGTAAATCATTTTCCCTTGATGTTATTCTATTGGTAAACACGTTTACAGAAAATGGTGAATTTCGCATTAAATGCTGGTAAAGAACTTGGCAGAGATGGTACATTCTTGTGACTGTGATCACTTTACAATTAAAAAGCACTCTCAACAACAAAGAGTGCTTAATCTACTATTCTATTCAGTACGCGTGACGAGATTAACCCTTCAATGTTATGATCTGTTTTTTGTAAATTTCATATTTAACTCCCGATCATAAATATATACTGTTGGAAACCTAATCATAGACAATAAGGGAGATTTTTGGTTACATTTCTAGTCATAAATCAAAATTTAAATCGATCACCCGCCCGATCACATAGTCTAAGGACTCCAGCTTCAAAAACTCCACAGTGATTGAACTAAACAGGATAATTAAAAAGACTAACAATTCCATTATGTTTTATGCAACACTTGTTAGTTTTATTAACTCCACTATATTATTTTCTCTGCCCGCAGCAACCTCTTTTTAAAATCGATCTCTTCTTTTTGATATTTTTCTTAATTAAAGCCGATTTCCTATTTGATGGTTTAACAGACTTAGATATTTTTCTTTTGTTAGATAAATTTCTAATTCTCAACATGAACATCTCCCTTTCCATTTATTTTATTTTAATCAAAGTCAATAAAAATTGATTGGGCTAAAAATTTGGTTTTATTAAAATGGAACATTCTTTAAATTTTCCATTGCGAACACTGTAACACTTTACTTTTGGAACTTTTGTTTTAAACGATATAATGATCATAAATATTTTAGAATCCGGGTGATAAACAATGTCATCATATGAAGGAACTGGAGCTGCTGTTGGATGTGAATGGTAAATAGCTAAAACTGTCTCATTTTGCTTTGAAATTTCCTCTAAAGTGCGCTCTACTATCTTCTTATCAACAAAATAATGTCTTTTTGACCGCACTTCACTTTCCAACTCCCAAATAGACTCGACTTTATTTTTCTTCCCAGCTAACATCCCACAAACTTCAAACGGCAGATTATAGCGACAATGTTTAATCATCTTTTCATAGTGTTTATCTAAAAAGATCAAGGTGTCATTCTCCATTGCACTTGTTCCTTTGAAGGAATGAAGACACTAACGACTTTTCTTCCCTATGTTTTTGTTCATTTCCAAGATCTTTTTGCCCTATTTCTGAGTGAGGAATTTCTGTAAGATCTTGTTTATTTAATTTGCTGTTTGTATCAATTGAATATTCCATCTCTTTTTCGTTTGCTCCTTCTGATTTTTTGTCCAACCACTACTAACTCTTTCTTACCTATCTAATTCATCGCTTTATTCACCATTTTATTTTTATCTGTTTTTCTGATTGTTTAATAACTCATAAACTTAGGTGAAGCTTGTTAAATTTTATTAGGACCTTCTCCTTTTACCTTTTTTTTTAATTTCATTTGATTCTTTGGTATAGCTTTTGAATAATGTAACTGGTTTCTATCTTGTACGAAGTGCTGTTCTCCATCTAATATCCGAGGAAAGCCCCCTTGCCAGTATGGTTGTTTAATTTGGGGTTGCTTTTGAACTAGACGATTTAATTCAGCCTTATTTTGATTTAAAGGGGGATGAATATTGTTTGAAGCTTTAATCATGTTTTGGAGTCTCTTGTAACTCGATGATGATTGTTGATTAGTTGTAGTTACTTGTTTTTTCAATTGGACATCTTCTTCTTTACGGAGATTTATTTCGTTGTTTTCCTCTGTTTCACAATCTAAAGCATGCTCCTTTTCTTTAAAGTTATTTTTTTCATTAAAAGAATGTGTGTTGTTTACATGGCTTAGTAAACTAGAAACATCTTGTTTTATTTGCTTTATGGAGATATTAACTGAATCGATCTTAGAAGATAAACTTTTCACTTGTTGATCATACCTAGTTAATTCTAATTGTTGCTTTTCTTTCAGCACTTTTATTTCCTCATTTAAAATAGTATTCTCTGTTTTTATTTCTTGGTACTCATTTTTCATCTGAAGATCGACTTTTAACGCTTCTAATGTTAGTTTATATATTGCGAGTTTTTGTTTTAATTTTTCAATTTCTTGAAAATTGTTCAAATGTTCTCGTTCCATCGCTCATCACCCTTTTTCTACAAATTCAAAACATGCCAAAAACACAAATCTCCGCACATTAACTAGAACCCATTATTACTAATCATCATATGCTACAAATGAAAAGAAATTAAAATATTTTTTTCGGAGGTGTTTGCATAATGCAAGCAAAAAACTTACAAGGGAGTCAAGAGATCCTTTGTATTAGTACAGACAAAGTATACGATTGGATCGTAAATGAAGCTACCTTTGATATTGTTGAAGATGATATTGATGTAGCTGGTCTTGGTTTAACCGCCGATAACATTGCAAATGTTACCTGTGAAGTCGTTGGTGTTGAAATAGAGGAAGTAGAAGGAGCAAGAGTAAATCGAGATGTTACGATTAATGGGACTGTTATCACCTTACAAGAAGTCACATTAGAAAAAACAATTGAATTTACTGTAACTGTAACATTGCTTGATGGAACTACTATAACTTTACCTGTGCCACCAGCGGCTCCATTCGCAGTTACGAGATTTGAACGAGTGTTATTATGCGCACCAGAAGGGACTACAATTGAAGGAACAGCAACTGATGTAGATTGTTTTGTAACGGCGTTTGATTTCGACGCCGTAGGTGATTTACTAGATGTGGATCTTTCCGTTCGCATTTGTCAAGATATTCGAGTAATTTTCCCTGTCGTAATTGAAGTGGAAGCGGAATTCTGTCAACCAAGAGATATCTTACCAACTGTTTGTCCTCCTGTTACTAGACCGCCACAATGTCCAGAATTATTTCCAGATAATGAGTGATAATGGCAACTAAGAAAGCATAGAGATGAAGAGAGGATCTCCTCTCTTCTTTTTTATCTTATTAGGAGTGATGTTTCAATGAAATATGATAAATTAGATTTTTTAAAGAAGAAAATAAAACAATTAAACCAAGAAACAGCCTCTTATTTAAAGGAAATAAAAGATTTATTACCTCAAATTAATCAAACACATGAAATGAATGTGATAAGCTATTTTACATATTCATTTAGTATTTCCCATGAAAAAGAAAAGGACAGCTTAATAATCGCTACTTATCACCTTCATAACCTAGGTACTACCCCTATCACAAATCCATATATATGCTTAAAACTTGCACCAGAATCACCTTTTAGCCTTTCAGGTAAATATATTCACAAAAACTCCAACCTTTCGATAAGAACCCCGGAAGCGTGGCAACGAATCAACGATCAATCTAATAAAGATGAATATTGGCTTAAACCAATTGGTATACAAATTGTTGAACCTTCTCAGATCATATCGTTTTCCAATTTTCAACTGACATGGCTCCCAACAAAATCTTATTCAGGTAGTGTGATGGGATTTTCATATTGTGATGAATACGGGAAAGGAATTCCGGCGATTAATCAAATCAACGTAAGTGGAACTTAAATCAATTGAGGTGAATACTTTTGAAAAATAAAGAACATCAAGAACAGGAGTTGCTATTAAAACAATTAACTAGACATTTTTTGAAAGAACAACTTAACCAGTTAAAAGGGGATAACGAAGTTAAAAATAACAGTTTTATTTATTTAGAAAGTAAGACTTTAAATATGCTTCTTGTTTATTTGTTAATGGATAAAATAACTTATAACAATCCTAAACAAACAAATAACGATAATAATGAGTTTTCAGATGAATTACTTGAAGAACTTGAACTTGTTATAACAAATAACAAAAAGGACTTTGAAGAGATTATTAGTCATTTAAAAAATAATTCATTTTCAAATTAACGCTGCTACAGACTAAAAAAATTAAAGTAACCTTACAATTTATCTCAAATTAATATTGTATTAACACTCCCCTATTGCATGGACAATATTATATTGGAGGTTTTTAAAGTGAGTAGAAAAAATATCCATATGATTGATACAATCCAACTCCAACAAAAAATCATCTATTTTAAAGCTGAACTTGATAAATATAAAAGAAAAGTTGATAATTATGAGAATAATTACCATTTTTCTCAATTAAAGAAACTAAAAGAAGAGAATCATCAATTAAAAGAAGAAAACGAGGCAATCTCCTTACAATTTAAAGCTACATGTGAAGAACTTGAAAAAAAGGTGACCGTTCTAAACGATAAAGTCAAGCTCTTAGCTGAGAAAGAAGAAAATTTAAATACGATTGTTTCAAATCAAAAGGTCGAACTTGATAAGCTACAAAAAGAAAAAGCTGATTATGAAGAAAAAATCACTAAACTAATGGATAATAAAAAAGAATTTAAAAGTAAGATCAATACATTAAATAAGGAAATTCGTTCTCTTAATGATCAACAAATAGAAACGATAAAAAAAAATCAAGTTATTCAAGAGGATTTACAATCAAAGATTAATAAGGTAAACAAAGAGAAAGAAACCGATTTAAAAAGAATATCCGATTTAGAGAAGCTTTCCAGTGAATTAAAAGCGAAAAATAAACAGTTAGATAACTATATTCAAAAATTAGAAAAACAGCGCAATGATAATAATCTTCATCAAGTAGAACTCAGTGAACAAATTAAATCTCTTCAAAATGAACTTAACGATTATAAAACAGCGAAAAATCTGCTTAAGAAGAAAGATTCTGAATTACAAAAAGAAAAACAGAATTTTTCATCCGTAGTAGAGAAACTCAATCAAGAGCGTAATAAAGTAAAGAATTTCGAGTTACAAGTTCAAGAACACCAGACGTCAATTGAACAATTAGAAGAGACTCTTTCTAATAAAAACCATGAAATTGAAAAATTTAAAGGTGAAAAATCCATTTTTGAAGATATAATTGCTGAAATGAAGGGTAACAAAAAAGACTTAGAAAGTAAGATCGATTCATTAAATAAGGTGATTTCTTCTCTTAATAAACAACAAAAAGAAACGATAAGTAAATCTCAAGTTATTCAAGATAATTATGAATCTCAGATTAAAACGTTAAAACAAGAAAAGCAAACTCATCAAAGAAGGATATCTGATTTAGAGAAGCTTTCTAATGAATTAAAGGAGAAGAACAAACAATTAGAAGCTAATATTCAAAAAATCGAAGAAAAGTATAATGCTGAGACTCTTAACCAAGCAGATATCAATGGGGAAATTGAAGTTCTCCAAAATGAACTTAACAATTACAAAAATGCGAAAGATCTGCTTAAGAAGGGAAATTCTGAATTAAAGGAAGAAAACAACTATCTAAAGTCCACAACATCTCAGTTAGAAGGTGAGCTTGCGGAGACTAAAAAATTGAATAAGGAATTATTTAAAAAATTAAAGGATATAGAGGAAAATAGTTCCAGTGATACGAATGAATGGTTAAAAGAAGAAGTCCTGAATATAATAAATAATCAAAAAATAATGTTCACAAAAATTGAAGAACTACAACTTAAAAGTATACCAAAAAGCACTCCCTTTAATAATCCTGAGAATATTGAACTAGCGGAACTACCTCAGTTTGAGCAGCAATTAATGGAGCTTCTGGACCAATCTTTTGATTATAAGGGGCAATTAGATTCAAAATTTATTATAATTAATGATTTAGAGAATAAATTACGAGACCTAACAATTGAAATTGATGAAATGCAAAATGCTATTAATAAAGAAGAATAAATGAGATTAAAAAGTAAACGAACGGTAATTAAAAAAGGCTGAAAACATATGAAAGCATCAAATAATCCCCATTTATTCAGATGGAGATTATTTGACGCTTTCGATGAAAGTGTTACCTGGCTGGAACAAGTCTATCATGATATTCTTAAAGTAAAAGATGTAATATACGTAAAGTGTTGATTTATTTAATTATAATACCTCGTAAGCAGCAACCTTTCTTCTTTTTTATTGGTGACTGTATTCTCGATTGATCTATTTGCACAACTGAAGGTTTTTGCTTGTTAGTCGTCCTTAAGTTTACTTTTTTTCCACTTGGAACACTTTTTACCCGTCTATTTGTATTTCTTGCTCTAAAAGATTTCAATTTATATCACTCCTAATTTTATTGATAGCAAGCATATTAGATGATGCCTATGATCAACCATGTATCGGCAACTGACTTTCGAGATAGAATGTGTTTGCCGTTCACCTCAGGGATTCAATGAAGCTACAAACTCTCATCGTTTTTACATTACCTTATTGAGCAGTGATTGAAACTCCTTATAATCCTAATACAGTCAAAGTTAGCCGTCTCTCCAATAAGGTATTCACTCTGTCTGACTTTTGCCTAGACTTTCGCCCTTTTCTATAGCCCATCATGATTACTCCCCCTGTTAAATTAATTACGATTTAGCTACGGCTACAACTAAATGCCTTTAATCAATATAAATCTCCTACAATATTCACTAAAGTTTCGTGATGTAATACTCATCTAATATGACATTTGCTCTTTTAGCATTTTGAAATACTTCAACCTAAATAATTTAATTAACTTGTCTAAAACCAACTTCTAATAACTCTCATATTATAATAATCAGAAACACTATAAAGCTTATAAAGGAGGTTTTTATTATGGCACTACAACTTATGAAGCTTCTTGTGACTGCTTCCACTACAACATCAGTAGATCCCACACCAGAAAAATTCTTTCATGTAACTACCGGAGAAACTGCTGCTGGGTCTACGCTTTCAATTGATACAGCAGACTTTTTCGATGATGCTGGACTGGTAGCAAATGATCTTCCTGCTTTAGCTACTAATAATAGCTATTTTAATGTATTTATTAACGGCGTTTTACAAATGGAAGGAATCTCAACATATACCCCAGGTGCAACAACAGTTGGATCCCTTGCTATTGATGTTCCTGCAGGAGGAGATCCAATTTTAGCAGGTTCACCTATTGTTTTAGAGGTTATAAATTATTCTCCAACATCAACCACTGATGTAGCAACTTAAACGTAAAAATGTAAGGGATTCTTTATATTGAAACCCTTACATTTTTTAGTGATAAATTGTAATAAACTGAAGAATAATAGGTGTATTTCTTTGAGGAATATCATTTGTTTTTAACCGAAGATATCCTTCTTTTACCTCATAAGTATTTGGAGGTTGTAACACCCCATTGATAAATAGGTTTATATAAGAAACCGTTTTAGGATCTAAGATACCTCTTTCCCCATATTCCTTCAGTTCGTTTTGATTTGTATAGATTGAGCTAACTCCATCAGATAAAGCATTGTACTGATAAGTATCTACTTCAGAAACTTTCTTATCTTGCCTAATTGGTACTTTTATTCGATCTTGAGTAATTAACGTTTTCCAATCATAAATTTGCCGAGCAGAAATAATGTGTTTTTTATTTTTTGAATTCATTTGACCACCTAATGCTTTTTTTTATTATATGTCTTCCTATGATAATTGGTTATAAGAAAGTTATAGGTTTAATTAATAAAATACTTTCTTCTTAAGTTTAGTTGTAAGTGTTTTTAGGGTTCGCTGTATTGTAAAAAACAGAAAAAAAGTTTCCTCATTTTCATACTTATAAAGAGTCAACTTTACACCAATTAAAATTCGGTTTTTGATTGAATAAAAGATGCCGCCCCTGATATAGCCAGTACTAGTAGAAAAAAATTAAACAGAGGAAAGTAAAAAAAAAGCATAACAATTCCAAGTGATGCCCAAATACCCACACACCAATGACAGCTGAGCAGTACTCCAAACCAATACCGTAAACCTTTACCTTTAAATTCAATATTTTCAACTAACTGTCCGTCTTCATTCTCTTGATATGTCACAGTTAAAAAAGGTTTTCGAATAAAAGAAGTAATTTCATCAAATACTATTAATCGTGTAAGTCTAAAAGAAGCGAGAATTAAGATTACTAAGTCAATCCACTCGATTCCTATCATTTATACCGTCCTTTCAATTCAATTATATATGTTCTATATTTCGAGAACTCTGTCTATTAAGATTTTAAAAAAATTACATTTAAAAACTTTACTTTTCTATACATCTCCCCTATAACTTATGATACGATCTATGTTCCATTTTAGAACCCTAAAAAATCATTGTTATTATAATTCACCTAAATAAAGTATCGAGCTTGGCGTTTACGTAAGTCGCCAAATCGTTTAAAATGAATTCACCTCTACATTAAATAAATGAAAAGAGGCAATGAAGCAATGATGGTAGATCTTAGCTCACTAGACCATAATTATAGAACCAATCAAAAACCTGGTAAGGAGTCACCAAACTCCCTCACCAGGTTTTATTCTTTAGGGCTTTTGTGACGGCCCTAGTTTTATAGTGTCACTATTTGATTATCCGTAACAAAATATAAAATTACTTCTTTCACACGTTCTCCAGTCATCTTCTCCCACGTATCTTTATACATGTTCAGTTGTTTTGCGTAGTAGTTCGTTAACTTTTCAACATCTTCCCCGCGCTTAACATGATCAGTTTTATAGTCGACAATCACCCATTGATCATCTTCTTTAAAGATCAAATCAATGATTCCTGTTAAAAGAAGATCTTGGTTCTCATTATCACTTTTTGTTTTATACGTAAACGGCAGCTCAGCAAAACATTGTTCAACCTGCCTACTGCGCTCCCAAATCGATGTTTGCTTAAATTGCTCTATAGCAGTGACTACATCATCATAACGGTCTTTTGAAATATTGAATTTTTCCAATAGTCGGTGAATAATATGCTCGAGAGCAACTATACCATTCATGCATGCTTCAAATGTTTCGTGAATTAAACTTCCCCAATCCTTCCCACCACCAGCTTCTCTTTGTACATCTCGTAAATTAATTTGTTCTGTGCTCTCCGTTGGTGTATTAATTTGATATGTTGGTGTAGTTAATGATTCACTCCAACTAGGTAAGGTTGTTTTTATTTCAATATACTCAGGGAGCGAAACACTCTCAGACTCTGTTGATCTTGGCTTTTCGACGTTTTCTGGAATGGCTAATTCTTCAAGTTGTAACCCAATCAATAACTCATACCAAGGATTATTCTTTTCATTGTTTTTGTCCATACCGCTAATGACGAGCATTTTCTCTGCACGTGTTGCTGCAACATAGACAAGTCTTGTTTCCTCAGCTTTTAAATACTCAAACTCTTCAGTTTGGTACATCTCCCAATCAACTGGTTGTGCAAGACGGTCGCCTTTTTCATTTGTAAAAGTGAAATAACCAATCGAATCGGTTTCCTCCCTTTTAATGTGCTGACTTATTTTATCAGACTGCTCGACGACTTTATTTGGATGAGCCAAAAACACAATCGGTGCTTCAAGTCCTTTTGATTTGTGGACATTCATTACTCTGACGGCATTCTCTTCATCTGGTAATGACATTTCCTCAATCTCTTCTTCTTCAATCAGTTCTCTTAGTCTTAAAACGACTTCATGAAATTCACTATGACCGTTCGCCTCATACGCACGGACTTTTTCCAACACCTGATAGAGCCGGGCATATTCGCGTTTGCTTTTTCCAAGACGAACATACAAAGCGAGAATTCCCGCGTCTGTTAATACTTTTTCAATGACAGTTGATGGTAAATCATTGATCCGCCATTGATAATAACGTCTTAGTTTTGTAAATGCCTCATCGAAAGTAGAACGATCGTTCTCATCCAATGATTCTGGAATATTTGCAAATAACGAAAACACACCACCATTCATTTTGTAATGATACAGTTGTTTATCACTAATACCAATCAACGGACTTCTAAGTACGGCAACCATATATAATGATTGCGTTGGCTGGGCAAGCAGTGTGAGCAATTGTAAGATCGACTGAAGCTCACGGTCTCCTGCAAGCGAGATTTGCCCAGTGGTGATGACGGGGATCCCGTATTCTTCCAGTTTTCCTGCATACACATCAAGACCATCATTATAACGGGTCAAAACCATAAAATCACTTGGTTGAGCCGCACTTTGATCAACTTGTTCTTTAATATAGCGGGCAATTGCATCAGCATCGGCATCGATGACGTCAGCTTTTTTTCGAGCATATGGAACGGTGATTTTCTTTAAGCCAATTCTCTCCCCTGCACCATCATCGGCCTTCTTCACCGAGTTAAGCGGGCGGTATGCTGCTTGGTAGGTCGATTCTTGCTCTGGTAAATGCTGCTGAAATACTGTATTTAATGGCTCTGTGATTACATCTAATGTTCGGAAATTCATCGTTAAGTTCAGTGCCTGTCCGCCAGTGCTGGCAATCATATCTTTCACTCGTTGATAGATATCAATATCGGCACGCCGAAAACGATAGATCGATTGCTTCGGATCACCAACAACGAACAAAGAACCTTGCCTTGGGGTTAGCTTTGTCCAATTTTTCTCTTCTATTTCAAGACCGGTTAAATACAACATCATTTCTGCTTGAATTGGATCAGTGTCTTGAAACTCGTCAACAAGGAGACAACGGTATTTTTTTTGAAAATAACTGCGAACTTCACTATTTTCCTTCAACAGTCTCGCTGTGTTTGAAAGGAGATCCTGAAAGTTTAGTTGTGAACGTTCCTTTTTTAACTTTTCATAGTAAGAGAGTGCTGGTTTTAAAAACGGAATCAGTCTGCCGTGACAGTATTCATACCAGCTTTGTAATGATGGTGCGACAATTTCTGCTAATTCAATTTGGACACTATCTCTAATTTCTTTTGCATCATCTTTAGATTTCCATTTATTTAACGTAACAGTGCTTTTTTTCTGATAAGGACGGAGCATCGCCACTTTAAATTTTTCCTTGCTATGATCGGTATATTTCAGTTGCATG
The DNA here is from genome assembly GCF_052119505.1 of Anaerobacillus sp. MEB173. NCBI lineage: Bacteria > Bacillati > Bacillota > Bacilli > Caryophanales > Bacillaceae > Anaerobacillus > Anaerobacillus sp. MEB173. The sequence continues at coordinate 787,501 of NZ_JBJMAU010000001.1, forward strand.
ATCGTTCGCAGCAATTTTTTTTGTAATGTATCGTACCCTTTATCTGGTTCAGTATCAGGCAACGAAGGCTTACAGTAGTTAACAAACTTCACAAGCGCTTGAAATGCTTCATCAAGTGAAGGCTTTTCGATTGTTTCGGATTGCCATTCAACATCTGCATATTCTCGTAAATGATGGAGGTTGTTTCTCAACTCCGCAACATCAATTCCTAACAACTGCAACTCTTCTAGCTGCTCAGGCGTTTGTAATCGAACTTGTTGAATGTAGCGGTCCCATGCTTCATCGGTTAATAAGCGGTCTTCATTTTCATCAAGCTCGTTAAAGTCAAAATCAAGTCCAGCTTCGATTGGTCGTTCTCTAAGTAATCTTGCACAAAAGGCGTGTACAGTTCCTAAATAACATTGGTCAAAATCCTCTAAGGAGCGTTCAATGCGCTCCCTTACTGTAGTATCTTCTGTTTCGATTCTTGTTTGTTCAAGTTTTGAGCGAAAACGTTCTTTCAGTTCATCGGCTGCTTTTCGGGTAAAAGTGATCGCAACGATTTCACCGATCCGATATGTCCCCGTGATAATGAGATTAACCATCCGCTGGACAAGACTAAATGTTTTTCCTGAACCAGCTCCCGCTTCAACAAGGAAGTTTGTGTTTAATTCGTTGGCAATCAGTTCGCGTTCCTTTTGGTCAACAAGCTGTAACTCAGTCATATGAACGCACCTCCTTAAAACGATGTAAACTTAGAGCACTCTCGTCTTTTCTTTTCTCTTCTAACACTTGTTGATCATAATTATGACGCAAACAGACAGCTTGATAATCACAATATTTACAATCATCTTCGTGATCGGTATAAGGGAAATGACCTTCTTTTAACAGTTCACATAAATGATTAATAATCGTTAAAAAGGCCTCCTTTTCACTTTCACCGTGCTTTCGTACAATCCGCTCTCCTTGCCCCTTTAACGTTGGAAATACGTATACACTTGAATGTACATTAAATCCTTGATCGGCAAACAGTGTTTCAAAGGCTAACGCATAAAGACTATGCTGTAACTTCCGTCCACCATTAAAATAATTCTTTTCATGATAACCGTAGCTGCTTCCAGTTTTGTAATCGATAATGGCAAACATACCATCTAAAAGACGGTCAACTCGGTCAATTTTCCCGCTAAGTAACAATGTATCTTCGTCATTTAAACGGATCGCCGCCGGTTCATATTCACCTAAACCAAATGAATATTCAAAATATAGCGGATCTCCTTCCCTACTCGCCTCTTCCTCTGCTTTTAAAAAAAGGGCACACGATTCCATTAACTCCTGCCGTTCTAATTCGTAAATGACTTTACTAGGCGGCGGATTTCCTTCCTGTTCAGCGATCAGCGCTTGATCGCACAGTTCTGTAATCAGGTCGAGATGCTGTTCAAGACTTGGCTTCTCACCGTTTTCACTGAGGATCTGATAAAACTGTTCAAACACATTATGGAGAATAACGCCTCTAGTTGGAGCGTCCAGCCATTTATAAAGATCATATTCATCTTCTTTTTCGGCTTCGACACCTAACATATATTTTAAATAGTATGAATACGGACATGTTCCTAGCCGTTCCAACTTGCTCGTTGTCATTGTCAGGTGGTCATTGTTTCGTGGGTCATGATGCGCATGATCATAATCGACTCTTCCATCATACTCAGTAAATTGGCCTTGTTCTCTTGCCTTTTGGGCGCGCATACCCTGAAGTATATTCACATAGTCTCCTGCTTCTAGAACCGCAATATCTAGCTTCTTCTCGTTCCAAATTTGCAATCCCCACCACTCACGCTCCGTTAACATTTGACTTTGAACCTGTTGGATGAAATGCACATCTTTCTTTAGCGCTTGGACCATTTCTTCTCCTGTAACATGAGGATTCTTTGTCACAAGGCGGAACATTTGTAAAAATAAATGGGCTGGTGTAGTCAAGCGATTGTCAACCGTATCCATAAACGGGTAACTCAGATGGACCCTGCCTTTAGCAGAGAGCAGCAATTGCATAAACTGAAATAAGTTTCTTTTGACAAAGGCTTTGCCTAAGGTCATTTCTGGATGAATCGCTTTACGCTCTATATCTAACAGAAAAGGATCTTCTTTTTGACGTCCAGGAAAACGATTGCTATCAACACCAACGATGTACATGTTCGGTCGATCAATGTACCAACCGATTCGATGCGGAGAAACATGGACGTGCCCTGGCTGTGGCATCGATGCTCCAACTGTGATCGTTAATAACCAAGATTCACAATGAGAAATCGCTTCGGCAACTGTCATCTGTTGGGTTACGAGAGGAGCAACCTCATCGATTTGCGCAAGCACTTGTTCCTTGGCAGAGTAATCAAAGTTATCAGCACAAATGCTATATTGTTCCAATAATGTTTTTAAGCCATAAAGCCATTGTTGATAGTCAATGCTCTCACGGAAATGACGACTAGGAAAAACAGTAAACCATGTTTCAAACCAATGTTTAAGCCGAGTGTACTCTTCTAACCGTTTTTCATATTTTGATTCAGTTGCTTGCTGCTGCTTTTCGGTTAATTGGGCAATTTTTTCGGTTATATTTGTTAGATAGCGGTCTTTCCCCCAATGGATCTCGGCATCACGGAGTAACGAAATCATTTTTTCTTTTGACAGCCCCGCATCCTCAAGATTCAAGCTCCCTTCACGAATAAGCTTCGAGAATGTTGCTGTACTAAATTTTTCTCTATGCCAACGAAACACACCTTTCAGCAATTTCCCAATCTTCGTGTATTCAATTGGAATACCTTCAGCAAAGGTAATTGGTACTTTTTGTTGTTGTTGCACTCGTAACGCACTTTCAATGTACGGTTTTTGACTCGTATAAAAGATGACGGATTGATCAAACGGAAGTTGCTTGTTCTTTATTGAACGGAAAACAGAAAGAATTTCTTCGTCATCACTAATCTCTGCTTTTAACTCAACATTCGGAACATCTTGGATCTCTTCCATTAAGAAGAGGTGGCGAAATGGACTTTCACTCTTTATTTCCGCATCTGGCTTTCTCATTTGTGGCGGCATCTCCACCCCTGGTACTTCCGGCAGTGAGAGAATGTAGAGCTTCGTATCTTTTAAATATGAAAGAAAAAACTCTTTTTCTAAATAGTGATACGTCTCATGTGGAAAAAGTATATAAATTTTATTCGATTGATGTTGCGGAATAGTCTCTTTGGCAATGCGAAAAAGATCAGCACTATCTACAAAACCGTTCTGAACCCGTTCATTTTCATACATTGAAAAAATCTGCCTCAGATCTTCTCCCTTTTCTTTCTTTAAAAAAGCATCGAACGGAAATGTTTCCATCGTTACTCCAGTCTGTTTCAGATCAAGTATTGCTCGGTAAAGGGTATTGCTAAACGAAGGAGTTAATTGAATTGTGTTAAAATAGTGAAGCTTATTTTTTCTCTTTAACTCTTTTACCTGTGTGAAAATCATTTGTTTTCCAATCTCATAAGGTAACTTCATAAGATTGTCTTTATCTAACTTTGACTGAGCGACCTCCATCGCCAAATCATCGAAGGTTTTTATTTTGACATTGACCATTGGCTGATCTAGACGAGCTAATCCTTGAACAGTTAGCTGTCCATCTCGATGCGAAGGGACAACAAACACTTTTTCAGTTAACAAATGCTTACTTACAATATCTTTTACTTGCTGAAAAATAGCCTGCACCTGACAGTCCTCCTCTACTGTTTTTTCATTCTTTTTTACATTAACATATTTTTACTTTGTGACAAACAAACAAGCTATCTTAAAAGTTTATCTATTAATTTTGAAAACATATGATAAAATAGTATGAAAAATCAAAAGACTACAAACAAAGGGAGGAAGAGAACGATTATGATTAAAGCGGTTGTATTTGACTTAGATGATACATTATTATGGGATAAAAAGAGTGTACAGGAAGCATTTGTCGCTACTTGTAAAGCAGCACAGGAAAAATATGGTGTTAACCCTGAAGAATTAGAGGAAGCCGTTCGTAAAGAAGCAAGAGAATTATACGCATCATATGAAACGTTTGATTTCACACAAATGATCGGCATTAATCCGTTTGAAGGTTTATGGGGAGATTTCACTGATAAAATTAATGTTAACTTTCGCAAAATGAAAGACATCGTTCCTACATACAGGAAAGAAGCTTGGACGAAAGGCTTAAAAGCATTAGGAGTTGATGACCCAGCATTTGGTGCAGAGCTAGGTGAATTATTTCCAGCAAATCGCAGAAAAAGTCCGTTTCTCTATGAAGATACGTTTAAAGTACTGGATGAATTAAAGGACAAGTATCAGCTCATTTTATTAACAAATGGCTCACCGACATTACAAAATGAAAAGCTTGATATGACACCTGAGCTTGTGCCATATTTTGATCATATTATTGTCTCAGGCGCATTTGGACGTGGTAAGCCTGATCCAGCAATTTTCGAACATGTTTTATTTTTACTTTCAATAAATAAAGATGAAGCCGTGATGGTCGGGGATAATTTACATACCGACATCTTAGGTTCAAACCGCATTGGTATGCGCAACGTTTGGATTAACCGTGACGGTAAAGACATCGTTGACGACATCCACCCAACTCACGAAATCAAACAACTAAGCGAACTGCCAAAGCTGGTAAACTCGCTATCATAAATAAAAAACAGCAGTGACCCCTCACTGCTGTTTTTGTATTTTAACTTTCAACTTTCCACCATATAAACTTAATACCCCACTTCCACCGAAGCATTCACAACATAAATCAAATCATTTTTATCGTTCTTATCAGGCAGGACTACGCCACTAGTCGTCAGCATACCGCCATCGACAACTTCCACTGTAACCGTACCGTATGGTAACACTTCTTTCACCTTCTCAACGTCCAACTGATCATGATCACATGGCAATGCTAAGCGTACATTGACTTTCATATTATGTATATCGTTATCAGGTAACACTGAACGAAGTCCTGGCATTGAATTATGGTGTATTGCATTTTTGACTGCGCGTATTGAAGCCTTTGTAATGTCTTGTCCGTGCAGATCGGCACCCATTCCAATTTCAATAAAAAATATCTTCTCCATCAATATCCACTTCCTTCTATTATTTCATCTACCATTACCTATTCTCCACCAAAATAAAAATCACCTTTCCCTTTTAAGAAAAGATGATTGAACTATGTCACTAATTTCATTTAACTCGCTTCTCCTTATTCTCTAATACATTATCTACTAAATGAGTTTTCAGTATGATATAGTGATTGCTGCTCATGCTGCTCGACAACCTTTGCGTGATTTTCTCCTCTGCTCACTTCAATTTTTACGATGAAATAACCGGCTAACAAATATCCAATCGCAACAATAGGCCACCAATCAAATAACCATCCTTCCAAAATAACAGCCCCTTTCATTCAAATGTAAATTATCAATATCAATAAGGTTCATTAAATAGACAAATCTGATACTTGACTATATCATATCATATTATCCGAATATTTAGTATGTTAATTATTGTTATAAATAAAAAAGGTGCTACACCATTTTGGCAGCACCTTTTTTCATTCGACAATTTTAGACAGCGTTTTCATTTCTTGAATAATTAAACACCAACTCTTCCAACAATAATTCTAACCTTCTTAGATCACTAGATACATTTTCAATCTGCTTTCGACGAATATCATTTATGTTTTGACGATCATTTAGATTTTTATCAAAATACATTGAGAATAGATAGATTTTACTCGGTACATCTATCATTTCCCTTATATTTTGTAATAACGTATTCGAGAAAAACTGATACAATTCAAGTTCATCTATTACATTCATTAATTCCTGCAATTGTTTCGTTTCAATCATTGCTTCATCATATACTATAGTACCAACATAAGTAAAGCAATCTTCTTTTAGATTAGTATAAATTTCTTCAACTCTCTCAAGTAATTCTTTTTCAGTTCCCATTTTGTTCACTCCCTATGCTGACAATTAATATAACTCTATTCTATACGATTTTACTTAAATTTACATCACTTTTTTCCAAATTCTCAAAAAAATCATAATATATAATCTTGTAATCGTTAACAAATTGTTGACAAATTATAGAAATTACATCTTGACTTTAAACTTTTATTGTAAATTTAGCCATGAATTAGGTTGGAATCTGTAAATCTTTGTCGGAAGTTTTAATATTCAAAAATAGCAAAATGTGAACATTTTGTGATATAATCTATAAATGTAAGCGTATACAAATAGGAGGTATTATTAATGAGTTTGGAAGAATTAATTCAAAACTTTATTAGCCACAAGAAAAGTAAACCGGAAGACGTTAACGAACTATTAGACTATGTGCAAAGAAATTATATTAGTAATAACTTATGCATTGTTCAATATCGCGAATTGTTCCGTGAACTGCATGAGCGAGGGGCATTAAAGCCGGACTACACCCTCAACCCTAATTAATTCGTCCATACTCCAATACTTTCTACTATCTATGAAAAAAGGTTTTGTTCTTTCAATGAACAAAACCTTTTTCATATTTCCAATTAGTAGTCTTACTGCTTAAACATTTCTGGATACACTTGTAAATCTACTCCCCATACTAGTGGTAACAAGAAATAAACAGCCAGTACGATAAATACGATTGAAATAACGTTAATCCAAAAGCCGGCACGCGCCATATCAACATTTTTAGATGTCCTGAGGCAAAGACAACCGCATTTGGCGGTGTTGCTACTGGTAACATAAATGCACACGATGCTGCAATTGCAGCCGGAATCATTAATGCATATGGATGCACACCAATCGCAAGTGCTAGCGATGCCATAATCGGTAAAATCATTGTAGCTGAAGCTGTATTCGATGTAATTTCCGTTAAAAACATAACTAATGCCGTAACAATAACTAGAATCAGTACAAAATGAACACCTTCGACAACTGTTAATTGTGTTCCAATCCATTCAGCCAATCCTGACTCTTTGAAACCAGCAGCGATCGCTAAACCACCACCGAATAATAATAGAATTCCCCAAGGAACTTTTATCGCAGTTTCCCAATCTAATAGAAATGTTCCTCTTTTATTTAATGACGGAATAACAAACAACAGCACAGCCGCAGTAATCGCAATCATTGTATCATTAACTGCCGGAATAAATTTTGATAAGAAAAACGATGAAGTAATCCAACAGAATGCCGCGAATAGAAATACACCTAAAACCGCCTTTTCTTCAAAGCTGGCCTTTCCTAATGCTTTCTTTTGATTTTGAATTAAACTTTTTCCACCTGGAAGTGCTTTCATTTTCATTGGATAAGCAACTTTTACTAAATAAAACCAAGCTAAGATTAATAGAATCGCTGAAAGCGGAACGCCAAATAACATCCAACCAGCAAAGGAAATGTTGTATCCGTATAATTCACTTACAACCCCTGCTAAAATCATGTTAGGCGGCGTTCCAATTAATGTTCCTAACCCACCAATTGAAGCAGAATAAGCGATACCTAGCATCATTGCTTTTCCGAAGTTTTTGTCTTCTTTTGCAATCCCAACATTCTCATCTTTTAATGAGCGGGAAACCTGATAGATGATCGCCGCTCCAATTGGCACCATCATCATTGCAGTTGCTGTATTCGAGATCCACATTGATAAAAATCCAGTGGCTACCATAAAGCCTAGAACAATTCCTTGTGTACTTGTCCCCATTACAGAAATAATGGTTAAAGCGATTCGTTTATGCAAATCCCAGCGCTCCATCGCTAAAGCAATTAAAAATCCACCTAAGAATAAGAAGATAATTGTGTTTCCATACGAAGATGTCACTGCTCCGCCATCTAGCGCACCTGTAAGCGGAAACAATACGATTGGTAATAACGAAGTCGCTGGAATCGGAATTGCTTCTGTAATCCACCATACTGCAATCCAAACCGTACTTGCTAATACAGCTTTCGCTTCAGGGCTCATCCCTTCACGAGATAGAAATAACATAATTATTGCGAATAATACCGGTCCCAGAAGTAAGCCAACCTTTTGCGAATTGCTATATACAGGTTTTCTCTTATTGTTATCCTCATGTTGTACCGTCTCTTTCCCCTTTTCCTCTTTAACTGAACCAGTCTTGTCCGGAAGAGAAAAAGTAAGGATCCGTTTTACTTGGGAGTGAGAGCTCCAAAGATGATTCCAAATTGTTGCAAAGAATTGAGTATTCATTACTATCACACCCTTAAGAATTTTTTAACTATTTCTACTATAAACCGCTTTCATTGTTTTTTCTGCATTTGTACTTTTTTATCTTTTTGTTCTTTAATGATCACATTACGCTGACTTTTCATGAACAAAAAAGCACGCCCTCACCACTTATGGTAAAACGTGCTTTTCACTTCATATATATATTAGTTTAAATGGAAGGTATTTTTGACTTAATAAGAAGCCCGCAATTGCATATGCTTCTATTTGATCTCTTACCTTTTCAGTCCCTTTTGGTACATTAACTACACGAATAGCAAATGGTGCAGGTTCAATTTCATCCGCAAAAGCTTTTTTTAAAAACTGTGTAGATTCCTGCATCCCATGTTTTCCTTTATACATCACTTCGTAAAAGGAAATAAATCCGTGCATTGTACCTTGATACCGAACAGTTTCCACTGGTACACCAAATTCATATAACCGCTCTGCATATGCCTCTCCTTCATCACGCAGAGGATCGAACTCTGCAGTAATAATAAATGCCGGTGGTAAATTCGTTAAATCCTGAGCATTTAATGGTGAAGTATATGGGTTTGTCCACATTGATTGATATGGTGTATAACTATCTCTTGCTTTGTGCATCACTTGACGAGATAACAAATAATAACCGCTATCATACATCTCACGAGTCGGCAACTCAAGATCTTGAAAGGTCGTTAAAGGATAATAGAGAACTTGAGCCTTCAATACTGGTCCATTTCGGTCACGTGACATTGCTGATACTACTGTAGCAATATTCCCACCCGCACTATCACCAGCAACAGCCATTGTCATCGGATCTCCGCTAAATTGCCGGGCATGCTTAGCTGTCCATACTAATGCGTCATAACTATCCTCAATTGCCGTTGGAAAGACATATTTTGGGGCTACACGATAACCTACTGACACAACGACACTTTTTGTTTGGATTGCTAATGAGCGAGCAACATTATCATGAGTGTCAATGCTTCCATATCCCTCCATAAATGCTCCTCCATGGTAATACATAATCATCGGAAAAGGACCTTCACCAATCGGTTGATAGGCGCGTGCGGGGATTGTTTTTCCATCACTAGTTGGAATCTCAATATCGATACGGTTGAATGTTTTTCCACCTGATTTAGTTAGAAAACGAGGAGGTGTCATATCTGTTGTGATTAAGTTCTGATCAATCGCATGTAAAATCACAGCAGTCTTTGCGGGAAGCACCCCCTCCTCCCTTACAGACCAATTTTGAACAGACAAAATGATAAGTAACAAAAGAAGTAATGTTAGCAGAATTAAAAAAAGAGCCATTTTTTTTACTAGTACGGTCATAATGTTACAACTGCAAGCATAGTACCGGCAGCTTAGTGCTCCTTTCTAGATATCATTCTTAAGCTATGTAGTAAAGGAAAATAAAAACGCACGAAAAAAAATGCGCTACCTTTATAATGTGAAGGAGCGCATCTGATCATGTATTAAGGATTCTTAAAAATAGTAAAAGTTACATTTTAACCCTTATACATTAAAAACTCTTTTTCTATCCAATAATGACTCTTTCTTTCGGATAATGATAATATTCTTTAGCCTCTTTTCCTTTGATCAAGAATAAAAGCGAAAAGATTCCAATTCTTCCGACAAACATTAACACAATAATGATTTGTTTCCCAAGTGTACTTAACTCAGGTGTAATCCCCATTGATAATCCAGTTGTCCCAAATGCTGAACACACTTCAAAAATGATCGCAATAATTGGGAACGGCTCCAAATAGGAGAGGATAATAACAGCAGTCGCACAAATAAGGATCGCGAAACTGATAACAACAAACGATTTAATAATGTCCTCTTGATCCAGTTCTTTTCCAAATACTTTAATAGATTGCCTTCCGCGAGCAAATGTAAAAATAGAAAGAAGAACAATCGCAAAAGTTGTTGTCCGAATACCACCGCCAACACTACTCGGTGATGCTCCAATGAACATTAATGAGCTCATCATTAATTGTGTCGCTTCAGAAAATTGACTAACATCCATTGTCGCAAGTCCGCCATTCCGTGTTGTTACCGATTGAAACAATGAATAAAACAAAGATTCATGCCATGATTTATTCACAAAGAAATGATTACGGTCAAAAATGTAAATCAGGATCGTGCCAAATAGTGTTAACCCAAAAAATGTGATGGTCGTTAATTTTGTAAATAATGAAAATCGGTATTTTTGTTTTCTCCTTCTCGTTACAAAATAATCTTTTACTTCAATTAAAACAGGAAAACCAATTGCTCCCAAAATGAGTAAAATTATGTTGACTAATTGTACAAGATAATCATTAGCAAATGGTTTTAGTGAAGCACCGGTAATATCAAAGCCCGCATTGGTTGTTGCGCTTACTGAGGCAAAGAAAGCATGGAAAAAAGCTTCTTGCCAAGTAGAAAAGTGATCTAAGAATAAGATACCTAGAATCATCGCACCAATGGCTTCGATCACAAGAATTAAAAGTAATATTTGTTTCATTAACTCCACAAGTCCAGCAAATGTCCCTCGGTTTTGATCTATCATTATTAATTGACGTTCCTTAAGTCCAATTCGCCGACCAAATAGTAACCAAATGAACGTCCCCAGTGTCATAATTCCGATGCCACCAAATTGCAGGATGAAAGCTAAAACAAATATACCGAACTCACTAAAGGTGTCAGCTGTAGAAACAACTGTTAGCCCCGTTACACTAACCGCACTGACAGCTGTGAATAATGCGTCGGTAACCGTCCACTCGACTCCAGGCTTATGCGTATAAGGTAAACTGAGCAGGATCGTTGATACAATTACTGCACCAAGATAAAACAAAACAATTAACTGAACAGAAGTTAAGTTTACTAGATTCGATTTCTTTGGAGTGAACACGACACTTATAACCCCTCGTCTTCAAATCGTTTGAGGTCATTTTTGTGTCCAATCACAATTAAAATATCTCCTTCAAAAAGTGAATCACTAGGTAATGGTGAAATGTTCACATCATTATTACGTTTAATACCTAAAACAGTACAACCATATTTTGCCCGTATATTTAATTCAACAAGCGATTGATTGGCCACCTTTTCGGTTGCCATTAATTCTACAATACTATAATCCTCTGATAGTTCGATATAATCGACAATTTTTTCAGAGGCTAAATGTTGAGCAATTCGAACTCCCATATCGTGTTCAGGATGAATAATTCGATCTGCACCAATTTTTTCTACAACTTTATGGTGATAGTAGTTTTGCGCTTTCACCCAGACGTGCTTTACCCCTATTTCATTTAACAACAACGTAGTTAGGATACTTGCTTGAATATTGTCACCAATTGCTACGACAACATAATCAAAATTGCGGATACCTAAACTATTTAATGCTCTCTCATCTGTGGAATCGGCAACAACTGCATGTGTTGATACATTCGAGTGATCATTTACCCTGTCTTCATTAATGTCGATCGCTAATACTTCATGGCCATTTTTGTACAGTTCCTTACAAATACTCCCTCCAAATCTACCTAAGCCAATGATCGCAAATTGCTTTTTCATTTTCTCCTACTCCTTCTTTGCACCAAAAAAAGACCATCACAAAGAATGGTCGATAGCTTCTATCTATCTGACCTTTCTCTCTTGTTACGGTAACGCTTACGAGGTTAGCTGTCGGATTAGGGACTGAGAGTATCCCCTCTTACAACATGTAAGATTCACCCCAGACTGTTATGATCGTACAGTCAAATTGGTTCCCCCGCTCAATTAAGATTCAGCGATTAAAAGGTGCTAATTTATATTTATTGAATGAGTTTAATTTACTCCTGTTACAATTCTCTGTCAATATATTTTTTAAACCATTATTATCAATAATATTTTTATACGTAAAAGGTAATAATAGTAACGCTTTTTAATGCTTGCTTAAAAGAGAGGTTGATTAGAAATGCTGTTCATTTTTGAAGTCATGAAGATGGCAATAAAAATAAGGAAATTAACCCTATTTTTGATTACAATCATCTTTCTCATCAGTAGCTCTTTTATTATTCACTGGTTAGAACCGACTATGTTCGAAACTCCTTTTATTGGCTTATGGTATGTCATGACTACAGTAACAACAACTGGGTATGGTGATTATGTTCCTGAAACACTAGCAGGCAGACTTTTTGGGTTGTTCCTCTATCTGTTTGGAATAGGTTTAATTGGAATTGTAATCGGAAAAATTGTTGAAAGCTTTGGAGTTTATCGGAAGTTAAAGGAGGAAGGGAAATTGAGCTTTAAAGGAAATGGTCATTATGTCATCATCGGTTGGTCAAATAAAGCAAGACATGCCATGAATGAAATTATGGCCATTGATGATCAAACAAAAATCCTATTAATTGATTCACTTCCAAAAGCACCGATGGATCATGAAAAGGTCTATTATTTACAAGGAGACCCTGCAGACAAAAATATATTAGACAAAGCAAATATCCTTCACTCAAATGCCGTACTTATATTTACTCAAGACAACAATATTGATCCTGCTGCCGCTGACGGTAAGTCCCTTTTGATTGTTTCAGCGATTGAAAGCTATGCAACGGAAAATAGTAAGGAAATTTATACAATTGTAGAAATACTAAAAGAGAAGCATATTCCAAATTTTAAACATGCCAACGTTGATGAATTCGTTCTTGCAGATGAGGCATTATCTGATCTAATGGCTAAATCAGCAATACATAAGGGGACAAGCAAGTTTATTATGAAGCTTCTTAGTAGAAAAAGCGGAGTGGATATATGGAAAATAAAAAAACAACAAATGTGGAAAACGTATAACGATGCATTTGAAAATTTAAAACGACTAGGCGCACACTTAATATCTGACCGAGATGATTTTTTGATCTTAAACAAATTAGAAGAACCTATTCCGCCAGAAGCTGAACTATATATCATATGTGACAAAAAGACATACCAACGATTCCACGAGAATAGCCGATAATTACCACTTACCTGTAAGCATTATACGAGAATGGTAAAATATTTCTTAACGAGGGTGTCCCAAAAGTCATCGCTATTGGTGACACCCTCGTTTTAAAACGCAGAGTTTGTTTCATGATAATTCCTTTACTAATTATAAAATTCCATAATGTTGATTGTAATAAATATTTTTATGATTTATATTTATAATTTAAAATGAAATATTTACCACTTGCACCGCGCTTTTAATCTAAATAATATGCTATATTAGAGATTCTATATTTAGTTTTAGCAGTTGTTATATATTATTTCACACTATTGCAGTAAAGGAGGTGAGGCATATGGAGTCTAGTGAATTTTCACATTCTCTTATTAACTTTTGGAAATTTATAGGAGGCGAATCTTTTTATGTACCTTAGAGTACAGAGAGGAAGTCAAAGTATATGAATACAATACGTAACCCCATAACATTGTTAGCTGGGTTTCAATGGCTATTTTTTATGTTTGCCAATACGGTTGTTATTCCCATTTCCATTGGTTTCGCCTTTGACCTGGAACAAATCGAAATTGTTTCAGCACTTCAACGTTCATTTATTTTTACGGGTGTTGCTTGTATTTTGCAAGGTTTGATTGGTCATCGATATCCTCTTATGGAAGGACAATCCGGGTTGAGGTGGGGTGTAATTTTAAGCTTAGCCGCTACTGCAAGCACGTTAAATATGGATTTAGCTACAGTTAGTGGAAGTATAGCTGTTGGTGCAATCATTTCAGGGATTCTTGTATCAATATTAGGGATGCTCGGGCTTGGGAATCTATTAAAAAAATGGTTCACACCTGTTGTGATGTTTGTCTTTTTATTACTCCTTGCAAATCAGTTAATCTACATATTCCTAAAAGGCATGCTCGGCTTAAACAGCAGTGAATATATTAATATTAAAGTAGCCAGTTTTTCTATTATCCTAGCAGCCATTACAATCATTCTAAATGTTAGAGGTAAGGGTATTATAAGTAATTTATCTTTACTCATCGGGATGGTCATTGGCTGGATTGGGGCAGTAATGTTCTTTCCACAAGAGACGACCACTTCTATAAAAACAACACCTTTTCTTACTTGGTTTCCTTGGGGAGAACCAACTCTAGAGTGGGGAATCGTACTTACTGTCGTTATAACAGGATTATTAAACACAACAAATACAATCGCTACCCTCAAAGGTGCAGAGGATATTTTTAAAACAAAAACGTCACCAAAACAGTATCGTTCTTCTTTAATTCTTTCAGGTGGATACACTTCATTAGCAGGGATGCTCGGTCTTGTCCCTTATGCATCTTCACTCGGTTTCTTGCAATCAACCGGGATTAGAGAGCGTTTACCGTTTTTTATTGGATCTTTTTTATTTATTGTGTTAGGCCTAATTCCATCATTAAGTTCGTTCTTTTCTACTATACCCCATAGTGTCGGGAACACGATATTATTTGTTGCTTATTTACAGCTATTTGGATCTGCATTAAAAAATCTGGAGGGCTTACAATTTACACCAAAAACCATATATCGAATTGCCATACCCGCATTACTGGGGCTTTCCATTACCAATCTTCCAAAAGAAGCGTTTACCACACTGCCGCCTTTAATTCAGCCGCTTATTTCTAATGGGTTACTAATGGGAATTTTGTTAGCATTAGTAATGGAGTCAGTTTATTATTTTAGAATGTTTAAAAGTAAAATGTTTTTGTTAAATTTAAGTAAAAATAAATAACCCCTTGCTGCCAAGGGGTTTTACATGCGTTTCTGTTGTGAACTTTACTAAGATTAAACGAGTGACCTTTATAAGGTATCAACAAGTTCATGAATTATTCAACAGTTTCTTCACTGCTATCAACATCAACCGTCTTTTCACTTTCATACCAATTATCTAACACTTTGGCATCTAAGATTTTTTTCTCAATGTAGTCAACTTGCTTTTTCAAGAATCCTTCTTTCCAATCAATTTCTAATTCATTGGCTAACTTTACAACTGTTAATAACTCCTGCCAAGCTACATAACGCTTATACCAAAAGAATTGAGGCTGCTCACTCATGTACGGGTACAGATCATCGAATTCGGTATATTTACAATCGATCGTACGTTCAAACTGAACTTTTGCATCTTTTACTTTATTCGTAAAAAAAACTGCCATTTCCTGACTATTCATAATAGCTCCACCTTCCCATATTGTTTGCGTCACTAAGGCAAACTTTTATTTATCTTACTATAATTTTAGTCTAAAAAAACATGAATTCATTAAGTAATTTTTGAAAATTGTTTAAACTTTATATTTATTTTGACACATTTTTAATTGATAAGCAAAAGTTTTCACTCAGTAAAATTTACATTATTTATGCACTTAGCAGGTTTTATTGTATTCTTTTCGTATAATCCTTACTTATGCTGCTTTTGCCTTTCCTTTAAACCACTTTCTGTAGACAAACAATACAGTCAAAATGAAGACAACATAGATACATAAACCTAGGATTAATGTTTGTAATGATGAAAATACTTGATCCCCGCTAAATGCAAAAATAAACATACTTGGAATTTGACCGATAATCGTCGCCCACATATAAGTACGGAAAGGCATCTTACTTAAACCAGAGTAAATATTAATGACTGGTGTCGGCACGATGGGGATCAGCCTGCCTAATAATACGGCTATAAAAGCATTTCTTTCAATCATTGCATTAAATTTATTCAAACTTTTATAGTTCATTATGTAGTTTCTAAAGTAATTAGCAAACGTATACCTCGCCATGAAAAAAAAGATCATTGCCGCTGTAGCAGCACCAAACCAATTAACAAGGCCCCCAAGGAACATTCCATACTTTGCCCCCATCACTCCTGCAAATAAAGTGAATGGAATAACAGGAAATAATGCCAAGAATAATGAAATCACAAACATGAATGGTAAATGGGAAATATTACTTTCATTTAGCCAATAGAAAAATACATCACGATTTTGAAACGAAAAATAAATAACTAACAGATAAATAATAACTAAAATCAACCATTTTCTCATAGCAATACTCCAGATCCAACAAAAGTTTCTTTTATTATTTGCTATTGGCGAAATATTAAACTGATAAATAAAAGGGCTTACGAACACTCATAGCCTCATCCCCATATATTAAAGCAAATAGTAAAGGTGGGATAGTGGTGTACCGTTATTATCATGATCGAAATCAAGCCCATAACAATGGGGTTAGAGACTATTTTCAAATGAAGATTGAAGGGATTGGCAAGGCAAATGCTGAACCCGATCAAGCGATTGTATCTGTCGGCATTAAAACAGAAGACCCAGAAATACTTGTTGCTCAACAGGAAAATGCGCAAAAATCAACCGACGTCATTAACGCGCTAATTGCAATCGGTATTAGTGAGGAAGATATCGAGACAACAGACTACTACATTAATATTCGTTATGACTACCAGGATGGACAACAAATTTTCAGAGGATATGTTGTTGGTCATATTCTGCAAATTACTGTTCGTGATATTTCTCAAGTCGGTACCGTTATTGATACAGCCGTATCAAGTGGAGCAAACCTTATTCAAAATATAAAATTTACAGTTGAAGATCCGGACTATTTTTACAATCAAGCTTTAGCAAATGCCATTACCAATGCTAATGAAAAAGCCACTGTCATTGCCAATTCAATTTCTGTTACCGTTCAACAACCCCCGATCAAAATCATTGAGAATAAAGAATTGCAGGAAGTGCCCTTTCCCAGAGTACTTTCACTTGAAGCACAAGCACCCGGAATACAAACACCGATTGAACCGAGAACATTAGAATTTCAAGCGAAGATATCGATCATCTATCAATATCATCGCTAATTGAACTCATTCAGTCGTCTTCAAAACAAAAAGAACAACCTCATTCTATTTTTGTGATATAATCTTTCGCAGATTGAATTTTCAATAGATATGAGGTTGTTTTATGCAGCAAACTGTTGGTTACAAACAAAAAAGTAAAGTTTTTTTATCAATTCTTTTGCCAATCCTAATTACTCAAGTCGGTTTATTTGCAATGAACTTATTTGACACTATGATGTCCGGGAATGTAAGTGCAGAGGATTTAGCAGGTGTTGCCATTGGCTCTAGCATATGGCTTCCTATATTCACCGGGATAACTGGGATTCTTATGGCAATTACTCCAATTGTTGCTCAGCTCGTTGGGGCAAAAAGGAACAATGAGGTATCCTTTTCAGTGATTCAAGGAATTTATGTTGCAGTAGTTGTTTCTATCATTGTTGTAATTTGTGGAGTGTTTTTACTTGAGCCATTATTATCATTAATGAATTTAGAGAATGAGGTAAGAAGAATTGCCAAACAGTATCTTATCGCTTTATCGGCAGGGATTGCGCCACTCTTTATCTATACCGTATTACGCTGTTTTATTGATGCCCTTGGTCATACAAGAATTACAATGATCATTACGTTACTTGCCCTGCCAATTAACTTCTTCTTTAATTATGTATTGATTTTTGGCCACTTCGGTTTTCCAAAACTCGGTGGTGTCGGAGCGGGTGTGGCTACTTCGATAACCTATTGGTGTATTACAATCATGACAATTGTTATTGTTCTAAAGCAAACACCATTTATACAGTATGAAGTACTCAGACGATTTCCTCGTATTCATTTCGCAAGTTGGAAAGAAATCTTAACGATTGGTTTACCGATTGGTTTTGCAATTTTTTTTGAATCAAGTATTTTTGCAGTTGTCACTCTTCTTATGAGCACTTTTGATACAACTACAATTGCTTCACACCAAGCTGCCATTAACTTTTCAACCCTTTTTTATATGGTACCGCTAAGTATTTCTATGGCCCTCACTATTGTTGTTGGATTTGAAGTAGGGGCGAAACGGTTAACTCATGCAAGGCAATACAGTGTTTTGGGGATTGTCATCGCAGTACTTTTATCTCTATTATGTGCGGCATTTATCTATCTCTTTAAGGAACCTATCGCAAGCTTATATACAACCGATCCAAATGTTTTACAGTTAACGCAACACTTTTTGATTTATGCAATCTTTTTCCAATTATCAGATGCCCTTGCAACTCCTATTCAAGGTGCATTGCGAGGCTATAAGGATGTTAATACGGCATTTGTCATTACGTTAATCGCTTATTGGGGCATCGGCTTACCGTCAGGATTCATTATCGCTACCTTTACGTCATTTGGACCGTTTGGTTATTGGCTCGGGTTCATTATTGGACTGGCCTTTGGTGCAACAGGACTTTTATACCGTCTGCTCCTTATCCAAAAACGTGAGAGAAGGAAAATATTCAAAGAATTAAAAACCACGTAGATCGCTACGTGGTTTTTAACATGATTATCTTATCGCAACTTTTACTTCAAGTTCTTCGCACTGCTCTTTTAATCTGGCCTTTTCAAAGGATAAAGCAAACGCTGAGAAATCTGCTGAATTAATCTCTGGTATGTCCTTTATAATTTCTACGAGTTCCCTGCTTAATAGTGCCATCTCTTGACCCTCTAAGAGCTTCTTTTTATAGCGATTAAAACGCTTGTCTAACTGTTCAAGCTTGTCATAGATTCCTTGAATCGTATTATACTGCTGTATTAATGGAAGTGCAGCCTTTTCACCAACTCCTGCAACTCCCGGAATGTTATCACTCTTATCACCAAGCAGTGCTTTTACGTCGATCCATTGATTTGGAGAAATGCCATAGTCATCTTGAAAGTGTTGCAACGTATAGATAACATCACCTTTTTTATTTATCGAAATAATCTGTGAAACATCCTGATTTAAAAGCTGAAGTAAATCACGGTCATTACTGTAAATTAGACATTCTTTGTTATATTCATTACTCCACCTTGACGATAATGCGCCAATTACATCATCAGCTTCATATCTTGGAACCGAAAGTTGAGAGATACCAATCGTCTCAAATACTTTCTTACTCGTTTCATATTGTTGAATAAGCGGCTCTGGCAGTTCCCCTCTTGTCCCTTTATAACCTTCGTACATTTCTTTTCTTATCGTTTCGTTTCTCTTTACATCCCATGCAATCACCATATGTGATGGCTGATGAGAATCTATCAAATTAACAAGCTTCTGAAAGACAACTCTTAGTGCATTCGTATATAATCCATCTTTGTTACGTGACAATTGATCTTCACTTCGCCCATAAGACGTTGCGAAATATCCTCTACTTAACAAATTAAAGCCATCTATTAATAATAAACGATTCGGTTCCATTACCCTGATCTCCCTCTTTCTGTGAAAGACATACAATTGCTAGTATAACAGAATTCGAGAATAATTACTTCATCTTCAACTTGGCATATCTATCCTATGTACGAGCATTTTGATCATAAACTAAAGAGGGAATACAGGTCCATACTGTATTCCCTCTAGTAATTCTTATACTAAATAGTAAATAACCAAGGAGCAGCTGGTTTTCGCTCATCTGCACTACTCTCAGGCGGATATGAAATTACTTGTTCATATGGCGGTGGTGGTAATATTGCATGTTTATTATTTCGATATGGAACATCTAACTTTTTTCGACTTGAATCCCGTTGTTTACTAATTAATGAAACAATGTGCTTTCCAATCTGTCTGCCTAATCGAAGACCTTCATGATTATCGACTGGAAAATGAACACCCGCATATAATCTGGATTCAGATCCCTCTTCAGCCAGCTCTTTCAATCGATTTGATTCAGCTGGAAAGAAATAACTTAATATAACTTCCGCACAACCTGAAAAAACAGAATGCCCGGATGGATAAGCCGGAAAGTGAGGTGTAGGGAGTTCGGTTTCTAACTCTGGATCTAGTTGGTTCGGTCTGGCAATATCCAGAATATATTTGTAATCCCATGTAATCACCATCGCGTCATTCATCGCTGCTTGTGCCACTCCTAAAATACGTGCTGATCGAACAGGAGATACTTCATACGTGTCAATGAGGCGGTCAATAATCGGTGTCCATTGTTTTGTAGGAGGACCAAATCCAAAATATTTTGCACTATCAATTTGCCCGGTCGTTAGCTGTTTTTTCGCTTTTTTAACAAGCTCTAACTCTTTCGTAAAATTAATATAATATGGATTGCGCAGTTTAAAAGAAACTTTTCGACCGAGACGATCACGGTACATTCCTGGGGCAATTCGTCTAAAATATTGCATTGGCCAAGACCCAGCTGTAGGTTCAATAGGTTTTAGCTTACCTTTGTTCAGCTTTGACCATTTTGGAGGTCGTCTTTTTTTGGGATGTTGTTTGTTCATTCAAATATCCTCCCATTCATGTTATATACTAATTTATGAAGAGGAATGATGAGATGTGCTGCGGAGATCCCAACGATTAGCAGCAAAAAGGGAATGTCACTTAGAGACATCCCCTTCACGATAACGTTAGAATATTTTTTCTTTTTTTCTTTCAGAAACATAAACCAGTTCATTATATGTTTCATCAAATAGAAGGCCTTGAACTTTTATCCTTTTTGGGATGAGTGGGTGTTTTTTTAAGTTCGAGACACTTGTTACTATTTTTTCTTCCATTGATTTGTCCTCACCTTTTAACCATGAGTACAGGTCTTTACCAATGACAAATTTTAAATAATCCATTGTTCGGATTGTATCGTCAGCAACTCCATCAGCTTTCATTTTTTCCAATAATTCCTCTTTAGTTAGCGTAAATCCCTGATCATCTTTTTCACCAATAACATAAATAGCAGAAACATCTTCTTCATAAATTGATTTGACTATATTTCTTACTACAGAATCGTACGATTTATCGATCACTGCATCTTGACAATAGTGAATAATTGCTTGATCTTTCGTAATCCCGAACTCCTGAAAAATGATTTCGTCTACTTTTTGCTCCATCCCAACGATGAATAGCATTTTGTGAGAATCCATGTTTCTCGTCTGCATTTCATATACTTTCATTTTTCAAAACCTCCATTTCATTATTGAATCCACCCGGCAATCGTATAAAACAATGGAATTCCTACAATTAGGTTAAAAGGGAACGTTACTCCTAATGCTAATCCTAAATAAATTGATGGATTTGCTTCAGGCACAGAAGCTCTTAGTGCTGCAGGGGCAGCAATATACGAGGCACTCGCTGCTAATATTCCCATTAATGTCATCCCTCCAAGTGACAACCCCACAAGATTCCCAACAATGACTCCTAGAATCCCGTTAATCACTGGTACAGTAATTCCAAATAGCAGTAATTTAATACCGTGCCTACGAACAACTGCTAATCGTTGTCCTGCTACGATTCCCATATTAAGTAAAAATAAAATGAGAAAACTATTATATAAATCCATAAATAAAGGCTTTACAAGCGGAACTGCTTCCTTCCCAACAATTAATCCAATGAACAAACTACCTAATAATAATAAGACGCTTTTACCGAAAAGACTTTCTCTTAAAACCTCTTTATCAATAAGTGAAGTTGGACTGGCAATAATACCAACTTGCCTTGTTTGCACATAAGAATCGGCTCTTGTTTTTTCAATTAATCGTAACAGAATAAGTGATACAAGAATTGCTGGGATTTCCATAAGTACAACAAGTGCATTCATATAACTTTCATAACTTACACCGTAATTCCCTAATACAGAAATTCCAGCACCAAATGTAACAATACTTACTGATCCATATGTTGCCGCTAATCCAATTGCGTTTTTCAAATCTAACTTCATAGTTAGACGAAGGAAGATTAATACAATGATTGGCGTAATTACACCAAGAAATAACGTACCGATAATCGGTTGAAAAACTTCATTGATGCTATAATTCGAAAGTTCAATACCGCCTTTTATACCAATAGCCATTAACAAGTAAATGCTAAGTGTTTCACTTAACCCTTGCGGAAACTTTAAATCTGATTTAAAGATTGCTGCTAAAATCCCTAAAACAAAGAATAAGACAACAGGTGATACTAAATTTTGCGTAATGATTTCAATCATATTCATTCCCCTTTTTACTATAAATAATAAGTTCGATGGAAACCATTGATGTGACTAACTTTGAACTAATTGAAAACAATATTATCACTTAAAAATAATTCACAAAGTTTTGAGTAACAAAAAAACCGGTAAGGTCCAGAAACTGAATCATTCAAATGAATGAAAGATTCACTTAATCTAGACTTTACCGGTTTATCTTTAACGAACTGCGTAAGTTTTTTAAAGATCTCCCTTATCCAATTAATTTCTTTCCTAAATTTTCACTTAAGATAAAGATGA
Source organism: Anaerobacillus sp. MEB173 (assembly GCF_052119505.1). Lineage (NCBI taxonomy): Bacteria > Bacillati > Bacillota > Bacilli > Caryophanales > Bacillaceae > Anaerobacillus > Anaerobacillus sp. MEB173. The sequence goes on from NZ_JBJMAU010000001.1 coordinate 809,921, forward strand.
TGATTCTTTCCCCAGATCTCGTGCTTACATCTGTGTGAAAACTTACTACATCCTCGCCCGTTAACTCTTTAATGATCCCTTTTAAATATTCTTTCCCTGACTCGACCAGCTCGTTACGATTTTGTTTCACAGAAATCATTCCTTGATGTGAAGAGTTGACGAGCTTTTTTTCTGCGGGAGACAAAATACCTTTTAAATTCACGATGACCATTTGATCAACAATTGTTGTTTTAACATGTGTTGGCCCTCGACCAAGGTATTCTTTTTCCCACTGCGTTAGTTTTTTACTGATTTCTGCTTCAAGAAGACCTTTTTTTAAAGTTGCATTTGTTATTGTCATCATGTTTTCCCCCCCTAATAAAAAACGGTATAAATCTCCCGACTACACGGAAAGAAATATACCGACATCTGTAATCTCAACCATCTTCTACTTGCACTGCTTTTTCATTTTGCCAATTTATTAATTAACAAAATGCTAAAGCATTTCAAATGAAGCTAGTTATTATTAAGGACCATTCGGAACTATGAATTTAAATTCATTTTATAATGGCTGCTTACGTTTGTCAATAACAATTATAATTTATTTTTTTGTTCTATTACAATATTAATTATTCATCAAATAAGTAAAGAAACTCTCCATATCCCTCTTTTTCTAAATCTTCTTTTGAGATAAATTTCAATGATGCTGAATTAATACAATACCGTAAGCCACCCGTTTCAATTGGCCCATCTTCAAAAACATGCCCTAAGTGAGAGTCAGCTGCTTTACTGCGGACCTCGGTCCGAACCATATTGTGACTCACATCCATTTCTTCTTTAATAAGGTCTTCATTTAACGGCTTTGTAAAACTAGGCCATCCACAGCCCGAATCGTATTTATCCTTCGACGTAAATAAAGGCTCACCTGAAATGATATCTACGTAGATTCCTTCTTTTTTATTATTCCAATATTCATTCTGAAATGGTGGTTCAGTACCGTTATTTTGGGTCACCTCATATTGTATTGGTGTCAACCTTTGTTTCAATTCCATATCCTTGCTCTCATCTTTCCAATGCTTCTTAATAAAATCATCTCTTCCAGATCCTTTACGATATAACTTATATCGAAAAGCATTCTTCTTGTAATAGTCTTGATGATAATCTTCAGCAGGGTAAAATGTAGCAGCCGGTAAAATCGCTGTAACAATTGGTTTTGAAAAACGACAGCTCATTTCCAGGTCTTTCTTCGATTGTTCCGCTAATTGTTTTTGTTCATCATTATGATAAAAAATGACTGTTTGATACGAATGCCCTTTATCATGAAACTGTCCTTCAGAATCGGTAGGATCAATTTGCCGCCAAAAAATATTTAATAATTTGCTATATGGATATATTGTTGGATCAAACGTAATTTGTACAGCTTCATAATGCCCGGTTGTTTCCGAGCATACTTCTTTATATGTAGGGTTATCTTTATGCCCACCTGTATAACCCGATACCACCTTAATAATGCCTGGTTGTTCATCAAAAGGCTGTACCATACACCAAAAACACCCTCCTGCAAAAGTTGCTATTTCATATTGAGACTGAACATTTTGCATGTCTTCACTTCCTTCTTCTTATTCTTTACTGTATTATACCCATCTATTGTTACACTGAAAAAAAATATGCTTACTATCTCCACGAATGTTTTGACAATCATTGGATATTAATAAGAGTACCATCTTAAGAAAGGAAGAGGTCCAAATGATCAAAAGAAGTAAGGAAAAGGAAAATACAGAACAAAATTTGTTGGAACAATCTATTCCAAACGAAAATGAACACAACCAGGAATATATCAACATTTATTGGGATGAATGGCGCGACGAAAATTTGAAAAAATAGAGAGCATTCTCTGTTCTCTATTTTTTATACATTTTTGTCGAAATATGTATCTTTTTATTTTGTTTTCGATTATTATTAACTATTGAATGAATGTTAATGCTAATGAAAAAAGGTGATATGTTCACAAATTTTTCATTAAAAAGTTAAAGAACATTACGAATTGAGTACGCCACTGCCTTTCGACATCATTCATAATAAAAGTATAGAGATCAAGCACAAAGGAATGGAGAGGTTTTTTAAAATGTTAGCTGGTTTCAAAGAAACATTAGATTCAATTATTAGTTTATTAAATGACCATGAATTACAGGCACATTATTATGAAGAGGAAGATGGACGCTTTTTTATCCGAATTAATGAGATGATGTGTGATCCTGGTTTGGCCTACGATAATATTGCCTTAGATATGTTTTTTGATGAAAATGAAAAAGTGTTGTTTATTGGGTTACTACGATTACCAGCAACACTCAGAAAATCAGGTCTTGGCTCACGTATCGTAAAACTAATTAAAAATTATGCTGACGAACACCATTTTTATATCTATGTAGATGCTTGCAATGACTCTCAGCCTTTTTGGACTTATAAGGGCTTTAAGCATATGTTTTATGACCGCAACTATTTTGACATGATGGGATATTCAGGAGATAATGAAGATATTTTTTTAGAGTGGGAGGCATTTAAACGTACAAATGTATTCCATTGTTATCTCGAATGTCATAGCGTTTAAACAGTTATATGGGAGTCTCATAAGTAACAGTTACCCGATTATTTTTAGTTAACATTCGGTGAGAGCTGTCACTTATGAGGCATCCCTTTTTTGTTATTAAAAAGTCGGCAGGTTATCTAAATTATTTGTTGGATCACCGTCAGCATTGCTTCTTAAGTGCGGCTCGCCATCTCGTCCATTAAATACATTCGCACCAGCAATTACACCATTTTGGACCTCTTGTTGGGCTTGTTTATAGTCGAGTACTCTTCCACTTGATGTTTTTAATTCAACAATGTCACCATCATTATTTTTACGAACAGCAACAAAAGTTTCACTTTGATTGTTATTCATGCAGATCATCCCCTTTACTTACTACGATAACCAAACTAAACGTCAATAATTCCTCTATCTAACAAATTAATATTTGTATAATCTTTATAAAAAAGTACAAAATGAAAAAGATTACTTTACGGAAAAGAGGTTACTATTGAATGAATATCAATCGTGCAAAGCAAATTATTTCCTCTCCAAAGAAAACGACCGTTCTCTATCATGGAGTACCTGTATGGTTGAAAAATGTAAATGAAGGAACTCAATCGGTCAGTGCTTTTATGGAAACAGACCCAGATGAGGTAATGGTGTTACCAATCGATGAGTTAGAGGAAAAATAAGAATTAAAAATAGTCAGAGTACAAATAAGTACTCTGACTATTTTTCTTACCAAAAGAAAAACGGAGAAAATGCAACTCCTAAGGCAAATCCGGCAATTCCTGCAAGAGCGATTGGAAAAATAGGTCTACGATAACCATATCCACCACCATACCAACCGTAACCATATCCTCCTAAATCAGTTCTGCCTCTCTCAGATTCTAGATAGACAAATTGACGATCAACATCAACGATTTTACCATAGTAACTACGACCACTTTTATCATGAATATGAACATACTTACCTTTATGTTGACAACACAAGCCGTAATAGTAGTTTGACATTTACTTCCCTCCTATCCTACCATTTACGTTATTTTATTTATTTCTGACTATTTTGCTTGTACTAATGACCATATCAACAATAAGTCAGAACACAAAAAAACTGAGCCAGAGACTCAGTTTTCCTGTGGTGTAATAAAATTTTGTGTGAAGTAAGGGATATTTGTTCGGTAAGCTACTCCTATTCCCACATCAGTAAAACGGTCGCTGAGAATATTTTGACGATGTCCGAATGAATTCATTAATCCTTCAAGTGCAAATATTGAACTGTATTGCCCCATTGCTAAATTCTCACCGGCTATTTTGTAAACAATCCCTCCGGCTGTTATTCTCTCAAAAGGTGATTTCCCTTGTAAATTTGTATGCGCAAAATAATTATTTACTGCCATATCGTGACTATGTTTAAAGGCAACAGATGCAACTTCACTGTTCCATTTCAGTGGAGATTTACCATATTTCACACGTACAGCATTTGTTAAATCAAAAAGCTGTTGTTCAAAACTTGCTCTAAGTTGCTCTGTAGACTCACCATAAAAACCTTTTTTCATATGTTCAATGTCCTTGCGGATTAATTGCAAACCAGAAATTTGATAGTCTAAAAAACTATCGTAAAAAACTGTGATATAATAATCATCAATAAAAAATAAGTCCTGATCTTTTGATTCATAGAGATATTTCGTTGTACCTTTATTAATTGCATTACTGGGTGTTCCATATTTGAACTGAACATCCTTTTTTGTGCTTGTTACCGGCAACTGGGATTTTGTCTTAAAAAGCTTATCATTTGTGTAGAGAGCAACAACAGTGTCGTTTTTTATCCCAACCTGATAATAGTTTTTAAATTCATTATGATAAACGTTCCAAGTAAATCCATATTCACTTTTGTATGTTGTTACAGGTTTCCCCGCGAGTGCCATTACTTTGCTTTCTTGATCACCGATTTCAATTCCCAAAATGGAAAATTCTTTCTGCTGGCGGTGATTCACCAAAACAATGAGCGTTTTTTCACCTGCCTCAATTGTTACGGTACGTAAGTTCTTGTCCCAATGTACGTCAGCTCCTAATGCATCACTGACAAACCGTAACGGAACATACGTCTTCCCTTTTACTATTTGTGCTGGTACATCAATTGAAATGGCGTTTTCATTTACGAACGATTGCTTAGACCCGATTTTCAGTGTGACTGTGATCATGTCTTTGTATGCAGTTACCGTTCGATCTGCTGAATTCCATTGTACCGTTGCTCCTAATTCCTCAAATATCGCCCTCATTGGTACGATGGTACGGCTCTCAGAAAGAGTCCCCCCTTCGATGATAACTCTATCCTTTGATGCCTCTGCACTGTCATACCCACTAACAGAAAAGATGAACAAAACTGTAATGATGAAAAACCATTTCAATAATCGCAATGCCTCACCTACTCTCTATACTACTTAAGTTAAATATTACCAAATAAACTCAACGGTTTATACTGTGAAATGAAACAAATCTTTTACTATTCTGTTAATTATTTTTAAATATTTTTTTACTTTCACAGGTATAATTTTAAAATTTCAAAATAGATTCTTTATACGTTACTAAATAACTTCCTCACGGTCCTCTATTCACCTCCAATTTTCTTTCGTCAAATCTCGTTATTTATTTATAAAATTTATCGAAAAAGAATTATGATTAATAGTTGTCATCTGAGGTTTTCTATGTTATCATCGTAAGTAACTGGTAAATGTAGCTTAATTGTTCATTTACGTATTAAACCTTCCTTTTTTGTTTGATAAGGAAAATTACTATTATGACTGAAATGTTTACTAGGGATTTACGTTTTAGTGGCTAACTAGGGGGCCTTGTGTTAACACACATAATTGTAATTTTCAATGGGAATTAGGATAACTGATGCCTTTTCAGAACGCCTAAATAAAAAAGCTTCCACTTGTGTGGAAGCTTTTTTATTTAGTTAGTTTCAGTACTTTTCGCTCTTCTTGAGCTGTCGTTAGCATAAGCTGGTGAATTCCCTAACGGACTGACATTTCCACCATGCTTATTTTTCCCTTCTTTTCTTGGGTTCATTTTTCTCTTAGTCATCTCTTTTCACCTCCGTCTTTTCATAACTAATTTCTCCTAAACGTGATTCGATATTCTTACTCTTTCGGATGAATCATGTCTTCCGGTTTGACGATCTCTTCAAATTCTTTTTCTGTTAATAACCCCGAATTTAGTGCAGCCTCTTTTAATGTTATCCCTTCCTTATGTGCCGTCTTTGCAATATGTGCTGCATTTTCATACCCTATATGAGGATTTAAAGCTGTTACCAGCATTAATGAATTTTCCAAATGATCCTTAATCTTTTCATGATTTGGCTCAATTCCAACAGCACATCTGTCATTAAAGGATAGAATAACATCAGCGAGTAATGTCGCTGATTGAAGAAAGTTATAAATAATAACTGGCTTAAAAACATTCAGCTCGAAGTTTCCCTGACTTGCTGAAAAAGCAATTGTAGCATCATTGCCAAATACTTGAGCAGCAACCATTGTCATCGCTTCACTTTGAGTTGGATTGACTTTCCCGGGCATAATTGAGCTCCCTGGTTCATTTGCAGGGATTGTAATTTCACCAAGCCCAGAACGAGGCCCACTCGCTAACCAGCGAACATCATTCGCAATTTTCATTAAGTCGGCTGCTAATGCCTTCATCGCCCCATGAACGTAGACAATTTCATCATGGCTGGTTAACGAATGAAATTTATTTGGAGCAGAAACAAACGTTTTACCAGTTATCGCACTAATCTCTTCGGCAACCTTAGCCCCAAAATCCGGGTGTGCATTAATCCCAGTTCCTACTGCTGTACCACCAATTGCTAGTTCTTTTAAAAAGTTTGTGCTTTCTTTTATCATTTGTTCAGTTTTTTCCAGCATACGGTGCCAGCCGCTCATCTCTTGTCCTAACGTAAGTGGGGTTGCATCTTGAAGGTGGGTTCTTCCAATTTTTACAATATTGTTAAATTCATCAATTTTATCTTTTAATGTTGATTTAAACTTCTCAATTGCAGGAAGAAGTTTTTCCTCAATTTTAAGAACCGCAGCAATATGCATTGCAGTTGGAAATGTGTCATTTGAGCTTTGAGATCGGTTCACATCATCATTCGGATGGATACGAACTTCAGCCTTCTCTTCTGTCAGCATTTGATTTGCCCGAAAAGCAATAACCTCGTTCATATTCATATTCGATTGTGTACCGCTGCCTGTTTGCCAAACAACAAGAGGGAAATGCTCAAAAATCTCCTCATCTAAAATTTCATCCACAGCTTTGGCGATTGCTTGGGCCTTGACCTCTTCAAGTTTTCCAAGTTTTTGATTAGCAAGTGCTGCCGATTTTTTTAATATGGCAAAAGCCTTAATGACTTCAATGGGCATTTTTTCCGTTCCGATTCGAAAATTTTCTAAACTTCGCTGTGTTTGTGCTCCCCACCATTTCTTGGCACATACCTTCATTTCACCAATCGTATCTTTCTCAATACGATAATCCACCACAAAAACCTCCTTGCTGATTTATCCAATTTAATCTTTTTCATATAAAATTGAAATTGCTAATAATGAATAGTGTTTTCTCTATTTAACTTTCATATCCAAAATGGACAATTTGAACTGATCGGAAGTTATTAATGCCACAAAAAGAAAACTACGCATAACATATGCTTAGTTTCAACTGGTATAACCTTTATTCGACTTTTACATTGATTGTTTGAATAGCATTATAGCCATATCCCTTGCGGTTCCAAAAAGGTTCTTCCTTCTGTGTACGCCCTTTCGAATCAGTTGCTCTTACTTTTATCGTAAATTCCCCTTTTTGATCGATCTCCCATGGATAAGACCAATTAATCCATGTATATCTGTTATTATTATCTTTTATCTTCACACTTTTCCATATTTTTCCTCCATCAAAACTAATTTCAACTTTTGCTACTTTCCCGCAGCCAGTGTATGCAATACCTTTAATGATATGAAGCCCACGTTTCAAGATTGACTGATCGAGAGGTTGTTGAATTATCGAATTTATATTTATTGTTGTTACTGGCCTTTTCCCCTTGTCACTATCTTTCTCAGGGAAATACACATAATCTTTTACTTGAAAAGGTCCCTGGAATTGATGATTAATCACTGTTATCTTCTGTAACCATTTTACAGATGACATCGCATACCATTGCGGAACAATCAAACGAAAAGGAAAACCATGTTGATATGGAATTGGTTTACCGTTTAGTTTATAAGCAATGAGTGTGTCTGGATGAAGTGCCTTTTCTAATGGTAGGCTTCGTTCATACGCAAAAGTACCTTCCATGTCGTCTCTTTCCCCTTTATCCCTACCTTGAAAGACAATCTCCTTTGCATTTAAGTTTACTTGTGTAAGCTCAAGTAGATATCGAAGTTCAACCCCTTTCCAAATTGCTTGACTAATTGCCCCTTCTTCCCATTGCTCCCCATATACTTTTGGACGAAATTTCCCCCTTTTGTTACCTGCACATTCTAGCATGACTGACAGTTTTTTTTCTTTAATAATAGGAAAAATCAGGTACTAAAAGTAAAAAAGGCCACTACTCGTTAAGTAGTGAACCCTCTTTGTTATTCAACAAGTGTAGCGATAAATTTCTCTAATCGGTTACATCCTTTTTCAAGGACATCCATTGAATACGCATATGAAATTCGAATATACCCTTCACCAAATTCCGAAAATGCATCGCCAGGAACGACAGCGAGTTTTTCCTGTTCAAGTAATTTAATAGCAAAATCATATGAGGAGAGATTGAATTTCTTAATCGACGGAAATAAATAAAAAGCTCCATTAGGCTTAACAACTTCAATCCCCATTTGAGTAAGACGCTCGTATACATAGTTAAGCCTTTTATCATATTCCTCTCTCATTTTAACCGCATCATCTATACCGTGTGTTAATGCTTCTAACGCTGCATGCTGTGAAACCGAACTTGCACAGCTAACATTGTATTGGTGCACCTTCAAAATATGCTTTGTTAAATATGCTGGAGCAAAAATAAAGCCAATTCTCCAGCCAGTCATCGAATGTGATTTAGAAAGGCCATTGATCACAATTGTCTTTTCTCTCATTTCAGGAATGGAGGCAATTGAATAGTGGGAATGACCATAGATTAATTCACTATAAATTTCATCAGACAAAACAAAGATGTCACGATCTTTTATTATCTCAGCAATTTCCTGTAATTCTGTCTGTTCTAGAATACAACCTGTTGGATTGGAAGGATAAGGTAAAATGATACACCTCGTTTTTTCTGATAACTTCTCTTTTATCTGCTCTGGACGCATTTTAAAGTTAGTATCACGTGTATCGACAAATACCGGCGTTGCCCCGCATAAACGAATAATCGGCTCATACCCAGGATAGACTGGCCCAGGTAAGATCACTTCTGACCCGGGCTCAAGGATCGTTCGCAGCGTAATATCAATACCCTGACTCGCTCCAATTGTTGTAATGATTTCTGATTTAGGATCATATGTAAGACCATACTTCTTTTCTACAAAAGTGGAGGCAGCTTGTAATAATTTTGGCAAGCCCGCATTTGGTGTATACGTTGTCTGATTTTCTGATATTGCCTGCTGTCCAGCAGCCTTTATATGCTCAGGTGTTGGAAAATCTGGCTGTCCAAGCGTTAACTGAATCGCTTCTGGATATTGCGCTACCATATTGAAGAATTTTCGAATCCCTGATATTTGGATCTCTTGTACTTTACTATTGATTAAATGTTCCATTACATGTCGTTCCTTTCTTTAATCGCTCTTCCTTTCACATAAGTAATAAACCCATCAATTGTACCTTGGTGGCTTAGCAGCTTACTAACATAGTATGAATCAGCTAATAAACCACTTTGTTTTGAACTTTCAATAATTGGCTTATATCGTTCATGTTCTACTAACTCTCTAAACCATTGTTGTTCTTCGAGTTTCGGCATTAGCTCCTCAATTGTGGGATCCTTAATTTTTAGCACATACTTTTTGAACAAGTCAATCATCATAGCAATACCTAAAATAAAAAGCAACAATAATTTCAACATAGGTTCCCTCTTCCAAAAACATTCTTACTCCATTATTGTACCTTAGAAACTCTTATAAATGAAAGCTAAAAAAAGACCCTAGATACCCAAGGTCTTTAACTATTAACTTTCAACTTTTAACTCTTAATATAAAGCTCCCTCGGAAAGTTTGCTAACGTTTCGATTCCTGTTTCGGTTACACGAAACGTCTCACTAATTTCAACTCCATAATCATCATACCAAATACCTGGAATGAGATGAAAGACCATATTCGGCTGAAGTACGGTATGATCTCCCTTTCTTAGGCTTGCTGTATGTTCTCCCCAGTCCGGTGGATAGCTAAGCCCGACCGAGTAGCCGATTCGTGATTTTTTTTGGTATCCTTTTTTTTCAATCGATTTGCGCCATACTTCTTCAACCTCTTCACATGTTAATCCAGGTTTAATTGCGGCCAGCGTTTCATTTATACCTTCAAGTACTACCTGAGAAAGATCTGACACCTTTGTAGATGGATTCCCAATCACTAATGTTCTAGCCATTGGAGAATGATACCTTTTATAACAGCCTGCAAGCTCTAATATAACCGTATCACCATGCTTGTAGCGTTCATCACTCCAAGTTATGTGTGGCGTAGATGTTTTTATTCCTGATGGTAACATTGGAACGATAGCAGGGTAATCGCCTCCAAATTGATCTGTACCTTTTACTTGAGAATGAAAGATATTCGCTGCTACATCACATTCTCTTACTCCGACATTAATTGTTTCATAGCCTTTTTGCATGGCTAATTCAACGATATTAGCCGCCTTTTTCATATATTCGATTTCTGAGTCAGATTTTATAATCCTAACCCAATTCACTAATGTACTCGCATCAAAAAAAGACGCATCCGGTAACTTGCTTTGCAACCGTTCATATGATCGTGCCGAAAAATAATGAGTCTCCATTTCAACACCGATGTTTCTCGTTGCCTGCCCAATTTCTTTCAATATATTAGCAACAAACTCCATTGGATGTTTCGTAGTGGAGTGAATATAGTCATCTGAATAAGAAATAATGTTGTCTTGACCGATCCATGTTGTTAACTTTACCCCATTAGCGTCCATTTCTCTCCCGATCCAAATTGGTTGTTCTTCGTCAATAATTACAACGAGCATTTGGTGAACATAAAAGGACCATGCATCATATCCGCTTATATAATTCATATTTGAGGGATTTGTAATAAGTAATACTTCGATTCCTTGTTCATTCATTCTTTGTTTAATTTTCTCCATCCGATCACTATACTCAGAGATTGAAAACACAGATACCAACCCCTTTCAACAAAGACATGTTATGATTGTTCTGCATCTCCTGGATTGTCATAGAATGAATTTATTAGTTATATTCCTATCATACGTTCTCCCAATCTAAATCGTTCAGTATTTTGTCATAGATGAAAGCATTTATTTGAATTTCTTTTACGACTATTCTGAAACCCTATTTTGTAACGCAAAACAGACAACTTTAGGTTCAGTCATTTCTTCGATTGTAAATTTTATCCCTTCGCGGCCTAACCCTGACCCTTTTATACCCCCAAAGGGCATAGCATCAATTCGATAGTCGCTGCTATCATTAATCATAATACCGCCAACATTCATTTTGTTTATTGCAGAAAAAGCTTTATCAATATCCTTCGTAAAGATGCCAGCTTGTAATCCATAATTGACATGATTCGATTCTCTTATTGCTTCTTCTAAATTAGAAACCTTAAATAAGCTAACAACTGGACCAAACACTTCTTCACTTGCTAATTTACAATCTTTCGGGACATCAGTTAAAACAGTTGGCTTATAATAAGCACCATGGCGTTGACCGCCACACAGGCAGATTGCTCCTTTATTAATAGCTTCCTTTACCCATTGTTCTATTCTCTTTGCTTCTTGTTCAGAAATCATGGGTCCAATATCTGTTTCTTCTTCTAATTTACTGCCTGATTTAAGGTTTCTTGTTATTTTCACATAAGAATGTACAAATGAATCGAATACTTCATCTTCAATATAAATTCTTTGTACCCCGATACAGTTTTGCCCGGCTGCTGAAAAAGCACCTTCGACTGAAGCTTTGACAGCTAGCGGGAGATCAGCATCCTTTAAAACAATGACTGGTGAATTTGAGCCTAATTCCATACTAAGTTTTTTTATCCCTGCTTTCATTGCAATATCACGGCCAGTTTCCAAGCCGCCTGTAAAGGAAATCATTCGGACATCATTATGTTGAACTAACTTATCACCTATTTCTCTTCCATAGCCAGTAATGACTGATAATACTTTCCTTGGAAGTCCAGCATCATCAAAGGCTTCTGCTAACTTCAGCGCACTTAACGGGGTGAGTGTGGCTGGTTTGATAATAATTGCATTTCCTGACGCTATTGCCGGTCCTACTTTATGCGCAACTAAATTTAACGGATCATTAAATGGTGTAATTGCCGCAATGATTCCGATTGGAAAGCGGTAATAATAACCAACACGATTCTTACTTCCCGGCATTTGATCAAATGGGATCGTTTCTCCATGGATTCGTCTCGTTTCCTCTGCACTGATTCGGATCGTTTCGATGCAACGTCGAACTTCCCTTCTAGCTTCCTTAATTGTCTTACTCCCCTCTAAAGCAATAACTTCTGTGAACTCATCAAAACGATCGCTTATTAGTTCTGAAACTTTATATAAAATAGCCATCCGTTCATTTGTTGCTAAATTTGCTGCTATTTCTCTTCCTTCTTTAGCAGATTTGATTGTATTGATCATGTCACTCACACTAGCTGCAGGAACGGTGGCAATGATTGACTGATTCTCGGGATTTCTTACCTCTATTTTCTTATTCCTTTCAACCCATTTCCCACAAATGAACATCTTTTTTTCAATTCCATGTTTTTTCATTAGCCATTCTCTCCACCTTTCTGTTTTAGAATGGGTGCTAGTCAATATTGATGAGAAAGCAAACTGCCTACTTTATAGTCAGCAGTTTGCTTCATGGAAATATATCGCTATTCTTTGTCAGTTATATAACGAAATGCTTGTTTTAAATCATCAATTAGATCATCACAATTTTCAATGCCTACTGAATACCGGACCAAACCTTCTGGAATACCCAGCGCAGCTCTTTCCTCTGGTGTGCACTCAACATGACTCGTTGTTCTAGCTGGACCTACCGTTGTCTCTACTGCACCTAAATTCGCTGCTCTATTGGCTAATTTTAGCTTCGGAAGAAATTCACGAACAGAGTCTATTCCGCCTTTGACTGCAAAACTGAGCATCCCGCCAAACTGCTTCATTTGCTTTTTCGCAATATGATGGTTTACATGCGTTTCTAATCCTGGATAAAATACTTCCTCAACAACATCCTGAGCTTGTAAGAATCGTGCTATCTTCATGGCACTCTCACATTGCTGATTAATCCGCAGATGTAATGTTTTCATCCCTCTTAGTAATAAATAGGCAGCCATTGGGTCTAGTGTTGCACCATTGATTTCACGGTAATGATAGATTTTTTCTACTAAATCACGGTCATTGCTGCAAACGATACCACCCAGAGCATCAGCGTGACCACCCAAGAATTTCGTTGCACTATGAATAACAAGATCCGCACCTAATTCAAGTGGGTTTTGCAACAATGGTGTAGCAAACGTATTATCAACAAATACTAGTGCCCCAACTTTATGAGCCTCTTTGGCTAATTGTTCAATATCAGTAATTTTAACGGTAGGGTTTGTTGGACTTTCTAAATAAAGCAATGTACAACCTTTAGCAATTTCTTGTTTTATTTGTTCATGATTTGTTGTATCACAGCAATATACATCAATATTTAAACGTGGTAGAAATTCACTGAAAATTTTATTCGTCCCACCGTACGTATCCTTAATTGTCACTACTCGATCTCCTGGCTTAAGAACTGTTAAAAGTGAGTTTGAAATAGCTGCCATCCCTGTTGAAAAACTAGTAGCGCTTTTGGCACCTTCTAAAATCCTTACTTTCTCCTCAAATGCTTCGACTGTTGGATTGGTATTCCGACCGTATATATGTCCTTTTCGTTTCCCGATAGCCACTTCAAACCATTCATCAATATCATCATAACCATAGGAGACACTATGAACGACGGGGACTTGCGTTGCCCCATGAACAAGATAGTCCTTCTCACCTGCCCAAACAGATTTTGTTTCCTTTGATACATCCTTGTTGTTATGCTGCATTACCCTCACGCTCCTGTAATTTTGTAATCCCGCTTATTTAAACAGCATCTAACAATACATTTGGTACAGTTGAAAATGTATCTACTTCCATTCTAGTAAACTGCACTCAAAAAGAACATTCACCAATCTGTATGAAGTTTTTTTGAAACATTTCATCATTTTTCTTAATACTTCTATTTATCTATAATATACATACTACAAACCCTGCCTTATTTCGTTTGCAAAGGGGGCAAATAGATGTTGATAACAGTAGAAGATGTATGTCGATTGCCTGTATTACAGGAAGCTAATGTCAAGACATCGCATCGGTTTTTAGATCAAAAACAAATCGAATGGGTGTCTGTTATCGAAACACCTGTTGAAGACTTTGTCAGGAAAAATGAATTTGTATTAACAACAGGAATCGGCTGTGGTCATGACCAGGACTTATTTATAAAATTCGTAAAAGAGGTTATTGATTCTGGGGCAGCTTGTATGGCGATCGCAACGGGGAGATATATAAAGCACACACCAAAAAAAGTAGTACAACTTGCAGAACAACATCAATTCCCTATCCTTGAAATCCCGTGGGAAATTCGTTTTGCAGATGTGATTCAAGAAATCATGACATTACTGAATCAAAAAGAAAACAAAGTATATTTACAATCTGAGTATATTCGAAAAAAATTACTTAACATGATTTTACAAGGAGCTGTAATTTCAGATATAGCAAATTTTATGTATGATATGATTCATTTACCTGTTCTCATTACTGACAAAAGAGGTATAATCAGGGGGCACAGCAAAAAGACGGAACACTTAAAAGAAACTGAGAAACACCATGTAACTGTCAAGGTCCTCCCTAATAAAACAGAGACCTTTTCTCATTCAAATTTACAATTGGTTACAATTGCAAACACAACTGCACTGCAACTTCCAATCCAAACCACTAGTGAAATACAAGGCTATCTATATATTTTCCTCATTCACAATCAAACAACTGACATCCTCGACCATTCATTACTTCACCTACTCGAACATGCCGTCACAACGATTGCACTATGCTTCTTACAGGAAAATACTATTCGTGAGACTGAAATGCGACTTCGTGATGATTTTGTATGGAGTCTGGCTAAAGGTAGTATTACTTCTCCGGATACCATATTATCCCGGGCAAAAACTCTTGGTTACAATGTTAGTCTTCCATATTTATGTATAATAGGTTTTCCGGAAAACTTAAAAGAAGTATTCCACAAAACAAAAGAAAAGGAACCTTCTTACGAACATTGGCTTCAAAATATCATTTGGAGCATTGAACGGGAAATTTATTTTGCAGAAAAAAAAGTATCGCTAAAAACGATGGCCACATTCCAAAGAGGAGAAATAATTATTTTTATTGAATACCCAACTGAAAACAAAAAAGAATTACTCGATCATTTTATTCAAGTTGTTGAAAAAGGGGTAAAGGACATTGTACCTGACTTAATTCTTTCTTGGGGGATTTCAAAACAAGCAGGAATTCAACTTTTTCATGAAAGTTTCTCTGAAGCACATCTTGCTCTTACTATTGGAAGAAGACAAAAAGGAGCCGGAAATAAAAGTACGTATTCAGAGACAAGAGTAGACCGCGCATTGATGACCTTATTAGAAAATCAAGAGCTTCAAACGATTACCCACTCGACAATCGGAGCACTCATTGATTACACACAAGAGAGAGGGATTGACTTAATTCATACCTTCATTGTCTATAATCGTAATCGTGGAAATGTTAGTCAAACTGCTCGCGAACTTAATTTACACAGACAATCACTGTTATACAGATTGCGAAAAATTGAAACATTAACAGGCTGCTCCTTAGATAATCATGAAGATAATTTCTTGATTGAGTTAACGATCAAATTATGGACACTTGGAATTTTGGAGCAAAAATAAAGCGGTGATTTAGAAGATGAACGTTAATAAGCCACAATCATTGAGTGATTGTGGCTTTCTTATCTAATATAAACTAACCTATATGGGTAACCAATCCCATAAAGGAGATACCTAATGAGATATAAAGGTATTTCACATATTTTGAGTTCTCTCTTTTTCGAAACGTTTGAACAATAAAAACCGTTAAGTAAACATAGAATAATAAAAATCCAGTTAATAAAAAGACAATACCCAAGGAAATGACCTCCCTAATTAACCTTTCTGTTCTTTTCCTTAGTTATATTATCTCTCTATTTTTCTTGAAGTGATAAACACTTTGTGACAAATTAATGAACTAATTAAATAACTACTTTTAATTAATAATAATTTTTGATATCATTATATTCTTTTGATTTTCTGCTTTTCATTTCAATGATACTGTACTGCCCGATTGATAGCTCTAACCATTCTCTCAATTGCAATTTGATTATGAAGTGACAGAACTTCTTTCTCTCCTGATAATGTATTTAATACGAGTACATACACTTTTTTATTAATAACAATAGCACTATTAATCGCTATTATAATAGATAGTACACTTATCGGAATAGAATATATGTACTGATCCAGGAACAAAAGACAAACGACTGCCATTATTGTCCAGAATACGACTACTTCATATCCAAAGCTAACATCATTATTTCTTTCCGACAAAGAGGCGGAGTGAATGATTGAGGTATTAAATTTTCTTCCATCTATAATGATTCTCTGATTAGATATAAATATATAGCGATCTGGATCAGAGAAGAGTAATTGTTCTGCCAAAGTATTCCTCCCTTCACAACCATATTCTTCACTAATTATACATAATTTTCAGATTTTTTTGAACATTATTACTCAAAATTCTATTTTAAAATATGTATGTTAACATGTATGTTTTTTATCCAAGAATATGAAGAAAAAAAGTGCTAGAGAATCGGTATCCTCTGGCACTTTTTTCTAACTCGCTGCTAATATGAAGTTCAGTTTAGTAATACGGAGAAATCATTAAATAGATAATGACTCCTGTTAAACTAACATAAAGCCATAGCGGCATCGTCCATCTTGCAATTTTTCGATGCTTCTCTACCTTCATATTGAATCCGAAGGCAACTGTCGTTAAGGCAAGCGGTACGATAATTGCTGCTAATACAATATGTGTGATTAAAATAAAGAAATAGATGTAACGAACAATACCTTCCCCACCAAATGGTGTTGATTCAGCAAGGTAATGGTAAGACACGTAAGAAATTAAAAATAGAGCCGTGGTAGAAAACGCCGCTAAAATATAACGCTTATGAAGCGAAACATTTTTCTTAATAATAGAGATTAAAGCTAGTACTAGAAATGTAAAGGTAAAGCAATTAAAGATGGCATTTAACATTGGTAGGATTTTAATGTCAAAATGTTGAAAGTCACCATTATATCCTGGTAAAAAGAATAATACTGCAACTAGAGCATTAATTACAATTGTTAAAATAACGATAATTGGTGTGTAGTTTCGCTCTTTCACTGAATTTTCTACTTTTTTCATTTTTAACTCCTCTAAACTTAAAATAATTTTAATTACTATATAGAGAATACGAAAACTTTAGTGAAAGAGCAACAAATAAAGTATGAAATTATTGTGGATATTCTGGGAAACAATAATTAGTTTGGTAACCTAAGGGAGATCGTTAAGATAATCAAGTGCATTTGAAACACTGATTTCTCCGTATCCATAATATTTATCATAACCCTCCTGACCAAGATCGACTGCTGTTTTCTTAATAATTTCTACAACCTCAGTATTTCGTAAATCCGGTCTAATTGAACGAATTAATCCTGCCAATCCAGCAACATGTGGGGCTGCCATTGAGGTACCTGACATATACACATAATGATTTTCTGGGAATGTACTTGGAATGTGTTCCCCAGGTGCAGCTACATCAATATAATTACCATAATTTGAAAAAACTGCCTTATTTCGATGATAATCTACAGCCGATACCGCTAATACCTCTTTTAAACCCGCAGGATACATCGGTTGCTCAACATTATCATTTCCAGATGCTGCAATAAGAACAACATCCTTATTATAGGCGTAACGTATCGCATCATGGATTACACGGGAATAATGTGCGTCACCCAGACTCATATTTATGACTTTTGCTCCGTGATCTGTCGCCCAACGAATTCCGTTCGCAATCTCAAAGGCACTTCCTTCTGCATTCTCATCTAATACTTTAATTGGCATAATTTGGTTATGCCATGAGACTCCGGCAATTCCTGTTATATTATTTGTTAAAGCAGCTGCGATTCCGGCAACGTGCGTTCCATGGCCATGTTCATCCATATGATTATTCGATTGATCAAAGGCATTAAACCCTTCTGTCATTTTCGCAGATAAATCCTCATGATCAGGATCTACTCCAGAATCAATAATCGCAATAATGACTTCTTCTCTCCCAGATGAAATATCCCAACCACGCTCAGTCTCGATCTGTGATAAGTTCCACTGATACGGCTGAAAAAATTCATCATTTGGAATGGTTACCGATTCTGTTGCTTTATCAGAGCGATTCATCTTATTTCGATCTGGCACTTGCTTCGTCAGAACATAATTTGGCTCTGCTGATTCAATATTTTCTTCGGATTCAAGCATTGTAATGAGCTGTGGTGTCGTTCGTGTTTCGTCCCTAATAACAATATACGGACCTCCGTTTTTAACCATTTCTATCGTTGGATGTTCATTAATCCATGCTTTCCCCTTCTCTTCATTAATAAAGATAACAACTGCTTCATGTTCATGATAATGCTTTCCCTCATCTGTCGGTTCCTCAGAACGAACGACAACTTGCCAACCTAATTCGGGTACAAGCTGGCTTGGTTGACTTTTTATTGCTTCATCAGCGGACTCCCAATCCACTTCTGGATCCTCTCCGGAAATGAAAAAGTTACCGTTCGCATCAGCAACTGCTGCTGTATTATTGACAAATCGTTTAACAAAAGACAGATCAATTTTTCCTACTACAGATTCTTTGGTGTCGTTTTCTTTTTTCTTCGATACGAGAAAATACTGCTTTCCATTTTCTGTATAAGGATCAGAGTACATTACACCATCATGTGTGTGTACTAACTTTTTAACTTCTTCTGCCGTAATCTCACCCTCAGATGTCACGATCTTCTTATTATCATTTACTACTGCAAAAGCATGAAAATGCGGATGTTCATTTAATTCTTCCGTAAATTTCTTATGTGCTGTAGGATCATCAAAATCTTGTTCAGACCAACGATCGAGCTGTCGATTCAACTTTGCCACAAATAATGAGGTTGTCATGGACAAATCATCAGCTAAAACCTGATCCATTACTGCGTGCTCTACTTGTCTATTTTGTCCTGTAAGCTTTTGCTCATTTTCATCATTTAAAAACAATAGTGGTCCAGCTGCTACGATTAGTAAACCACAAAGTAGCAAAACGGTTACCGTTACCTTTCTCATTCCATATATCCCCCTTGCGTCGTTGTTCCACTCTGTTAGGATGTACCAACATAAGTAAAATCATTACAGAAACGGAGAAATCGCTCGAATAAAATCTACCCCTACTAACAAGCCTATTAACAAACACATAAAGGATAGGTGAATGTCTTTGAAGCTAAAGTTAATGAGTTTTAATATTCACCATGGAAAAGGTACAGATAAGACTGTAGATTTGAAGCGGATTGCCCAAGTAATACGAAATAGTAAATCAGACATTATCGGATTAAATGAAGTTGACAGACATTTTTCAGCAAGAACAGAATACATAGATCAACTGGCCTGGCTTGCCGAAGAGTTAGAGTTAAACGCTGTATACGGCCCCTCTATTACTCTCACATCCTCTGTTAACAAGCAACAAAAGCGACAATATGGTAATGCACTATTGAGTCGATTTCCTATTACTGAAAGTTCAAACCATCTTTTTCAATCAAGTTTTGCAGAGAATCGCTCTCTTTTAGAATCTAAAATTTTAATTAATAATACGATCATTAACGTATTTGTTACCCATTTCAGTCTTAATTCCTATATACAAAAAAGACAAACACGTTTTTTCTTGTCACATATTAAAAAAATGAACGAACCGATCATTCTTCTAGGGGATTTAAATATAAAACCTCATTCAAAAAGATGGGAAGAACTGCATAACTATCTTATTGATTGCTGGAGCGTAAATAAAACTTACAGTGGATTTACTTACCCATCAAAAAGTCCCAAAAAACGGATTGATTATATCTTTGTCTCACCAAATCTCCAGATCGACTTAGCATCGACGATTATGGATTACCCAACAGCATCAGATCACCTGCCTTTACAGGCTTCGATTAAGATATAAAAATATATTTTAAAAGAATATATTGCAGTAATAATTTGCTTGTTTTCAATATACTCCTTTACTCCTTCAATACAAAAAAATGGTATTGACATAGACGTAAAAGCACCTTACAATAAAACCAAGTAAACTAATATGTTTTGTATAAATTAGTGATAATTTTGAAAAGGATGATGCAGGATGAAGATAAAAAATATAATGTTTCAAGTTAATGAAAAAAATCTTTCTGGTGCAATTCATATACCTGGAAATAGCGGTTTACATAGCCATCCTGCCATTATTCTCGTCCATGGTTTCGTTGGCAGTAAAGTCGGTGAACATCGACTATTTGTAAAAGCAGCAAGATATTTTTCTCAATTAGGATATGTTGTTTTTCGCTTTGATTTTAGCGGTTGTGGAGAAAGCGATGGGGATTATGGTGATGTCACTGTTTCAAATCAAATCGAAGAACTTAAAGGCGCTATTGACTTTGTTCTTTCACAAAAAGAAGTTAATAAAAACAACCTAACCGTGATTGGTCACAGTCTTGGTGGAGCTGTATCTGCACTTACTGCAGGACTCGATGATCGAATTAGCCAATTACTCCTATGGTCACCTGTTGCCAGACCTTATGAAGATATTGTTCGTATAACTGGAGATTTCGCTGTCAAACATGCAAAAGAAACTGGATTATACGATTATAACGGATTTAACTTGAGTCATACATTTTTTAGCGATTTACAAAATCATAAACCACTTGAAGATATTAAAAACTTTAATGGACTGGCGTTTATCATTCATGCCTCCCATGACGAGGATGTGCCAAATATAAATGCTGCAGACTATACAAAAGCAATAAATCAATCGATGCCAACACATTTGTCGACATCAACCCTATTAGAACATGCTGACCATACATTTTCTTCATACTCGTTTGAAAATGAATTATTTGAACTTTCATCAAACTGGCTCTCAAATAACAGCTTATTACCCAACCAAGAACGACAACTTGTTAAATAAAAAACGGACCATCTGCCAGTCAGATGATCCGTTTTTTCAACTTTAACTTTCAACTTTAACTTTCAACTTTCAACTCTTAACTAAAAACCATTCCCTCGTCTCCGTACATTCCTCTTTAAAATAGCGATAAATCTCACTGGAATAATCCTTTAACCAGTTTGTTGCGAACTTTTCTTTATGCTTGTTTTTGGCATACAGTACGTTCATTTCTTTTACCTCATCATCTGAAATCTTGATTTCGAGTTTTATTTTTGGATAGTTCTCATGGTCGAATTGAATGACTAAGTCATCACCATTTTGCAAAACTTCAATATCTTTTATTCTTTCAAAATATACAGCTTTCATTTCAATCACTCCAAGCGTTTATAATTTCACTTAAGCCCTTCTATCTCAGCTTTTAATTTCTGATCCACGACTTCAGCGTCCTCGATATGTTTTACAATCATTTCATTTGCCTGGTCAAATATAGCACGTGTATGATGGATTTCTTCTTTAACCTCATGACTGAATTTTTCCTGATTATCAATTGTTAGAAGAACATCTGAAACCTCATTTTGAACATTTTGAATTACCCTTAAAATATCATCAATCCCTTCAACAGTTTGGTTACTTAATTGAATACCATTATTTACAGCTGACAAACTATTTTTTGAATCATCGAGTGCTTTGTCAATTTCCTTTTGAATGTGCTTAATTAATTCATCGATCGATTTCGTACTTTGGGCAGTATTTTCAGCAAGCTTTCGAACTTCTTCAGCAACAACTGCAAAGCCTTTCCCGTGTTCACCTGCTCTTGCCGCTTCAATAGAGGCATTAAGTGCCAATAAATTAGTCTGAACAGCAATTTCATTAATGACCCTAACGATACCCTCTATTTCTTTTGAACGTGAGCCCAATTGGGTCATACTACTTGATGTTTGTTTTGCTTCTTCACCTAAATGATTAATTAATTTCTGAACTTGTTTAACTGACTCTTGACCTTCTTTAGACTTACTTACCATTTCTTTTGTTGATTCAATCAAACCTTGGCCTTTCTCGGTCATAATCGCTGTATTATCATTTGACTGTTCACTAATTTCCTCAACCCGGTCAAAACGACGTTTTATGTCTTTAACGATGTCTCCTAATTGAAAATGTTGTTCATTCACGTGATCATGTTGTTCAATAATATCTACAAGACTGCCTTTTAAATCAATTATAAATTGCTGCATTTCCATTTCTTTCTCTTTATACTTTTGCTCAAGTTCAGTAACTTGTTGCTTTAATTTCTCATTTTCAGTTCTCACAGCTTTCGTTGAGACTGTATGTGAAGAAAATAACATTGCGGTTCCCCCTAGTCTTTCGCTAAATCTATCTATATTACTTTCGTCCGTATTCTCCATATCTACAGCAGAGCCATTATTTACTTTCTCATGTTTTTACTACTCCTATATTACTAAGGTTTATAACATTTTCCTGTGATACGAGTCACAAGGTACAGGAAACATTTTCAAATCACTGAGACAAATGAAAAAAGCCGTCAATAATGACGACCTTAATAACTCTATTTCCTTCTTATGTTGTCCACTCATCATGAATTAACGCTAGAATATACCATTCTCCTGTATGAACTTCTTCAAAAACAAGATGCAGGCTACGCCAATCCATTCCAGCATATTCTTCAGTTCCTTCTATGAAATATTCAATAAAAATCGCATCAGGATACACTTCTCTAACGTTTTTAATTGTATTTCCCCGTTCAATTACTTCATTAAAAACAACCTTATCATAGCTTGTATAGTCATGATCAAAAACAAAGCGTTGAAAATACTCTTTTGTTGTTAATTCAATCGGGGTTCCTATTCCATCATAAATTCCCCATATTAAATTCTCCTCTTTCGCAAAAAACTCAGCAACTTCATCAGAAGAAAAAATTAAATCATCATCAGTCATATAGCCATATGGAGAAAACCTCAAGCCTTTTTCAGGATGAACATAATTTGCTAAAGTTTGAAAATCTTCCTCTTTCAGAAGCTCCAAGATCTCTTCACCCTTGTTCATTATTATTTCTTCTGTTGTTAATTCTTCTTCAGGTTGCTCATTCTCTGTTTCTTCATCTTTATTATTTTCTTCAACCACCTGCTCATCATCTGTTTGTTCATTTTCACTCTTATCATTCGTTATACCTTCTTCCTCAATAGGACTGCAAGCAGCCATAAGAAAGGTAAGACATAATAAAATAAGTATTCTACGCATATAATTCCTCCTCAATAATTATTAATTATTTTATCTGTACTAAAATCATACCCATTATATACATGATTTAAAATGATCAATAGAAATCCGGCGTCCATACTTGGCTTCACTCATGAATCATTTACAAGTTTCATATAGTGTTAAATAGAGATCTTATATTCGAGCACTGATTCTTTTGCTAAAATTACTTATATGAGGGGAGGAAAGTAAGATGACAAGCAAAGAAATAAAAACAATTTGCGGTTATTGCGGTACTGGGTGCGGACTCGTGCTACATGTAGAAAATAACCATATTATAAAAATCAGAGGAGATAAAGAAGCTCCTGTTAACAAAGGCCAAACGTGTGTAAAAGGCTCTTTTGCTTATAAATATGTACATGCTAAAGGTCGATTAAAGCAGCCGCTATTACGAAAAGATGGCAAATTAACACCTGTTTCGTGGGATGAAGCATTAACATTCATTACTAAGAAATTAACTGACATAAAATCAACATTCACTCCTGATGCGATTGCAATGTTTGCATGCGCCAGAGCAACAAACGAGGTAAATTATGTAACACAGAAATTTATGAGAGCAGCAATCGGTAATAACAATATTGATGGCTGCAACCGTACTTGACACGCTCCTAGCGTCGCCGGTCTGGCGACTGTATTTGGAAGCGGTTTTCCTACAAATACTGTTGAGGAATTTGAAGAAACCGATGTTATATTACTCATGGGCTCTAACACATCAGAGGCTCACCCGATCATTGCAAACCGTATAAAAAAAGCAGTTAAAAAAGGTGTTACACTTATTGTCATTGATCCTAGAGAAATCGATATGGTTAAGTTTGCTAAGTCTCATCTTAAAATAAATGTTGGCAGTGACATTGCACTAATGAATGCATTTCTTCATGTCATTATAAAAGAACAATTGTATGACGCTAAGTTTATCGAGAGAACATCAATGAATTTCGATCAACTTAAGAAGCATGTAGAAACATATACCCCTGAGTATGCTGCTTCGATTACTGGTCTTTCACCAGAACAAATTATTAAAGTAGCAAGAACCTATGCGTCAGCACCAAATGCGATGATTGCCTATACATTAGGAATAACAGAACATCATTGTGGCGTAAATAATGTTTTTGATATTGCTAATCTAGCACTGCTCACTGGTCATATTGGAAAGAAAGCAAATGGAATCATGCCGCTAAGAGGACAAAATAATGTTCAAGGTGCCGGCGACATGGGCTGCTTACCAAATCAGCTTCCAGGTGCCCTAAGTCTTTCAGTCAAAGAGAATCGAGAAATCTTTGAAAAGGCTTGGGACGTAGAACTTAATCCAAATGTCGGGAACACGCAAACACGTATGCTGGAACGGATGACAAATGGGGAAATTAAAGCGCTATATGTCATCGGAGAAAACCCTATTATTGCAGATGTTCATATGTCCCATACAACAGCTGCATTTAAGAACCTTGATCTGCTGATTGTCCAGGACATTTTCTTAACGGAAACGGCTGAAATAGCTGATGTTGTCCTCCCAGCTAGGTCGTGGGGAGAAGTTGAAGGAACGTATACGAACACAGATCGTCGAATTCAACGAGTTCGTAAAGCGATTGAACCTGAACCAAGTATAAGAGATGATTGGGATATATTATGTGAACTATCTACTCGTTTAGGCTACCCTATGAGCTATAGCAACAGCGAGGAGATTTGGGATGAGCTTCGAACTCTTGTCCCTCATATGTATGGCGGTATGCCTTACTCTCGTTTGGATCAAGAGGGGGGATTACATTATCCTTGCCCTTCGACAGACCACCCAGGAACGTTTGTTATACTTGAACATTTCCATAACGATACATTTACTAGCAAAAAAGCACCGTTTACACCTGTACACTATACACCTCCTATCGAACAGCCTGATAAGGAGTACCCGTATACATTAACTACAGGCAGACGCTATGAATCTTATAATACACACACACAGACAAAGTATTATGCTGATGGTGTCAAATTAAAACAAACTGAAGAAACGATTGATATACATCCTGAAGATGCCAAGAAGCTCGCTGTTTCAAATGGTGATCTAGTAGAAGTTAGTTCTCGACGCGGTTCGTTAACAGTACCCGTAAAGGTTACTGAGCAAGTTGCACCAGGCTTGGTCTTTATGAGCTTTCACTGGTCTGAGGTCCCAACAAATATACTAACCATCGATGAATATGATCCAATTTCAGGAACAGCAGAATTTAAAGCGTGCGCAGTGAAGATTCGTCCCATCTAAATGAATAAAGCAGGTTGCCCACGATGGCAATCTGCTTTTTTTCAAAAAAGTTTTTCCTTCCGACTGCAAATTCGTGATATATATCACACTCCTTCACCTCCGGAAGCTTTAAGATATGAGTAAGGAATCCATAGTTTTTGAATGTTCAAACTTCAAATTAAACCAACTATACATAGAATAACATTTTGGAAAGGGGAGCAAATCGATGGACTTAAGTAATTTTATAGTATGGACAATTTATCCATATGTCGTAGTGTTTATCATGATCATTGGATTAGTATGGTCCTATGAAGAAAAAGAAATGAAAACGTTCAAAAGAATAAAGACTGAAAATAAGTTCATCCTGCTGTTTGTTGCTTTTCTTCTAATTACTGGGCTAACTTCCCTATTTATTGTTGACGGTACTGTTGTGATCATTGCTCAATGGCTGATTGGCCTTACACTGCTTAAGCCAGACATTATAATGATAACTACTGCCCCTTTCATTTTACAGCTTCATCTATTTAGTGTCATAACATTTTTTGGATTATTACCATTTTTAAAAACTTATCGCTCATTGATTCTACTGCCGATTGATGTATACCAATATGTTACAAAAAAAAGACTATCTACGGTATGTGAAGATAAAGATAATATCATCTAATTTAAAAGGGGATGTCTCCAGAGTAACAGCTCTCCTCGGTTCGAGGTGACTGTTACTTAGGAGACATCCCTATTCAATCTTAGTTCGAAAATATAAACACAGTATTTTCATCCTTTTTCCATTGTACTCTAGCCCCAAGTGACTCACTAATAAAACGAACTGGAACGTAAGTCGTACCGGTTCTTACTTGTGCAGGTACACTTACATTAATCGTTTGATCATTTACTTTTGCTTCATTTGAACCGACAACTAATGTAATATTTGTGCCGTCCTTAGTCGCTGTTATCGTTTTTGTTTCTTGATTCCAACGAACTGTTGCTCCTAATTTTTCAAATATACCTCTTAATGGAACCATTGATGTTCCATTTAAAATAAACGGACTTTGTGAATATGACTGTAGCTCATTATTAATCATTACTTTGATCGGAATTAATTCCGGCTGCTTTGGTTGAGTTGTCTGCAAATTAATTTTAATTAACCTTTTTTGACTATCAACACTGACTGTTGCTCCTAATGCTTCTGTTACAAATCGAACTGGAACCATTGTTCTATTGTTTACCAATTGGGCTGGAACATCAAGCGTAACATTCTGACCGTTAATTGTTGCATTTCTTGATCCAAGTTTTAATGTAATATTTCGATCTTCTTTTGTAGCTGTAATTGTCTGCGTCTCTTGATTCCAACGTAACGTTGCACCAAGACTTTCAAATGTTTCTCTGAGCGGAGCTAATACCCTGTTATTAATAATAACCGGATCCTGATCAAAGGATTGCAGCTTCCCATTGATTTCTATTTGATAAGGAGGGGTCATTTGGTACCCGTTAGCTTTGGCGATCTCTGGAAAACTATTATTTGAGCGTAAAATAATAACCGGTGTGTTAATTTTCACTTGATCAAATAACCATCGAATTTCTTCATTATGCATACGAACACAGCCGGCACTTACATAATTACCGATAGAACTTGGATTATTATTACCATGAATAGCATAGACATTCCCGCTGGTTCCACGAGCATTTATTCCTAACCATCTGTCACCTAAAGGGTTTCTAGGGTCACCACCCGGTATATTATTCGTATAGTAAGGTCTATTTTTTATTTTATTAACGATTTTAAAATGCCCTTCAGGGGTTAGTTCATTCGTTCTTCCAGTGCCGACGGAAAAGGTTTTGACAAGTTCCCCATTATTAAAAAATGCCAGCTTATTGTTGGTTTTATTAATAATAATTAACTGGTCATTCGTCGCAGTATAGCCAGTATTTATTTGAATGACAAAGCTAGAAATAAATAAAAATGTAAATAAAAGAAGAATTTTTTTCAATAATTATCAACCTCTTTCTCATCCATTCTTTATTATGAAAGAACCACTAATCAATAGGATTCTTTAACACAAATGTAAGAATAGAATTATATTAATCTACTATAAATTTCTTCCAAACTATGTTAAAACCCTTTTTATTTTTACAATAAAGTTACAAAAGAAATTATTTTGTTAATTCAAAAAAAAAATCAAGCAATCGGTAAATGATTGCTTGATTGCATTCATTTTATTCACTTAGAACGAGAAGCTAACCATTTCTTGACAGTAGGATATGTCTTTTTCTTTGCTTTCGGTCCAAAGCAGACGGACACATGTCCTGTTGGCATAACTTCATATTGTTTGTCTTTACTAGAAATCACATTCATTAATGCTTCAACTTGATGAGGCATAGCAATATGATCTCTTTCAGCCGATATATTCAATACATTTGCATTAATTTGTCTTAAATCTACTCTCCTTCCACGAATTTCGAGTTGGCCATTGATTAGTTTATTTTGTTGATAAAAATCTTTTATCCATTGTCGATACGCTTCACCAGGAAACGGAATACCGTCTCCAACCCACTTTTGCATATACTTCCAATTTGTAACAAAACTATCATTTGTACTATTCTCTAGAAGTGATTTATACGGACCATAAAAATTTGTAATTGGCTTTAACATCTTATTACCAAAATCAATCATTTCAGGTGGGATATTTCCAAGGACATCCACTGCTTTATCAACATTAAAATAGCGTTCATCGACAAAATTTGCATATAATCCTGTATCAGCAAAATCAAAAGGGCTCGTCATAAATATCAGATTTCTAATTGGCAAATGTGTATAGATTGAAGCAAAAATGGCTGTCATTGTTCCGCCCATACAATAGCCCAGGATTGAAATTTCGTCAGCTTTTGATGTTCGTAATACTTTCCCTACTGCTCGCGGCATATATTCTATAATATAGTCATCGAGTTTTAAATGACTATCTTCTAGCCCTGGTGTACCCCAATCAAGCAGATAAACATCAAAGCCTTCGTTCACTAAATACTCTATAAAGCTATTACCTTTCTTTATATCGAGAATATATGATTTATTAATAAGAGCATAAATCATTAATAATGGTGTCTTATATTTTTGGGGCCTTTTAGAAATATATCGATATAATTTTGTTTTGTTTTTTGTCCAAATAACTTCTTTTGGTGTCTGACCAACCTCTGGATCAGCATCCGTTGTTAACACTTCTAATGTACGTTTGTACTTTTGATATGCATCTCCAATCCCAAGAGGGTGACTTTGTAATAACTTTTCCCACTCTTTGACAATAGAAGTCATCATTCTCTACCTATCCCCTACCTTTCATCGATAATTGAAAGGACATTTTCATATATGCTTTTTTTACTTTGCCTTTCTGCTCGGGGGATTACTTGTTAACATTTCGATGATATTTGTTAATGTTGTAATTTTCTCAGTAAGATCTTTCACTTCTTTTCTTAACTCAGCTACTTCAAGTTTTACATCTCTTTGTGTATCTTCAACCATAACTTCTAAATCATCTACCTTTGCCTCAGTGTTGACAACTAATGAAGCAACATTAGCTATATCTTCTTTTGAAGGCAAATTCATCTGATTTAAATAAGTATTTGCATATTCTCTAATCATTTTTTTATACAAAAGATTCATGTCTAACATCTTACCTAACATTGCTGAAAAATCTTCATGTCCTATACTTTCATCTACGATTTTGCTCCAGTAAGACTCAGAATAATCATACAACTCTTTTGCAAACATAAATGGATCATAAGAATTTTGTTCCTTCAATTTATATTTCTCCTCTCAACAATATTCACTTTAGCTTATGTCCGTTCTCTTTATTCAAGAACTAAAAATGATTGCATATTTTTGGATCAAGTACTTTTCCAAGAAAGCATTTTTATGAGTTTGATAAATATACATATAAAAAAATATTTGACAAAGATAACCATATAGGTGTAAATTACACATAGATACATTTTTCCAACAAATGTTACATATGTATATATAAACTAGCAATGAATTGGAAAAAAACACAACATTACTATTCAATCATGTAATCAATTAATTTTAAATTTTTAAAATTCTTAGGGGGTATTAATCATGTCAACAACAAAGCAAAAAGAAAATCAGGAACTTTTTGGTCACATTGATACAATTTGGGATTTTTGGTTAAATAGTGTTTCTAATGCTTATTCTTCTCAAAGTGCAATTGAAAATAATGCTGTTCATTTCTTTGGACAACAAAATGAACTTTGGGCAAAAACAAGAGAAAATATTGAACTCGTTGAAAAGAACCTTCAAAATACTATTGATGAAATCCGTAAACGCGTTCAGGAAAGTGCGCAAGCTTTTACGGGTGAGCAAAAAGGTTATCAATGGGATCAATGGAGTGAGCAACTAAATGACATTGCAGCTCGTATTGAACAGATTGCACTAACTCCTGGTCAGGCAAATATTAAAGTGATAAAGCAATCGATTGACCAAATGGAAAAAAACACAAAAGAATTCGTATCACAACAACAACAAAACCGTGAAGAAATCCGTACTTTGTTCGATCAGTATTTCTTAAATGTGCGGGACACTCAAAAAGGTATGTTACAAAGAATGAATCAAAATACAACAGAATGGATTAGTGCTTTCAAATTATAATTAGTTCCTCTCTGTCTATTCCCATGTCACTAACAGCTTCTTGAATTAACATCTTAAGAGAAATGGGGAGATTCATTTGAATATTTATGAGAAAGCAAGAAATGTAATTAGTAAACCATATGCACAGATACAGGTTGGAGAACAAGCAACCCTAAGTAAGACAATAACAAATGAAGATGTCTTTGAATTTGCAAGGATAACTGGAGATGTAAATCCTATTCATTTGGATGATGAATTTGCCAAAAAGACATTCTTTAAAGAACGGATTGCACACGGTATGCTAACAAGTGGCTACATTTCTGCAATATTAGGAACAAAATTACCAGGTACAAATTCAGTTTACTTATCTCAAGATTTAACGTTCAAAGCACCTGTAAAAATTGGTGATACAATAACTGTCATAGCTGAAGTGATCCAAAAACGAGACGATAAACGGTTGATTACCTTACAGACAAATGTATTTAATCAAGAAAATAAGAAAGTTGTCGAAGGTAAAGCAACGATAATGAAACGGGAGTAGCTTAGATGCTACTCCCCTTTTGCATTTCGATGTTATAATAATGGATAATATTGTCTGACATGAACCCCACTTCTTTGGTTCATCATAGTTGATAAGGAGGTGGATAACATGGCAAGCAACAACAGTAATTCAAACCAATTAGTTGTTCCCGGCGTACAACAAGCTCTAGATCAAATGAAATATGAAATTGCTCAAGAGTTTGGCGTTCAACTTAATGCTGATTCTACTTCTCGTTCAAATGGTTCAGTAGGTGGCGAAATTACAAAGCGTCTTGTTCAAATGGCTGAACAACAATTAAATGGTTCACAACAATTTTAATGTTTAAACAAAATAATTTCATATTGATGGCTATTGGGGATGTTTATATCACATCCCCTCATTAATTTTCATCAAAAATTGGAGGAAAACATGACAAAACGAAAACATTTTCATAACGCTGCCCAGAAAAACAATATGACACCAACGGAAAGTATGTTCAATGAGGAAGTTGCCAGTGAAATCATACCTGACGATCATAAAAAAGGCAAAAAGAAAAGAAGGAGCTAGATCCTTCTTTTTCTTTTGCAATTTTTCTCACGTGTAATAATCTTAAATTTTAAATTTAGAAACTAGTTCTTTAAATTGTCGTGCAAGATCCTCTAAATGGCTTGCAGAATTGCTAACCTCCTCCATTGTCGCTAGCTGTTCCTGGGAAGAAGCAGCGATATGTTGAGTACTATTTGAAGATCTTCTTGCGATTTGAGCAAACTCTTGTACTATTGCACTAACTTGTTGTGAGCCTGCAGAAAGCTCTTCTGATACTGCGGACATCTCTTCGATTTGGATCGATATTTCTTGTTGAGAATGAAGGATTTCTGCAAAAATAGTTGCTACATTTTGAATATCCTCTATTCCTGTTTCCACACATTCCTTGTTCGTATTCGTTGCATTAACTGCTTCATTTGTATTTACTTTAATATTGTGAACAAGGTAATTAATTTCTTCCGTTGATTTCGCAGTTTGGTTTGCGAGTTTTCTAATTTCATCAGCAACAACTGCAAAACCTTTACCTGCATCACCGGCTCTAGCAGCTTCTATCGCAGCATTTAGTGCTAATAAATTTGTTTGGTCAGATACATTTTTAATTACCTCAAGGAATGCTTCAATTTGTTCAGATTCTTTTTTTAAGGCAAGGATGGCATCAGTCGTACTTTGTGCACCATCTTGGATATGCTGCATTTGTTGAAGTGATTTTTGAACAACATGATTCCCTTTATTAGCTTGATCAGTCATATTATTTGAAAATTCGGCAACAGCAGAAGCCGTGTCTGCTAATTTTGCAATCCCGACTGTCATCTCTTCAATTGCTGTTGAACTCTCTTCCGCACTGCTTGTTTGTCCTTCTGCTCCTCTAGCCAGTTCTTCAGTAGCAGCAGCAATTTGAGCATTTGCTTCATTTGTATATTCTGCACTCCTCGTTAGTTGCTCAGCTGAATGTGAAACATCTTGTGCACTATTTGTAACTTTCTTGATCATTGCAGACATATTATTCGTAATTTGATCAAATACATTCATCAATTTTCCAATCTCGTCTTTCTTTTGTAATAAATGATCAGGAATGTTTTCGGAAAAATCTCCAACGGCCATTTTTTGACCATGATGTACTGCATGTGATAACGGTTTCACGATTGCTGTATTTGTAAACATAATAATACAAATTGTACTAATAACAACAACAGCAAATACGAATAGTAATGTAATGTTACGCTTTTCTTTGATAATCGCATCGACATCATTAACATAGACTCCTGTACCAATAATCCACTCCCATGGCTCAAAGCCTGCAACATAAGACAACTTTGGTTCTACCCGATTCGTATCTGCATAATATTGCCATTCATATGGAACATATCCAGCCCCATTTTTCTCAACTTCATGGACAAACTCGACAAATAAATTCAAGCCATTTGGATCTTTAATATTAGTTAAATCTTCTCCATGAAGATCGGGACGAAAAGGATGCATAATCATTCTCGGATGAGCATCATTAATCCAAAAGTAATCTTGGTTCTCATCACCAAACGTCATACTTCGAATTGCACCTATTGCTTCCTGTTGGGCTTCTTCCCGGGTTAATACTCCAACTTGTTCAAGGTTGTAATAATGATTCAAAATTGACATGCCTACATTAACTAATTCTTTTGTCTGCACTTCTTTTTCATTATAAATAGCATCCTTTGTCGAAGGTAAAATATAAAAAAAGCTTAGTAACATAAATAAAACAATCGGTATAAAGCCAAGAAGCAACAATTTTCCTTTCACACTATGAAAGAACATCCCCGATCCACCCCACTATATCCAAATTAATATTCATTTCGACAAAGATAGAGTAAGATCCTGCTTAATAAGCACCTAGTAAAATAAGATCAATAATATTTATTCCTTTACTAATAGCTTACCTAGTTTTGTTTACTGAATTTCAGACCAAAAAAACTACACCTCCAATTGTTAGACTGTGTCTAACAATTGGGGTGCAGTTCAGACCCTTGTGCTTTACAGTTTTACAACTGTTCTTCCCTTTACTTTTGCTTGTAATATGTTTGACAATACTTCAGGAAGTTCTTCTAGCGAAATTTCATGAACTAAATCATTTAGCAGCTTTTCTGGTTTTAAATCAGTAGCCATTCTTTCCCATACTTGTAATCTCTCATCCATCGGACAGTAGACAGAATCAATCCCTAGTAGGCTTACACCTCTTAATATAAATGGAAATACAGTTGTATTTAGTTTATGCCCACCTGTTAATCCACTAACAGCCACAGCACCACCATACTTTGTTGTACTTAATGCATAAGCTAATGTATTGCCTCCAACAGGATCAACAACACCGGCCCATTGCTGCTTGTCAAGAGGACGGAATTTCTCTGGTGAAACTGCTTCCCTGGATACAATTTTCTTTGCCCCTAACGTATGTAAGAAATCATGCTCCGATTCCTTCCCTGTACTCGCAGTTACATCAAAGCCTAAATTTGCAAGCATTGACACAGCTACACTTCCAACTCCACCAGTTGATCCTGTTACAAGAACCGGACCAGATTCAGGCGTTAATCCATGAGCTTGAAGACGTTGTACAGATAAAGCTGCCGTAAACCCAGCTGTACCATAAATCATCGCTTCCCTCATCGTTAATCCTTTAGGTAGAGGGACTACCCACCCAGCTGGAACTCTGGCATATTCACTGAAACCACCAAAATGAGATACACCAAGTTCATAACTAGTTACAATCACCTCATCTCCTTCAGTGAATTGTGAACTCGTTGAGGAAACAACTGTTCCAGCTAAATCGATTCCAGGTACGAATGGATATGAGGTGACTATATTTCCGTTTGCAATAGACGCTAGTCCATCCTTAAAATTAACACTTGAGTAATGTACTTTAACCAATACATCGCCTTCAGGGAGATTATCTAGAGATAATTCTTCAATATTTATTGTGACATTTTCCTCTTTCTTATCTACAACTAATGCTCGAAATGTATTCATTCGTTCCCCTCCCAATAATATTGTTATAAAACATTGCACAT
Source organism: Anaerobacillus sp. MEB173 (assembly GCF_052119505.1). Lineage (NCBI taxonomy): Bacteria > Bacillati > Bacillota > Bacilli > Caryophanales > Bacillaceae > Anaerobacillus > Anaerobacillus sp. MEB173. The sequence goes on from NZ_JBJMAU010000001.1 coordinate 844,257, forward strand.
CCATTATAACGTATTTACCTACTTTTCAGAATATTAATTCAAAAATTAATACAATAAACTAAGCATTGCTTAGATAAATTTATTCAATACTCTCACTCATGTTAAATCTTCTAACATAGTTTTTTTCTTTTACACTTGTTTATAATTTTTTCAAATGGAAAAAATATAGATATTCTCAAAGAGGAGTGATGATAATGGAAGTCAATATGAGTGCAAATGATGTCATTAATCAAATTAACCAATTACATGATACTGGGGAACCGCTCAATAAGAAAAAAATCAAAAAATCTCATCCGGAATTAATGAAAAGTGCTCTTTATTATTTTCCAAGTTGGGAACATGCGCTACAAGAAAGTGAAGTAGAAAAATCTTCGTAATGAAAAACCGGAACACAAAAAGGCAAATGTCGTGTTATGACAAGACATTTGCTTTTTTGTGTTCAATTTTCATCGAGAAAGAGTAAAAAAGCTTGTTAAGGAAAAAGTATAACAACAGGGGGTGATGGTAATGGGTAAAAAAAGAGACAATGGAAAAAAAGCGGCTAAAAATCCTGGCAACCAAAGTGTCAATCCTCTCGGCAATTCTCCGGATACTGAATTTGCAGGAGAGGTGTATAGCCAAGGTGCAGAGGCCGCCAAGAAAAAGAATACGAAATAAATATGATAAACGAGTATCTGTTCAGGGTACTCGTTTTCATGTATAACTATATGTTTGATAGATTAAAGTTGCTTTTTTATCGCGTATCTGCTTCACTGAAGAAAAAGATATATCGCTTAGGGGGAAAATGGTGTATTTATTTATTATCAATAAAAAATCAGCTCACGGTAAAGGGGAAACAGTCTGGAGGAAGGTCGAAAAGGAACTTCTAAACTACCCATACGAGTACGATGTTGTCTATACAAATCTAAAAGGAACGATTTCAATTCCAAATAAAAGTTATCATTCTATTATTGTTGTAGGTGGAGATGGAACAATCAATGCAGTTATTCAAGAATTAGCTAACAGAAAGATTCCTCTTGGAGTAATTCCCGCTGGATCCGGGAATGATTTCGCACGGGCATTGAACATTCCCTTTGATCATAAGCAAGCCTTAGAAAAAATAATAAATAGTAAAAACAAGCAATCTTTAGACTCAATCATAGTTAATGGAAATACCTATTGTATTACTGTTGTAGGGGTTGGATTCGATGGGTTAGTAGCCAAAGTGACAAATGAATCAAAACATAAAAAGCGATTAGGAAAATTTGCTTATTTGTTTTATGTGATTAAATTGTTATTTCAATTTAAACCCACAACCGTAACCATAAAATATGATGATAAAGTTGAAGTATTACACCAAGTATGGTTTATTGCTGTTGCAAACCTTCCATTTTATGGTGGCGGCTTACATATTTGTCCGAGCGCAATTGGTTATGATGGCTATCTAAATGTATGTATTGTTAAGGGTGTTTCGAAATTTGAGATTTTACGTGTCTTGCCAAGGGTATACTCAGGAAAGCATATTACTCATCCCGCAGTACATATGAGGAAATGTAAAAAAATGGAAATCTTAGCAGACGTACCTTTGTATGTACAAGGTGATGGTGAGTATATTCAAACAACACCAGCAGTCATTGAAATTGCGGAAAAATCCATTTATTTTAAAAACTAGATTGTGTTTAAAACTAAAATAACTGAGCGAGCTATTCTCACTCAGTTATTTACTCAAACAGATGAATTATTAAAAGCATCACCAGAAGCCCAATAATGAATGAATATGTTGCTTGTGTTGCATGACCGTCTCCATGACTTTCTGGGATTAATTCTTTATAGACAATATATAGCATTGCACCGGCCGCAAAAGCTAACCCGTAAGGAACTAAATTGGACACATAGTCCATTAAGAAATAGCCAATGATTGCAGTGATAATTTCAACAGCACCAGTAAGAGTTGCAATGATAAATGCCTTTAATTTACTAACATTTTGTTTTACTAAAAAAAGAGCGACCAGTAATCCTTCTGGTGCGTTCTGTACTCCAATTGCAAAAGCAATTAATGGACCTAAACTCTCATCGCCACTCGCATAACTGACCCCAACTGATAACCCTTCAGGAAGGTTGTGCAACGTAATCGCTGCAATGATGAGTAAAGCCTTCTTATCAAAAGATATTCCTTTCACATTATGTCCGATATCAATATGAGGAATATACTTTTCAAGAATGGTAAGCACAATTGTACCGATTAATACACCAATTGAAACGGTATAGAAATTACTTGTCTCAAATGCAGTAGGAATTAAACTGAATGTTACAGCTGCTACCATAATTCCAGCAGTAAGAGCTAATAGAATATCTCGCCAGCGGTGAGTAATGTTTTTGAAAAAAAAGATTGGCAACGCACCTAGCCCTGTAGCTAAGGCTGAGAGTGTACTGCCTAAAAGTAAAAGTTCCATACTGCATCTCCAAAACTAGATTATCCCGCATTAACGCGTAAGCCCTCCACTAATGGAAGGTTTATTCCTTATTTTAAATTGTGAAGAAAAAAAAGTCCAATATTTTGGACTTTTTTCGACATATTCCTATCAAACTTATGACATCCACTTTGGCGGGGTATTTTTATCCCAATAGATCTTTCCAAGTTCGTGATGATTTTCATAGTTATCAAAAACCGTATGGTAATGAAAATTAAACCAGTGCCCTTGCTTTGGCGGATGGTCTCTTCTAACGTGAAAACGAACTATATCTTTTCCATTACGGCCATCATAAATATGAAAAATCTTCTCTGATATGCCGCTGGAAGGAAGTTCAGTTACAACTAAATTGCGCAATACTTCCTCTTCCACTTCATTACTTAACATAGCAATTACCTCTTCAATTTTCGGTAAAATTTCTTCACGGTATTGCTCTCCTACACGGTCGCTAATGATTGGTCCAAATTTTTTAAATGCTTGAACATCAGCCTGTTGTACACTGTAAGATACTAATTGGGTAACAAGTTCATGTTTATCATCTATTTGTGCGGCAATATCCGGCCATTTGGAATCCTCTAGGGTATCGGTACTATCATGTTCAGACACTTCATCTATATGATCGTTATGGTTAACGTCAATATCTTCTACAGTTGGTGAAACTGCTTCTGCTTTTTCTTGATACAAATGCGTTGGTGTTATGATACCTAATGTTACGATTGTTATAATAACAAATGCTGTTTTTCTTAACCAAAGGGGCATTTTCCATTCCCTCACAATCTAGTAATAATTTATCTTACAAGTGCAGAGAAACGATCTACTAATCTTGTAATCTTCTATTACTATTTTAACAAAAATTTCGGCAAATACGATATTACAATTTTACAACATTTGCACAGTTTTTTAAAAAAAAGAAAAAATTCGCAGATGTCTGGCTTCAGCCCCCAGCCACTTTCGCTTTTCAATTAATTCACCTGCATTGATTGGTTTTTAAGATGCTCTTTCTCAGCAGTTGCCTTTCTAATCGACCAATAGCGGTAAAAAAGGAGATATGATAGAACCAGAAATGTTGAGGAGAATAAAAACATATTATTATATCCAATCAATGGGATAATAAAGCCAAAAATAAAAGCACCCAATCCGATTCCAACATCAACCATAATAAAGAAAGTTGCTGTTGCAGCACCAAGTCGATGACTTTCTGCATCTTGAATGATCATAGCTTGATAACTTGGTTGCAGGCTTCCATAACCAACCCCAATTACAATAGCAGCCAAATAAAATAGGAAAGCACCACTTGCTAAGCCAAGAAATATAATCCCGATAAAATATAAAACTGTTCCTATCGTGATAATTAAGAAGGGGCCGTTTCGATCAAACCATTTCCCGGCAATCGGTCTTGTCAAAACTAATGAAATTGCATAAATCGAAAAATACACACCAGCCATTTTGGCATCTCCTAATTCAACCGCATAGAGTGCGATATAAGATGCAATCCCTCCAAAAACAATGGATATAAACATCATGGCTACTGCCAAACGCAATGCTTTCTTTTCAATTAATGTATTAATCCAATAAGAAATATCCTCTTTCCTTCTTAATGAAAACTTTCGTTGATTTTTATGTGTAACATACTGTTGATTTGGCGACCGCAATAACAATGACAACAAAAATCCGATTAATGCAGCACTTATACAGATGATAAACATAAACGAATAGCTTATTTGTTCTGCCAAAAACATTCCAACTATCGGACCAATACACATAGCAATCATCCCAAACGTTCCAAAGTAGCCGATTCCTTCTCCTCGACGATTCTTTGGAATCCATTCAGCAGCCATTGTCCCGGCAGCTGTAGTTGCCATTCCAAAACCAAAGCCATGAACAAATCTAAGAAGTAATAATAATAAAACAGTATTTACGAATAAATAACCAGATGTAGCAATTAGTAAAATAATAATTCCAATTAAAAAAATCTTAATTTGGCTACTTTGATCCATTAGATAGCCGGTGTAAGGTCTTGAAATAACGGCAGCAATTGTAAAAATACCAATAATGAGTCCAACTTGACTTTCCTTAGCATGTAAAAATTCAACTAAATAAACAGGTAATGTGGGTAATAACATAAAAAAGCTCATAAAAAAAAGAAAATTTATTACACAGAGAAGAATAAACCGTTTCGTCCATAATTGATTCGTTTGTTCATCTTTTAACACTCACTATCCACCTCAATTTTTACAAATGGGAAGCCCAAATTTATTTAGACTTACGAAATATTATTATAAAATAAAAAAGCTCTTTCGTAAAATATTTCAAAATAGTTTTTTTCTCGATGATACTTCTTTTGTTACAACATAGCTCTTCAAACATTGGTCTAAATTATGAAGCTCAACAATATAGATAGCTTATACCCGATCATTTCGTAAGTAAAGGAGGCTATTTTATATTGGTGCGTTACTTTGAGAAATTACAACAATTTTTTACCTCTGAAAACTCTCGAGACTCTGCAATAATTAGCCTGTTAGCATTTATTGTTTATCTATTTATGATTTGGTCAATTTTATATATTTCATAAAACTGGTTTGAAATCGTTGCTAAACAAAAACAGGGTCAAATGAATTGGACAAGCTCATTTGACCCTTCAATTATTATTTGAATTTTTTCCAATCTAAATTACTTTCTTCAAATAACTCTTCAAACGATTTATTTTTTTCACGTTCAATTCTTTCTTTAATTTTTTTCTGACGTAAAGCTTCTTCTTTTCTTTCTTCCTCAAGCTTTAAATTTTTCTTAGTATCCTTAAGTTTTTCCCATATACCCTTATCAATTCGACTTTCAATATCAAGTATATTTTCATTCTTCTTCATTATGTTCCCCCTCTTTTAACCACATTTACTGGTAATACTAACATTTATTTTCGTGTACAAGTTGTTTATGTTTTGGCCCATTATTGCACATGATACGTACATAAGTCAAAACTGGAGGTGCAACAAGTTCAATGGTATTTATTCTGTTTATAATTGCGGCAGTTATCACTGTTTTTGTTGCCATCAAATTATCAACATATGCCGATGTGATTAGTGAGAAAACTGCAGTGGGAGGCATGCTAATCGGTGCAATGCTGCTTGCAGGTGCTACATCATTACCAGAAATTACAACGAGCTATACATCAATCATGTTGGATAGTCCCGATCTAGCTGTTGGTAATTTAATTGGAAGTAATATGTTTAACTTATTAATACTGGCTGCTTTAGACCTATATTTTCGAAAAGAACAAGTATATGACAAAGTGTGGATACAACATCGGTACACAGCGATTATCGGTATAGCCCTATCGGCTTTAATATTGTTTTCATTACGAAATGCACCAATGTATTCGTATTTAGGCATTGGACTTGATACTTTTCTTATGTTACTGATTTATATTGCAGGGATGGCATTACTATCCCGCTATACACAATCACCAAATAAAAAAGTAACCAATTCAGCTACCGAAAAAACAGAGCCGGAGTCACCAATAACCGTTAAAAGGGCCATGATTGGCTTTGCCATCTCTGCTATCATCATCTTAGCATCCGGTACAACATTAACGATTGCCGGTGATCAAATTGCAATCATTACCGGTATCGGTGCAAGCTTTGTTGGAAGCTTTTTAATTGCATTGTCAACTTCTTTACCGGAAGCCGTTGCCTGTTTCGTCGCATTTCGTATTAGAAACTTCAATTTAGCAATTGGTTCAATTTTAGGAAGTAATTTATTTAATGTATTGATTTTAGCTGGAACAGATATTTTCTATCGACCAGGTGCAATATTATCGATTGTTCAACCAGTACATCAAATCACTGCTGCACTCGTCATTGTTTTGTATTCGATTACCTTCTTTTCTTTAACACAAGTACAAGTGCTTCGACCAAGGCTATATTTCATACCTTCAACACTTGTTGTTGCCTTATATTTAGTTTCAAGTTACTTCATTTTTATTTACACCTAATACTTGAAGGAATATCGAACCGTACTCGTATCATTCCGATCAAACGTCCTTTCCGTATATGTAATACGATTATGGTTATCAATCATTAAAACGGTTGATGACCTTGTTCCATAATTAGGACTTTTTATAAAAATGGGTGAGAGCTGTCGCTCAAGGACAATACCAACACCTGTTTCAGGCAGCTCCTCATCGATTGCTTTCGTATTATCAGTTAAAGTATGTAATAAACATTCTTCATTTTCATCAATCTCACTATCAATACATGACCGTAATAACTGCTTCCCTTTTGTTACTTTTGGCCATGAGGTATCTAAATAGGCATTACTTAAGCCGTACAGCCCAGCTGCTAACTCAGTGATCTTAGTTTCTCTGTTGGAGTAGTAAAAGAGTTTCGATTGATCAGCAACAAGGAGATTAAAACCGTTATAGAGATGGCCTTGCGATTGAATTCTGGTTAAATAGTCATATGGTGATTCATCTCCAATTAAAAATTGACTCACTAATTCACCACGTGTCCTCGCATTAGCGATAGTGTTTGTTTCCCTGAAATTAGTTAAAGCTGCAAATCGCCCGTTCTTCGTTACACCCATCCAAGTTCCAAGCCCCTCCATGTCACGCCCTGCCAATATATGTGGAAAATCACCCCAATAATGAGCTTTTTCTGTCGGTCTCTCATAAAACTCATCTCTATTTGCTGCAACAATTAATCGATAATTATGATGATAATGATATGCAAAATTAATTAAACACATAGTTGCACCTTCTCCTACTCAATCATTTATATTTTTCATTTTATTGCAGATTACAAATACTGTAAACAAAAAGAGGAGAGAGATTTAGAACTCTCCCCGATCACCATCCGTATTGCTATAGCCAAATTCTAAATGGTTAGGTAAAAACAGTGATTCATTATTCATTGCAGCTTTAATTTGATCCACACTATACCCATTTGTCTGTATTTTCATTTCTTCTTCAATCTTCCTTAAATCATCCTCAAGATTGTCTGTAGGTAAATTTACGGCCTTATACTCATTATATTTTTGGATCAAAGTTTGATGTTTTTCAGTTAACATATTGACCTTTTCCATTTTTTCAAAATATGTCTGCGGTTGATTACTCACTCTCACCATCCCCTTACATATTAAGATTCTTATTATTATACCCCTAATTTTATGTTTGGATGAGCATGTTTCTATTAACCACTGAGTACATTGAATTATAACTTTTTTTAGGGGGAAAATAGATGGAAGAAAAAAAGCTGCAGGGACTGTTATTTTTAGCGACATGTTGTGAACGAACTTACGATCAATATGAAAACAATGGCGATTTCGTAATTCCAAAAGGGTTCGAATTAATTACTGGTTTTAAAGCGACCGCATTTAGCTCAACGGAATGGTTTGGTTTTATTATTGAATCAAACAAGCATATTATTGTTGCTTTTCGTGGGACAATTACAGATCCTGATTGGGTGGCCGATGCTGAGGTAAATCAAGTAAACTTTCCATTTGCCCCGAACACCGGTAAGACTCACTATGGATTTACAAGTATTTATCAGTCTTGCCGAGATGAGATTATTAGCTCATTAAAGAAAAGACCAGCTCACAAAAAATTATATTTTACTGGACATAGTTTAGGCGCTGCACTTGCTACATTGGCTGTTGTCGATGCTGCTGAAAACACACAATTTACCAATCCGATGATTTGTACTTTTGGCAGTCCCAGAGTGGGAACACCTTATTTTTCAAAAAAGTACAGTTCAATGATTCAAAAAAGTATCCGCGTTGTTAACATTTTCGATCTCATCCCTATGGTTCCTCCAGCTCAAATCAACATACCATTTTCATCAGTTACGTGGAAATACAAGCATGTACCTTCAGCATTGAACATTTATATTCAAACTGGAAATGTACATGGCAATCATTCCCTGGCTACGTATAAAAAAGGACTCATATCTTTACCACTGAGTTCATTAAGAAAATAAGCATGCTTTCCGCATGCTTATCGACCGTTTTCTTCTTTTGCTTCCTGACCAGGCTTTCGATTTTTCATTTCTTGACCTTCACTATTATTTGTCGGATGGTTTTTCCCTTTTGAACCATCTTCTTTTCCAGCATTATCTTTATTATTTGATGGATGTTGCCTGTTTTCCTGATCTGAATTGTTTTCTCTCATTTCTTGACCTATATTACTCGAGTTGCCCCGTTCATTGTTTTTTGCATTTTCTTGACCAATTTGGTTATTTGGAGAGTGTTTCTTTTGATCATTGTTTTGATTGTCTTTTACCTCATCTTGTTTCGGATTATGTTTTTGAGAATTACTGTGACTAGGTACTTGCTTTCCTTCTTCCTTTTTCTCTAACCCTTTCGATACATTCTTCTTCCACTGTTCTGCTTGTTTTTTCGTTACTTTCTCATTAACAATCTGATCTACTGGACCAATCTCGCTTGTAATTTCGTTAATCGGGGTCTTCTTTACTTCTTCAATATTTAAAAAGTGACCTTGTGCAGCTGATGCGATCATTAAACCATATTTCCCAGGAGACATATTATGCTTTTTTGCCTCCTCGTTAATAAAAAGATCATTCTCAATAGTTGCTGCATCAACATGATGCTGTTTCTCTAACTCTGTCACCTTGCTAGAAATCAGATCAGATAAAACTGTGTCTTTACCCTTTTCTGTAACAGTTGTTGAAAACAGAATTTCCTTTTTATTTTTCAAATAACCCTGTTCCATACTAAGTTTGACGATTTCATCGGTAACCGTCTCAAATGGTTTTCCTTTCCAATCTGTTAGGCTATTGAGTAAATGATCTCCTTCTTCATTAAATGCTGACACCTCAATGACCTTCATCTTTTTATTTAGCGTTAGCTCTACACTTGGATTAATATCAATCGATACATACCCGTATACCTGTTGACTCGTAAAAACAGAGAACACGGGCATAAGTGCAAGGAGCATAACGAAACTTGCAAGAGTGACAGCCAGCTTCCCTTTTGTCAACCATGAAAACCATTTAGAAGGAGTGGGGTCAGCTTGCGGAAAAAAACTGATTTCTTCACCTATCATTACTTCTTGATCGGTTTTTCTCGTTTTACAAAACTGACCGTCAGGAGTAAGAACAACCACCTCTTTATTTGTAATTTGAATGACGACCCCTCTTTTCAATTTAACCACTCCTTTAAATACTCCTTAATATATAAATAGTCTTCTAACAAAACAATTGTTAAAGCAATAATATATTTTCTATTTCTCTCTAATGTTTTTCGACTTACTGTCACATGCTCAGAAAGTTGTTTTATTGGAAGTTTTTTCTTTTCTAACATCTGTTTTTTTATCTCTTCATGTTCAATAATTGTTTTGGCCACTTGGATCATGTTTTCTCTAGCATCCTTGTGCTTTGGACTCTGCTCAGGCAATTCGGAAAAAGAAATTTTGAATTCTTGTAATCGATCACGAAAATGGAGAATTTCCTCTCTACGGTATTCGTCCTCTACATCCGCTTTATGACTTTTCACTGATGCGGCTACTTCAGCCAAATTATCTAAATTATCACCATCTTCTGTTGTTTGATCCAGTGAAAAATTAACCTTTCTTCTACTCTCATAGCGGATATAGTCGATCACTCTTCTGCGAATAACTAGACTAGCAAAGGATAAAAAAGAACTTCCTTTTTCTGTTGAATACTTTTGGATAGCTTCATCAAAAGCAATTAAACCGATACTATACTCATCATCAATTGCCACATCAATATATCGTTTACATACTTTTGAAACCGTAGTACGTATAAATGGTTTATATTGATTAATTAGTTCGTTGTGAAGAGATGTATCACCAGCTTGAATCTTCTCGATTAGTAATTCGAGATCTTGATGCTCTGTTCGCTTTTTAAATAAGCGCTGTAACACACAAAATACACCTCACTCTGTACAATCATAATTATTAATTCGTGTCTAAATTTTAATTCATGGGGGTTGTTTATATAAAAATATACTACTCTATGTACAACATACAATCAAAGTTAATTACTAACAGTTATTTTACAGTAACATAACATAAGAATCATTCATACAGTTGATAGATTCCGAATAATCTGTGTCTTTTATTAACAGATTTGTTATAATAATCTTATAACTATGAAAAGGGTTTCAAAATGAACATAGGGGGAACACAATAATGAACTCAAAACCAATTAACCTCGGCAATCGCATCCATTTGATTGATGGGTATGACCTCGGGATGCCTGCAAGAACCGGAACATATGTTATTCAAGAAGAACAACTAACCTTAATTGAAACCGGCCCAAGTCCATCAGTTCCATATATTTTAAAAGGGTTAAATGAACTAGGTCTTAATCCACACGATGTAAAGTATATCATTGTCACTCATATCCACTTAGACCATTCTGGCGGTGTTGGCTTACTATTAAAGGATTGTCCTAACGCTACAGTTATCGTGCATCCGAAAGGAGAACGTCATTTAGCAGATCCAGCTCGTTTAATTCAAGGGGCAAAAGCGGTTTACCGTGAAAAATTTGATGAATTGTTCAACCCAATCCTTCCTGTACCACAGGAGAAATTATTGGCGAAAAATGATGGGGAAACGTTAACAATTGGGGCGAATTGCACGTTAACATTTATTGATACACCAGGTCATGCTAACCACCATTTTAGCATTTATGATCCTGTCAGTAACGGAATCTTCACTGGTGACACAATTGGAGTCCGGTATGAGCCATTAAGCAATGAAGACTTTATGCTCTACTTACCATCAACATCACCAAATCAATTCAATCCAGATGCGATGCTAAATTCAATGGAAAAAATGAAGCGCCTGGGGGTGGAACGAATATATTTTGGACACTTTAGTGTTTCCAACGATGTTGAAGATGTTTATGAGCAAATTAGCCATTGGTTACCAATCTTTGTTAATACAGGGAAGCAGCTCTTAGCAGAAGGAAAAAATGATACAGACCTAGCAGAAGAACTGCTTTCTTTAGTAAGAGAACATTTACGTAAATTACATGTATCTGATGACCATCGTGTATACAACATTCTTAAAGTTGACCTTGAAGTATGTGCAATGGGTATTGTTGATTACCTTCAAAAACAACAAGCAAAGCATAATTAAGCAAAAAAAACAGCTACATTAGTAGCTGTTTTTTTGCTTAAGCCTATTGTTTTTCAGCTTTCTTCTGTTCTGCTTTTAATTTCAAATAATGTTCAATCGTGTTAGTTATTTCAAAAGCAGTGTGATCAAGCTTGTAGTTTTCAAATGCATGCTCACATTGTTGACGATACTCCATATCTTCATCATAGTGAGCCAAGTGTTGAGCTACAATGTCAGGAGCATCTCCTCTCTCCTCTTGTCTTGCTTTAACTGTATCACGATCAGCATAGACAAATAGACGAACAACTTTATCTCCATATAACTTTTTCACAATGTCAGAACCTTCTGGATTTAAGACAAGATATATACAACCTTTATTCTTAAATGTCTCTTCTACGTCCTTTTCTTTTATCCCATAGAAATTTCCATCAATTTCTACACACTCAAGAAATTCTCCATTATCCTTTGCCGCCATAAACTCTTCACGTGAAACGTAATGATAGTCTTGTCCTTCTGTTTCATAATGACGACGTTCTCTTGTCGTGTAGGAAATAACCCCTTTCATATGTAACGTATTGCGAATTAATTTGGCCACGGTTTTTCTACCTGATCCATCTGGACCAGTAAATACAAAAATCATTTCTTTTTCCTTTAAGTTATACATAATAGTAGCCTCCTCTATTAAAATAATTATTTTCGTTTCAGTACCATAAAATGTCCAGTGCTGGTAGCAATAACATTTCCTGATTCATCTACTGCTTCTCCGTTAACAACAATGATTCGTTTCCCTCGTTTTACTACTTTAGCCTCACCAAATAATGTCTTTCCAAACATCGGTCTTAGAAAAGATACATGCAAATCAATCGTTGAACTAAATTCCATATCATCCAAGGTAGTTGTTAATGCTGCTGACATTGCCATATCAAGAACAGTCGAAATAATACCTCCATGAATCACGCCGTATGCTTGCTTTAATTCGTTGGCTACAGGCAATTCAATTTTGGCTTGTTCCTCATTTGCAAAATGGACACTTATATTTAAATGCTTCCAAACCGGTCCTTCTATTAAAGATTTCACTCTTCCATGGATAGGAACACTCATTTCTCCTGATTTCCCCTTCCATATACAGGTTTCCGCTTATCTTTAATTGCTTGAACCGCTTCTCGATGATCGGGATGGTGGACCGCAATTGCCATAAAGGAAGAAACTAAGTCTAATGACTGCTTTAACGAAAGTGTTCTACTTTCATAAACAGTTCTTTTCATCATCCGTATGACTTCTTGTGGTCCAGTGGCTAACTGGTGAGCAAATCCCATGACTTCACCATACAGTGAATCATGTTCGATCACCTTGCTTACTAAACCAATGTTAAGCGCTTCATCTGCTGTTAGAACTTTTCCAGTCCATAATAACTCTAAAGCTTTTTCGATCCCAATTATACGGGGTAAATAGTAAGCTGCTCCATCTCCAGGAACAATTGCAGCATTTATATACCCTTCACCAAGCTTAGCCTTGGCGGATGCAAATCGAATGTCACACATTAGAGCCATATCCAATCCTGCACCAATTGCAGGACCATTGATTGCAGCAATCATTGGTTTATCAATTTGTTCCATAAGGAGAGGTATCCTTTGAATATGTTTCCACAAGCTGTTTTTTACATGAATTGGCAAACTTGTAAAATCATCCGTTTCTCCTTTTGACTGTGCCATGAAACCGTTGCCATTCGCCATTGTTTTTGTATCTCCGCCTGCACAGAATGCCCGTCCATTTCCAGTCACTATTCCGACAAAAATATCTTCATTATCTCGAATCTCTTCAAGAGCTTCAATCCACAATGAAATCATTTCTTGACTAAACGCGTTCAGAGCTTCTGGACGATTTAATCGAATAATTCCAATATGATTAACTATATCCAATTGTAAATCACTCAAAACCTCTCCCCCTCAAACAACATCAAATAACGAATTGGTTTTGACAATGTCATATTATTTTTATTCGATAACAATTCAATAGAATCCTGCAAAATGATATAAAATTTAACAATTTTTATGTTAGATTAAGCCTATGGTCTTGACACGACAAATTCCAACATTCTATACTTACATTTTACTAGGGGATCTCTTCATATTATAATAGGTATAGTGAATAAATAGGGGGGATTAGATGAGCAATTGTAAACTTGACCATAGTATAGAGGATGTACGTAAAAAATTAGATGAGCAGACACCTTTTTTACCTACCGACTTGGTCACTGAACTTACTGCATTTTTAGAAAAAGACCTATCACAACAATGTTTAAATGAACTATTTCACCTTTTAAAGAAATACGACCTTTCTTCAAAAGAAGAGCAAAATGTTCGAAATGAAAAACTTAAGGCATTAATCAAGTAATGTATTACAAGAAAAGCACAGGCGCCTTGTTCAGCCACTCGAGCTAAACAGTAAAAATAGCTGCTATTCGCTAGTTGTCGTCAAACATACTATAATATATAGATAGACAATGAACAAAGTGAGGGTTTACATGAATCGTAAAGAAGCACAAAATCATATTGGAAAATTAGTTCTCGTTGATGAACTAATGGATGGACGTTATATCGGAGAATTGTTAGAAGTTAATGCTGAACCTCGTAAGCCATGGCGAGGAACGATCAAAATTGTTGCAGTTGATACATATCCACAGCATGTTATTGATAAAAATGGATCAATACAATTACCTAAACCTGTATACGAATACGGGAATATCCATGAATTTCAAAGTTCAAAAATTGAACCTATCGCCGAAGAAGAATATATGAAGTATGATGATTCTGTTTACAAATCACTTCAAGAGGAAATTGAAAAATATCAAACTGAAAGAGAATACTTTACTTCTGTACTTAAGGTTTTACATGAACGAATCGCATCCTTTCAGCCTGAAACCGATTCCATTAAAGAACTGCAAGAAACTGACACTATTAATGATACGCAGGCAAATGAGTATGTTTATTACACAATCAGCAAAGAAAATAATCAAATGATCTTGATTGAAGAGGAAAATCAGCAAAACCTTGCTCTGGACGGGTGCCCGTTTGAGTTTGAATTAGAGGTTAATGATGAATGGGAATCAGGTTACTATATAAACAATGGTAAATTTGAAACAAAGAATGGTGCATCATACTCATTAAAAGAAGGTCAAATCGTTCGATTGCATAAAAAACAATTTGATCCATACCATATTCTCATTAATGAGTTAGAAAAGCCTGCTCTACAAGCTCTTGAAAAAGGACTTGATACATTTGGCATTGACCATGAACAATGTATCCAATGTCATAATACGTTACTAATTCAACTCCTGAATACTCATCAGCAAACTGTATTTAAAGGTGTGAATTTTATAACGTATCACAACGGTCGTCAGGTACTCCTCGTTCAACATCACTATGAGCGTGAAATTATTGAAGATGGTAATGATATTACATTTGACCGCTTTGAATTCACATCAGACAATGGCAAACGAACAATTACAACTTACTCAAATGAGTATACAAAAGGGAAATAACAAAAAACAACCAGACCTGACTGGTTGTTTTTTACAAGTTTAAACTCAAACAAACTGCCCGAAGTTCCAAAAGCACTTTCAACTATTAACTTTTTCTAACTACATCCAACAGGTTACCAGCTTCTTTCACGTCCACATCCTTCACTTGAAACTTTTTACCTGAAATACTTGATAGGATCGCTACAGAGAAAGTAGCTAAATTTCGTCGTTTTTGAAAAAGGACTTGGCGAAATTCACTGGCTTGGATCGCTTTTTTAGGAATAATAACGACTGTTTGGCTAATCGTTCTGAACCGGAGCCACATGTAATTCTCTCTTTCGCCATAGCCTGCATCACGATACTGCAAATAACCCCATAAAAAAATAAATGGTAACAAAAGTAACGAAAACGCCCCATATGGGATCATATAGCTGATGATACTAATAAGAGCTATAGCAGGGACAAGAACTCTTAGCAAATAACGAGCGAGTGCCCTTTTAGGTACTGGATTCACCTGAATGTCCATGGCAAATTCAGGTGCAATCTGCTGTAGAGTTGATGATATATCATGATTACGTATAATTGGAAATAATACGGTTGACAACTGCTCTTCCTTCGATCCACCTCCAGCACTCTCAACATATATCGCCGCAAAACCCAATGGCTGCCTAAATACATTGCGTACAATCCGAAGGCCGGTTACCCTTTTAAGCGATAATGTTAATTGGCGCTGTTCAAGAATACCGCGTGATATCACTAGCTCATCACCTGTTTTACTAATTGAAAAGTTCCCATATTTCAACATCGTAATCAGAATTGAGAACATCCAGGCAATAAAGATAATTACAATAATCAGAAAAACAATCGACATGATACTAGTTCCAATAATGGCCCCAAATGTGTCTTCATAAAATGAATCAGGAAAGAACTGTTCTACTTGTGAATACAATGCACCAACTGCTGAGATCGCAAGTCCGATTCCACTTGATGTAAGAGCGGCGATAAATAAATCTTTTCTAGGCAACTGCCAAAACACTGTATCTTTTCTATCGGTATTTTCAACGGTTGTGTCATGATTACTTTCAAGTTCTTTTGTTAACAAAATTTGACGCAGTTGGCGGGCATTTTCTTTTGTAACTGCAATAAGCTTAACTTCTGGTTCTTTACCACCACCTGCTGTTTCTACTCTAACCTGTACTAACTTAAACAGACGTTGAATAATACCGGCTGAAATATCAATACTTTGAATTCTCTCTTGACGGATAAACCGTTTCTTTTTCACAAATATACCTTGACGTATTTTCAATTCGCCATGACTCACTTCATAAGTAAAAGAAATCCACTTCAATAAACCTGATATGATCATGACTCCTAATATGGCAAGCATAATATATTGAATACTGAAGAACGAGTGGCCCTCTCCACCCCTACCGAAAAATATAAGTACAACAAGTGGAATGAGCATTTCTCTTAACCCAATAATAAAAGAAACTGCGATAGCAGCAGGATGAAGCCGGCGTCTACTCATATTCATCAGCTACCGTAGCTAAACTGGCAATTAAATTGCGTAATTGATCAGCTACATCTTCAGATAAAGCAGGAATTTGATGCGTTGTAGCTGCTGTTGAAATTGTCACAGAAGCTAATTTATATCTTCGCAATAAAGGACCTTGTTGTGTGTCAACATGCTGAACTCGAACCATTGGAATTAATACTCTCCGTACAATGAATACACCGTATTGCAGTTCAATTTCTGTTTCGAATACTTCATAGCGCCATTTTTTCCATCGTAAGGTAGGAATTACAAAAATATTTAAAAATGCCACGATTAAAAATAAAAAAAGCAAAACATAGAAAATCCATATTGGCCACTGAAAAAAGTAGACGAAGAGCCAATAACCTATTGGAATACAAGTAAAGAGCAATGATTCAAGAAATGCCGTAAACCTCCATACCTTTAATGCCTTTATTGAAATTTTTTGCGCAGGAATTGGACGCAAATAATCCTCCTCCATTCCTTCAGTAAACATTATGCGTTATTGTCTGATTCTTCATCATCTGTAACATAAATAATTTCCACACCTAAACTTTTTAAGAGGGAAATCACAGCCTGATTTAATGTTTCATCATAAAGCAGTCCAATCGACTCAACAAGCTCAAGTTCCTCTAAATGACCAGATTCAGCATCTTCAATTAGTTCAATAATGTCTTCTAGTCCGTTTTCTTCCAGTTTTGTTATGATTTCTTCTCTTTCCATTTTTAATTTCTCCTTTAATGTTTATGTACTTTACTTTAGTATTCCAACAACATATTGGAATATAGAACAACTATGATGAATTTACCAAATTTCCAACAGAGATGAAAGGGAATTTTTGTTACAAGCAGCTGTATTTAGTATAATTTTAAGATACAGGAAAAAAAGATTGATTAGTAACAAAAAATTAAAGGAGGATTTTCAATGAAACGGATTGCTTTTATTTCGGATATTCATGGGAATGCTGTTGCTTTAGATGCAGTGTTAGCTGATATAAAACAAAAAAATATCGATCAAATTATTGTACTAGGTGATATTTGCTACCGGGGACCAGAACCAAAACGTTCCTTAGAGATTATTCGCGAACTAAAAACCGACGTCATTAAAGGAAATGCTGACGAGTGGGTTGTTCGAGGGGTGAATAAAAGGGAAGTACCAGATAAATTCCTTGAGATGATGAATAAGGAGAGAGAATGGACAGTTTCCAAGCTTGATGAACACGACCTTACATATCTAAAACAACTTCCTGAACAATTAGAAATCAATATAACTGAAGACATAACGATTTATGCTTTTCACGCTACACCAACAAGTCTCTTTGATATCGTACTTCCTAACACTGACAATAGTGAGCTAACTGAAATAATGTTGTCACACCATCAACACGCTTCCCTATACATATATGCTCATATTCACTTACCATTTATTCGCTATATGAATGGTAAATGTGTAGTGAATATCGGCAGCGTCGGCTTACCTTTTGACGGACTCGCAAAAGCCTCTTATGCGATTGTAGAAGCAAACAAAAACAGATTTTCGGTAACGATCGAGCGGGTTGAATATGATACTGAGAAAGTAGTCAATCAGTACAAAGACGGTGACTATCCAAATACTGAATTAATGACGACTGTAGTCCGAAAAGGTGTCAGTCCATTTTTATAAAATGGACTGATCTTCCCATTTACTAGTTCAATAGCTATCATCATCACGTTCAAATGGATTTTCATCAGGCTTATCATACGTAACATAGGTTCCTGCAATTAAATCATGCAAGGAACGTTTATCCTCTCGAAAAATAACCATAAACAAACTAACAATGACTCCGATTCCAAGCGTTATTACATACACTAATCCAGCCACTAAATTCCGCATCAGCATCGTCCCAATGGTTACATTCTCACCACTGACCTTACAAATCCGCACCCCGCAAATTCGTTTGCCAATCGTATACCCATACCAAAAAACCGGCAATAACAAACTGTAGAAAAATTCAATGAAACCATGAAACGTATCGGATTGTTTATCAGTTAATCCTATTATAGACGCAATAAAGAAACTCGTTATCCCTAAAATTATGGTATCTAAAAGGATCGCCCCAAAACGTATCCAAAACCCGGCAGGTCGGTGTACCATCTTTATCTTCACCTCACTTTCTATGTTTGTACGTCTAAGATCATCATATGTTACTATCATTGTCCCACATGTATACATCTTATAATAAATTTACTTACAATCGATATTAGCTACTAAGGTCCTCTCTCCCTCTCAAACGGCGTTGAAAGTAAATAAAGATCGGCAGTGGAATGACTATCCAACCAAAGCTTTTAATTAAATTATTAACGGCTCTTTGTTTTGTTCTTTCGACTTCTGTTCTTATCATTGCTTCATAATTTTCTCTTAATTCCTCTTCTGATAACGTCACTTCTTGTTCACCGTTTGCTAATTCAGGTTTCCCCCATCGTTTGTACTCCTCAAATGATTGGTAATAAGGAGCTGGTGAAATAATATCTGCTGCAGCCATAAATGCTGCAACACTACCGCCAATTGTCATCATCAATGTTGCAAACAAGACTAAATAAATATATACATTTTTAAGCATCTCGTCTCCTCCTTGATCAGGATTTTTTCTGAATGCGAGCATAATAAAAGCTAAAAGAACAACGATTGAGACAGGAATTAATAATAGTAATGATGTAACCAATGTCTTCACCACCTTACTTTATCTTCATTCTTTCTCAATTCCATTATAACAAGCTGTATGCAAGTATATTTTATGCACTATCAACAATATTTAGAAAACTAAATTAAAGCCCTTATACCACTATTCAAGAAGTACAAGGGCTTTTATTAGATATTTTATTTTGATTCTTTATCTTTATCATTTGCCAATATAAGGTCTGATTTATCCTTTTCACTCATAACTCCAGCTTTTATAAACAGGGATGCAAAAAAATCAACACGTTTTTTTATATTCATGATTTTGTCCCCTTTTTTTACTATTGTATGCATTTAATTTAAAATGTTTCCTTTAGGCAACATTTTTTCGGCATGGAAAAGGATGAAATATGAACTAATTTTATTCCGTATACTTTTTTAAAATATGATAAACATTTTCGACAGAGCTAAAAGCATAAACTTCTTCACAGACCGTATCGTTTTTTATAATTCCTAAGTAAGGGACACTCATCACCTTCATTTCTTGAACGATATTAGGCATTCGATTGGCATTACAAAACGATATTTGTAATTGCGGAAGTAAGCTCTCAATAACTGTCAGCATTTTTGAAGCAACCTTACAAGTTCCACATAAAGGTGTGTAAAAATAAATAACAACCGGTTCCTTGTTATTATTCATTAGTTTTTGAAGTTCTTCCTCTCGCTCTAATTCAACAATCATTGTATACTCACTCATTTCTAAACATTTTAAAACGGAAAAAAGAATGGGATCGCAAACATCATCACAAACCAAATGACCGCTTGCAATGGTACCCCTACTTTCACAAAATCACTAAACTTATAACCTCCTGCAGTCATCACTAAAGCATTGGTCGGTGATGCCACAGGAGTCGCAAAGGCCATACTTGCGGCGATCGATACAGCCAATAACATTGGATAAGGACTTACTCCCATCGATATCGCAGCAGTAACTGCAATCGGCGAAAAAAGAACAGCAGTTGCTGTATTACTGATAAACTGACTAAAAAACGTTGTTAATAAGTAAAATCCAGCCATTACAGCTAATGGTCCATATCCACCTAACATTTGCACGATGTTTTCTGAAAGTAGCTGAACTCCCCCGGTCTTTTCCAAAGCTGTTGCCATTGGGAGCATTGCCGCTATTAAAACGACACTTTCCCAGTTAATCCTTCCATAGGCATCGTCCATATTACGTAAACAACCCGTCATCACCATTAGCATTGCAGCAATAATTACTGCTGTAACAGCTGAAACCACTTCAAACGTCATCATAACAAGCATTCCTAACATAATAAATGCAGCAATCGGTGCCTTTCCGTTAGCTGCTGCCATGCTTGCTTGTTCCTGGGGTTGTCCAACGACGACAACATCATCTGTCTCTCTTGCCAACAATTCAATTTCATCCCATGAACCTTGGACAAGGAGCGCATCCCCAAAACGTAATTTTTGTTTCGACATATCTTTTAGCAAGTATTCACCTTTTCGATTGATTGCCAAAATATTTAAATTGTATTTTTCACGAAAGTTTACGCTCTCCACAGTTTCATTAATTAAACTTGACTGTGGTGTTAGCAAAACTTCCGCGATACCAAGTTGTTTGGAAATCAGGTATTCAGATGTTGCATCTTTTTCTTGCTGCAAATCCAAAAGATAATCCTCCAAAAGACGGCTAAGCTGTTGTAATGGCCCTTGTAAATAAAGAATATCATGTTCACGAACCGTACTATTTGGCCCAGCCATCTCCTGATATGTAACAGGAAAAATCTTATTGCCTTCAGAGGACTTCCGTTCAATTTTTAGAACACATAACTGATAATTACCCGGTAATCTTAAATCAGCCAGATTCTTCCCTTTCATTGGTGAACCGCGCCGTACACGGACCCGATGAATGGTATCCGTTAATTCATAGTAATTTGCCAGTTCCTTTGCCGAAATTGAGCCATGACTCCTTTTGGATTTTACCTGTTTTTCTTTTGGCAGCAATTGTCTGCCAATTGTCAGGAGAAATAACATCCCAGTTAACAGTGCAACAATTCCGATTGGTGTAAAATCAAAAAAACTCAGACGTTCATATCCGTATTGCTTCAATGTTTCACTTACAATCAGATTAGGTGGAGTTCCTATTAAAGTAAGCACTCCTCCTAAACTACTTGCGAATGCTAAAGGAATTAAAAACTGTGATGGGCTTTTATTCATCCCTAGTGCTAAACTGATGACAACCGGCAAAAGTACAGCAACTGTTCCAGTGTTACTCATAAATGCACTTAATATAGCCACTACACTCATTAACAAGATTAGTAATTTCATTTCGCTTTTCCCTGCTAAACGCAGTAAGAGGTTGCCTGCCATTTTTGCCAGGCCGGTCCTCAAAATTCCTCCTCCAACTACAAACAAACCAGCAATCATAATCACAACTGAATTAGAAAATCCTGCAAGTGCTTCTGTTGTCGTAATCACTCCACTAAGCAGTAAAGCCAATAGTGAAAGTAATGCCACTAAATCCGAGCGAATCCGACCAACCATAAAGAAAATTGTTGCAACACCCAAAATAATAAATGTTAACACAAGTTGTGATTCCACTTGTTCGGCCTCCCTAAATACAACTAACCTATTTTTATTTTACTTAAAATTTAACATTCCATATAAATTACAATAAGTCCCAAATAGCGCATAAGCTTTATTATAGTAAAAAATTAACCTACCAGCAAAAATCTGGTAGGCAAATTTGTGTCAATATAATTATCATTTTGTTAAATAACGATTTGCCGCTTGAACTCCTGCTCCAGCAGTCATCTCGTATCCTTGATTTCGCAGTACGTCCTCAAGTGCTGCAAGGAAAAGTGTAACATTTGTTTGTCGAGCATTATAGCCCATTAATCCAATCCGCCAAATTTGTCCTTTTAAGTCTCCTAAACCACCACCGATTTCAAGACCATACCGCTCTAACAGTTCTTTTCTCACAGCAGCATCATCCACTCCCTGCGGAATTCTCACAGATGTTAATTGATGAAGACGATGCTCCTTAGCAACAAGCAGCTCAAGACCCATCGCTTCAAGTCCAAGATGCAATGCTGTACCATATCGTTCATGACGTTCAAATACATTTTCAAGACCTTCTTTCACAATTAAACGAAGGGCCTCTCGCAATGAATAGACCATCGATATTGGTGCAGTATGGTGATAAGCGCGTTCATCAGACCAATAGCTTTGGATCATACTTAAATCCAAATACCAACTTTGCACTTTTGTTTTCCGTTGATTTATCACTTCTAGAGCCTTTTCACTCATCGTAACAGGAGCAAGGCCAGGAGGTGCACTCAAACACTTTTGCGTCCCACTGTACGCTGCATCAATCTTATGCTTGTCCACTTCAGTTGGGCAGCCGCCAATAGATGTCACCATATCACAGATAAGCAATGCCTCAGTCCGATGAACGATTTCACTAATTTCGTCTAATGGTTGTCTGACACCTGTTGATGTTTCAGCATGTACAATGCCGACTAATTTTGTTTCCGGATGTAGACGCAGCGCTTCCTCTACAGCCTTAGGCGGAATAATTTCTCCCCATGGTGCTGTAATGGGAATCACCGTTGCCCCGCATCGTTCAGCAACATCAACCATTCTCGTCCCAAACAGACCATTGACACCAATGATAACCTTATCGCCTGGCTCGACTAAATTAACAAACACCGTCTCCATTCCTGCACTGCCAGTCCCTGACATAGCTATCGTTAACTTGTTATCAGTTTGATACACCTTTCGCAGTAAATCCATTGTTTCATTCATGATCTGTAAGAATGCTGGATCAAGATGTCCTAACAGAGGTATCGCCATTGCCCGAAGAACACTAGGAGCAACATCACTTGGTCCAGGCCCCATTAGTATACGTTGTGGCGGATTTAATTCTGCAGTCATATGTAATTCCTCCCCTTGTACTCATCATTTACATTGGATACTATATCCTAAATACTATATACTTCTCCAAAATCTTCAAAATCCCTCCATAGCAAACCCTCAATCCAACATTCAACATACAACTTTTAACTTTTAACTATTAACTAATAAAAATATTACCTTTTCCGAAGTAGCCTTCCGATCCAAAACACCGCCACTAACCACCTCATCATTTACAAAACCCTCCTTATAAATGATTGCTGTATATTAGTATTATATTGCGAATAGCTTGTTAAAGTTAACTTCCCTGCTATTTTCCCTGTTCGATCTCTTCGATCAGCTCCGAAAGTTCAGCCCACCGTTCAATGACTTGTTCTAATTCTTCTGTTACTTGTTGCTCCTCTTCAAATAACGGTTGAACCTTCGCAAAATCACTTCCAGCCTGTGCGATCTCGTCCTTAAGTTCTGCGCTTCTCTTTTCAAGTGCTTCAATTCGTTCATTGATCTCATTCCATTCCTTCTGCTCCTTAAATGACAATTTTCTTGCCCGTGTCTTTGTTCTCTCCTGAGACTTATGAACATCCTTATTCTCTTTCTTTTTTTCCTCTTCTATTTCTAACACTTTTTCTGTCTTTCTTACATCTAAGTAATCCGAATAGTTCCCATAAAAATGGCGAATTACCGGGTGACCTTCAAAGGCAAAAAGATGCTCACAAGTCCGATCTAAAAAGTAACGATCATGGGACACTGTAACGACGGTACCAGGGAAGTTCTCCAAATAATCTTCTAGTATGGTTAGTGTTTGAATATCAAGATCATTCGTTGGCTCATCAAGGAAAAGAACATTGGGCTCTTCCATTAACACTCTCAGAAGATAAAGTCTACGGCGTTCTCCCCCTGAAAGTTTATAAATAGGCGTGTATTGGAGTTTTGGTGAAAATAAGAATCGCTCGAGCATTTGAGAAGCAGTAATTGATTGGCCATCAGCAGTATAAATGACTTCAGCTACTTCTTTAATATATTCGATTACCCGTAAATTTTGGTCCATTTCTTCATTTTCCTGGGTATAATAAGCAAGCTTTACCGTCTGTCCTACTTCAACCTCACCTGAATCAGGCTGAATGCGTCCTGCAAGAATATTTAATAGTGTAGATTTACCACTTCCATTAGGACCAATAATTCCAATACGATCCTGTGGCAAAACGAGGTAATTAAAGTCATTGATGAGGAGTTTCCCTTCAAATGCTTTACTAATATGTTTCGCTTCCATTACTTTCTTACCTAGCCGTTTAGAGCCTATAGCCATATCAAGCTGTTCTTCTTTTTGTTTCGTAATCGGTTCACGAATTGTTTCCACCCGGTCAATACGAGCTTTTTGTTTTGTCGTCCTTGCTTTTGCTCCTCGTTTAAGCCATGCTAATTCACGGCGCAAAAGGTTTTGACGTTTCTTCTCCATCGCTGCCTCTCGTTCCTCACGTTCAGCTTTTTTTTCAAGAAACATTTCGTAGTTTCCTTCATAGCTATACAGCTTTCCTTGATCAAGCTCGATCATCCGATTTGTTACTCGGTTTAGGAAATAACGATCGTGAGTAACAAGTAGAATTGCTCCTCGGTAACGTGAAAGTAACTCCTCTAGCCATTCTATCGTTTCATTATCTAAATGATTCGTTGGCTCATCGAGAATAAACAAGTCAGCTGGTTGAATTAACGCCTTCGCCATCGCTACCCTCTTTCTCTGTCCACCTGATAACTCACTGATTTTTTTTGTGAAATCAGTGATTCCCAATTTTGTTAAGACCGCTTTCGCTTGTGTGTTCATATCCCATGCATCAGCTGCATCCATTTTTTGTTGGAGGGAAAAGAGCTGATTCTGATACTTTTCGTTAGTAGGATTTTTCTCAATATCAATCAATGCCTGTTCATATTCCTTCAATAACCGCATTAATGGCGTATCACCAAGAAAAATTTGATCAAGAATCGTTGATTGAGCATCAAATTCTGGATTTTGCGGTAAATATTCAATCCGAAAATCACTTGGGTGAACAATATTCCCTTCATCAGCTGTCTCAATTCCTGCAATGATTTTTAATAACGTTGATTTTCCCGTACCATTAACACCAATAACACCAATTCTTTGCTGTTCCGAAATAGCAAAGGAAATATCTTTAAATAACACTTTGTCTATGTAACTTTTTGATAAGTTTTCAACCAATACATGCTTCAACCGATTCAACCCCTAAAAGAAATTTAGAATTAATAATTTAGAATTACTGATAAGCTATCCAAGTAGTTAATAAATAACATCTATGTATTATCTTAATCATTTTACATTATACATTATAAATTATAAATTCATTGGAAAAGCGACTAGAGATTATCTCCCTAATCGCTTTCTTCTATCCTAATATCGCTAATAATAAGGTTATTGTTACAACACTTATTAGAGTTGTGATTAATGTAATACTTGAGACCAGCTTTGGTTCAGAGTTAAATTGAACAGCGTAGATTGCTGTTGTCGCAGCCGTTGGCATCGCTGCTGAAACAATTAGTACCTTTGCTAGCAGTGGATCCATTGGAAAAGCCAATACAATGAAAAAAGCGATAAGTGGTGAAATGGCCAGTCGCAAAATGACACCAAACCAGATTTTTGACCATTGGAAACCTAACCATTTTATCTCTGCTAATTGCATTCCAAGAATGACCATAACCATCGGAATCGTTGCTTCAGCAATCAGGTCAATTGTCATAAATAAATTTGATGGCATTTCTATCGTAAATGCCTTTAATAATAGTGCCAGAATAACAGCATACGTTGCCGGCATTTGCATCACTGATTTTATTGCTTGCATTATACCGTCGGTTCCTTTTGCTGCATAATACACGCCGAAGAAATTCATAATGATCGCTTGAAGAACCATTAATGAGACCGCATAATCAAATCCGGCTGTTCCATATGCAAACAGGATGATAGGTGCACCGTAATTTCCTGAATTCATAAATGCAGTAGATAAAATTAAACCACTTTCCAGTGACTGAGAGTAGTTTCTGATTTTTGCATATATTTTATTGATAAGAATAATTGCAAAAAGGAGGATTAATGAAAAATATACCATGTAAGCATAATTCATATCCAGTGGTGTAGTATAGAACGTCCTAAAAACAAGACAGGGTGTTAATATATAAATCGCCACGGTTGATAATGTACGAATATCAATATTACGCCACTTTTGAACTAGGAATCCTATTAAAAACACGAGAGTAACCGGTAGTACAACTTCGATAAAAATTGTCATTTTTTCTCATCTTTCTATTTTTAGTTTATCGATGCTACGTATGTTTTATTGTATAAATAAGTAGAGAGAACTAACTTGTGGCATAAAGGTTTACTTTACAATCTTCAGCATTTCCTTAAACGTAGGACCTTCCGCAGTCTTCATTAAGTCAAACAACGCTAATTCCGTACTTGTTAAATTAGCACCTGCGGCCTTTAATCTATCTATTGCTGTTTTCTTATTTTCATAGGTTCTTGAAGATACGCCATCCGTGATAAGTTCAACATGGTAGTTTAATTGTAATAAGTCCATGACAGTTTGATAGACGCAGACATGTGCCTCGATCCCAACAACTAAAAGCTGGTTACGATTTATTTTTGATAGCTTTTCACAGAACTCTTCACTTCCACAACTACTAAATGTCATTTTCTTAATTGGTTCCATGCCTTCCAACAATTCAGCGATCTCTTGAACAGTAGAACCTAGTCCTTCCGGGTATTGCTCGACCCAAATAATTGGCATATTAAACAATTTAGACCCTAGAATTAATTTTCTAATATTTTCAAACAGGATTTCTTGTTCATACACCATATGAGCTAATTTGCCTTGGACATCAACTACGACTAATGCTGCTTTCTCCTTATCAAGCCTCAATTAATAGTCACCTCATCCATTTTAGTTTGATCTCTGCTATTTATACAAAAAACAAATCACCCTAAAAAATTACATTTATTTAATTTTTTAGGGTGCAGTTTTTTATATGATTATAACACTATTACTGTCTATATTATTTATTTTTTAAAAAGATGCAATTTTTCAAGACGATCGACAGCCTCTTGAAGCCGATCTTCCTCCGTCAGTAACGCAACACGAACATATTGGTCCCCTTCTTTCCCAAAGCCTATGCCTGGTGCTACAGCAACATATGCTTCTCGTAAAAGGAAATCTGCAAACGTCTCCGATGTATATCCTTTTGGTACTGGTAACCAGGCGAAGAATGAGCCCTTAGGAGCCTCAACCGCCCACCCGATCTTATTCAGCCCATTAATTAATACGTTTCTTCTTTTTTCATACGTTTGCGTCAATTCTTTCACACAATCTTGCGAGCTTAACAATGCTGTTGCCGCCGCTTCTTGAATGGCTCCAAATATGCTCACATAAAAATGATCCTGATATAAATTAATGCTTTCAATTACACTCGGATTACCAACAGCAAACCCAATACGCCAGCCTGCCATATTATATGTTTTGGAAAGGGTATAAATTTCAATTCCAACCTCTTTCGCTCCCTCTGTTTGGAGAAAGCTGATTGGCTTTTCACCATCAAAACCGATCCCTCCGTAAGCAAAATCATGAACAACACAAATATCATTTTCACTTGCAAAAGAAACTGTTTCTTCAAAAAAACGATTTGTAGCAATTGCTCCGGTTGGATTATTTGGGTAGTTAAGAAACATCAACTTGGCTTTTCGAGCCTTTTCCTTTGTAATTGCAGCATAGTTTGGCAGGAAGCTATGCTCGGCACGTAATGGCATCATTTCCATTTCTGCTTCAGCTACCGCAATTCCCGACCAATAATCAGGGTATCCTGGGTCAGGGACTAATGCAACATCACCTTTATTAAGTAAACATTGACTTATTTCAACAAGCCCGCCTTTTCCACCAAATAGAACGGCTACTTCTTTATAAGGATCAATGTCGACTCCGTATTCTCTCTGATAAAACTCTGCTATCGCCTTTTTAAGAAACGGGTAGCCACGAAACGGAGGATACTTATGATAGTTTGAATTTGTAACAGCATCTTGCATTGCAGCGACAATGTGTTGAGGTGTTGGCTGGTCCGGGTTTCCTTGACCTAAATTTATAACATCATGTCCCTTTTTTACCATTTCATTAACATTAAGTACGAGCTTGGCAAAGAATTGCTCTGGTAAACGTTTTAAGACCTCCGATTGCTCAAATTGTTTCATTTTTATTACCACACCTTACTATTAATAATATTCAAATAATTTATTTGATTTCCGACAGAAGACTCCCACCTCAAGGAATGTGAAAGGTGTAGCCCAATGAGTAGGTGGGAGATGAATGTCGGTTGGTGTTAGCCAACACTAAGCTCTA